>CAVZHX010000004.1:0-230306 GCA_963775165.1 uncultured Pseudomonadota bacterium | reverse complement strand
AATCCCATGCTTGGCCATCGCGGCTGCCGGCTCGGCATCACCTATCCCGAGATCTACGAAATGCAGGTCCGCGCCATTCTGGAAGCCGCACTGGATGTGGAAGAAGGCGGGCGCGCGACCGGTCGCGCCCGAGATCATGATCCCGCTCGTGGCTTCAAGAGCGAGCTCGACTGGCTCAAGGCCCGCATCGAGGCGGTCGCCGCCGCGGTCAAGGCCGAGCGCGGAAAAGTGCCGGCTTATCTGATCGGAACGATGATCGAATTGCCGCGCGCGGCGCTGCGCGCAGGCGCGATCGCCGAGACCGCGCAATTCTTCTCCTTCGGCACCAACGATCTCACGCAGACCGCGCTGGGCCTCAGCCGTGACGACGCCGGCGCGTTCCTCGGCGACTATCTCGCCAAGGGTCTGATCGCGCGCGATCCCTTTGTCAGCATCGATGAGGATGGTGTGGGCGAACTCGTGCAGAATCGCGATCGAACGCGGCCGCGCCACCCGTCCCGATTTGAAACTGGGCATCTGCGGCGAGCATGGCGGCGATCCCGATTCCATCGCTTTCTGCCATCGCGTGCGGACTCGATTACGTCTCCTGTTCGCCGTTCCGCGTGCCGGTTGCGCGGCTGGCGGCGGCCCAGGCGGCCCTTCGCGGATTAGCCTTACTTATAATTTGATCCGTACACGGAAGCATCGGAAATGACAGCCATTTCCGGTTAATCGTGACGTTGCGTCATGATGAAGAATGATTTTATTTGACGATTCGAATTTTCACTGTCAAAAGGCGCGAACCCGAGAGGGAGAGGCGCTGGGACGAATCGATATCAATGAACTGATCGATATTGATGACTGATCGATGTCAATGAACTGACGCGAAGCCCGGACAGAAACTGATCTCCAATATGAACAGACAAACCATCGACGCATTGCGGCGTTCCGACCGCGCGATTGTAGGCGCGATGCTGCTCGCCCTTGGAGTGGCGATCGCCATCTGGCATGCGTTCCGTACACGGACAATTTTGGCCATCGTCCGGCCGCCGAAACGGCCGCACACAGCGACCGCCACGGTGGCGAAGCCCGCGCCGCAGGAAATCGCGCTGGTGCAGCTTCTGGGCGAACGCCGCTGCCTGGCCGAGGCGATGTATTACGAGGCCCGCGGCGAAGGCATTGAAGGCGAGATGGCGGTGGCCGAAGTGGTCTTCCACCGCCTGCGCAACCGCGCCTATCCGGGAACCATCTGCGGCGTGGTGTTTGAAGGTGCACAGTCCAAGGGCCCGCCAGTTCAGCTTCGTCTGCAACGGCGACATGGACCGCGCCAAGGAGGCCGCATGCCTGGAGCCATGCCCGCCTTCTGGCCGCCAAGATCATGACCGGCGCCGTGCCGCTGAGCGACATCACCGACGACGCTACCTCCTATCACGCCGTCTCCGTCGATCCGATCTGGGCAGGCCATCTGGTGAAAACCGTTCAGATCGGCAACCATATTTTCTACCGCGTGCCGTCCATCGCACAGCAGCTCGAGCTGATCGCTTCGCGCGGATAAATTCCATTGACGTAAATCAATGCGGGCCGTCGGTATGTAGGCGACTTTGGCGTGCCGGATGACGCGGCGCACGCGTCTTGCGATACGTGTGAGCCTGCGTTTGCCGGTCACATCGCGGTTCCTTGGCCGTGTCATCCACCTCCACCCTTCCTCACCCCGGACTGCGGTCAGGCGAAATCGAGCCCCACGTCGAGGTTGGGCGCCGAGTGGGTGATCGCGCCCGAGGAGATGTAATCCACGCCGGTCTCGGCGATGGCGCGCACGGTCGCCAGCGTGACGTTGCCGGAGGCCTCCAGCACCGCGCGGCCCTTGGCCAGCGCCACGGCACGCCGCAGATCGTCCGCCGGCCATATTGTCGAGCAGGACGGTATCAACGCCCAGCGCCAGCGCCTCTTCGAGCTGGGCCAGCGTGTCCACTTCCACTTCGATCTTGACCATATGGCCGGTGCCGGCGCGGACGCGCTCGACCGCCGGTTCGATGCCGCCGGCGGCCACCAGATGGTTGTCCTTGATCAG
This sequence comes from uncultured Pseudomonadota bacterium, assembly GCA_963775165.1. GTDB lineage: Bacteria > Pseudomonadota > Alphaproteobacteria > Micropepsales > Micropepsaceae > Rhizomicrobium. The sequence goes on along the minus strand of CAVZHX010000004.1, from coordinate 228,256 downwards.
CACGGCGTCGTCCAGGCCGAAACGGTGATTGAAGCCGCCGCCGCAGCGCACGGCATATTTCTGCAGGGTCGCGAAGGCCGGGCGTGGTCTTGCGGGTGCAGACGATGCGGGCCTTGGTGCCCGCCACGGCATCGACCAGCGCGCGCGTCGCGGTGGCCACGCCGGACAGATGGCCGACGAAATTCAGCGCCACGCGCTCGGCCGTCAGCAGGCGCGCGCGCGGACCCTTCGACGGCGGCGAGCACTGCGCCGGCCTGCGACGGTCGTGCCGTCGGGCGCCTCGGCACGGAACGACGTGGCCGGATCGACCAGCCGGAAGGCGCATTCGGCCGCGATCAGCCCGGCGATGGTGCCGGGCTTGCGCGCGACGAGGCGCGCGGTCGCGCGCTGACCGGACGGGACCGTCAGATCGCGCTGGTGATGTCGCCGGCGCGGCCGAGATCTTCTTCCAGCGCGGCGCGCACCACCGGCTCGACCAGCAGCGGATGCGGCGGACGCGTGAAGGGCAGGGCGACGCGTCAGATTGCGGCGCGGTGCGCCGGCATCTGCGGCTGCTGTCGCCGCGATCGCTTCGGCATCGGCCAGCGTCAGGAAGGAGCGCGCGCCGCTCCATCGCCGTCTGCGGATAATCGGTGCGGAAATGGGCGCCGCGGCTTTCGTGCCGGGCCAGCGCGGCGGCGGCGACCAGCTTGGCCGTCGCCGTCATGTTGAGCAGCGCCGGCTCGGGCGCGCCGGCGCGCTCGACTCGCGGCGATGGTGTCCAAGCGCGGCGGCAAGTCCGTCGCGCGTCGCGCTCCAGGCCGACGAGCTGTCGTCATCGTCTCGCGCAGCACTGCGGCGGCGGCGGCGAGGCGAAGCGCTGGGCGCGGGCGGCGTGCCGCGTGCCGGCGCGGGGCGTATCGCGGCCTTGCATGTCTTCGGCGGCGCGCGCGCCGAACACCAGCGCTTCGAGCAGCGAGTTGGATGCCAGCCGGTTGGCGCCGTGCAGGCCGGTGGAGGCGCATTCGCCGACCGCCCACAGACCGTCCAGCGAGGTGCGGCCGTCGTGCGTCGGTGGCGATGCCGCCCATGTGGTAGTGCGCGGCCGGCGCGACCGGAATGGGCTGTCGTCGCCGGATCGATGCCGGCTGCGCGGCAGGCGGCATAGACGGTCGGGAAACGCGCGGCGAATTGCGCGCCGACCGCCTTGCGGCAATCGAGGAAGATGTGATGGCCGCGCGGCGATCTCGCGATGGATGCGCGCGGGCCACGACGTCGCGCGGCGCCAGCTCGGCGTCGGCATGCACGGCGGGCATGAAGCGGCGGCCGGTTTCGTCGATCAGCGTGGCGCCTTCGCCGCGCAGGGCTTCGGTCGCGAGCGGCGCGGGATCGCGGCCGACGGCGATGGCCGTGGGGTGGAACTGCACGAATTCGGCATCGGCGATCACCGCGCCGGCGCGCGCCGCCATGCCCAGGCCTTCGCCGCGCGATTCCGGCGGATTGGTGGTCACGGCAGTAGAGCGCGCCGAGCCCGCCGGTGGCGAAGATCACGGCCGGCGCGCGGAACAGCACCAGCCGCGCGTTCGCGCCCATGCCCGTAGCGCGCGAACAGGCCGGCGACGCGGCCGTCTTCGCATCGCCAGCTCGACGGCGTGGAAGCCTTCGAGGATCGTGATGGACGGGCGTTTCCAGGGCGCGCTCGGCCAGCGTGCGGCGTGACCTCGGCGCCGGCGCGGTCGCCGGTGCACATGCACGATGCGGTTGGCCGAATGCGCGGCCTCGCGGCCCAGCGCCAAGCGTCCCGTCCGGTTCGCGGTCGAACGGCGCGCCGAGGCCGATCAGATCTTCGATGCGCGCCGGGGCCTCGCCGGCGACGAAGCTCGACCATCGCCGGGTCGCAGTGCCCGCGCCCGGCGGCCATGGTGTCGGCGGCATGGGCCTGCCAGCTGTCGTCAGGGCCCATCGCCGCGGCGATGCCGCCCTGCGCCCAGGCGCTGGAGCCGGTGCCCGGCCGCGCGCCGGCCAGCACCAGCGCAGGGAAGGGCGCGAGCTTCAGCGCCGTGAACAGCCCGGCGATGCCCGCGCCCAGGATCAGGGCGCCCTTGGCCTCGATGATGTTGTCGGCTGCGCGCGCCATGGCAGCCTCACGCGGCCGCCTGCAGCGCGGCCGGCTCGCCGACCGCGAGCATGCGCTCCACCGCCGCCCGCGCGCGCGCCGCGATCGCCGGATCGACGGTGACCTCGTAGGTCATGGTCTGCAGCGAATGGAGGATCTTCGGCAGCGTGATCCGCTTCATGTGCGGGCACAGATTGCAGGGCCGCACGAATTCGACATCGGGGAATTCGACCGCGACATTGTCGCTCATCGAGCATTCGGTGACCATGCACCACGCGGGCCGGGCGGTGCTTGCCGACATAGGCGATCATGCCGCTGGTCGAGCCGGCGAAATCGGCTTCGGCCATCACCTCCGGCGGGCATTCGGGATGGGCCAGCACCACCACGCCCGGATTGGCCTCGCGATAGCCGCGGATGTCGGCGGCGGTGAAGCGCTCATGCACCTCGCAGCGGCCCTTCCAGGCTGATGATCTTGACCTTGGTCAGCTTGGCGACGTTCTGGGCCAGATACTCGTCCGGGATCATGATGACGGTGTCGGTGCCCCATTCGCGCGCGATGTCTTCCACCACGGCGACGGCGTTGGACGAGGTGCAGCAGACATCGCTCTCCGCCTTCACCTCGGCGGAGGTGTTCACATAGGTCACCACCGGCAGGCCCGGATATTTCTGCTTCAGCAGGCGCACGTCGGCGCCGGTGATCGAGGCGGCCAGCGAGCAGCCCGCCTCGGGTCGGGGATCAGCACCGTCTTGTCCGGCGACAGAACCTTCGAGGTCTCGGCCATGAAGTGCACGCCGGCCTGGACGATGATCCTGGCATCGGTCCTGGCGGCCTCGCGGGCGAGCTGCAGCGAGTCGCCGATGAAATCGGCGACGCAGTGGAAGATCTCCGGCGTCATGTAGTTGTGGGCGAGGATGACCGCGTTCTTCTCGCGCTTCAGCGCGTTGATCGCCTGCACATACGGGGCGTGGACCGGCCATTCGATTTCCGGAACGACATGCGCGACCTTGGCGTAGAGCGCGTGCGTCGCCCGCGCGACCTCCGGCGTGAAAGGCGGTGCCTCGGCCGTGCCGTCTCATGTCGATGTCGAGCCGTCCATCGCGTTCTCCATTATGCTCTTTCTGAGCATATATATAGGGCGAAAACACCGGCCTTAAAGGCCGGTGGTACATTTGTTATGCTACGCCTGAGCATAAATCCGTCAAGTGAATTCAGGCTGGGCCTCCCGGCGCCGGATGGGCGAACCGGAATAGTCCGCCCTGCCCGACACTTGGCGTGACAATTTGACAGGCCCGGCGAGCGCGGGCGTTATGGCCGCAGCCCGGTCCCGGCCGGCCTTGGGTGGGAAAAGCCAAGCCCGCGCCGCCGCCTGGGCAGCACACGAGGAGGAGCGTGGCTTTGGAAATCGTGCATGCCGGCCGGATGGAATGGGGCGGAGTCTGGTCCGCCATCGTGCCGGCCGCATCGCATTCAAACGGCTCTTCGAGGGCGAGGAGGGCTCTCGCCGACGAATTTCGCCCTGGTCCTGGCCGACGAGAGCGCGGACTACTTCTCGCCGCGCCACCGGCACAATTGGGACCAGGTTCGCTCCTGTCTGGAAGGCGCGGTGCCGATCGGCCGCGATCTCAAGCTCGAGGCCGGCGAGGTCGGCTACTTCCCGGAAGGCGTGCCTTACGGACCGCAGGAGGGCGGACCGGACCGTCTGGTGCTGGTGTTGCAGTTTGGCGGTGCCAGCGGTCAGGCGCTATATGAGCGCCGACCAATCCGCGCGCGGGCGCGACGAGCTTCTCGAATTCGGGCGTTTCGAGAAGGTGCTGTCTTGCATCGCGAACGCGGCGAGGGGCGCAAGACCCAGGACGGCTATGAAGCGATCTGGGAGCGCGTCTTCGGGAAGCCGATCTCCTATCCGCCGCCACGTTACAAGACGCCAATCGTGATGCGGCCGGAGAACTTTCCCTGGCATGAGCGGCAGGGCGCGCCGGGCATACGGCGCAAGCTGCTCGGCACCTTTCCAGAGCGCGATCTCGGCCTCGAAATTCTCTCTATGGAGGCGCCGTTCACGCTCGAGGCCGGCCCGGCACGGTGCCTTCTCTTCGCCTATCGGGGCAAGGGATGGGTCGGCGGCGGGGATTACGAGCCGCCACACCGCTATCAGGCTTGAGCCCGGGGAAACGACGGAATTCGTACCGGAAAGCAAGCAGCGAGATACTCGTCATCGCGATGCCACTGCTCGAACGCGGTGCCGCGGTCAGCGCCGCATCCGAGCCGCACGCCCGGCGAGGGCCGCTCGCGCAGGACTTCGCGGCGGAAGCGGAACAGCTCGGCCGGCCGGCCGCGCGCCGGCGATGGCGAACTTGCCCGTGCCCTCCACCAAGCCCTGGCCTTCGACCAGGCGGCGGAAATTCTGCTTGTGCAGGCGGATGCCGGAAATCGCTTCGACCGTGCGCTGCAATTCCAGCAGCGTGAAGGCCGGCGGCATCAGCTCGAACACCACCGGGCGGTATTTCATCTTGCCGCGCAGCCGCGCGATGGCGGTGGCGAGGATGCGGCGGTGGTCGAAGATCATGCTGGCGCCCAGCGGCGGCGCCGGGCAGTTCGACCGTTCCGCGCGCCCGTCGCGCCGCGCCTCCTCGACCAGCCCGGCTTCGTAGAGCAGCTCGTAGCGTTCGAGCACTTTCTCTTCGTCCCAGGCCAGCCCGTCGAGGCCGAAGCAGAGCCGCGCGCGCTCGCGGCGCACCTCGGCGTCTCGCGTCCGGCGCCGGCATTGCGCGAACGCCGTCAGCGCGGGCGCGATCACGCGGTCGATGATGGCGGGCTGGTCGTCGCGCCAGTCCTCCCACGGGAAATAGCGATACCAGTCGCGCCACAGCGTGTCGGGCGCCTTCAGTTCGCCGGTCGCACGCGTCAGCGCCAGATAGCCGACCGAGACGACGCGCGGGCCTTCGCCGGGCTTGACCACTGCCGGCCGCGGTCGCCGAAGGTGTAAAGCTGCTCGGCATAGCCGAGATCGAGATAGGTCTGCTCGCCCACCCAGGTTCGCAGGCCGCTTTCCATGGTGCGATGCCCGAGCGGATCGAACGGGCCGAAGGGCAGGGCGTCGACGGCTGTCCGGGTGGCGCACCGCCAGCACGCGCGGGCGTTCGTCGGCGACCGACACGATCGCCGCGCTCAAGCCGATGCGCACGACATGTCGGTGGCGTCGCGGCTCATAGGCCTCCGAGCGACAGCGGCAATTCCACGGCATCGCCTTCGCCGACGATGCCTGCCGCGGCCCATGGCCTCCACGGCCGCGCACCATGCGGCCGCCGCGGCCCAGCGCGCGGTCGGCCAGGCGCGACCATCAGCGGGTTGGGATAGGCGTGCGGGGCGCGGCGCGCGCGATGGCCTGCGCGATCTCGTGCTTCGGTGCCCGGCCCCAGCCGGTCGCACAACAGGATGTAGGCCGCCGCCATCGAGCGGCTGACGCCGGCCCAGCAATGGACCAGCATCGGCTCGCTCGGCGTCCCAGCCGCGGCCGAACGCGATCAGCTGCTCAATATGCTGCGGCCGCGGCGGCGCCTCGCCCATCGCGGCGTCGGCGATGTCGTTCAGGCCGAGCCGCAGATGCGCGGTCGGGCGCGCATGCCGTCGGGCGTCTCGATCATGTGCTCGGGCGACAGCAGGGTCACCAGATGCGAGGGGCGGTCGCGGCGGACAGTCTCCTCGACGGCGGAGAGCGGGGTGACAAGAATCATGGGCATGGTCGGCTACTCCGGCTGCTCTAGCCTAGCGAGCGCAGGCGGCGATGGCGAATGCTGAGATCGACGACGCAGCTATGCGCGTTAGCCGCCGGAACCGCTCCAGAAATTGCGCCTGGGCCTCTGGCGGCGCGCAGCGGCACCAGCCGCGGCGGGCGCAGCGCCGCGGGCGGCCGGCCGAAATAGTCGCCGGGCCTCCTCGCGGCCAAAGCCGGCCAGCTGGGTGGCCTCGTAGATAGGCGGCGATGCTGTCGGCCCTCTTGATGAGCGGCGGCGAGGTCGCGGACAGTCTGGGCGGCAGGCCGAAGCGGATATGGATCGCCGCGAGCAGCCTTAGCTCGAAATCCTTGTAGTCGATGCCGACCGCCGCCTTGAACGGGCTGATGAGGTCGCCGACCACATATTCCGGCGCGTCGTGCAGCAGCGCCGCCAGCCGCGCCTTCGCGCGCCAGCCGCGGCTTGAGTTCGCCCGCCATCCGCTCCACCAGCACGCAATGCTGGGCGACCGAAAAGGCATGATCGCCGTTGGTCTGGCCGTTCCAGCGGGCGACTCGGGCAAGGCCGTGGGCGATGTCCTCGATCTCCACGTCCAGCGGCGAAGGATCGAGCAGGTCGAGCCGGCGCCCGCTCAGCATCCGCTGCCAGGCGCGCGGTGCGCCCTGATTGCGGCGCGGGGATCGGCGGGCTGCGGTCATTGGCTCTCCGGTGGCTCGCGCCATTTAACGCATACGCCGCGGGCGCGCGAGCCTTTGGGATTGCATGGGTCCCGGCCGGCGCCGGAGCGGCTTGACTTGAGTCAAGATTGGGGCGTTGCTCGCATGTAAGCATGGCAGGCAGCAAGGGAGGGGGCCGTGTCCTACGCCAAAATTCTTGCGCCGCTTGTCGGCATGACGCGCGACGATAAGGTCGTGGCAACCGCATTCGCGGCGGCCAAGCCGTTCCATGCCCATGTCCAGGTCCTGTTCGTGCGGCCGGACCCGACCCAGTCCATGCCGTTCTTCGGCGAAAGCATGTCGGGCGTGGTGGTGCAGGAGATCATCGATGCGGCCAAACAGGCCTCCGACGAGGCCGCTGGCCGCGCGCGGGCGACGCTGGCCAAGGCCGCCGAAGATGCCGGCGTGACGATGGTCGACGTGCCGGCTCGGCGCGACGTCGTGACTGTGTCGTGGCGCGAGGTCGAAGGCGATTTCGTCAATCAGGTCGAAGCGGCAAGCCGGCTTTCGGATCTGGTGGTGTTCGGCCCGCTTCCACCGGAGGAAAAGCCCGGCCTGACCGAAGCCTTCGAGGCAACGCTGCTGGAGACCGGCAGGCCAGTGGTGCTGGCGGCGCAGACGCCGGCAAAAGCTTTCGCGCGCAAGATCGCCATCGGCTGGGATGGAAGCGTGCCCTGCGCGCGCGCGGTGACCGCGGCCATGCCCTATCTCGAACAGGCCGGGCAGGTGCAAATCCTCACCGTCTCGCAGGGCACCGCGCCCGGAGACGCGACCGATGTCTGCGACTATCTGGCCCTGCACGGTGTGCGCGCGGTCCAGCGCTGCGTCGAGGCCGGAGCGCGGCCGACCGGTGCGGTGCTTCTGGAGGCGGCGCTCGGCGACGGCGCCGATCTCCTGGTTCTGGGCGGCTATGGCCACACGCGGCTGCGTCAGATGTTCTTCGGCGGCGTCACGCGCCACGTCGTCAGCCACGCCGAGTTGCCGCTGTTCCTGGTTCACTGAGAGCGGACGGGCTCAAAGCAAGAGCTTGACGCAGACAACCAAGAGCGTCGCCCCCAGCATCAGCCTGACGACCGTCTCCGGCAGGCGCGCCGCCAGGTGACTGCCGACGATGATGCCCGGCAGGGAGCCGATCAGCAGCGTGACGAGCAGCACCCAGTCGATCGAACCGAGCAGCCAATGGCCAAGTCCGGCAATGAGCGTGAGCGGCACGGCATGGGCGATATCCGAGCCGACGATCCGCGAGGTCGGCATTTTCGGATATAGAAGGATCAGCACGGTGACACCTATCGCGCCGGCGCCGACCGAAGAGACGGAAACCAGGACACCGAGCAGGAAGCCGGCCGCAATCGTGAGCCGGCGCACAAGGTCGGAATCGAAGTCGCCGACGTGCGCGGTAACAAGCCGCGTCATCGGCTTGCGGAAGAACAGCGACAAGGCCGTCAGGAGCAACGCCGCACCGAGAACGCGGGTGATGAGGATCTGCGTCGTCGTGCTATCGATGTTGAGTTCGTACAGGACGGCGACCGTCAGCGCGGCCCCGGGGATGCTGCCCGTGGCCAAGCGCACCACCACGCGCCAGTCGACCGTCTTGTTGTAGCCGTGGACGGCGGTGCCGCCCATCTTGGTCAGCGCGGCGTAGAGCAGGTCTGTGCCGACCGCGGAAATAGGTGGTATCCCGAAAAAGATCAGGATGGGCGTCATCAAGGCACCGCCACCCGCGCCGGTGATGCCGACAAGTGCGCCGACCACGAAGCCCGCGAGCACAAAGACAGGTTCAATCGCGTGCAGAAAACTCATCTGTCCGTTTGATCTCGTCGCTGTATGGAAATGTGGCGTGTCTTACGAAAGGCGAGGGGCAGGTGATTGCGCGGACATTCGTGCCTTCCGTCAGAACAACATTTGATCAGATTAGCGCCGCAGGTGCCGGTCTTTCCAGCGCAATAATGTGGGTTCGAATATTTGTGAGCATAAGCCGCGGCAATGCAAGTCCGCTGTTTTACGCTGCCTTTCGTGTGGAGTTGGATCGTGCTGTGGCAATTTCGGCGCAGTAAGTGCGACGCCAATTTGTAGAATCGCGGTACCGTCAACCTTGCTCGGCTTGTGCGCGCGGTTTGCTTGGCGCGGAAACACAATGTTTAGAGTTTCCGGCTACTTAACGTCTGACCAAAGCTGCATTTGAGACGAGAGGCATATGACGACCGGCGGCTGCCCTGATGCGGAGGTGGCATCAACGGTACCGCGCCGGCGTGGACCGAAGCGCGGTGCGTTGGCATTTGCAGCCGCCGTGCTGGTTCCGGTTGCCGCGATCTTCGTCGCATCGCTGCAATCCTTCGCCGATCCCGAGTCCGCAGCCGGCGTCCTCATCGTTGCGACATTTGCCTTTGTGATGTGGTGCCTGCGCGGCGCCGAGACCCCGGCAGCGCTGCCGCTCACTGCGGCGGAGAAGACCTATCGGGCCTTCTTTGACCACGCCATCGAAGGCATCTTCCGCACCACGCCCGAGGGCCGCTACGTCGACGCCAATCCGGCGCTGGCGAAGATTTACGGCTATGAAAGCCCGTCCGCGCTCATGGCGGTGCTGACCGACATCGCCGGTCAGCTCTACGTCGCGCCCGGCCGCCGCGACCAATTCCGTACTTTGCTGCAGAAACAGGACGTGGTGACGAACTTCGTCTCGGAGATACGGCGCCGCGACGGCTCGACGATCTGGATTTCGGAAAACGCGCGCGCCGTGCGCGACTGGGCCGGGCGTCTGGTGTTCTACGAAGGCACGGTTGAAGATGTCACCGCCAAGATCGTGGCCGACAACGCCGTGCGTCAGGCCTTGCACGACGCCAAGGAGGCCAACCGGGCCAAGTCGGCCTTTCTGGCCGCGATGAGCCATGAACTGAAGACGCCGCTGAACGCCGTACTCGGCTTTTCCGAAATGTTGAAGTCGGAACTACTCGGCCCGCTGGGCCAGGCCGCCTATCTTGAATACGCCGGCCACATCCACGAAAGCGGGACGCGCCTTCTGGAGATCATCAACAATGTACTCGACATCACCCGGCTGCAGGCCGGCGACGTCACGCTGGAGCGCGATAATCTTTTGCTCGAAGACGTGATCGCAGGTGCCGTCGCCGAAGCGCGCGTCGCCGGCGGGGTCGAACACGAGATCGTTCTGGATGTCGCCCCCGATGTCGCGGTGATCAATGCCGACCAGAAGCGGCTCACGCAGGTACTGGTCCACCTTCTCTCCAACGCATTCAAGTTCACGCCCGCCGGCGGGCGCATCTGCGTCCATGCGCGGCGGGAGGAGGGCGATGGAATCTCCATCGCCGTCGCCGATACCGGCATCGGCATGGCGCCGGACCAGATCGCGGCGGCGCTCGAGCCCTTCCATCAGATCGACGGCTCGCTCGCCCGCCGCTTCGAAGGAACAGGGCTGGGGCTCGCCATCACCAAGGCGCTGGTCGATCTGCATGGGGGGCGGCTGGCCATCTCCAGCCGGGAAGGCGAGGGAACCGTCGTTACCATCCGCGTGGACGCACCGGCACTGACACCGGCGCACAGCGGCGTGGCGGCTTAGGGCTCGCGCGGGGCCGCGGCCCGCGCTAAACCTCGCCCATGAGCACAACCAAGGCATTGGTGCTGTTTTCCGGCGGACAGGATTCGACCACCTGTCTGGCCTGGGCGCTCGAGCGCTACGAAGCCGTCGAGACCGTGGGCTTCGATTATCGCCAGCGCCACGCCGCCGAACTGGAGGCGCGCCCGCCCATTCTGGCCGCGCTTGCCCGCGAATATCCGCAATGGCAGCGCCGGCTGGGCGCCGATCATGTGCTGCCGCTTGAGGTGCTGAAGGCGATTGGCGGCAGCGCGCTTACCGACGACATGACAATCGAGATGGGCGCCAACGGGCTGCCGACCAGCTTTCGTGCCGGGCCGCAACATCCTGTTTCTCACGGCGGCGGCGGCGCTGGCTTATCGCCGCGGCATCGGCGACTCTCGTCGGCGGCATGTGCGAGACCGACTTCTCCGGCTATCCCGATTGCCGCAACGACACCATCAAGGCGGTCGAGACTGCGCTCAATCTCGGCATGGAGGCGCATTTCGTCATCGAGACCCCGCTGATGTGGCTCGACAAGGCCGGTACTTGGCGGCTGGCCGAGGAGCTCGGCGGTGCCCGTCTGGTCGAACTGATCGTCGAGGAAACTGTCACCTGCTATCAGGGCGACCGCACGCATCGCCACGACTGGGGCTATGGTTGCGGGCGCTGCCCGGCCTGCGATCTGCGCGCCGGGGGCTATGCCAAGTACCGCGGGTCATGACGTATTCGGTCAAGGAAATCTATTACACGCTGCAGGGCGAAGGCGCGCGTGCCGGCCGCGCGGCGGTGTTCCTGCGCTTCGCCGGCTGCAATCTGTGGAGCGGCCGCGAGAAGGACCGTGCCACGGCCACCTGCAATTTCTGCGACACCGATTTCGTCGGCACCGACGGGCCGGGCGGCGGCAACTTCGAGACGGCGGAAGACCTGGCGCATGCAGTCGAGGCGAAATGGCCCGAGAGATGTGCGCGGCAGCCGCTACGTGGTCTGCACCGGCGGCGAGCCGCTGCTTGCAGCTCGACACGCCACTGATCGACGCGCTGCACGGGCTGGGCTTCGAGGTCGGCGTCGAGACCAACGGCACGCTGGAGCCGCCCGCACGGGCTCGACTGGATTTGCGTCAGCCCCAAGGCGGGCGCCGAGTTGAAGCTCACCCGCGGCGACGAACTCAAACTGATCTATCCGCAAGAGGGCGCGCCGCCCGAACGCTACGGCGATCTCGCCTTCGCTCACTTCTTCCTGCAGCCGATGGACGACGCCGACCGCGACGCCAACACGCGGCGGCCACGGCCTATTGCCTCGCCCATCCGCACTGGCGGCTGAGCCTTCAGACCCACAAGCTGATCGGCATTCCGTGACGCGGTTCAAAACCGCGTGATCAATCTTATCCAGATCGGGCCGCACGCGTTCTTCGAGGGGCGCCGCCGGCTTGCCGAAATAGAGGAAGCCGGCGATGCGCTCGCCGGACTTCAGCCCCAGCGCATCCTTGACCAGCGGGTGATAGGCGCACCATTCGGTGATCCAGTTGCCGACATAGCCCATGGCATGGGCGGCGATCAGCATGGTCTGACAGACTGCGCCCGCCGAAAGCTGCTGCTCCCAGACGGGAATGGGGATCTGTTCGCGCACGCGGCTGACGACACCCACCACCACCGGCGCGCGCAGAAAACGATTGCGCTCTGTCTCGATGCGGACCTCGCTGGCATTGGGCTCGGTCTGGGCCAGCGCCTCGACCAGCACCTCGCCCATCCGCGCCCGGCCGTCGCCCACGAAAACGATGAAGCGCCACGGGAGCAGCTTGCCGTGATCGGGCACGCGCGCACGCTGCCCTGAGGATTTCGCGCAGCTCGTCGGGATTCGGGCCCGGGCCCGGTCATGGCCTTGGCCGAGCCCGAGCGCCGCGACAGAAGCAGGTCGAGCGCATGGGGGGCAGGGCGGTTAAGCATACGGAATTGTCAGTCATTTCAATTTCCTAGTGGAACCTGCTGGGACGGCGTACGAGAGATCATGACCGCCCCGGTTGGCACCGGCCGACTTGTAACAGATGCGACGGGGCTTATGTGCGCAAGACCGCTGTCAGCATCAAGGCTGTGCAGCGGTTGGGAATTCGAAACGTTATTGGCTAGAATGGCCGGCGACAGGGAGAGTGCGATGTCGGTCCCCCATGAGAAACTCGCCACTTGCGATCCGATCTGGTCGCGCCTTGCGCGCGCAGGCCCAGGATCTCGCCGAGACCGAGCCGGCGCTGGCCAGCTTCGTCATGCCACGATCCTCAACCACAGCCGGCTGGAAGACGCGCTGTGCTACCACCTCGCCAAGAAGATCGGCGGCGAGGATGTGAGCCCGATGCTCGTCCGCGAGATCTTCGAGGATGGCGATGACGGCCGATCCGGAGATCGGCGCGGCGGTGCGCGCCGACCTCTCGGCCATCTTCGAGCGCGATCCCGCCTGCCATTCCTATGCTGCAGGCGTTCCTGTTCTTCAAAGGCTTCCATGCCCTGCAATGCTACCGCATCGCCCATTGGCTGTGGCACAAGGGCCGCGAGGCGCTGGCGCTATTTCATCCAGAGCCGCATGTCGGAGCTGTTCGCCGTCGACATCCATCCCGCCGCCAGGATCGGCCGCGGCATCATGATCGACCATGCCACCGGCGATCGTCATCGGCGAGACCGCGGTGGTCGAAGACGACGTCTCGATGCTGCACGGCGTGACGCTGGGCGGCACCGGCAAGGAGACGGGCGACCGCCATCCCAAGATCCGCCGCGGCGTGCTGCTGTCGGTGGGCGCCAAGGTGCTCGGCAACATCGAGGTCGGCGAATACAGCCGCGTCGGCGCCGGCAGCGTGGTGCTGAAACCGGTGCCGGCCCATTGCACGGTGGCCGGCGTGCCCGCCAAGGTGATCGGCTGCGCCGGTTCCAATCGGCCGTCGCAGGAGATGGACCATCTCATCGATCCTAACGAGCCGGACTACCAGATCTGAGGCTCATACGCGGCCGAGCCCCTCGGGCGTATAAGCGGCAGCGGTAACCCTTCAGAAGCCCGTCCCTTGACCGGGCCAGTGCAGGCGTGCCAGTTCCCGCTGAATGGTCGCGGGCTCACGCTTGGCGCGGGGGGCTCCAATTGCCGGATTTGCGCGCTATCGTGGCGGCTGGGACATGCGACGCCCATGCAAGATAGCGCGAAGGAGGATTGTTTTGACACGTAGCGAGATCTGGTGCCTGGAAAAATATCTGCGCAACCTCTTTCGACTGGACACCATCACCGTGGTCGAGCGACCCAGACAAGCTGACTCGGTGGAAGTCCATGTTAATGGCGAGTTCATCGGTGTGATCTTCAAGGACGAAGAAGAGGGCGAAACCTCCTACGCCTTCAACATGGCGATTCTTGAGATGGATCTGCCGGAAGCACCCGCCAGCCGCACCTGACAGATGCTGCCGCAGACGCTCGATTTCATGTTTCTGCTCGCGGGTGCTGCTGCCGTTGTATACATCTGTCTGCGCCATCTAGGCTTGCTCGCGATCGTCGTCGCAGCGCCCCTGCCGGGGCTGGCCGCGGCTGTCGCTGCTGGCCGCGCATTCGCGCAGATCGCTGTTCCGGCTTCGCCTTTCGCATGGCTGTTCGCGATGGCCGCCGCCCTGCTGCTTGCCGAGAACTTCGCGCGTTCCGTTATCGCGGGCACGGGTCGGCTGGCGGCGATGCGCACGGCGTTCGCCGCCCGCGGTCCGACACTGGCGTTGGCGACCGTGGCACCATTGGTCGTCCTTACCGGACTTGCCGTGACGACGTGGCAACAGCCGGCCGTGCTCATGATGGCGGCACAGCTGCTGGGCGCCATGGCGTCGGTGTTCGCCTGCATGTGGCTGGCGGTGATTCTGCCCTATGACGAAGATTTCGTGGCCCGGAGCAATCGCGCGTGGGAACGCTGGCAGCGCCTGATCGATCCACTGATCGATCTTGCTTGCCCGCGTTGGGGTTTTGCGCTCGCCGGCATTACGCTGGTCTTTGCGGTTCTGGGCTTTTTCGGCGCGCGCGGATCGATGCTGGTGGTGGATTTGCGCCCGTCGGAAGTTCAGTTCTTGTGGCTCGACGCCGGGGCCATGATGGCCGTGGTGACTGCGGTGCTCAGGGATTGGCGAAGCGTGGCCGCGACGCTGGCGGTACTCGCCACCGCAGCATTGATGGGGCTTTCCTGGCTTGCGCGCCTCACGCCGCCGCTGGACGCGATCACCCTCGTCGACATCTATTTCGTGCTGGGCGCGGCCATGCTGCCTCTGCTGACGGCGGCGGCCGAAACCGCCGGCCATCTTAGGCAGGGAAGCGACGCGGGCGAAGCCGTGGCGCAGACGCTGACGCAGGCCGGGCCGGGCTCCTTGTTCGCTTCGTCGAGCGTCATCGCGGCTTTGCTTGTGTGGGCCGGTTATGCGGGCGGGTTCGGGCTCGCACTGGCGGCGATGGCGGTGTTCGCAGGCCTTGGCGTGGGCGCATTCCAGCCTGCGCTGACGATGGTGCTGGAAGTCTGGCTGCCGCGGCGCACGACGATCGCCGCCCGCTACCGAATCGAATGAACGGCGTCCGTTAGGTCGTGCCTGTCTCGAAAGTCGCGATCAGCTTGCCCAGGCCGTTGGCGATGGTCTGCCATTGGCCGAGATTGGCGCGCTTGAAGCGATAGGTGACGGCCACGCCCTTGTCGAGCCTGAGGTCGCGCAGGCAGCTCGGGCTCGGCACGTCCTGGCTCATATGCCAGCAACGCATGACCACGAGACGGCCGTTCTGATGGCCGACGAACAGATCCTCGTCCCGATAACCGGAATCGTCGCGGAACGTGTATTCGGTGAGCCCGAACGGCCCGCGGCGGCCGGCGGGATCGGCGACGTAGTTCATGTAGACCCGGCTCAACAATTCCTGCTCCGACAGATCCAGGCTTTCCTGCCGGATCAGGATGTAGATCGTCGGCGAGGCGATGGAATTGTCGGCGAAGGCGGGGGCTTCGGCGCTGGAATAGCCCAGGAAATCTGGCAGGATCGTGAACAGGGCGATGTCATTGCGCTCTCCGCCCTGCCGCGCATCGCGGTAGATGATGTAATTGGCGGGGACTTCTGAAATTCATCTGACCGACATTAAGCGACACCGCCTCGGTGCGATCGGTCGGCGCCGGATTGTCCTCGATGAAGGACGCCGGATTGGGCGCGAGGTAGAAAAGGAGGAACAACGCCGACAGCGCCGCCGTCACCACGAAGACGACGATCGGAATCAGCCAGCCCGAATGCTGCGTGATGTCCAACTCGCGCGGTCGGTTGGCGGGGTTTGGTCGGGTCAGCGTGGCCACGATACGCTCCTCCGAGATGGCTTAGCATGCACCTTTGCGGCCTTGGAGGCGATGACGCGCAAGGCAGTTATGCACAAAGGGACGGCGAGCGTTGCATGGAATCCTCGCTCATTTGGCCTCCACGTTTCTCCCAAAAAGTGACCAAAAATTGGACGGTGCCGGTTTATCACACAGAATTGCTTGCCAATTGGCCCGAATTGGCACGCTTCTCGCCTCCAACTGCCGCATTCGCGGGCATGGGCCCTGCACGTCGTTCCCCGTCGAGTTGCCGGGGTCCACATGTACCGCGAACTTATGGTCGTGCTCTTTTCCGTTGCCGTCGGACTGACGGCGTCGGGAGTTGTCGCAAATGTGTACCGGCTATTCGGGCACAAGCCGGAAAGCATGAGCGCGCGCGCGGGCTACATGGCGGTGATGGTGTTCGCCGGCCCCAGCGTATTGTTCGACAACGCAGTGCGCGCCCGGCGCAAGAAGTCGTGTTCGGCCGTCGCCTTCTGGCTCGCGACAGCGATCGCGGGCTATTGGAGTCTGGCGCTCGGCCTCATCGTTCTGTCGCTCGCCGTGGCGAGGTAATCGCTACAACACCGTCAGCATGCTGGCGACCAGCGGATGGCGCACGATGTCGGATTCGCCCAGCCGTACCACCGCGATCTCTTTCACGAGCTCCAGCCTGTCGGCGATCTGGCCCAGCCCGGACAGGCCCGGCAGCAGGTCGGTCTGGTCGGGATCGCCCGTCAGCACCATGGTCGAGCGCCAGCCCAGCCGCGTCAGCAGCATCTTGATCTGACCGTAGGTGCAGTTCTGCGCCTCGTCGATGACGACGAAGCAATCGTTCAGCGTGCGCCCGCGCATGTAGGCGACCGGCGCGATTTCGATCGTCCCGTCGGCGAGCAACGATTTGAGCCGCTTGGTACCCAGCCGCTCGGTCAGCGCGTCGTAGAGCGGGCGCAGATAGGGCGAAAGCTTCTCCTGCAGATCGCCGGGCAGGAAGCCGAGGCTTTCGCCGGCTTCCACCGCCGGGCGCGACAGCACGATGCGGCCGGCGCGGCCCTGCTCCAGCGCCTCCACCGCCTTGGCGATGGCGAGATAGGTCTTTCCGGTTCCGGCGGGCCCCAGCGTGACCACCACCGAGCGCTCGTCGATGGCGTCGAGAAGGGCCTGCTGCGCCGAGCTCATCGCCCGGACGTTCTTGACGTATTTGCGGTCGCGCGGATCGGCGTCGCGCGGGCTCCAGCCGGGGGCGCCGGGGAAAAGGGGATGGATCTTGGCGGTTTCACTCATTTCGCTTTGATTGCGGCGTGCGGAACGCTTGGCCATGGATACTCCCTGGTCAATGACAGAATGGCTGAGGATGTCGGTTATGTGACGGCGCGTCTGTGCGCATCGCTTGGCGGCGGCGGGTCCGCCTTTCGACTCTGGAAGTGGATACAGTGCAACCCTGCACCCGATCCGTCCCTTTCGCGCCCCTCGCGAATCAGCGAGCGCACGTTGAGCGTAACGCCATTCACGGCGGAGGTCTTGCGGGAATGCGATTGTGCGGCGCTACCTGATCACGAGACCGCGCGCACATGCGCAACCAGCGCGGCCAGTGCGTCGATCAGATCGAGCAGACGCACCGCGTATTGGTCGCGCACGGCCAAGCGCGCATCGCCGCCGAGGAAGCCGGCTTCGAGCGAGTTCGAGCAGCTTCGTCAAACGCCGCTGGTGCAGGCCAAGCTGCCGTTGCAGCGGATCGGTGACGATCCCGGAAAAGGCCGAGATCGCCGCGCTTGCGGCAAGCACCGCACCGCCGGCCAGGAACGCGGCTTGCGTCGCGGCCATCTTCACCGAAACCGCGCGCGCCAGCGCCGGCCCCAGCGCGATCATGCCGGGCGTCACCTGATGCAGCAACGCGCCGCCCGCGGCCAGCGTCACGAGCGCGCCGGCGAGTTCCCCGGTGGCCGTGCGCGCGTTGAGATAGATCGAAAGGTTCTCGATAAGAAGCGCGTCCATGCGCTTGCGTTCGCCTTCGCCCCAAGGGCCTTCAAGCATGCCGAGCACGCCGGCCAGCCGCTGATCGGCAAGGATCTCGACGGCGAGCGCATCGTGGAACGACGGCGTGGCCGGTCCGGGATAGGGCAGCTCGAGCAGCTCGACCATGATCTTGCGTTCGACGGCGTCGGCAACGGAGGTACGGAAGAACAATTCGCGCGATCTGAGATACCGGGCCTGACGTGCGCGGCCGTTCTTCTCCAGCGCGTCCGCGGCGAATGTCAGGGCGAGCTGCGGACCGGCCATCGCCATGTTGAGCGGCGCCCGCCACAGATCGTGGCCGAGCGCTCCGGCATGGAGATCGACGGCGCCCCTGAGCGAAAAGGTTTCATCGACGAAGGCGGCGACACGCTTCCGCCGCGCCCGGAAGTAGCGCCTGATCGCGTCTTCGACGATCCGGCGCGCCAGCGCGCTGTCGATCGCCGGCAGACCGGAATTGCTTGCCTTCGGGGAGCGGGGAGCCTCAGCCATGCGCCGATTATGACGGCAATCGGGGGCCCGGTGAACCCCCGGTCTCGCCAGCCGCGGGGCGCGCTGTCACAATGGGCCGTGACGCCCGCCGCGCAGGAAAGGCTAATGCCGATCTACAAACTCGAAAACGTGGAGCCGGAGCTTCCGCCCGGCGGCGACTGCTGGATCGCGCCCAACGCGGTGCTGATCGGCCGCGTGCGGCTCGCACGGCACGCCAGCATCTGGTTCGGCGCGGTGCTGCGCGGCGACAATGACTGGATCACCATCGGCGAGCGCTCCAACGTCCAGGACAATTCGGTGATCCACACCGACTTCGATCTGCCGACGATCGTCGGCGACGATGTCACGGTCGGACACAACGTGATCCTGCATTCCTGCCGCGTCGGCGACAATTCGCTGATCGGCATGGGTTCGACCATTCTCAACGGCGCCAGGATCGGCCGCAACTGCCTTATCGGCGCCAACACGCTGATCCCGGAAGGCAAGCATATCCCTGACAACTCGCTGGTCGTGGGCGCGCCGGGGCGCGTCGTGCGCGAGCTCAACGACGCCCAGCTTGCGCTGCTGAAGCTGTCGGCGGACATCTATGTGAAGAACTATCAGCGCTTCCGCGATGGCCTGGAAAGGATCGGCTAGCGGCTCAGGCGCTCTTGCGGGTCGGCGTCGGCATCTTGTTCCAGAAGCGGCGCAGCCGCGAATCGGATTCCGGACCGAAGTTGAACCATGCCGCCTTGTCGTGCGTGGTGTCGACCACGAACAGCACGTCGAGCGTGCCAAGCTTCTGCACCAGCGCGTTGCGCACCGCGTTGATCGAATCCTCGGTGGTGAGGAGCCAGGCCTGGGGCAGGAGCGGATGGGCATGGCCTAGATTGAAGATCGCCTCTTCCAGCCCGTTGATCGACGACGACTTCATATCGGCGATGATGAGGAAATGGCTGGGGCCGGAGACGCCGGTATCGGCGTTGCGGCCGAACTTCGCCGGACCGGCTTCGGGGACGCCGGACTTGTCAGTGACATGGTCCTGCCGGGGGCGCTCCTGAACCGGATTGTCGACATGCTGCTCGGCTGGCTGGAACAGCGCCCACAGAGTCGCATCCTCGATTGCAGGATGCGGCGTGGCCTCGCCCGGCGGCGAAACCAGCGATTGGGCGACCAGCCGGCCTTCGGAAATGAAGGCCTGCATCTGCTCGAATGAGTAAGGGCCGTAGGCTTGGCCCTCGACCGTGACCAACCAGGACTCTTGCATCGGCGGTTCAAATCCGGATGAGCGCACCGACAGAATAGAATTGAAATGGTTACCTAAGCCTTGCTGGCGGCCCGGATTGCCCGCATGTTCCGGGGATCCGGGCCGCCGGGCAGGGACTATTCGATCCGCCAGCCTTCGCGGGGATAGCGGCAGGCGACGCCGCGCTCGGTGTATTCGCGGCCGCCGCGGTAAGTCACCACCGTGAAATCGCGGCAGACGCGGCCGCGGCGGCGGTATTGCCGGATCGGACGGATGTAGCCGTGGGCGGCGCCGTGGCTCCAAGAATAGTCGACGCCGATGCGGCCGTCGAAGCCCTGACGATAGGCGCGGTAGGCATAGGGCCGGTCGTTGCAGTCGATGTTGCCGGCGATCGCGTTGCCGGCGACTCCGCCAAGGATGACGCCACCGACGGTGGCGGCCGCCTTGCCGCCGCCATGGCCGAACTGATTGCCGATGATGCCGCCGGCGATGGCGCCGGCGACGGTGCCGGCGGCGGCGTTATCGCTGTGACAGTCCTCCGCAGCGGCGGAGGTGGTGGCCGCGGCCAATGCGATGGCGGCGGCGGCGAGAATAGTGCCAGTCTTGGTCAACATGATCATCCTCCTCTGTGGTTACGCCCGGGCGCCCGGTTGCGTGTCGGCGGAGACGGTGCTGCTCCGCCACTGAACCGTGGCTGAATAAATTTTGGCCAAATCTTGGCCAATGCCATGCGCCGACAGCGCCGATGCCGGCCGCACAGCTTTAACTTGCGGGCCGGTCATAAGGATGCATGGATTCGCACCTCGGACTTCGAAAGGCCGTCATGAGCCGCCGGATTCTGCCTATTGTCGCGGCTTGCCTCATTGCCGGGCTGGTGGCCAGCCAGGCACGCGGGCAGGGCGCCGGGCTTGCGGCCGGGCCGGTACCGCTCGGCCGGCTTTCGCGCGAGGTGATCCCGCTGCGCTACAGCCTGACGCTGACGATCGATCCCAGACAGGCACGCTTTCGCGGCCACAGTGAAATCGCGGTCAGGATCGCCAGGCCCGTCCGCAGCTTCTATCTCCACGGGCTCAACCTCGGCGTGGACAGCGTGATCGTGCGCTGGGCCAATGGGGGCAGCACGCCGGCGTCCTACAAACAGGTCGACCCGTCGGGCATCGCCCGTCTCGATTTGGCCCGCGCCGTGCCCGCAGGCCGGGCGACGCTGGTGTTCGATTATCACGCGCCTCTCAATTCCTCGCTGGTCGGCCTTTACCGAGTGGAGGACCGGGGCGCGGCCTACGCCTTCACCCAGTTCGAGTCCACCGACGCGCGGCGGATGTTCCCGAGCTTCGACGAACCTGGATTCAAGACGCCGTTCTCCGTGGCCGTGAACGCGCCCAAAGGCGATCTCGTGATCGCCAATACGCCGGTGCGCTCGAAGAACGACACCGGCGGCGGCACGACCCATTGGCTCTTCGCCGAGACCAAGCCGCTGCCGACCTATCTGGTGGCGCTGGCGATCGGCCCCTTCGACGTGGTGCACGCAACTGCTCCTGCCGGCAGATATCGCAAGCACCCTCTGCCCTTGCGCGGGATCGCGGCCAAGGGACAGGGCGCGCGCATCCGTTACGCGCTGTCGCTGACGGCGAAGATCGTGCCCGGGCTCGAAAACTATTTCGGGATGCCGTTTCCCTTCGCAAAGCTCGACATCATCGCGGTGCCGGATTTCGCGGCCGGCGCCATGGAGAACGCCGGCGCCATCACGTTTCGCGAGGGCTACCTGCTTATGGGAGCGAACGCCTCGCTCGAACGGCGCCGTAACAGCCTCGACGTGCAGTCGCACGAGATCACCCATCAATGGTTCGGCGATCTCGTCACGCCCCAATGGTGGGACGACATCTGGCTGAACGAATCCTTCGCCAACTGGATGGAGGCCAAGGCCTCCGCCAGCATCATGCCCGACTGGCAGTTCGGCCGCGAAACCCTCGATGACGGTCTCGACGCGATGGCGATGGACGAACTGCCGTCGGCGCGCGCCATCCGCAGCCCCGTCAACGGACCCGACGACATTGCCGACATCTTCGACTCAATCACCTACGACAAAGGTGCCGCGGTGCTCGCCATGTTCGAGAACTACGTGGGCCGCGAGGCTTGGCGGCGGGGCATCCATGCCTATCTCGTCAAATTCGCCCACCGCAACGCCACTGCGCGCGACTTCATCCAGACCATCGCCGATGTCGGCCACCATCCCGAGATCGTGGCGGCCTTCGGCTCCTATATCGATCGGGCCGGCATTCCCGATCTCGATGTCACTTTGAATTGCGACAGCAAGCCCACGCTTTCGGTCGCGCAGTCCATGTATGCGCAGATCGGTCGCATGGCGCCCAACCGGCAATGGGGCGTGCCCATGTGCCATTCGGCGCCAGGAATGGCGCAGGGCTGCGACGTCGTCGGCCGCAGCGCCGAATTGTCTTTGGGCGAGCGCTGCCCTGCCTATGTGATGCCGAACGCGGGCGGCACCGGCTATTACCGCTTCACCTCTGACGCAAAAGGGTGGCGGGCGTTGATCGAGGCGGCCCCGCAAATGGCGCCGGCGGACCAACGCGTGCTGTTCGCCAATCTGCTTGCGGCGCTGCATGCGGGTCAGGCGAAGCCGGAGGAGTTGTTCGCGCTGACCAAAGTGATCGCGCCCACGGCAAAGTGGGACCTGCTTGCGGCGATGGCCGATGGCTTCCGCGGCCTCGCCGATGACACGCTGACGGCAAAGGACAGGCCGGCCTACCGGCGTCTGATCGCGGCGGATTTTACCCGGCCCTTCGCCGCGGTGGGTCTCGAGGCCAAGCCCGGCGACCCTCCGGCCGTCACGCTTTCGCGCAGTTCGCTGGTGCGGCTGATGGCCGAAGAGGCCGAAGATCCCAACACGCTCCAGACGCTGTCGACCGCAGCCGAACAATACATCGCCTCCGACGGGCAATCGCTGGGCGGGGTGGCGGGCGATCTGGTGTCGCAGGCGCTGCGGGCGGGCGTCGTCACGGAGGGCACGAAGTTCGGGAATGCGCTGGTCGAGGCTTATGAAAATTCGAATAGCGAGAATTTCCACCGCGAAGTCTTCTATGCGCTGGCAGCCTCGAGGGACACGGCCTTGCTCGACAGCGTGTTCGACCTGGCGCTGACCCCGAAAATCCAGCGCGGCGACATCCGTTACCTCTACGCCTATATGGGCACCGAGCCGGTCGCGCGGGCGGCGCTGTGGGACTGGTTCAAGGCGCACTACGCCCAGATGCTGAAACGTGTCTCCGACGAGGAGATCGTCCGCGGAGTCGACATTTTCGCCGATGCCTGCGATCAGCAGTCGCGCGACGAGATGGAGGGTTTCTTCAGGCCGAAGGTAAAATCGGTGCCCGGGCTCACGCGCGATCTCAACCTCACCGAGGAATTGATCGACCGCTGCATCGCCTTCAAGGATGCCAAAGGCGGGCAGGTGCGCGCCGCGCTGGCGGCAGCGAACTAGCGCGCACCCCTTTCCGCAAAGGCCTCCTAGAACAGGCCTTCGATCTGGCCGTTGGCGTCGACATAGATCCGATTGGCGGCCGGCTCGCGCGGAAGGCCCGGCATGGTCATGATCGTCCCGCACAGGCCGACGACGAAGCCCGCCCCCGCCGACAGCCGCACATCGCGCACCGGCAGGGTGAAGCCGGTCGGCGCGCCGCGCAGGTCTGGATCGGCCGAGAAGCTGTATTGCGTCTTGGCCATGCACACCGGCACGTGGCCGTGGCCGTCGTCGGTGAATTGCTTCAGCTTTTTCAGCGCCTCGGGCGCGATGACAACATCGTCGGCACGATAGATTTCCTTCGCCACCGTGCGGATCTTGTCCGCGAGCGGCATCTCATCGGGATAGAGCGGCTTGAACTTGGCCTCACCCGAATTGACCATGCGCAAGACATCGCGCGCCAACGCCTCGGCGCCGGAGCCGCCTTCGGCCCAGTGCCGGCACAGATGCGCGGCGACGCCGACGCTCTTGCAGGCCTCGATGATGGCGTCGGTCTCGGCCTTGGTGTCGGCGGTGAAGTGATTGACCGCCACCGCCACCGGCACGCCGAACTTCTTCACGTTCTCGATGTGGCGGAACAGATTGGCCATGCCGGCCTTCACCGCGGCGACGTTCTCGGTGCCGAGATCGCTCTTGCCGACGCCGCCATGCATCTTGAGTGCGCGCACGGTGGCGACGATAACCGCGGCCGAGGGGGAAAGCCCGGCCTGGCGACATTTGATGTCGAAGAATTTTTCCGCGCCCAGGTCGGCGCCGAAGCCGGCTTCGGTGACCACGATGTCGGCGAGATTGAGCGCCGATTTGGTGGCGATCACCGAATTGCAGCCATGGGCGATGTTGGCGAACGGCCCGCCATGGACCAGAACCGGCGTGTGCTCCAGCGTCTGCACCAGATTGGGCTGAGCGGAGTCGCGCAGCAGGGCGGTCATGGCCCCGGGCGCCTGCAGTTCCGCAGCCGTTACAGGCCCTTTGGCGTAATTGCGCGCCACGACGATCCGTCCCAGCCGTTCCTCCATGTCCGAAACGGAGGTGGCGAGGCAGAAAATCGCCATCACTTCGGAGGCCACCGTGATGTCGAAGCCGTCTTCGCGCACCTGACCATTGTTGCCGAGGCCGACGACGATCTGGCGCAGCGCCCGGTCGTTCATGTCCATCACGCGGCGCCAGGACACGCGGGCAGGATCGATGCCGAGCTTGTTGCCCCAATAGATGTGATTGTCGAGGAGGGCCGCGAGCAGATTGTTGGCGGCACCGATGGCGTGGAGATCGCCGGTCAGATGAAGATTGATCTCTTCGGACGGGACCACTTGGGCATGGCCGCCGCCGGTGGCGCCGCCCTTCATACCGAAGCAGGGTCCGAGTGAGGGTTCGCGCAGGCAGATCATCGCCTTCTCGCCCATGCCCGACAGCGCGTCGCCGAGACCGATGGTGGTCGTGGTCTTGCCTTCGCCGGCGGGCGTCGGGCTGATCGCGGTAACGAGGACGAGCTTGGCCTGTTTCGACGTTGGAAGGCTTTGCAGATAGTTGAGATCGAGTTTGGCTTTATACGGCCCGTGCCGGTAAAGCGCGCTCTCGGGGATGCCGATGCGTGCTCCAATTTGATCAATCGGCTGTAGCGTCGCGGCGCGCGCGACTTCAAGGTCGGTCATTGGATCATTTCGATTGGACTTCGGCGGTAACTTGTAAAATTGACAGCGCGGTTGTCAATGCAGACGAATCCTGCCCGTCGTGATCTCGAAAACGCTAATCCTTTGGCTTTTTCATGATCACGCACGCATTGGGAAGGCGTGGGACGGATGGGCGTGGGTGGGATGAGTGGGCAATGCGGCTCAACGGGCCAGCCACTGCGCAGCGTCTCAGTAGACGCGCGCCTTCGGCTTGATGTAGGCGATTTCGTTCGACAGCGTATAGGCGTGCACCGGGCGGTAATCGAGCTTGGCCCACCCCGTCGCGGGATCGAGCCAGGCCAGCGTGTGCTTCATCCAATTGGCGTCGTCGCGGTCGGGATAGTCCTCACGGGCATGCGCCCCGCGGCTTTCGGTGCGCGTCACCGCGCCCTCGATGGTGACGACCGCCTGCTGGATGAGATTTTCGAATTCGAGCGTCTCGACAAGGTCGGAATTCCACACCATCGAGCGGTCGGTCACCGCGATGTCGTGAAGACCCTTGTAGATTTCGTCGATCCGCTTGCGGCCATTCTTCAGGGTCTCGCCGGTGCGGAAGACGGCGGCGTCCTCCTGCATGACCCGCTGCATGGCGAGCCGCATCTGCGCGGTCGGCGTGCTGCCGTCGGCGTGGCGCAACTTGTCGAGGCGCGCGAGCGTCTCCTCGCCGGCGTCCTTTTTCAACTCGGCCTGCTTCTCGTCGGGACTGAGCGTGCGGGCGCATTGCATGCCCGCCGCCTTGCCAAAGACCACCAGGTCGATCAGCGAATTGGAGCCCAGACGGTTGGCGCCGTGCACCGACACGCAGGCCGCTTCGCCCACCGCCATCAGGCCGGGGATCACGGTGTCGGGATTGCCGTCCTTCAGCGTCAGCGC
This sequence comes from uncultured Pseudomonadota bacterium, assembly GCA_963775165.1. Taxonomy (GTDB): domain Bacteria; phylum Pseudomonadota; class Alphaproteobacteria; order Micropepsales; family Micropepsaceae; genus Rhizomicrobium. The sequence continues at coordinate 203,002 of CAVZHX010000004.1, read as the reverse complement.
CTCGCCCATGTAATTCGTGGCGACGCCGCCCATGTTGTAATGGACCGTCGGCAAGACCGGGATCGGCTCCTTGGTGACGTCGACGCCGGCGAAAATGCGCGCGCTCTCGGCGATGCCGGGCAGGCGCTCGTGGATGATCTTCGGGTCCAGATGCGACAAGTGCAGATGGATGTGGTCCTTCAGCGGGCCGACGCCGCGGCCCTCGCGGATTTCGATGGTCATGGCGCGGCTGACAACGTCTCGGCTGGCCAGATCCTTGGCGTGCGGGGCATAGCGCTCCATGAAGCGCTCGCCCTCTGAATTGGTGAGATAGCCGCCTTCGCCGCGCACGCCCTCGGTGATGAGTACGCCCACGCCATAGACGCCGGTGGGATGGAACTGCACGAACTCCATATCCTGGCAGGGGAAGCCCGCGCGCAGCACCATCCCATTGCCGTCGCCGGTCTGGGTATGGGCGCCGGTACAGGAGAAATAGGCCCGGCCATAGCCGCCGGTGGCCAGGATCACCCGGCGGGCGCGGAAGCGGTGGATGCTGCCGTCGTCGAGGTTCCAGGCCATCACTCCGCGCACCACGCCATCCTCGACGATCAGGTCGAGCGCGAAATACTCGATGAAGAAATTGGTGTCGTGCTTGACGCACTGGCCGTAGAGGGTGTGCAGCATGGCGTGGCCGGTGCGGTCGGCGGCGGCGCAGGTGCGCTGCACGATGCCTTCGCCGTAATTGGACGTCATGCCGCCGAAGGCGCGCTGGTAGATCTTACCGTCCTCGTCGCGCGAGAAGGGCACGCCGAAATGCTCGAGCTCATAGACCGCCTCGGGCGCTTGGCGGCACATGAATTCGATGGAGTCCTGATCGCCCAGCCAGTCCGAGCCCTTGACCGTGTCGTACATGTGCCAGCGCCAGTCGTCGGTGCCCATATTGCCGAGCGCGGCGGCGATGCCGCCCTGCGCGGCCACCGTGTGGCTGCGGGTCGGGAACACCTTGGTGACGCAGGCGGTCTTCAGCCCGCTGGCGGCGGCTTCGAGCGTGGCCCGCAGGCCCGAGCCGCCGGCGCCCACGACGACGACGTCGAAGGTGTGATCGGTGATGGGATAAGCGGTCATGGAAATTCAATCCGGCAAAGAGAGAAACGGCTCATAGCGTGATGCGGTAGATGGCGAAGAGGCAGACCGCGCCGACCGCCCAGGCGTAGCCCTTGTTCAGCAGCAGCAGCGCGATCTTCTGGCCTTCGTTGGGGATATAATCCTCGATCACCACCTGCACGCCCAGCACCATGTGCGTGAGAACTGCCAGGATGAACAGCACCATCAGCACCGCGTGCAGCGGCTCGTGCAGATAGGCGGCCGCGGTGGCGCGGTCGGCGCCGACAAGGCCGAGCACCGAGATCACGAACCAGATCGACAGCGGGATCAGGGCGACGGCGGTGGCGCGCTGGCGCCAGAAATGCTGGGCGCCGGAGCGCGCCGAGCCCAGTCCCTCGACCCGGGACAGCGGCGTGCGGAAGTTCATCACATCATCCCCATGGCATCGAGACCGATGAAATAGACGCCGACGGCGAGCACCGTCGCGCCGGCGAGTATCAGGACGCTGACCAGATTGGCAGTGTGCGGCTCGAAGCCGTAGCCGATGTCCCAGAACAGATGCCGGATGCCGTTCAGCAGGTGATAGGAAATTGACCAGATCGACACGAAGATCAGGAACTGGCCGAGCGGCGAGGCGGCGAAGCCGGTGAAGTTCGCATAGGCGCCGGGCCCGGTTGCGAGGGCTGTCAACCACCAGGCGAGCCCCGCCATGGCCGCGGCCAGCGCCAGCCCGGTGAAACGGTGAACGATCGAAGTGGCCATGGTCGCCGGCCAGCGATAAATCTGAAGATGCGGAGAGAGAGGGCGCGGACGTGCCCCCGGACTCGCGGCGTTGTCGGCCATGAATGTCCCCGGAAAGTGGGATTTGCGAACGGCCGGGAGTGTAGGGGTGGCGGCCCCCGTGTCAACGTCGCATCACCCGTCTGCGGCCGCCTTTCCGGGGATTTGCGGAGCGCCGAATTGGCGGCGCCCGCGCCTTGCGGGCGCACCGAGAATCCGGCACTACATGAGACCTCATGGCAGCACCGGTCCGCATCGCGCCGTCCATCCTGTCAGCCGATTTCGCGCGTCTGGGCGCCGAGATCGAAGCCGTGGACCGCGCCGGCGCCGATTTCATCCATCTCGACATCATGGATGGCCATTTCGTGCCCAACATCACCATCGGACCCGGCATCGTGAAGGCGCTCAGGCCCCACACCAAGCTGCCCTTCGATGTCCACCTGATGATCTCGCCAGCCGATCCCTACATCGAAGCCTTCGCCGAGGCCGGCGCCGATATCATCACCGTCCATCCCGAGGCTGGGCCGCACGTTCATCGCACGCTGCAGTTGATCCGCAGCCTCGGTAAGAAGCCGGGCGTTGTCCTCAATCCGGGCACGCCCATAGACGCCATCGACAACGTTATCGACTTGGTCGATCTCGTTTTGATCATGACCGTCAATCCTGGCTTCGGCGGCCAGAACTTCATCGAAAGCCAGATCGCCAAGATCGACGCCGCGGCCGGGCGCATCGCCAATGCCGGCCGTCCCATCATGCTCGAGGTGGATGGCGGAATCACGCCCAATACCGCCCGCCAGGCGGTTGCGGCCGGGGCCAATGTGCTGGTCGCCGGCACTGCGGTCTTCAAGGGCGGTGCCGAAAGCTATGCTGCGAACATCGCGGCCTTGCGCGGATAGCCGCGTGGCACCCGCTCCGGCAAAGCGGCGTCGGCCGCCGATCGAACTGATTCCGGAACTCGTTCGTGCGGCGATCCGGCGCGTCGCAGGGCCGCTGCGCACGGCCTGGCGCCGCAACTGGTTCTACCGCCGCCTGCTCAAGGGCAGGTTGTCCGACCACATCGTGTTCTACCCCCTCGACGGGCTTCCGCGCCGCCTCGAAGATGCCGATTCGTTGCTGCGCGGCCGCTTCCGCTTCGACGGCGAGACGGTTGACGTCACGGAAGGCTCGATCTTCGATCACGCCCCGCCGAGCCGGAACTGGCACGAGGCGCTCCACAGCTTCGCCTGGCTGCCGCCGTTGGCCGCGGCCGGGGGCGAGGCGGCGCGCACGCTGGCGACCAATCTGATCGCGCAGTGGGTGAAGCGTTACCCGCGCTATTCCGAGCCCGAATGGTTGGCGCATGTGATGGCAAGGCGGCTGATCAATCTGTTCGCCCACGGCCGCCTCGTCATTCCGAATTCCGACATGCTGTGGCGCTCAAAGCTGTTCGTGTCGTTGCGCGAGCAGTCGCGCCAGCTCGCGCGGATCGCCGCGCTCGCCCCCGATGGGTTTCCGCGCTTCGAGTCCGCCGCCGCGCTGACGCTTTCGGGGGCCTGCCTTGACGACAGCCCCAAACGTCTGGCGCAGGGGCTCGATCGGCTAGAGGCCGAAATCGGCCGCCAGATTCTGCCGGATGGCGGCCACGCGGACCGCGCGCCGGAAACCGTGTTCCATGCCTATCGCCATATGGTGATGGTCATGGATGCCCTAAATGCCATCGACCATCCGATACCGGGGGCCGTGTTGAGCGCCCATGACCGCATGGCGCCGATGCTGCGCTTCTTCCGCCACGGCGACGGCGCCTTGGCGCTGTTCAACGGTGGCCGCGAAGGCGATGCCCAGGCCATCGCCAGCCTGCTCGCGCGCGACGACGTCCGTGGGGCGCCTTTCGCCTATGCCCCCTATTCGAAGTTCCAGCGCCTGACCGCGGGCCGGGCCTATGCGGTGATGGATTGCGGGCTCGTGCCCGAAGGCGTGTTCGCCGTCGGCGCCCATGCCGGGTGTCTGTCGTTCGAATTCAGCGCTGGTCCGCAGCGGTTGGTGGTCAATTGCGGCGCTTTGCGCAAATGGGACGGGGCGCTGCGCAGCACCGCCGCCCACTCCACGGTGACGTTGGCCGACACCTCCATAGCCGCGGTGCTGCCGGCTGGGCTCGCCCGCGACCTGGTAGGCGCGCGGATGATCCGGGGCCCGAGCGAGGTCTCCAGCGAGCGCCACCAGACCGAGCATGGCTGGTGCGTCGAGGCCTGGCACGACGGCTATAGGCGCGAGTTCGGCATCGTCCACAAGCGCCGGCTGAGCTTGTCGCCCGACGGCACCGTGCTCACCGGCGGTGACACGCTGGAGCCGCACGCCACTGTACGCGCCCGTGAGGTCCCTTATGTCGTGCGTTTCCACATCCATCCGGACGTGCGGGTGTCGCGCGCGCAGGGCGGCGATATCCTTCTCAAGCTCCCCTCGGGCGAGGGCTGGCGCTTCCGCGGTGGGGGCGAGATCGGAATCGAGGACAGTATCTATCTCGGCACCGAGACGGCCCGGAAGACCGACCAGCTCGTGCTGGCCGGAACGGTCACGGCCGAGCCGGTGGAGATCGCCTGGGTGTTCGAGCGGATCGGGGTCTCCTGACTTGGTCCGGCGCCTCCCGCCCGGTAGCCTCTGAGCATGGAAAATGCGATTCACGCCGTTCTGACCTTCCTCGGCATCCACACCCGCGTGCTGGAGCCGGTCCAGCGGCTGTTCCTGCACGTCGACCTCCCGCTGATCGCGATCCAGGCGGGGCTCATTCTGGTGCTGGGTCTGATCGGCGCCTGGCTCACCCAGCGCGTCAAGAACGTGGTGCGCCAGATCATCTCTCTGACCGTGCCGCGCGCCTGGAACCGTCCGCTGTGGCGGGCCTTCGATTCGGTGTCGGTGCCGCTGTTCTGGCTGCTGTCGTTGTCGCTGGCGCTGGTTCTGGCGCGCGCGCTCGGCTTCGAATTCAAGCTGGTTTCGGCCGCGACCAGCTTGCTCGCGGCCTGGATCACGATCCGGCTGCTTTCATTCGCGGTCCGCAATCCGGTTTTGTCGGCGACCATCACGGTCCTGGCCTGGACCATTGCCGCCCTCAGCATTCTGGGACTGCTGCACCCGCTGACGGTGCAGCTCGATGCCATCGCCTTCACGCTGGGCCGCTTGCGCATTTCGGCGCTGACCATCGTGCGCGGGGTGTTCTTCCTGGCCCTGTTGCTCTGGGTGACGACGCTGATCTCCAGCTATCTGGAGCGCCAGATCACCCGCACCCAGGCGCTCACGCCCTCGATCCAGACGCTCCTGATCCGGGTCTTGAACCTGCTGCTACCAGCCGTTGCTGTCATCATCGCACTGTCGGCGGTCGGCATCGATCTGACGGCGCTGACGGTGCTGTCGGGCGCCATCGGCCTCGGCGTGGGTCTGGGCCTGCAGCGCACGGTGGCCAACCTCTTGGCCGGGCTCACGCTGATCCTGGGCAAATCGATCAAACCCGGCGACGTTGTGGCCTACAAGGACAGCTATGGCTGGGTGACCTCGATGGGGGCCCGCTTCGTCACCATCGCCACCCGCGACGGCAGCGAACATCTGGTGCCCAACGAGCTGTTCATTACCAACGGGGTCGAGAACTGGTCCTATTCGAACGAATTGCGCCGTCTGCATATCCCGCTGGGCGTGGCCTATGAATTGGACATGCACCAGGTGATCGCGCTCTGCCTCGAGGCGGTCAAATCGGTCGACCGCATCGTCAAGTACCCCGAACCGGTCTGCCTGATGACCGGCTATGGTGACAGCTCGGTCGGTTTCGAGATCCGGGCCTGGATCAGGGACCCCAAGAATGGCATCGCCAACGTCAAGAGCGCGGTCCTGATCGCGGTCTGGGACAGCTTCAAGGCGCACGGCATCACGATCCCGTTCCCGCAGCGCGACGTCCATCTCATCCCGATGCCGGGGTTGGCTGCTGCCGCGACTGGGCCGGCGCGGCCGGAAGGCCGCGAAGGCCGCGAAGGATAGAATTGCCGCGGACCGATTCGGTTTGCTATGTGTGATCGGTAAGCCCGCGTTTTCGAAGGACGGGAAGGGACAATCGATGGTTCAACTCATGCTGCCCAAGGGCAGCAAGCCCAGGCCAGGCAGGGTGTGGCCGGCGCCGGTTACCGGCAACGGCAAGAAACCGAAACGCACCAAAGACTTCCGGGTCTATCGTTACAACCCGGACGAAAGCCGCGATCCCTCGATCGACACCTATCGCGTCGATCTGGAGAGCTGCGGGCCGATGGTCCTGGACGCACTTATCAAGATAAAGAACGAGGTCGACCCGACGCTGACCTTCCGACGCTCCTGCCGGGAGGGCGTGTGCGGCTCCTGCGCCATGAATATAGACGGCAGCAACACGCTGGCCTGCACCAAGCCCATTGCCGAGATTTCGGGTTCGGTCCGCATCTATCCCTTGCCTCATATGGCGGTGGTCAAGGACCTGGTGCCGGACATGACCAACTTCTACGCCCAATACGCCTCGATCCAGCCTTACCTGCAGACCAAATCGCCGACGCCGGAGAAAGAATGGAAGCAGTCGCCGGAGCAGCGCGGCAAGCTGAACGGCCTCTATGAGTGTATCCTGTGCGCCTGCTGCTCGACCGCCTGTCCGAGCTATTGGTGGAATTCGGAGCGCTATCTGGGCCCGGCGGCGCTTTTGCAGTCCTACCGCTGGCTGGCCGACAGCCGCGACGAGGCCACCGGCGAGCGGCTCGACCGGCTCGAGGACCCGTTCCGACTCTATCGCTGTCACACCATCATGAACTGCACCAACACCTGCCCCAAGGGCCTCAACCCGGCCAAGGCGATCGGCGAGATCAAGCAGATGATGGTGAAGCGCGCGGTTTAGGCCGGGGCGCCAGGCGTCAGCCCGGCCATCCGCGCGCGCAGCCTCAGCAAGCGCCACAGCCCCGCGCTGGCCATGGTGGTCAGCCGGCCTTGCGGCTTGGCACCGCAGGCCTTGGCCACCATCTGCACCAGCTTGTCGACATGGTGGCGGCGGTAGAGCGTCATCGCCACCGCGTTGTAGGCGCGGGCGTAGCGGGCGCGCCGGTAGGGCACACTGGCCTCGTCGGCCTTGGCGACATTGGCGCAGTAATAGGCATAGGCCAGCTCGTCGTCGTCGGATTCGCTGACGCGCGCGGCCGCCACCCAGAGCTTCTTCCAGAAGGGCAGGTCGGGCTCGTCCTGCTTGTGAAGGGTCTCGAAGAACAGCTTGTAATGGCGGAATTCGTCGCCGGCGATGCGCGCGGCGATCTCCTTCAGCACCGGCTCGTCGGTGGCGTCGCGGATGGCGCTGTAATAGGAGGAGGTTCCGCTTTCGACCACGCAGCGCGCGATCATCTCGCCGCGGCGGCTGCCGCGGATGGAGAGTTCGCGGTCGCTGGCGAAGTGCGGCGGGGTGTAGCCGGCGCGGAAGCGGGCGAAAGCATCGTTGAAATTGAAGCTCGGGTCGGCCATTTCGGCCCAGCGGCCCAGCGCCAATCCATGCTGGGCTTCCTCTCGGCCCCAATGCTCGATGTCGGCGAGCGTGGCGGGATCGGCCGCCTCTGAAGACGCGGTTGAGGTAGATGACGTAGTCGGGCGCGTTGTACTCGACCAGCGAGGCCGCCTTGACCGCCGCCAGCAGCCACGGCTCGACCTTCGCCGGATCGAATTTGGACCACTGGATATCGTCCAGCGTCCAGCCCCCTTGATAGACCGTCGCGCTTGTCATCCTATCGTCCGCTGCCTTGCCCCGGACCCCTCGGAATTCAAATTATAGCAAAGCCGGGCGGGCACCGGAAACCCCGCGCGGCGGCAATGTTGGCAGGGAAAATCGCGGCTCAGACCAGGGCGCGAAGCTGCTGCAGGGCGTCGAGGGTGGTGACGGCGCGGGCGCGGTCTCTTCGGTCTTGGCGTGCAGCACGTCTTCCTCGGCGGTTGTGATGCGCCGGTCGATCTCGGCGGCGTCCACGCTCTCCATCGGGATCGCCTCTTCGGCGAGCACGGTCAGCTTCTCGGGCGTCACCTCGGCGAAGCCGCCGGCCACGAAATAGCGCGCGTCGCCGTCGGGGCCGCCCGCGATCTCGATCACGCCGGGCTTGAGCGTGGAGATCATCGGCGCATGGCCGGCCAGCACGCCGAAATAGCCTTCGACGCCGGGAATGGTGATCATGTCGGCTTCCGCCGAGAGCAGAAGCCGCTCGGGCGAGACCAGATCGAAGGGCATCTTGTCAGCCATGGCTATGCCGCTTCCGCCGCCAGTTTCTGCGCCTTCGCCACCGCGTCCTCGATGGTGCCGACCATGTAGAATGCCGATTCCGGCAGATGGTCGTATTCGCCGTTCACCACGGCGGCGAAGCTTCTGATCGTGTCTTCGAGGTCGACGAAGATGCCGGGGAAGCCGGTGAACACTTCGGCCACATGGAAGGGCTGGCGAAGGAAGCGCTCGAGCTTGCGGGCGCGGGCGACGATCAGCTTGTCCTCTTCGGAGAGCTCGTCCATGCCCAGGATGGCGATGATGTCCTGCAGCGATTTGTAGCGCTGCAGGATCTGCTGCACCTGGCGGGCGACGTCGTAATGCTCCTGGCCGACGACGCGCGGATCGAGCATGCGCGAGGTGGAGTCGAGCGGGTCCACGGCCGGATAGATGCCCTTTTCCGAGATGGCGCGGTTGAGCATGGTGGTCGCGTCCAGATGGGCGAAGGAGGTCGCCGGCGCCGGGTCGGTCAGATCGTCGGCCGGCACGTAAATCGCCTGCACCGAGGTGATCGAGCCCTTGGTGGTGGTGGTGATGCGTTCCTGGAGCTGGCCCATGTCGGTGGCCAGCGTCGGCTGATAGCCCACGGCCGAGGGAATGCGGCCGAGCAGCGCCGACACTTCGGAACCGGCCTGCGTGAAGCGGAAGATGTTGTCGACGAAGAACAGCACGTCCTGGCCCTGGTCGCGGAAATATTCGGCGACGGTCAGGCCGGAGAGGCCGACGCGGGCGCGCGCGCCCGGCGGCTCGTTCATCTGGCCGTAGACCAGCGCGCATTTGCTGCCTTCGGTGGAGCCCTTCTTGGGGTCCTTGTTGACGCCGGACTCGATCATCTCGTGATAGAGGTCGTTGCCCTCGCGGGTGCGCTCGCCGACGCCGGCGAACACCGAATAGCCGCCGTGCTTCTTGGCGACGTTGTTGATCAGTTCCTGGATCAGCACGGTCTTGCCGACGCCGGCGCCGCCGAACAACCCGATCTTGCCGCCGCGCGCATAGGGCGCGAGCAGGTCGATGACCTTGATGCCGGTGACCAGCACCTGCGCCTCCGTCGACTGCTCGACGAAGGGCGGGGCCTCGGCATGGATCGGGCGGCGCTCGGCATATGTGACGGGCCCGGCTTCGTCCACCGGCTCGCCGATGACGTTCATGATGCGCCCGAGCGTGCCGTCGCCCACCGGCACCGAGATGGCTGGCCGGTGTCCTCGACCGTCTGACCGCGCACCAGGCCTTCGGTGGAGTCCATCGCGATCGTGCGCACCGTGGATTCGCCCAGATGCTGGGCCACTTCCAGCACCAGCCGGTTGCCGTGATTGTCGGTCTCCAGCGCGTTCAGGATTTTCGGCAGTTCGCCTTCGAACTGCACGTCCACCACGGCGCCCATGACCTGGGTCACGCGGCCCTGCTTGTTGCTCGTCATCGCATTCATCCTTTCAAATTGTCATCCCGGCCAGCGGCGCCTTCGCCGTACGAACCGGGGTTCAGAGCGCCTCGGCGCCCGAGATGATTTCGATCAGTTCCTTGGTGATCATGGCCTGGCGGGTGCGGTTGTATTCCAGCGTCAGCCTGTCGATCACTTCGCCGGCGTTGCGGGTGGCGGCGTCCATGGCGCTCATCTTGGCGCCGAATTCGCCGGCGACGTTCTCCAGCAGCATGCGGAAAATCTGCACGCTGACATTGCGCGGCAGGATTTCGGCCAGGATTTCCGCCTCGTCGGGTTCGTAGTCGTAGACTGTGTCCCGTCGCCGGCCTTCGCTCGTCTCGACAGGCGCCGGGATCAGCCGCTGGCTGGTCGGAATCTGGCTGATCACCGATTTGAACTGCGAATAGATGATGGTGCAGACGTCGAACTCGCCTGTCTCGTACATGTCGAGCACGCGCTGGCCGATCTTCATGCGTCGGAAAAGCCGATGCGCTTGACGCCCATGAAATCGACGGTGTCGATGATGAGCTGGCCGTGCTGGCGGCGGAGCTGGTCGCGGCCCTTGCGGCCGACGCAGAGGATTTTCACCTTCTTGCCGTCGCGCAACAGGCTGTCGATCTGCTGGCGCGCCAGCCGCACGATGTTGGTATTGAAGCCGCCGCACAGCCCGCGGTCGGCGGTCGCCACGATCACCAGATGGACGTCGTCCTTGCCGGTGCCGGCGAGCAGCTTGGGCGCGCCGGGATTGTCCTTCAGGCCGGCCGCGAGGCTCGCGATCACGGCGCCCATCTTCTCGGCATAGGGGCGCGCGGCGATCGCGGCTTCCTGGGCGCGGCGCAGCTTCGAGGCCGCCACCATCTGCTTGGCGCGCGTGATCTTGCGCGTCGCCTTGACGCTGGCGATCCGGTTTCGGAATGTGACCAGGCTGGGCATGGCGCCGTTCGATCCTTAGGCGAAGGCCTTGGCGAATTCGTCGAGAACATCCTTCAGCTTGGCTTCGATCTCGGGCGTCAGCGTCTTGCCGGTGCGGATGGCGTCGAGCACGTCCTGGTGCTTGGCGCGCATCAGGCGCAGCATCTCCGCTTCGAAGCGGCCGATGTCGGAAACCTGAAGCTTGTCGAGATAGCCGCGCATGCCGGCGAACAGCGAAACCACCTGTTCCTCGACCGGCATCGGCGAATATTGCGGCTGCTTCAGAAGTTCGGTGAGGCGCGCGCCGCGATTGAGCAGGCGCTGGGTCGCGGCGTCGAGGTCGGAGCCGAACTGCGCGAAGGCCGCCATTTCGCGGTATTGCGCCAGCTCCAGCTTGATCGAGCCGGCGACCTGCTTCATCGCCTTGATCTGGGCCGCGGAGCCCACGCGGCAGACCGAGATGCCGACATTCACCGCCGGGCGGATGCCCTGGTAGAACAGGTCGGTCTCCAGGAAGATCTGGCCGTCGGTGATCGAGATCACATTGGTCGGGATATAGGCCGAGACGTCGTTGGCCTGGGTCTCGATCACGGGCAGCGCCGTCAGCGAGCCGCCGCCATTGTCGTCGTTGAGCTTGGCCGCGCGTTCGAGCAGGCGCGAATGCAGGTAGAACACGTCGCCCGGATAGGCTTCGCGGCCCGGCGGACGGCGCAGCAGCAGCGACATCTGGCGGTAGGCGACGGCCTGCTTGGACAGATCGTCGTAGATGATCAGGGCATGCATGCCGTTGTCGCGGAACCATTCGCCCATGGCGCAGCCGGCGAACGGCGCCAGGAACTGCAGCGGCGCGGGTTCCGAGGCGGTGGCGGCGACGACGATGGTGTATTCCATCGCGCCGGCGTCTTCGAGCGTCTTGACGATCTGCGCCACGGTCGAGCGCTTCTGGCCGATGGCGACATAGATGCAATAGAGCTTCTGCTTCTCGTCGCCGGTCGCGTTGACGGTCTTCTGGTTGATGATGGTGTCGATGGCGATGGCGGTCTTGCCGGTCTGGCGGTCGCCGATGATCAGCTCGCGCTGGCCGCGGCCGATCGGGATCAGCGAGTCGATGGCCTTGAGGCCGGTCTGCATCGGCTCGTTCACCGATTTGCGCGGAATGATGCCCGGCGCCTTGACGTCGACGCGGCGGCGTTCGGCGACGTTCGTCAGCTCGCCCTTGCCGTCGATCGGATTGCCCAGCGGATCGACCACGCGGCCCGAGCAGTCCCTTGCCCACCGGCACGTCCACGATGGCGCCGGTGCGCTTGACGGTGTCGCCTTCCTTGATGGTGGAGTCGGAGCCGAAAATCACCACGCCGACATTGTCGGTTTCGAGGTTCAGCGCCATGCCCTTGATGCCGCCGGGGAATTCGACCATCTCGCCGGCCTGGACGTTGTCGAGGCCATAGACGCGGGCGATGCCGTCGCCGACGGAAAGCACCTGGCCGACTTCGCTGACTTCCGCTTCGGTGCCGAAATTCTGGATTTCGCGCTTGAGGATCGCGGAAATTTCGGCGGGCTGGATATTCATGTCATTGTCCTCTCATGGCCGCGCGAAGCCCGTTCAGCTTCGCGCGCAGACTGGAATTGATCATGCGCGAGCCCACCTTCACGACGAGCCCGCCCAGGAGCGTGGGATCGACATGGGCATCGAGCCGCGCTTCGCGGCCGAGCTTGGCCTTGAGCACGGCCTTCAGTTCGGCGTCTCGGCATCGTTCAGCGCCCGCGCAGACGTCACTTCGGCTGTCGACTTCGCCGCGCTGCTTGGCGACCAGCGCCCCAAAGGCGCGAATGACGTCGGGCAGGGCGAAGAGCCGGCGCTTGGCGGCCAGCGTCAGCACGAATCGGCGCGTGAGCGGCGCGGCTTCCATGCGGTGCAGGATCGCCGCCATGCCCATTTTCTGTTCCTCGCGGCTGAACACCGGCGCGCGTACCAGCCGGGCCAGATCGTCGCTTTCGCGCATCATGGTCTTCAGCGCCGCGAAATCCTTTTCGACAGCCTCGACCGCCTTTTCTTCCTGCGCCAGTTCGAACACCGCCGTGGCGTATCGCCCGGCAAGACCCGCATTATGGGGTTCTTCAGTCGCCACCCGCGCCTCGTCTTGAAGGGCGGCCCGCCCATCGCCGCCGGCTGCCCATTAAATATTTGATTGAGCTAAGTATTTCGTCAGAGTGGACGAACCTTCATCTCTGTGCGCGAGGCAATTAGCACGCGTGCTTAGCGTGCGCAACATTGTGGCAGCGGGCCGCGATGTCGCGGGCGCTCAGGCGGCTCTGCGCCCGGCCGCGCCATCATACTTGGCCTGGGCTGCCTTGATATTCGTCTTGTTGCGCATGGCCCAGTCGCCCAGCGCGCTTACCGGCTCCAGAAGCGAGCAGCCCAGCGGCGTCAGCGCATAATCCACCCGCGGCGGCACGCTGGAGAAAATCGTGCGCGTGACAAGGCCGTCGCGCTCCAGTCCGCGCAGGGTGAGCGTTAACATTCGCTGCGAGATACCGCCGATGTCGCGCTTCAATTCGTTGAACCGGCGCGGACCCGCGCCCAGCCGCGACACGATCAAAACCGACCATTTGTCGCCGATCCGGGCGAGGACGGCACTCACGGCCCTGCAATCCTCGGTTACATGCATGTTCCTGCGTGTCATTGTTGTGCCTTCTTGCAAGTCGGCTCGCCGGTCACCAATTTAGTGCAAGTTACGATTTGTGACCAGAAAGGGGGCCGCCATGTTCAAGCTCCATACAATCATTGCCAGCACGAGGCCGACCCGTATCGGCCCGGCTATCGCCGGCTGGTTCCACGAATTCGCCAAGGAACACGGCAAGTTCGACGCCGAACTGGTCGATCTGGCCGATTTTCATCTGCCCGTGCTCGACGAGCCGCACCATCCGATGCGCCGCCAGTACACGCAGGAACATACAAAAAAATGGAGCGCGAGCGTGAACGCGGCGGACGCCCTGGTCTTCGTTACGCCGGAATACAATTACAGCCCGCCGCCTTCGCTCACCAATGCGATCGACTATCTGTTCTGGGAATGGAGCTACAAAGCCGTGGGTCTTGTCAGCTATGGCGGCGTATCGGGCGGCACGCGCGCGGCGCAATCCCTCAAGCTCCAGATCACCACGCTCAAGATGATGCCGATCCCCGAGGGTGTGGCGCTGCCCAACGTCTTCCAGCAGGTGAAGGACGGAAAATTCACCGCCAACGAATTGAACACGCAAGGTGCGGCCTCGATGCTGAACGAGCTGATCCCATGGACCGAGGCGCTGGCGCCCTTGCGGGAGACGATACGCAAGTCTTCTGGCTGAGCAGGTCCGTTGAACCTCAAATAACCCCCAATTTGCACTGAAAGCGGGCATATTGCCGCCTTGCCGGGCAGCATGTGGTCCGGCAATGTGCCTATCTTGTAGGCATTGGCGCGTTTTCGTGCAGTGGGGGGCGGATGTTAAACGGTGCGGATACGGTTTGGCTGATGGTGTCTTCGGCGCTGGTGCTGCTGATGACGCTGCCGGCGCTGGGCTTCTTCTATGCCGGGCTGGTTCAGGCCAAGAACGCGCTGTCGATCGTGATGCAGTGCGTCGCCATCGCCGCGATGGTGTCGCTCTTGTGGTTCGCGATCGGCTACAGCCTGGCGTTCTCGGGCAGCGGCGACTGGATCGGCAATCTCGATGCGGCCTTCCTCAGCCATTTGACACGCGAGGCAGTCCATCCCGGCACCCATGTGCCCGAAAGCGTCTACGTCATGTTCCAGATGACGTTCGCCATCATCACGCCGGCGCTCATCATCGGCGCCTATGTCGAACGCATCCGCTTCTCGGCGGTGCTGGTGTTTTCCGCCCTGTGGCTTTTGATCGTCTATGCGCCCATCGCGCACTGGGTATGGGGTGGCGGCTGGCTGGCCCAGCGCGGCGTGCTCGATTTCGCGGGCGGCATCGTCGTCCATGTGACGGCCGGCGTCTCGGCGCTGATGGTGGCCTGGGTGTTGGGTCCGCGTCACGGCTTTCCCCAAAGCGTCCATCCTCCGCACGCGCCCTGGATGGTGATGGTCGGGGCCTCGCTTCTGTGGGTGGGCTGGTTCGGATTCAATGCCGGAAGCGCCGTCGCCGCCGGCAGCGACGCCGGTATGGCCATGCTGGCGACCCATCTGGCCGCGGCCACCGCGACGCTCACCTGGATCGCCATCGACTGGCTGAAATTCGGCAAGCCCAGCCTGGTCGGCGCGGTGACGGGAACCATCGCCGGGCTGGCCACCATCACGCCGGCTTCGGGCTATGTCGGCCCGCTGGGCGCGGTGGCACTGGGGCTTGCTGGCGGCATCGTCTGCTACGGCGCGGTGCTTCTGGTGAAGCGCGGCTTCGGCGTCGACGATTCGCTCGACGTCCTCGGCGTCCATGGCGTCGGCGGTGCCATCGGCACGCTGCTTCTGCCGTTCGCGGCCCTTGTGGGCGTGGGCGGACTGCCCGAAGCGCTGCACGGAGGCGCCGGCCACCAATTCGCGATCCAGGCATTGGGAGTTGCATGCGCTGCGGTGTGGTCGGCGGCGGCGAGCTACGCGATCCTCAAATTCGCGCAATTCACCGTGGGCCTGCGCGTCGACCGCGAAGCGGAAATCCAGGGCCTCGATTTCTCCAGCCACGGCGAAGTGGCCTATCACAACAACGCCTGAGCGACAGCGGAAAGAGAGGCATCATGAAGTTCGTCATCGCCATCATCCAGCCGCACCGGCTCGACGCCGTGCGCGAGGCGCTGGAGGCCATCCACATCGAAGGCATGACCGTGACCGAAGCGCGCGGCTATGGCCGTCAAAAGGGCCACAAGGAAGTCTATCGCGGCGCGGAGTATACGATTTCCTTCGTGCCAAAACTGAAGATCGAAGTGGCGGTGACCGACGAGCGCGCCGAGGATGTGATCGCCGCCATCCGCGAGGGGGCGCGCAGCGGCAAGGTCGGCGACGGCAAGATTTTCGTGCTCGACCTCGAAGCGGCCGTGCGCGTGCGCACCGGGGAGACCGACGCCAACGCGCTGTAGCCCGCCGGCGGAGGCGCTTGATTTTGCCCGCGCCACCTGTCAAAGCCGGGCCATGGTCGAATTGACGCAGGAATTTGGCTTCGACGCCGCCCATTTTCTGCCTTTCAGCGAAGAAGGGCACGAATACCGCCGTCTGCACGGCCACTCCTTTTATGCCGAGGTGACGCTGCGCGGCGAGACCGACCCGGCCACCGGCTGGCTGCGCGATCTCGGCTGAGCTCAAGGCTGTGCTGGAGAACATCCGCGAAAGCCTCGACCACCAGCTTCTGAACGAAATGGAGGGACTGGGCACCCCGACGCTGGAAAACCTCGCGCGCTACATTTTCGAGCGTGCCAAAGCTCGCTGCCCGAAGTGGTGCGGGTGCAGCCTCCGCCGCCCGTCCTATGGGCAGGCCTGCGTCTACGAGGGCTGAGCATGGCCAAGCGCGAAGCCGGATGCGCGCTCACCCAGCTGGGCCGGCCGGCCGGCATCCCCAAATCGCCGGCCGAGGCCAGGCTGGACACCGTGGCCAATCCGCATCCGAACGCCGATTACGTCGTGCGCTTCACCGCGCCGGAATTCACCTGTCTGTGCCCGGTCACCGGCCAGCCCGATTTCGCGCATTTCGTCATCGATTATGTGCCGGGCAAATCGATCGTCGAATCCAAATCGCTGAAGCTTTTCTCGCCAGCTTCCGCAACCACGCCGGCATTCCACGAGGACTGCACGCTCGACGATCGCCAAGCGCATCGTCGCGGCGATCAAGCCGAAATTCTGCGCATCGCGGGCTACTGGTATCCGCGCGGCGGCATTCCCATCGACGTGTTCTGGCAGACCGGCAAGCTGCCTGCCGGCATGTCTGGCTTCCCGACACGGGCGTTTCGCCCTATCGCGGGCGGGGCTGAGCTCGACCGGTCAAAGGGAGAGGGTGGATGGCCGAGAACTTCCGCACAATCAGCGACAAGCACCGCGCCTTCATCGAGCGGCAGACAGATGTTCTTCGTCGCCATGCGCCGCGCCCTCGCGGCCGCGTCAATGTCTCGCCCAAGGGCATGGACACGTTCCGCGTGCTTGCGCCGACCCGCGTCGCCTATCTTGACCTCGACCGGCAGCGGCAACGAGACCTCGGCCATGTCGAGGCCTGCGCCGGACGCCTCACCATAATGTTCTGCGCCTTCGAGGGCCCGCCGCAGATCCTGCGGCTTTACGGGCACGGGCAGATCCTGCGCCTCGATACTGCGAATTCGAAGCCCTGCTGCCGCAATTCCCCGAGATCATCGGCGCGCGCCAGATCGTGACGCTGATGTCGCGCGGGTGCAGACGTCCTGCGGCTATGCGGTGCCGCTTTACGGCGTATCGCGGCCAGCGCCGAGCTACGACAACGTGGTGCGAAAAGAACGGGCGAGGAGAGCCTCGATGCCTATCGCCGCGAGAAGAACGTCGTCAGCATCGACGGCCTGCCGACCGGTCGGCCATCGACGTGATCACGCCATCGCCGCGCAGTCGGCGTGGCGGTGGCAGCTCACGACATGGTCGTTGACCATGCCAACGGCCTGCGCGAACGCATAGACGATCACCGGCCCGCAGAAATTGAAGCCGCGCTGTTTCAGTTCCTTCGCCAGCCCTTCGCTCATCGCGGTCTTGGCCGGCACCTGCTTCATGGCAGCTGAAGCGGTTGAGCTTGGGCTTGCCGTCCACATGCTTCCAGATCAGCTCGGTGAAACCGCCGGGCTCCTTTTCCTGAATGTCGAGCCAAAGCTGCGCGCCCTTGATCGCCGCCTCGATCTTGGCGCGACTGCGGACGATGCCTTCGTTCTTCATCAGGCGGTCGATGTCGCGCTTGCCGTAGCGCGCGATCTTCTCGGGATCGAAATTGTGGAAGGCTTTGCGGAAATTCTCCCGCTTGCGCAGATGGTGATCCACGACAGCCCGCCTGGAATCCGTCGAGCACCAGCTTTTCGTAGAGCGCGCGCGGATCGTATTCCGGCACGCCCCATTCGTCGTCGTGATAGGCGACGTAGAGCGGGTCCTGCCGGGCCAGGCGCAGCGCGTCACGGCTGCCTCTCACCGCCGCTTTGCTTTTTCGCCTTTTTGCTTTCTTGGCGGCTTCTTCTTCGCCGCTTGCCTCTTTTGCGGCTTCTGGCGGCCGGCGTTTGGCGGGTTTGGCCATGGCGGCTCCGGATTACAGCGTCGCCTCGATCTTGTTGCCGTCGAGATCGTAGATGAAGGCGCCGTAATAGGCCGGGCCGTAATCGGGCCGCGGTCCCGGCTCGCCGTTGTTGCTGCCGCCATGCGCCAGCGCGGCGGCGTGGAATTCGTGCACCGCGCGCCTTCGACTTCGCGATGAAGCCGACATGGACGCCGTTGCCGGCGCTCGGCCGGTCAGCGGTCATGCGGCAGGCCGATCCAGAATTGCGGCCGATCCGTGCTTCGCCATAGGCGATGGCGCCGGGCAGAAATCCCAATCACGCGCTTGTAGCCCAGCGCCTTCAGCACCGGATCGTAGAATTTTGCGGCGCGCGCCACATCGCGACACGCCGACGGAAACATGATGCAGCATGATGTTCTCCCTTGAAGAGGACGCGTAATCTGCGCCGATGCCGCTGCCGGTCAAGCGACAAGCCATGACGGTTTGACAATCACGCACCTGCTCGCCGCCGCTTGCAGCGCCGCGGCGCCGGCCTCCTCCAGCCGGTCGAGCCGGATCAGCGCGAAGCCGCGCGCGGCCGTAAGTCGATGTGATCGTCCCGATTCTCGCGGCCGTCGGCTTTGACCGCGCGTGTCGGCCGCGGGCAGGGCGCGCCGTCGGCATGCGACCGGCAACAGCCGCTTGCGCGCGGTGCCGCGATGCTTCATCCGCGCCGTCAGTTCCTGGCCGACATAGCAGCCCTTGTCGAAATCGAACGGCCGTGCAGTTCGTCCAGGTCCGCCGTCCAGCGCGAACATCTTGTCCTGCCGAAATCGGCGCCCTCCGGCACGCCCAGCGCCAGCCGGTGCGCCAGATAGTCGCCGTCGTCCGGCGCCAGCGCCGACGGCACCGGCGACACCAAGCGCGCGTGCCCAGCGCCGGCGAGCCGCGGGTCGTCATAGGCCAGGCCCGCAGGCGTCGTCGCCGTCCCAGCGCCGCCACACCGCAAGCTCGTCGCGGCGGTGCGATCTCCACCTTGGCGCGCAGGCGATACATCTTCAGCCGCTTTACCAGCGCCTCGCGCGCTGCCGGCGGCGCAGTCGAGCAGGATGGCGTCCTCGTCCTCCGACCACCAAGAAATCGAACAGGATCTTGCCCTGCGGCGTCAGCAGCGCGGCATAGAGCGGCCGTTCCGGCGCCAGCCGCTCGACGTCGTTGGTGATCAGCCCCTGCAGGAACGGCTTGGCCTCCGGCCCCGTAAGGGCAATCACGGCGCGGTCGTCGAGGCGGGTTTGCATGGCGGTCTCACCTGTAGTGCCGTGGCCTTGCCCGCATTCGATCCCAACGCGGGCATTCGCAATTGTCGCCGCCGCCAGCTCGCCAAAGACAGCCGCATGGCAGAGACCTTCGACCTTCTCATCCGAGACGGCACCGTCGCCACGCCGAACGGCATCGCGCGCAGGCGATGTCGGCGTCAGGGCGGGCGCATCGCCGCCATCGGCGCGCTGGGCGGCGCCAAAGCCGCCCGAGATCTTCGACGCCAAGGGGCTGCATGTGCTGCCCGGCGTGATCGACACCCAGGTTCATTTCCGCGAGCCCGGCAACGAGCACAAGGAAGACCTCGAATCCGGCAGCCGCGCCGCCGTGCTGGGCGGGGTGACGGCCGTGTTCGAAATGCCCAACACCGCGCCCCCCACCACCACGCGCGCGGCCATCGAAGACAAGCTCGCCCGCGCCAAGAACCGCATGCATTGCGACTACGCGTTCTATGTCGGCGCCACGCCCGCCAATGTCGGCGCGCTGGCGGAGCTGGAGCGCATGCCGGGCGTGTGCGGGGTGAAGGCGTTTCTCGGTTCCTCCACCGGCACGCTGCTGCTCGAGCCGGGAGGACAGACATTTTCGCCGCGCTGAAAGCCGGCAGCCGCCGCATGGCCGTGCATTCCGAAGACGAAGACGCGGCTGAACGCGCGCAAGGATCTTGCGCGTGCAAGGGCGATCCGCGCTCGCATCCGGTGTGGCGCGACGTGGAAACGGCGCGTGCTTCCACCGAGCGCGTGCTGCGGCTGGCAAGCGCCGCCGGCCGCCGCCTGCATGTGCTGCATGTCACGACGGCGGATGAATTGCCGCTGCTCGCCGCGGCGCGCGACTTCGCCACGGTCGAGACCACGCCGCAGCATCTCACGCTCGCCGCGCCCGAATGCTACGAGCGGCTCGGCACCTATGCGCAGATGAACCCGCCGATCCGCGAGCGC
Organism: uncultured Pseudomonadota bacterium; assembly: GCA_963775165.1. Taxonomy (GTDB): domain Bacteria; phylum Pseudomonadota; class Alphaproteobacteria; order Micropepsales; family Micropepsaceae; genus Rhizomicrobium. The sequence continues at coordinate 183,120 of CAVZHX010000004.1, read as the reverse complement.
CGAACACCGCGAGGCGCTGTGGAAGGCGGTGGGCGAGGGCCTGATCGACGTCATCGGCTCCGATCACGCCCCGCACACGCGCGAGGAAAAGGACAAGACCTATCCCGATACGCCGTCCGGCATGCCGGGCGTGCAGACGCTGGTCGACCATCCTGCTCGATCACGTCAATGCCGGGCGCCTGACGCTGGAACGCTTCATCGATCTCACCAGCGCGGGCGCCGCGCGCATTTTCGGCATCGCCGGCAAGGGCCGCATCGCGCGGGGCTATCGACGCCGATTTCACCATCGTCGATCTGAAGGCTGAAGAAGAAAATCGAAAATAGATGGATCGCGTCGAAATGCGGCTGGACGCCGTTCGACGGCATGGAGACCACCGGCTGGCCGCTCGCCACGATCATCCGTGGACAGATCGTCATGCGCGACCACGCACTCGTCGCGCCGGCGCAGGGCGCGCCGATCCGCTTCGGCGAAACGCTCGAGCCTGCCGGCTAGTGCAGCGTGAATTCCTCGCCGGCCATTTTCAGTTCGGCCGGCGCGATCAATCCGCGCGCGGCCACGCGCACCGAATGCAGCTTGCCTTCGATGTTGCTTTCCCAGAAGCGCAGGAATTTGTTGAGCGCCGGAAATTTCGGCGCCATGTCGAATTCCTGCCAGATGAAGGTCTGCAGCAAGTCGGGATGATCCGGCATGTGATAAAGAATTTCCGCCGTGGTCAGGCGGTAGCCCCGCAACACCTGTTCGAACTCACGTCATGTCACGCCCCACGTTTTCGTTATCGAACCTTCCGGGTCCGTGCCCCCGCTTCCTATCTTGCGCTCCTCTTGTTTGATAAAAGCTTGTGCATGCGCATTCGCGGTTCCTGTCGAGACTTGACATTCGGCGCAGCCCCGCGACTTCGCATCTTCTTGACCTGGACGGGAATTCCTGTGCTTTGTGGCCTTGCGCCACTTGGCAGCACTCATCAACAGGAAGTGCCACATGACCGACCGTTTCAAGGCCATCCTGATCCGCAAGGACGGCGACAAGCAGACCGTCGAAGACGCCGAGCTCACGCTCGACGATCTGATGGACGGCGATGTCGTCGTCGCGGTGTCGCATTCGACGGTGAACTACAAGGACGGCCTGGCGCTCACCGGCCGCGCGCCGGTGGTGCGCCGCTTTCCGATGATCCCGGGCATCGATCTGGCCGGCACGGTGGAAAGCTTCGTCGCATCCCGGCTTCGAGGCCGGGCGACAAGGTGCTGCTCAACGGCTTCGGTCTCGGCGAAACCCATTATGGCGGCTACGCGAGGACGCCCGCGTGAAGGCCGACTGGCTGGTGCCGCTGCCGGCCGCCTTCACGACGCGCCCAGGCCATGGCCATCGGCACCGCCGGTTACACCGCGATGCTGTGCGTGCTGGCGCTGGAGGATGCGCGGCGTCACGCCCGACAAGGGACCGGTGCTCGTCACGGGCGCCGCGGGCGGCGTGGGCTCGGTCGCCATCGCGTGCTGGCGAAGCTCGGCTACAGCGTCATCGCCTCCACCGGCCGCAGCGAAGAAGCGGACTATCTGAAAGGCCTCGGCGCATCCGAGATCGTTCCGCGCACGGAACTTTCCGGGATCGGCCAAACCGCTCGCCAAGGAGCGCTGGGCCGGCGCCGTCGACAGCGTCGGCTCGAAGACGCTCGCCAATGTGCTCGCCTCCACCAAATATGGCGGCGCGGTCGCGGCCTGCGGGCTTGCCGGCGGCATGGACCTTCCAGGCAGCGTCGCGCCGTTCATCCTGCGCGGAGTTTCGCTTCTCGGCATCGAATCCGGTGCATGCGCCGATGCCGCAGCGCGTCAGGCGCCTGGGAGCGGCTGGCGCGCGACCTCGACCGGACCGCGCTTGCGGCCATGACGAAAACCATTGGGCTGAAGGATGTGCGCCAGGCGGCCGAGCGATATCTTGGCCGGCAAGGTGCGCGGGCGTCTGGTGGTCGAGATCGGCCGCGATGCCTAGCGCGATGTCGCCTGACCCATGGATTATTCGTCCTCATCGGCTCCGGCGTGGTGATCGGACTGATCTTGGCGGCGCCGATCGGGCCGGTCAATCTCATCTGCATCCGCCGCACGCTGCCATTCGGGCCGGTGAACGGCTTCGTGTCGGGCATCGGCGCGGCACTCGGCGACGGCGTGTTCGCCGCGATTTCGGCCTTCGGCTTCACCGCCATCGCCCAGATGATCGAGGGGTTTTCCAACACGCTGGAGATCGGCGGCGGCATGCTGCTCTTGGTCTTCGGCATGCACACCTACATCACCCATCTGCCGCCCCTGCAGGACGAAGCGCCGCCGCCGCGGGCGCAGTCGGGCAGTGCCTCGCTGGTGCGGGCGATGGCCTCCACCTTCGCGCTCACCATCACCAATCCGGCGACTATGTTCGGCTTCGCCGCGATGTTCGCCGGTCTGGGCGGGCTGGCCGGGGACGGACGCAGCTATCCCGACGCCGCCATCGTGGTCGGCGGGGTGGTTGGCGGCTCAGCCTTGTGGTGGTTCACGCTGACGAGCCTCGTCGGCATCTTCCACGCCCATATCGACGCCCGCATCATGCGCATTATCAATCATGCCTCCGGCATCGCGATCTCGGCGTTCGGCGTCGCCGTGCTGATCCATGTGGCGCTGAAGTTGCTGTGAAGGGGCTCAGCGCTTCTTTTCGGCGAGATGGCGGTGGAGACGGGCGCTCTCGTCGATGATCCGCCGTGTCTCCGCCCACATCGGAAGGCCGGCGATCTCGGCGTGGCTGAACCAGGTGGCGTGGCGGGCGTCGGAGGCCGCGCGCGCGATTCCCGAGATCGGCTTGGCGCCATAATCGACGAGGACGTAATGCCACCCGGCGCCGGACACGGCGTCGCGGTCCACCAATTCGGCGACCCCTGCAAGGCCCAGGATGGCGATGGTGAGCCCGGTCTCCTCGCGGATCTCGCGATGCAGCGCCGCCTCGAGGGTCTCGCCGTGCTCGACCTTGCCTCCGGGCAGGCTCCATTCGCCCTGGCGCGGCGGTTTGGCGCGGCGAATCAGGAGCAGCCGTCCTTGGCCGTCCCAGATGACGCCGCCGACGCCGACCACGATTTCGCCTGTCCGACTCACGGAAACAATCCTGCCAGATCGCATTGTGGAATGGCAGGGAAGCGGCTGCCGCGGCCCATTGGTGCCGCCAAAGCTCGCGTCAATCCCCAAAGTTTGACCTCAAAGCCTTTGAATCCAAAAGATTTGCCGCTAATGGTGAGGATGTCCAAAGTTCGCGGACCAAGCCGGAAGGGCCGTGGGCAGCGGACGCGGTGTCGCAGAGGATCGGCCCTAGATTTGCCACGAGCAGAAACTATTTCTCTTCCGCCGCTGGCGAGTTGACGATCCGTGCCGTGCGGTAGCCGCCGCCCCCTGGGATGGTGCAGTTCGGCATAGCAAAGGAGTTGGGCAATGTTACGTTTCGGTGCGCTCGTCGCGGCAATGGCGGCGCTCGTCAGCTTTTCGGCACAAGCAGCCAATCCGGCATTGAGCCCGCAGGCCAACGCCGCCTTCCTGGCCGCAAATGCCAAGAAGCCCGGCGTGACCGTGACCAGCGACGGAATTCAATACAAGATTCTGCAGAACGGCTTTGGCAAGAGCCCCAGCGCCTTCGACAAGGTGCAGGTCTATTACACGGGCTCTCTGATCAACGGCACCGTGTTCGATTCGACGGAGCCGAACCTGCCGGCAACATTCACCGTCAATCAATTGATCCCGGGCTGGACCGAGGCCCTGGAGCGGATGCGCGAAGGCGATCATTGGCAGGTGGTGATTCCGGCCAATCTCGCCTATGGCCCCCGCGGCGCGGGCAACGGCGCGATCCCGCCCGATCAGGCGCTGGTCTTCGACATGGAGCTGGTCAAGGTCCTGCCGCCGCCGAAACAGCCGCAAGCCGCAGATGATACAGGTCAGTAAACGGGGGCTGGCTTTCGTGCATAAGATGCGCTTTGCCGGTTTGCGGGCCGGTCGCTGAGGAGAGACTGACCTACATGGTGCACAAATGGCTTCGCGGCCTGCCGGGCGGGACGGTGCGCATCGCCATCGCCTTGGTGCTGGTGGTCGGCGCCTCGGTTCTGTTCTGGGCCAGCCGCGACTACGAGGTCATCGCCCCCGACTGGGACGGCCAGGTGCGCGGCATCGCCTACAATCCCAGCCATCTCTTCACGCAGCACGAGGCCAAACACGTCTCGCCCGAGCGCATCGACCACGACATGGCGCAGCTCAGCCAGCTCACCGGCGCACATCCGCACCTACACCGTTTCGGACGGGCTCGACCGCGTGCCAGAGATCGCTCGGCGCTACGGCATCACCGTGTCGATCGGCATCTGGATCAGTCCCGACGTCGAAGCCAACAGGGCCGAGATCAAGAAGGCCATTCAGGTGGCGCTCGCCAACCGGCGCACCGTGGACCGCGTCTTCGTCGGCAACGAGGCGATCCTGTTCGGCTGATGTCACGCCCGAGCAGTTGAACGCCTATATCCGCGAGGTGCGCGCGGCGCTGCCCAACCGCATCAAGGTCTCGACGGCGGAACCCTGGTCGACCTGGCTGCTCAATCCCGATCTCGGCAAATATGTCGACTTCATCTCGGTCCACCTGCTGCCCTATTGGGAAGGCGTGGGCGTACGCGGCGCGCTCACCTTCGACCAGCACGCCATCGGCCATATCCGCGATGAATTCCCCGACAAGCCGATCGTCATCGGCGAGACCGGCTGGCCGTCGCAGGGCCGCACGCGCGTCAACGCCGAGGCCTCACTCGCCAATCAGGCCTGGTATATCCGCAATTTCGTCCAGTTCGCGATGGACAAGGGCTACGACTATTACCTGCTCGAGGCCTATGACCAGCCGTGGAAATACAGCACCGAAGGCGCAGTCGGCGCCTATTGGGGGCTGCTCGACGCCAGCGGCCAGCCCAAATTCCCCTTCACCGGCATGCTCCGAACTTTCCCCGAATGGCGCAGCTACGCGCTCGGCGCCGCCGCCATCAGCCTCTTGCTGGGGCTATTGATCCTGGGGCGGATGCCGCGCGTGCGCCAGCCGGGCTATCTCGTCATGGGCGCGCTGGTGGCGCTGGTCACGACGGGCGTGCTCATCCTGATCGACGCCACGACGCTCGAATATATCGACCCCAGCGACCTGGCGATGATCCTGGCGATGGCGCCCCTGGTGTTCCTGGCCTCGACCGTGATCCTGACAGAAGGCATCGAGTTGGCCGCCAGTCTGTGGCGCGTGGAGCGGCGGACGCTGCGCGCGGCGATCCCGGAGCACTCGTCGCGGGTCTCGGTCCATTTGCCGTGCTACAACGAGCCGCCCGCGATGGTGATCGAGACGCTCGATGCGCTGGCCCGCCTCGATTACGAGAATTACGAAGTCATCGTCCTCGACAACAACACCAAGGACCCCGCGATCTGGCAGCCGGTCGCCGCCCATTGCGCAGCTGCTGGGCTCGAATTTCCGCTTCTTCCACTTCGAGGATGTGAAGGGCTTCAAGGCCGGCGCGCTCAACAAGGCACTCGAACTGACCGATCTCGGACGCCGACCTATATCGCCGTCATCGACAGCGATTACCGCGTCGAGCCCTATTGGCTGAGGCGGGCGTTGCCGTTCTTCGCCTCGCCCAAGATCGCGCTGGTGCAGGGGCCGCAGGATTATCGCGACGGCGCCGCCAGCCTCTTCAAGTCGATGTGCTTCGAGGAATATCGCGGCTTCTTCCAGATCGGCATGGTCGAGCGCAACGAGCACGACGCCATCATCCAGCACGGCACCATGACCATCGTGCGCAAGCACGCGCTCGAGGAGGTCGGCGGCTGGAGCACGTGGTGCATCACCGAGGACACCGAACTCGGTCTCAAGCTGTTCGAGGCCGGCTACAGCGCCGCCTATATCCCGCAGAGCATGGGCAAGGGGCTGACACCCGACACGCTGGGCGCCTTCATGAGCCAGCGCTACCGCTGGGTCTATGGCGCCATGCAGATCATGAAGCGCCATGGCGGCGCCATCTTCCTCGGCCGTTCGCGGCTGAATTGGGCGCAGCGCTATCAGTTCCTGTCGGGCTGGCTGCCGTGGATTTCCGACGGGCTGGGCCTGATCGTCACCTTGTTCGCGCTCGCCTGGACCTTGGCTGATGGCGGTCGAGCCGCGCTACTTCAACGTGCCGATGGCCACGCTCTCGGCGGCGGCGCTGGCGCTGTTCGCGGCCAAGACACTGAAGACGCTTCTGCTCTATCCGCAGAAGGTGCGCTCGGGCATTCTGGGCGCGCTGATGGCGTCCATCGCCGGGCTCGCGCTCACCCATACCGTCGGCAAGGCGGTGCTGGCCGGACTTGTCACGTCCAACAAACCGTTCCTGCGCACGCCCAAATGCGCGGACCCGGCCTCGCTCGGCCAGGCGCTGCGCCGTGATCTGGCAGGAAGCGCTGCTGTTCGTGTTCTGCCTGCTGGCGCTCGGCGCTACCGCCTACAGCCGCGGCTTCGACGATCCGGCGGCGCTGCTGTGGATGGTGATGCTCGACGGTCCAGTCGCTGCCCTACATGGCGACACTGGTGACGGCGGCCCTCAGCGCCCGCGTCCAATGCAAAGCCGCAGGCGAGCGGCCAGACGGCGCTGCCACAGCCCGTGCCGGCGGCGCCCACGCTCGCCAAGGCCGCCTAAGCCGCCACCACCTTGCCCGGATTGAGGATGTTGTTCGGATCGAGCGTGCGCTTGAGCGCGCGCATCGTCTCGATCTCGGCGGCGCTCTTGTAGTGCGCGATCTCGTCGCGCTTCATGAAGCCGATGCCGTGCTCGGCGCTGATCGAGCCGCCGAAATCCCAGACCACATCGTGCACGCAGCCGCGAAATCTCGTCCCAGCGCGCCAGGAACGCCGCATCGTCGCCGCCCTTGGGCACGCTGAGATTGAAATGGATGTTGCCGTCGCCCAGATGGCCGAACGGCACCGGCCGGACGCCGGGCACGCGTTCCTGCACAAGCGCGCTCGCCTGTTCCGAGAAAAGCCGGAATGTCCTTCACCGGCACCGAGACGTCGTGCTTGATCGAGCCGCCTTCGAGTTTCTGCGCTTCCGAAATGCTTTCGCGCAGCCGCCACAGCGCGCGCGCGCTGGGCCTCGCTCGACGCGATCACCGCATCGCCGACTTCGCCAGCGTCGAGCGCGGCGCCGATGCCGTCCTCCATCATCTCCTTGATCGCGCCGTCGCCGGCGCTGGTGGCTTCGATCAGCACGTACCAGGGCGCAGGCATGGCGAGCGGATCGGCGGTGCCGGGAATATGCGCCAGCACGAATTCCAGCCCGATGCGCGGGATCAGTTCGAAGGCGGAGACCAGCCCGCCGGTCACGTCCTGCAGCCGGCCCAGAAGCGACACCGCCGCCGCCGGATCGGGCACCGCCGCGAACGCCGTCACCCGCGTGCGCGGGCGCGGGAACAGCTTCAGCGCCGCCGCGGTGATGACGCCCAGCGTGCCTTCGGCGCCGATGAAGAGCTGCTTGAGGTCGTAGCCGGTGTTGTCCTTGCGCAGCGTGCGCAGCAGTTCGAGCACCCGGCCGTCGGCCAGCACCACTTCGAGCCCCAGCACCAGATCGCGCGCGTTGCCGTAGCGCAGCACGTTGACCCCGCCGGCATTGGTCGAAAGATTGCCGCCGATGGTGCAGGTGCCTTCCGAGGCCAGGCTGAGCGGAAAATATCGGCCCGCCTCGTCGGCGGCCTTCTGCACCTCGGCCAGCATCGCGCCCGCCTCGGCGATCAGGTGCATGCCCTGTGCATCCACCTCGCGGATCGCGGTTCATGCGCTCGAGGCTGAGCAGCGACTTCGCCGTCGAACGGGATCTGGCCGCCGACCAGCCCGGTGTTGCCGCCCTGCGGCACGATGGGCGTTCGCGTCTCGTTGCAGATCGCCAGGATCGCGGACACTTCGTCCGCCGTCGTGCGGGCTTCAGCAGCAGCGGCGACGCTGCCGCGATATTTGCCGCGCCATTCGACCAGATGCGGCGCGATCTCGGCCGGGTCCTCGCTGAAGCCCTTCGGCCCGGCCGCGTGCCTTCAGTCGCTGCGATGACATTGCGCCGGTATGCTCATGGCGCGGCCCGCGGCGCGGCGGCGCGCCGCAAGCCGGTCGTTGATCGCTTCGCCCAGCCCAGCTCGGGAATCGGCATCACGGCGATGCGCGCGCGCGCCGGCGCGTCGAGCGCGCGCAGCATGGCGAACAGATTGGCGGCGGCTTCGTTCAGATCGCCGCGCGCGCTCAGATTGCATCGTCGCGCGCGCGCCTCGGGCACGTCCGGGCCGAAGGCCAGCAGGGCTTCGTCGCGCCGTGACGTCCGTGCGCGTTCAGCCGCAGCGCGGGCGTGCGGCGCGTAGTGGCTGGCGAGCTGGCCGGGCGAGCGATGACGCCGTCTTGCGGCAGCAGCGCAACGGTCCGGCGACCTCCTCGATGCCTTCGCGCGCGATCGCGCCGGGGCGCAGCAGCACCGGCCGGTCCGTTCTCGAAACCGACGACGGTCGATTCGATTCCCAGCGGCGTGGCGCCGCCATCGAGGATCAGGTCGACACTGCGCCGCCGAGTCTCTTCGGCGACATGCGCGGCGGTCGTCGGGCTGACGCGGCCCGAGCGGTTGGCGCTGGGCGCGGCCAGCGGCACGTCCGCGCGCCGCGAGCAGCTCGCGCGCAACCGGATGGGACGGCGCGCGCACCGCCACGGTGTCGAGCCCGGCGCTGACCAGCAGCGACAATCGCGGCTGTCCGGCGCGCCGCGGCAGCACCAGCGTCAGCGCGCCGGGCCAGAAGCGCTCCGCCGAGCTTGCGCGCCAGCGGCGGAATTCGGCCAGCGCTTCGGCTTCGCGCAGGTCCCGGCACATGCACGATCAGCGGATTGAAGTGCGGCCGGCCCTTGGCGGCGAAGATCGCCGCCACCGCGCGGTCGTTGGTCGCGTCGGCGCCCAGCCCATAGACCGTCTCGGTCGGGAAGCCGACCAGCCCACCCGCTCTGATGATCGCGGCCGCCTCGGCGATGGCCGCGTCGCCGGCGGCGCGGATGTGCGCAAACCCGTTCATGACCGGCGATGCTAGCCCAGCCGCCGGGGCCGCGCCATCAATCGCCCGGCAGCATGCGCACAAGGACAGGATCGCGGCGTATGAAGTGATGATAGAGTGCGGCCGCGACATGGAGCGGAACCAGTACGATCATGATCCAGGCGAGCGTCTCGTGCGCGTCCGAGAATATCCCGGCCGCCGTGGTCTTCGCGGCGTGGCTCAGATCGGCTAGGAACCAGATGTGCGGCCAGTCGAACAGGCCGAAATAGGACGCAGGCGGCGGATCGGTCGAGCCCGAGACCATCATCCAGCCGGTCAGCGGCAGCGTCAGGATCAGCGCATAGAGCAGGACATGCGCCGCGTGCGCGCCGAATCTCAGGACCGGCGCCATGTCGTCGGGCAAGGGCGGCACGGGATGGATCAGCCGCCAGACCACCCGCGCCACGCTCAGCACCAGCACGGTCAGCCCGATCGATTGATGCAGTTGCAGCAGCGCGTATTGCACCGGATCGCCGTCCTGCAATCCAATCATGGTGAGGCCGGCGGCGATGTTGGCGATCACCGCCAGCGCGATCAGCCAGTGCAGCGCGATGGCAACACCGCTGTAACGCGTCTGCACGGCGGCCGATGGGTCGGATTTCGCCGGAGCGGCCGTCACGTTTGGCCGGACGCAGGCTCTTGGGATTCACTCGGTGCCGGGCGCAGCGTCACCACATGCTGCGGGAAGGGTATGGTGATGCCGCCGGCGTCGAGGGCCAGCTTGACCTTCTTCTGCAGGTCGAACAACACGTCCCAATAGGTGTGGTTGGCGACCCAGCAGCGCACGATGATGTCGACCGACGAGGCGCCCAGCGCGCCCACCGGCGCCATCGGTGCCGGATTGCCGAGCACGCGCGGGTCGGCCTTCAGCACAGCCATGATGATGGCCTGCGCCTTGTCGATATCGTCGGCATAGTCGATACCGACGGTGAAATTGATGCGCCGGACCGGCTCGCGCGAATAGTTGATGATGGTGCCGCCAAATATCTGCGAATTGGGCATCGAGATATAGATCAGGTCCGGGCTGGTCAGCGACGTCGTGAACAATCCGATCTCGCGCACGGTGCCGCCCTGGCCGCCTATTTCGATAAAGTCGCCGACATGGAAGGGCCTGAGCATAAGCAGCATGGCGCCGGCCGCCACATTGGACAGCGTGCCCTGGATCGCCAGGCCGACCGCCAGTCCCGCCGCGCCGATCACCGCGATCAGGCTTGTCGTCTGCACGCCGAAGCGGTTGAGCACCGCCAGGATCGTCACCGCGACGACGGCGTAGCGCACCAGAGAAACCGTGATCGGCTTCAGTGTCTCGTCGAAGTGGGCACTGCGTTTCAGGATTGGCGCGTCCAGGCGGCGAGCCATCCCGCGATGGTCCAGCCGATGACGAGGATGGCGACTGCGGCAAAGAAATTCAGGCCGCCGTCCAAAAGGTATTGCTGGACTTGTTGGCCGGTCACCAGATGCTGGGCCAAGCTCAGGTCCTGGAACATGGGACTCTCCAGATCGGATGGCGCGCCGGCGCGCAGAGCCATCGCGTGAGGCGGGATCCGCCACTTCCCTACACGAAGCCGCGCGCCCGCGCGAGCCGCCGGTGTCGCGATTTGGGGCAGTGAGCCAAGTGGCTTTCCGCTGTCGCATATGCATGATTGCGCCCGTAAGGCGTGGTGTGGAAGGGACCGGCTCGATGGGCAGGTACTGCTTGCGTGTGGGAGCGCTGTCTCTCGGGGCGGTGTTGGCTGCCGCCGCCGCCCAGGCGGCGCCCCTGCCAAGCTGCACCTCCCATATCGAAGTGTCCGGCATCAAGATCGTCCGCGTCGAGCGGAACGGTGTGCTCGTGCTGTCCGACGGCCGCGCGGTCGAACTCGAGGGCATCTTGCTGGCGAACGCCAAGCGCGACCGGGCGCCGTCCGACGTCACCGACCTGACGCTCGCGGCGCTGCGGAGCCTGGCCGACGGAAAGCGCGCGACGCTCGCAGCCGACCGCCCGAAGGAGGATCGCTACGGCCGCATCCGGGCGCAGGTCTTCTTCACCTCCAGCATGACTGCCAACTGGCTTCAGGCGGAAATGCTCAGGCGGGGCTGGGCGCGCGTGAACATCGCCCCCGACCGGCGCGGATGCGCCCGCCAGTTGCTCGCCGCCGAAGCCGAGGCGCGTGAGGCGCGAACAGGTATCTGGGCGTTGCCCGCTTATGCCGTGCGTCACGCCGATGCGGCCGGCGGCGCCACCGGCACCTTCCAGATCGTCGAGGGCGTGGTGAGAAGCGCCGATGTGCGCGGCGGCCGCGCCTATCTCAATTTCGGCAGCGACTGGCGCAGCGATTTCACCGCCACCATCGCGCCCGACGATCTGAAGCTGTTCCGGGGCACGGGCATCGATCCGCGCGCCTATGCGGGCAGGCGTGTGCGCGTGCGTGGCTGGATGCAGTCGCTCAACGGTCCCGAAATCGAGATATCCGATCCCGAGGCCATCGAGGTTCTGGACGCCCCTGATCGGACGTCGTCGCGGCCCGATTAGGCGGAAAAAAAGGCCCGGGCGAGAACCCGGGCCGATCCCCAATTCTGCGCGGCGTAAAAGATCAGGCCGCCTTCTTCAGCAGCACGGTCTCGACCCGCTTGACCGCGGCCTGCTCGTCGATGCGCTCGACCGCGGCCACTTCGCGGGCCATGCGCGCGAGCGCGGCCTCGTAAAGCTGGCGTTCGGAATAGGACTGTTCCGGCTGGCCCGAGGCGCGATGCAGGTCGCGCACGACCTCGGCGATCGAAACCAGATCGCCGGAATAGATCTTGGCTTCGTATTCCTGCGCGCGGCGGCTCCACATCGTGCGCTTGACGCGGGCGCGGCCCTTCAGCGTGTTCAGCGCGGTGGCCACGACGTCGGGCGAGGACAGCTTGCGCATGCCCACCGACTTCGCCTTCGCCACCGGCACACGAAGCGTCATCTTGTCCTTTTCGAAGGTGATGACGAAGAGCTCGAGCATGGCGCCGGCGACCTCCTGCTCTTCGACGCGGACGATCTTGCCCACGCCGTGGCTCGGATAGACCACGTGATCGCTCGCCTTAAACTCCAGCCTCCTGTTCGAGTTTGCGGGAACCTTCTTCTTCGTCGTCGTCGTTGCCGTCGTCGCCGTTGTGGTCATTTGCATCCATTTCCTGACAAGCATGCGTGAGTGCATGCCGGTACCCAAACCGACGCACCGCAAGCCTTTTGCAGTGCAACATAATTGCCCCGGCGCCGAGCCCTGTCCTGTGGATATCCAGTCAAAAAACAAGGCCCCAGCGGGGTTGGGGCGCCCCCCGGGGCCGGGACTGCGGATGACACCACACAGGCGGGCATGAGCGTTTCGACCAATCCGAACCTGCTGGGCGCCAGCGACTATGTGTATAACACGACAGCCGCGAAAAGGGAAGGCCGATTCTCGCAAGCACTTGAAATCGTATAACTTATTTAGGATTTTGTGAAAAATCCGCGAGCAATTCCCGGAGGTTGCCTGCGCCCCCGTTTCGGAGCGCGCAATATTGCCGCAGCAGGGCCGCGCAATTTTACGATCCGTCGCCGGGTTTATCGCTGAAATACTTGTCGTACTTGTTGTCTACGCCTTCCCATTCTTTCGCATCCGCGGGGGCGGTGCCCTTCTGGACGATATTCGGCCAGGTCTTGGCGAATTCGGCGTTCAGCGTCAGCCACTGCTCCAGGCCGGACTCGGTGTCGGGCTTGATGGCTTCCGGCGGGCATTCCGGCTCGCACACGCCGCAGTCGATGCAGACCTCCGGGTCGATCACCAGCATGTTGTCGCCTTCGTAGAAGCAGTCCACCGGGCACACTTCCACGCAGTCCATGTACTTGCATTTGATGCAGGCTTCGGTGACGACGAAGGTCATGGCTGGTTCTTCCTACACGGCGCGCAATCCTGCGCCCGCGTCCATTAAGGTGCCGGGGCGTCGCGATCAAGCACAGTTTCTGTAAGGATTTCATAGAGGCCGAGTGCTTCGCGGGCCGGCCCGCGCCGGCTGCCGCAGGCCACGATCTTGACCGCCACCACCTCGCGGCCGCGCGGCACCGTGAGCACGTCGCCAGGCCCTACGCCGGCACCCGGTTTGACCACGCGCGCGCCGTTCAGCCTGAGGACGCCCAATTCGGTGGCGCGCTGGGCGAGCGGGCGCGTCTTGTAGAAGCGGGCGTGCCACAGCCATTTGTCGATGCGGATGCGATCGCTCACCCGCGTCAATCCGCCGCAAGAAGCGTTTTCAGGCCGGAGAATACCGAATCCCCGGACGGCTTGGGCTTGCCCGGCCGGCGCCGCGCCGCTCGTTTGTGCGAGGCTGCGGACTGCGTCGCTGCGTCGGACCGGTTCCGCCGCCAGACGGTGGCTTCGCCTGTACCGACGGCGAGCTCATGCCAGCCGAGGCCGGCTAGCACAGGGGCAAGCGCCGCCCTGTCGGCACCGAGCAGCGACACCAGCCTGGTCGCGACGGCCGGGGCGCTCGTGCCCTGCGTAGCGGCGGCTTCGAGTTCGTCTTCCAGCCGCTCCAGCATGTCGAGACGGATGGCGCGGCCTGCGATCACCCGATAGCCGGAGGCCGCGAGAAATCCGTCCGGCCATTCGCCGCCGGTCGCGAAGCCCGCCGCGAAGGACGTGAGGCCCGGCGTGGGCGCGGGCGGAATCCGTTCGAGCCTCCGGTGGACGCCCCACAACAGCGCCAGCACCGCCGCGGCTTCCGGGCGCAGCAGCCTGGGCATGAAGATCGAGCGGCGGCCGTAGCGCACGCCGAAGGGTCTCAGCGCGCGCATGGCCACGCGCTCCTTCGGCGGCAACGTGGCGGAGGCGCGATCGAGCGCGCCCAGATGCTCGACGAGCTGGTAGGCAACGCCGCGTGCCTCCGGCGGCAAGGCGTCGGCGGTTCCCGGTTTGGCATCGGCGGCGCGCTCGAGTTCGCGCAAGCTTCCGATCCTGGCGGCGAGATGACAGCCCAGCCATTGCTTCAGCTTGGCTGCGAGACGGGCGCGGGTTTCGCTGCGCATGGTCTCGTCTGCCACGAGCGCCAGGCCCGGCGACAAGGGATCGGCGCCGGCAGTCAGCCGCGCCACGATGGCGCCGTCCCACCAGATGCGGCCGTGCTCGCTGAGCGCGATGTCGTGCTGTTCCGCTGCCAGCAGCCGGCGCTCGCGGCGTGCCAGTTCTCCGGCCAGCGCCTTGTGCGCCGCCGCGCGCAGTGTGCGGCCATGGATGCCCCCCGACTTTTCATCCACGCGCTCGTCGGCGACGAAGCAGAAGCCTTCGAGCTTGCCCAGGGTATGGCCGTCCAAGCTGACGCTGCCGGATTCGTCGAGCCCGAGCCCATCGAATTCGTCGTCGCGCAGCGAGCGCATCAAGACCGCGGTGCGGCGGTCGATGAAGCGCTGGGTCAACTGCTCGTGCAGCGCGTCCGACAGGCGGTCTTCGACGGCGCGGGTCTCGGTCTGCCAGTGGCCGCTGTCCTTCACCCAGCCAGGGCGGTGGGCGGCATATGTCCATGTGCGGATTTGCGCCAGCCGCCCCGACAACGTGGCGACATCGCCTTGGACATTGTCGAGGCGGACGATCTGGCGGCCGAGCCAATCCGCGGGGAGCGCGCCGGCTTCGCTCATCAGATGGCGGTAGATCTGTCCGACCAGGCGTACGTGATCCTCTGCGCTGAGCTTGCGGAAATCGGGAAGCTGGCAGGCGTCCCACAGCAGCCGCACGGCCGCAGGCGCCCGCGCCATGTCGCGGATTTCTTCGTGACTCGCAAGGATGCGCAAGGCTTCGAGGTCGGTCGCGGCCCGCGCTTTCACCAGGCCGCGCGTAGGCGGCGGTTCGTCGAGGCTCGCGATCAGCGCGTCGAGCGAATGGAAGGCGAGCTTGGAGTTCCGGTATCGCAGCACACGCACCGGCTCGTAACGGTGGCTTTCGACGCGCGTCACGGTCTCTTCATCGAGCGGCTCGGCATCGGCAGTGACGCCGAAGGTACCGTCGTTCATGTGGCGGCCGGCGCGGCCGGCGATCTGTCCGATCTCGTCGGCTCTCAGCGCACGCAAGCCCACACCATCGAATTTCATCAGACCGGCGAAGGCGACATGGTCGATATCCATGTTGAGGCCCATGCCGATGGCATCGGTCGCCACCAGGAAGTCGACATCGCCGTTCTGGTAGAGCGCGACCTGGGCATTGCGGGTGCGAGGTGAGAGAGCGCCAAGTACAACCGCCGCACCGCCGCGCTGGCGCCGCACCAGCTCCGCAATTGCATAGACGTCTTCCGCCGAGAACGCGACCACCGCCGCTCGCCGCGGCAGCCGCGTCAGCTTCTTCGCGCCGGTATAGGCCAGATCGGAAAAGCGCGGCCGCGTGATGAAATGCGCGTCCGGCACGAAGCGGGCGACGGCCGTGCGCATGGTCTCGGCGCCGAGGAACATGGTCTCCTCCTCGCCGCGCGCATGAAGCAGCCGGTCGGTGAAGACATGGCCGCGCTCGGCATCGGCGGCGAGCTGGATCTCGTCGACGGCCAGACACGCCACGCCCAGATCGAGCGGCATGGCCTCGACCGTGCAGACGAAATAGCGCGCACCGGCCGGCACGATCTTCTCTTCGCCAGTGACCAGCGCCGCGGCATCGGCCCCCTTCAGGCGGACGACCTTGTCATAGACCTCGCGGGCCAGAAGCCTGAGCGGCAGGCCAATGAGCCCCGAGCGGTGCGCCAGCATCCGCTCGATGGCGAAATGGGTCTTGCCGGTGTTGGTGGGCCCAAGGACCGCGGTGACGCGAGAATGGGGGACGCGCGAGACCATGGCAAAACCTGTAGTCGATTTGGCCGGCAACGCAAGCGTCTGGCGCATATACCGGGGACCCAGGCCGGGAAACCGGGAGGACTTTAGGACTGCAGGTGGAAGTCACTCACTGTGAGTGATGTCGAGGAGGTTCCGACCAGAGACACCACATAATCGCCGGTCTGGTATCCGGCGATTCCGTTGTGGTCGACGACCAGGAACACGCTCCCGGCCAGCGAGCCCTGATCCGGCTCGTAGATCACTGCGCCGCCGGCATCCAGCTTGTGCGCGTTGATGATGCTATGGAGCTCCGTGTCCATGGATTGATTGTTGTCCAACGTGCCGTGCGCGACAGTATGATCGATGACGGTGACCGGATGCTGGCCAAGGGGTGGGATCACGAAGTAATCCGTCCCGGAAACGAAATCGGTCACGATCGGATAGCTCCCCAACCCGGCACCGTTGAGATAGAACGCATCGTGGCCCGTGCCGCCCGTCAGGATGTCGTGACCATAGCCACAATACAGCAAGTCGTCGCCGCCGCCGCCGATGAGCGTGTTGGTGCCGGGACCACCGTTCAGGATATCGTTGCCGGAACCGCCTATCAGCGTGTCATTGCCGTCTCCGCCCCAGAGTGTGTCGTTGCCGGCGCCGCCCTTCAGCAGCCCGCCGCCGGTCAGGGAGTCGTCGCCAGCGCCGCCGACGAGCGTATTGTTGGCATTGAACGGGGACAAAGCGCTGCCGTACACAACAATTGTGTCATTGCCGCTTCCTGTGTGGATATTTGATACGCCGTCGCTGGTGACGGTGATGTTCGCGTTGCTCTGTACGGCCGACAGCACGAAGGTCTTGCCGGAATCGTGTTTCGCCTCGATCGTGAGCGGATGAGTGTAATGGGCGTCCACCTGAATGTGGAAGCGATAATCGCCGGTAAGAACGAAGTGCTCCACGCTGTGGACGTTGCCCGACGTCGGATCGAGAACGAGCTTGCCGCCGTGATACCGGTCGGCGGTGATGGTATCTTGCCCTGCGCCGCCATCGATGATGTCGGAGGAATTCCAGGCGGATCCGAAATTGAAGCTGTCGGCACCGGCGCCGCCGCTAGCTTGGTCGCTGCCGCCGGCGGTGAGGTCGAAATTGTCGCTGGCGCCGCCGCCGGTCAGAACATCGTTGCCGTGACCGCCCGTAAGTGAAATCGGGAAGGCCGAAATCGGCGCTGCCGTCGAAAGTGAGACTGTCCGAAGCGCCGAGCGAATGCGCGTCGACCTTCATGCCGCCATTGTCGGTTGTGACCGCGCTCGACAATGCGAGATTGTAATTGTGCCCGCGATGGACGACGACATTTTCGATCTGACGGGTGTTGATGACGGTCCTGTCGTCATACGCGCCGTTGAGGTCGAGGACATCGCCGCCAAGAGAATTGCTACTGCCGTCGAGGTGATCCTTTCCGGTCAAGGCGCCGCCCATATAAAAGATGTCGTCGCCCAGTCCGCCCACAGCGGTGTCGTTGCCGCCGGCTTCAAGGTGAAAGACAATGGGCACGCCGATTGAGCTATCCACCTGCTTGAAGGTGTCGTCGCCGGGACTTCCCACCACGTTGCGCAGGGTGCCATAGGAGACAAGGTGTACATGGTCCGACGCTTGCAGCGCGGATGCATCGACGTTCAAGGCCGAACTCGAACGGTAAACCACCGAATAACTGTGTCCGGCGCCGAAGACGAGATTGTGGATGGCGGCCGGATCGAGGCTGATCGTGCGGTCATACTCGCCGTCGAGAACCAACGTGTTATCGCCCGGGCCGCCGTCGATATGATCTTTGCTGTTGTAGGCGCCGCCGAAGTAAAAGGTGTCGTCGCCCGCCCCGCCGGAAACGGTGTCGTTGCCGCCGGCTTCCAGGTGGAACACGTCGTTGCCGCCGCCGCCTTCAAAATAGTTGTTGCCCGGACTGCCGTAAAACATGTCCGCATGGTTCGTGCCGATCGCGCCTTCGATGGAATTGAGCGTGATGGAATGACCGCCGATGATCTGCGCGGTAGACTTGGAAAGATCGATCGCGACGCTCCGGGTCGCACCGCTGAAATCCACGATGTCCTGGCCGCTTCCGCCGTAAAACGTATCGTTGCCTGCCCCGGCTATGAAGCGGTCGTTGCCGGTGCCGCCCTTCAGTATGTTCGTCCCGCTCCCGCCATCGATGACGTCGTCGCCCCCGCCGCCATAGATCGTGTCGTTGCCGCCGTAGCCCTTCAGCGTGTCACCTGAAGCTGTGCCGGTCATGGTGTCGTCGCCGGCGAAAAGAAAGCCCTGATAGACGTCAAGGCCCTGGCTGGCTGCGCCAAAGAATTGGTGTATGTCGACGCTGAGGTCGCGGATGGAATAGCGCAAGCCAGGGGCCAGAGAATCCACGCCGGTAACGGTTCCGCCCGTGAACTCAACGGTGCTGCCCTTGTCTATGAAGGTGAACCCGGTGCCGTTGATCTTGAAATAGGGGCCGTCTCCGGGACCGTAGCCCGTTGTCCGGAAATAGATCTCGGTCGAGGAATAGGAGATGAGTTCCCCGCCCGTCATGGCAGACGGGCTCCAGCCGGGCATGTAAATGGCGATCTCGTCGCCTGACAGTGTCGCCACTGGACTTTCCTCGCGTGGCGCCAAGACTCGGTTCATGGCGCCAGGATTGAGGTCCAAGAATAGCAGGTGAGGCCAGATCTAAAACCGCGATTTACTTGCCCAACAAATTATTCCGGTGCGGATATTGCGCCGGCGGGCGGCCCGTCTGAGTGGGGATTTGCAGCGCCACAGCTTGCGGATCGGCATATACGAGGCCTGTGGATGATCCACAGTCGATCGTGAACGGAGCGAGAATGTAGCGTGCCCGAATCACTAACCAAATCAATATCGCCATTTGTTCTAACGCAAATTGTCGTTTGTCAATACTGTTAGTACCCCACATCTTGTGCGGCGGTCCACCTGTGCGTCCGCAAGCGTCCCGATGCCCGACATGATCCGTGGGCGGAATGTCCGTGGGCGGAATTGCGGGAAAACCGCCCCCGTTGAACCGTCTCCCGCGCCTGCGATACTGCGGTGGCAAGGCCGGGAGTAAGATCGGATGATGGGCACCAATGCCCAAGACCCCAGACGATGGGCCGCACTGGCCGCGAAGGAGCTGAAGGGCAGGGACCCGGCGAGTCTGGCCTGGGACACGCCCGAAGGCTTTGCCGTCAAGCCGCTCTACACCGCCGCCGACCTGGAGGGGCTGGAGGTGGTGGATTCGCTGCCGGGATTCGAGCCCTTCCTGCGCGGCGTGCGCGCCACCATGTATGCGAACCGGCCCTGGACCATCCGCCAATATGCCGGCTTCTCGACCGCCGAGGACTCCAACGCCTTCTACCGCGCCAATCTGGCGGCCGGGCAGATGGGCCTGTCCGTCGCCTTCGATCTGGCTACCCATCGCGGCTATGACAGCGACCATCCGCGCGTGGCCGGCGATGTCGGCAAGGCCGGCGTGGCCATCGATTCCGTCGAGGACATGAAGATCCTGTTCGATCGCATTCCGCTCGACCGCATGAGCGTGTCGATGACGATGAACGGCGCGGTGATCCCGATCATGGCCGGTTACATCGTCGCTGCCGAGGAACAGGGCGTGGCGCCGGACAAACTCTCGGGCACGATCCAGAACGACATCCTGAAGGAGTTTATGGTCCGCAACACCTATATCTATCCGCCCGGGCCATCCATGCGCATCGTCGCCGACGTCATCGAATATGCGGCCAAGCACATGCCGAAATTCAATTCGATCTCGATCTCCGGCTACCACATGAACGAGGCGGGCGCGACCGCGGTGCAGGAGCTCGCCTACACGCTCGCCGACGGCATGGAATATGTGCGCGCGGCGATGGCGCGCGGACTTGCGGTCGACGACTTCGCGCCCCGGCTCAGCTTCTTCTTCGGCATCGGCATGAATTTCTTCATGGAGGTGGCCAAGCTGCGCGCCGCCCGCCTGATGTGGGCCAAGACCATGAAGGATTTCGGCGCGACGAAACTGGAATCGATGATGCTGCGCACCCACTGCCAGACCTCCGGCGTCTCGCTGACCGAGCAGGACCCCTACAACAATATCGTGCGCACGGCTTACGAAGCGTTGGCGGCGGTGCTCGGCGGCACCCAGTCGCTGCACACCAATTCCTTCGACGAAGCCATCGCGCTGCCGACGGAGTTCTCCGCCTCCATCGCCCGCAACACCCAGCTCATTCTGCAGAACGAGACCGGGATCACCCATGTGGTCGATCCCCTGGGCGGCTCCTATTACGTCGAGGCGCTGACACATTCGCTTGTCGTGGCCGCCAAAGAGCTGATCGACGAGGCCGAACAGATGGGCGGCATGACCAAGGCCGTCGAAGCCGGCATCCCGAAATTGCGCATCGAGGAGGCCGCCGCCCGCCGCCAGGCCCGCGTCGACAAGGGCGAGGACGTCATCGTCGGCGTCAACAGATTCGAGGCCGAGGCGCCGTCCCACGTCGAGGTTCGCGACATCGACAATGCGGCGGTGCGCGCCGGCCAGATCGCGCGGCTGAAACAGGTGCGCGCGGCTCGCGACGAAGCGAAATGCCGGGCCGCGCTCTCTGCGCTGACCGAAGGCGCCAAAGGCAAGGCGAATCTTTTGGCGCTGGCGGTCGAGGCGGCACGGGCGCGCGCCACCGTCGGCGAAATCTCGGCGGCGATGGAGACTGTGTTCGGCCGCTACCGCGCGCAGATCCGTTCGATCGCCGGTGTCTATGGCCGCGCCTATGAGGGCGACAACGAATTCGCCTCGATCCGCGGCGACGTCGAAAGCTTCGCAAAAGATGAGGGCCGCCGCCCGCGCATCCTGGTCGCCAAACTGGGCCAGGACGGCCACGACCGCGGCGCCAAGGTGATCGCCACCGCCTTCGCCGACCTCGGCTTCGATGTCGATATCGGCCCGCTGTTCCAAACGCCCGACGAAGTCGCCCGCGACGCGCTCGACGCCGATGTCCACGTCGTCGGCATCTCCAGCCAGGCCGGCGCCCACAAGACGCTGGTGCCCGAATTGATCGCGGCGCTGAAGACCGAAGGCGGGGGCGACATCCTGGTGGTCGCCGGCGGCGTCATCCCGCCGGCCGATTACGCCTTTCTGGAGAAGGCCGGCGTCGCCGCCATCTTCGGGCCCGGCACCAACATCGTCGAAGCCGCGCGCAAGGTCATCGACCTGATCCGTGCGCGGAGAAAAGCGGCGGCCTAGGGAAGTTTCACTTGCCGGGTGCCTCGGCGCCCACGAGGCCGTCCATGAAGGCTTTCATCGCGCGTGCCACTTCGTCAGGATTGGAGCGGAGGCCACCGCCTAACCGCCGGCGGTCTTGTCCTCGCCGGTCTTCAGCGCCGACAGCTCCGCCGTCACCGTGCCCCATTTGATGTCGGTCCACAGTTTCAGCGGCACGAGGTAATGGCCGAGCGGGGCGGCAGTGTCGGGAATATCGGCGACGAGCGCGAAAATCGGCGGCCTGGCGCTTTCGTCGTGCAGCAGCTGGGGCTTATAGCCGGCGATCTGGTGGTATTTCAGTTGGCACAGATGCGCCGTACCGTCATAGAGCCCGTTGTCGAGCTTGACCTTCTCGTCCTTCACGTAAGCGAAATCGATGTCGTAGCGGCGACGCCCGTCGAACACCGGCGCGATCGTGCCGCAGGGATTGTCAGAACTTGCCTGCACGCCGGTGACGATCAGCGTGATCGCGCTCATGGGATCGATCCCGGCTTCCTGCTCGCTCTCCGTCACCGGATACTTCTCGGTGTCGTAGGGCGGTGTGGCGAGAAGCTCCGGCGGCCCTTCATGGTGATAGGTGAGCTTGACGCGCTGCTTCTTGTCGTCGCCGCGCACGGCATAGGAGTCGTAGATGTATGGCGCGACGCGGTGGCCGCCGACGTCGCCGCTGGCGCCGGCATCGATCACCGAATGCCAGAAGGTGTTGATGATGCCGCGCGTCTCGAAATGCGAGCTCACCCGATAGGTGCCGTTTGCGAAGACGCCGCGATAATCGGTGTGTCCGAAGGGGATGTCCCAGAAGCGCAGCACATAGGCGACGTTGAGGGTGGCGGCGTCGGGCGGCGCGATGGCGGCCTGCCGCGCGGGTTCGGGCGCCGTGGGCCCGGCGGCCAGCGCCGGGGCGATCACAGCCGCCGAAACCGCCGCTGCCAGCAGGATTTGACGCCCGCGCACTTTCGCCATCGTGCACTCCCAGCCAAACTCGCGTCGAGCCCCGCCATGACCATGATACGAGGTCCAAACAGCATGGTCCAATCATGAGCCGCGCGAACGCAAAATCGCTGGAAGTTCCCGCCGTGGCCGAGGCGGTGTGTACCGGCGACCGCATAGCGCTCGCCCGCGCTATCACGCTGGTTGAATTGACCAAAGCCTCGGACCGCGCCCGCGCCGAGGCGCTTCTGACGCAATTGCTGCCGCGCACCGGCAAGGCCATCCGCGTGGGCATTTCCGGCGCGCCGGGCGTCGGCAAATCGACCTTCATCGAAGCCTTCGGAATCCATCTGACCGGGCAGGGCCTCAAGGTAGCGGTGCTGGCCGTCGATCCGTCGTCGCGCCGTTCCGGCGGCTCAATCCTGGGCGACAAGACGCGGATGGAGCGGCTGGCGCGCGATCCGGGCGCCTTTATCCGCCCGTCGCCGGCCGGAACCACGGCGGGCGGGGTGGCGCGGCGGACGCATGAGGTTCTGCTGCTGGCCGAGGCGGCGGGCTACGACGTAGGCATCGTCGAGACGATCGGCGTCGGCCAGTCGGAAACCGCGGTCGCCGACATGGTGGATCTGTTCGTGCTTCTGGTTGCGCCCGGAAGCGGTGACGAGTTGCAGGGCATCAAGCGCGGCGTCATGGAGCTGGCCGATCTGGTGCTGGTGACCAAGGCCGACGGCGATCTGAAGGCCGCTGCCAACCGCGCGGTCGCCGATTACCGCATGGCGCTGCATCTGATGCGGCCCAAATATCCGGGGATCGCGGCCAATGTCGCGTCCGTTTCGGCAATAGAGGGCGTGGGCATCGCGCAAGCCTGGACCGGCGTCTGCGCCTTGCATCGCGCGCTCGCCGAGGGCGGGTATCTGGAGCGGCTGCGCGCCGATCAGGCCCGGCGCTGGTTCCGCAGCGAGGTCGAAGCCGCCCTTGCCGACGACATCGCCACCGATCCCGAAACCGCTGCGGCGGTGGGGCATATGGAAGCCGACGTGGTCGCCGGCCGGCTGCTGCCGCCCTCCGCGGCGCGCCGGCTAATCGCTGCGTTCCGAGGTACCCGCGCCCGGTAGCATCCGAATCAGTGTGCGGTCCTTGTCCACGAAGTGGTGCCACAGCGCCGCCACGATGTGTCCAACGATGGCGGCGAGCACGAGCCAGACGATGAACTGGTGCAATTCGCCCAGCGTGCGCCCGATCGGAAGGCCCTTGGGCAGGATGCCCGGGATCGGGAACAGACCGAAGAAGGTGATCGGCCAGCCGAAATAGGAGGCGAAGCACCAGCCGGTGATCATGAAGAACACCAGCAGGACGTAGAGGCCCCAATGCATGGTCGTGGCCGCCACGCGCTGCCAGCCCGGCAGCCCTGGTTCGAATGGCGGCACCCCGAACACGATCCGCCGGACGAACTGGATCAGCACCAGCGTCAGGATCAGAAGACCGAACGACATGTGGATCTCGGTCGATTCGACGGGTGGCCCGCGGTGGACATCGGCCATCAGCCAGCCGATGGGAAACTGGATCACCATCAAAAGCACGATCAGCCAGTGGAGGGTCTTGGCGGCGGGCGAAAAACTCAGTCGGCGAGCGGAATCCATGCAAATCCTCGTAATCTTCGGCCGCCGCTCCCACGGCGATCCTGCGGGCAAATTTCCTGACCAGCTGTCTGATTTGCCCCCTCGGGCACCCTTATAGCTTCACATTGCGGCCATTGCTTATACAGCTTCGCAATACTTGACGCCCCCGGCTCAAGACCCTAATAGGGCCGCTCTTTTCGGGCCATTGGAAGAGGCAGACCATGTCGCGCCGCTGCGAATTGACGGGCAAAGGTGTCATGACGGGGCACAATGTGAGCCACGCCAACAACAAGACCAAGCGGGTCTTCCGCCCGAACCTGCAGGAGGTCTCGCTGGCCAGCGACGCGTTGGGCCAGGATGTCCGGCTCAAGATCAGCATGAATGCGCTGCGCTCGGTCGACCGCATCGGCGGCCTGGACGCATTCCTGCTTAAGGCCAAGGACAAGGTCCTGTCGTCCCGGGCGCTGCGCCTCAAGCGGCAGATCGCCAAGAAGAGCGCCGCCGCTTAACTAAGGCCGCAATTTCCGCTTTCCGCAGCGCAAGTCCCCGCATAGCGTGGGATTTGTGCCAAAATGTGCCAATCGGGCCTTTGCCCGGGCAGGGACAGGATTGCGGTGAGTTACGAATCTGGGGTCCGCTCCGAGCGCTATCTGGGCAGTTATCGCCAGTCCAACGGAGCGATAACCGAGCGGGGGGCGCTACCGATGGAGGCGATCGGCCGGACCTATGAGACCCATCCGGGCGCGCCGACGCGCCCGGATGGCGGACGGCGCAGGGTGGCGATGCAACTCATCCTGCCGGTGCTGCTGCTGGGTGGGCTGGAGGCTGCAGCCTATTTCTTCGCCGACCGGCCAGTGGCCTGGCCGCTTCTGCCGGCCGTGCCCTGGCTCACCTATGGCGACCTCATCCTGCCGCTGACCTTCTTCGCCATCGAGCTGACCAATCGCCGTTTTGGCGCCGGTCATGCCGCTGGCCAGACGCTGCTCGCGTGGCTGATCGGCGGCATCGCGCTGTGGATCGCCTCGGACAGCCTGCCGGCGTTTGCCGGCCGTCCGCTGCCGCCGCTGACACAGGCGCTGGGGTTCGGAGCCGGCTTGTTCCTGGCCCAACTGGCATCGGTGATCGTCTTCGACCGCATGCGCGGCCCGCGCTGGTGGGTGGCGCCGTTATTCGCCACGCTGATCGGCGGCCTGCTGTTCTGCGGTATCGGTTTTCCGCTCGCCCATATTGGCGGCCATGCCGGCTGGATTCCGCAGATGCTGGGCTATGCCGCGTTGATGGCCGCGTCGGCGCTGGTTCTGCTTCTGCCCTATTGGCTGCTGCGGCCGGTGCTGCCGCCGCAATGGGGACTTGGCGGCTACTGACTACCGACCGTCGTCCGCAAGCTCGAACATCAGGAGCAGCGTGCGCTGGAGCGTGTGGTCGTAATTGTCGTCCGAGATCATGTAGAGGTAGGTCTTGCCGTCGCCCCCCCGTCGCAGCGCCAGGCCTTCCATGTTGTCGATGTTCTCGCGCATGCTGAATTTGGCGATTTCGGTGCCGCCAAGCCGGGCGCCCGCGCGCACATCGGCCGCAATGATACGGCGGACCGCTATGACGACGCCGCCGATGGGCCCGTAGTAATGGCGTTCGAGCAGATAGAGATATTTGCCTGACGGCCCCATCACCGCATCGGAGATCTCGTAAGGCGAATGGGGGCGCACGCCCAGCACGCCATAGACGATGCCCGGCGCGGCCTTGGGATAGGGCACGAGCCAGGCATACATGTCGCCGTCGGCGCGATGGGTGTCTTCGCACACGGCCAGCAGCGCGTCCGGCGCCAGCATCGTCAGCCCTTCGAGGCCGAGATTGTTGTCGGCGACCTTGATGCCGGCCGGCATCGGCACCGGCTCGGGCCGCACGTCGAGCGAATTCGACAGATCGTATCGCCACACCCGCGCGTCGCGCTCGAAGCTCACCACCACCGGGCCGTCGGGCCCCGCCGGCGTCAAGGCGTCGAGGCCTTCGGCGTCGCCTTCGTTCTTGCCCATGGTCTTGCCGTTCATGTCGAGCATGTCGGCGAGCTGCGCATTTCTGACGCCGGCGAGATCGCCGTCCGCGTCATAAATGAGGTCGGCGTGCAGCCAATGCGCCTCGTCGGATTGCGACAGCATCCGCTTGCCGTCGGCACTGACGACCAGGCCCGACCAGCCGCCGAAGCGCGTCTCAGGCGAGGAGAGTTCGAGCCCGCCGCGATAGATGAGCTGTCCAACGCGCGTCTCCCTGCGGCCGGTCCTAGACAGCGGGATCGGCTGATAGGAAATCGCGATCGCGTCGGGCAGGCCGGGCCGGGCGGAGATTTCGGTCGCACAGGCCCCGAGCACGAAGGCCAGCAGGCCGGCAGCGGCGGCGAATTCCGCGAGCCGCCGTCTCATGCGGCGTGGCGGCGCTTGGAATGGCGTGCGCGCGCCAGCCGCGACGGATCGCCGAGCTGGCCGTGAATCTTGTCGGCGGCGAAGAGCGAGATCAGCTGATCGGTCATGGCTCCGCCCAGTTGCTCGGCATCGACGATGGTCACCGCGCGGCGATAATAGCGCGTGACGTCGTGGCCGATGCCGATGGCCGAGATCTGGACCGGCGATTTCTCCTCGATGTCGTCGATAACGTGGCGCAGGTGCCGTTCGAGGTAATTTCCGGTGTTGATCGAGAGCGTGGAATCGTCGACCGGCGCGCCGTCTGAGATCACCATCATGATCTTGCGCTGCTCGGGGCGGCCGAGCAGGCGGTTGTGCGCCCACATCAGCGCCTCGCCGTCGATGTTCTCCTTGAGCAGGCCTTCGCGCATCATCAGGCCGAGATTGCGCCGCGTCCGCCGCCAGGGTTCGTCGGCGGCCTTGTAGATGATGTGCCTGAGATCGTTGAGGCGGCCCGGATGCGGCGGCTTGCCGCCCGTGACCCAGGCTTCGCGCGACTGTCCGCCCTTCCAGGCCCGCGTGGTGAAGCCCAGAACCTCGACCTTGACGCCGCAGCGCTCCAGCGTGCGAGCCAGGATGTCGGCGCACATGGCCGCCACCATGATCGGCCGGCCGCGCATCGAGCCAGAATTGTCGAGCAGGAGCGTAACCACGGTGTCGCGGAACTCCAGATCCTTCTCCATCTTGAACGAGAGCGGATGCATGGGATCGATGATGATGCGTGGCAGCCGCGCGGTATCGAGGATTCCTTCCTCGAGATCGAAGTCCCAGGAACGATTCTGTTGCGCCATCAGCAGCCGCTGCAGCCGGTTGGCGAGGCGCGCCACCACGCCCTGCAGGCTCTGCAATTGCTGATCGAGGAAATTGCGCAACCGCGTCAGCTCTTCGGTATCGCAAAGCTCGGTGGCGTGCACGATCTCGTCGAACTGGGTGGTGAAGATGCGGTAGCCCCAGCGCTCCTGATCGCCGAAGGGGTCGTTCGGCCGCCGCGGCATCATGTTCTCGTCGGAGTCGGAGACCTCGGAGCGCTCCTCCGCCTGCACGGCCTTGACGTCGGCGGACGTTTCGTCGCCTTCGGCGCCTTCCTCCATTTCGGCTTCGCCGGTCTCCGAGGCCGATTCCGGATTGTCGTGCTCCTGCTTGTCGTTTTGCGGCTCGGCTTCGGCGGTCTCGTTGTCGTCCTGGTCCTCGGCGTCGCTTTCGTCGGATTCGTCGACGTCGAGATCGCGCAGGATCGTGCGCGTCACCTTGGCGAAGCGGGTCTGGTCGCGCATGACCTCGGCGAGCTTGTCGAGCTCGGCGCCGGCGCGCTCCTCGATCCAGTCGCGCCACAGCTCGACGGCGCGGGTGGCACAGGCCGGCGGCTTCTCGCCGGTCAGATGCTCGCGCACCACCAGCGCGAAAGCGTCGGCGAGCGGCACCTCGGCGCGGCTCTGCATGCGGGCCATGCCCTTGCGCGTGCACTGGGCCTCGAGGCTGGCGGCGAGATTGTCGGCCACGCCCTTCATGGCCAGTGCGCCGATGGCCTCGACGCGCGCCTGTTCGGCGGCATCGAACACCGCGGCGGCATCGGGCGATTGCGGACGGAAGCGGGCGGAGATGCTGTCCTGATGATAGGCCAGCTTGAGCGCATAGGCGTCGCCGGTGCCGCGCACGACCGCGACCTCGCCCGGCGGCAGATTGCGCGACGGCGTGGGCAGGCGCGCCTTCATGCCCTGCATGGAGGGATGGTCGTTGACGAAGCTGACTTCCATCTCCGGCTCGCCCGCCAGCGAGCGCACGGCCGTGGAGACGGCGCGCTTGAACGGTTCGGTCAGGCCGTCGGGTTTCATGGCCAACGCTTGGCGCTCACGCCACCAGTACCTTGGCTGCGCTCTCGGGCAGATCCTCGCCGAAGCAGCGCTGATAGAATTCGGCGACGCTGGCGCGTTCCAGCTCGTCGCATTTGTTGAGGAAGGTGAGCCGGAAGGCGAAGCCGATGTCGCCGAAGATCTCGGCATTCTCGGCCCAGGTGATGACCGTGCGCGGGCTCATCACGGTCGACAGATCGCCGTTGACGAAAGCGTTGCGCGTCATGTCGGCGACGCGGACCATGGCGGCGATAGTCTTCTTGCCTTCGGCGGTCTTGGCGTAGGATGGCGCCTTGGCCAGCACGATCTCGGCCTCGGCATCGTGGCTCAGATAATTGAGCGTGGCGACGATGCTCCAGCGGTCCATCTGGCCCTGGTTGATCTGCTGGGTGCCGTGATAGAGACCGGAGGTATCGCCAAGACCAATCGTATTGGTCGTGGCAAAGAGCCGGAAGGCCTTGTGCGGGTGGATCACGCGGTTCTGGTCGAGCAGCGTCAGCTTGCCGGAGACCTCCAGGATGCGCTGGATCACGAACATCACGTCGGGCCGGCCGGCGTCGTATTCATCGAAGCAAAGCGCGACCGGATGCTGTAGGCACCACGGCAGCAGCCCCTCGCGGAACTCGGTGACCTGCTGGCCGTCCTTGAGGACGATCGCGTCCTTGCCGATCAGGTCGATGCGGCTGATGTGGCTGTCGAGATTGATGCGGATGCAGGGCCAGTTGAGCCGGCAGGCCACCTGTTCGATATGCGTCGATTTGCCGGTGCCGTGATAGCCCTGGATCAAGACGCGGCGGTTGAAGGCGAAGCCGGCCAGGATGGCGAGCGTGGTTTCGCGGTCGAAGCGATAGGCGTCGTCGCGCTCGGGGACGTATTCCTGGTTGCGCTTGGAGAAGGCCGGCACCTTCATGTCGGCATTGATGCCGAAGGTTTTGCGCACGTCGACGGTGATGTCGGGCGTGGCGGCGGGATCGAGGCCTTCGGGCTCAGTGGTCATAATCGTGTGTCCGGATTCAAATGTTCGGGGCGGCTGTTCGGGGCGGCAATCGCCATCGCCGCGGGGGAGGGGCAGGGTGACCGAGGACGCCGGCTAGGTCAGGCCGGCCGCGCGCAAGACGCCATAGGCCTTGATCACCTGTTTTCAGACGCTCCTCAGCGCCCCGATCGCCGCCATTGGCGTCAGGATGGAACCGCTTAACTAGCTCCTTATACCTGGCCTTTATCTGGTGCAAGTTGGCGCTAGCGTCAAGATTGAGCACCTCAAGTGCGCGGATTTGCACCGCTGTGAGCCGCCTTTCCGGCGGACGCGGAGGTTCGGCCACGTCGGAAAAAAAGCCGAAGGCATCGGCATAGCCGTCGGTCCCGGGCGGCGACTGGCCGGCGTGCGTGCGGCTGCGGTCATCGACACGCCAGGTGGGACGATGGCCGGTGAGCGCCGAAATGCGGAACGCCTCGATTTCCGCATCGCTCATGCCGCGGAAATAGTCCCAGCTCTCGTTGTGGGCACGGGCGTGTTCGAGGCAGAACCACAGATGCTCGTCGAGCTTGTCGCGGGCTTTGGGAACCCGGTGGCTGCCTTCTTCCGGGCAGTCGGGCCGGGCGCAACAGCGCACCGTGACCGGCCGCACATTCGCGTCCGGCTTGATGCGGATGTCGTGGCCGAAGCGCGGCCTGTAGTCCGTCGAAGCCATGACAGAATTATGGGATCGGCCGGGTAAAAAACAAGAAAACGAATCGCTTGACTTTGCCGGAACGGCGGGGGAGGCAAGGCCATGAGCACGGCCCAAACCATTCGCGACAAATTGACCGCCGCCTTCGCGCCGGTGGCGCTCGAGGTGATCGACGACAGCGCCCGCCATGCCGGTCATGCCGGCGCGCGGCCGGGCGGCGAAACCCATTTCTCGGTCACGATCGTCTCGGCCGAATTCGACGGCGTCCCCCGCATCGAACGCCAGCGCCGCATCTACACAGCCCTTGCCGCGGAGATGGCCGCGCGCGTGCACGCGCTCGCGCTTACGGCCCTGACGCCGGCCGAGGCGGCGTCACGCGGATCGCCGTGATCTGGTTGCGCTGGCGGCGCAGAATCTCGAACTCGAAGCCGTAGAAGGCGAAACGCTGTGCCGACTTCGGGGATCATGCGCGCCTCGTGGATGACGAGGCCGGCCAAGGTGGTGGCTTCCTCGTCCGGCAGTTCCCAGTCGAGTGCGCGGTTGATGTCGCGGACGGGCATGGCGCCGTCGATGTTATACGAGCCGTCCGGCTGCGGCCGGATGCCGGGCATGGTCGAGACGTCGTGCTCCTCCGGCAGCTCGCCGAATATCTCGTTGATGATGTCTTCCAGCGTGATGACGCCCTGGATGGCGCCGTATTCGTCCACCACCAGCGCGAAATGGGTGCGCCGCTCGCGGAAGGCACGAAGCTGTTCCTCGAGCGAGGTGGTGTCGGGCACGAACCAGGGCGCGATCATCAGCGTGGTCAGATCGAAGCCTTCCATGCGGCCGCGGCGCTGCACGAATTCGCGCATCACGTCGCGGGTGCTGAGCACGCCGACGATGTTGTCGGTGGTGTCCCGCCACACCGGCACGCGGGTGTGGTTGGCGGCGAGCAGCGCCTCGAACAGCTCGGGCTGGGCGGCGGTGCCGTCGATCATGGCCACGTTCTTGCGGTGGACCATGACGTCGCCGACCTTGAGTTCCTGCAGATCGAGGATGCCGCCGATCATGTCGCGGTGTTCGCGCTCCATGGCGCCTTCGATGTGATGCAGCGCCACCGCGCCGCGGATTTCCTCGGAGGCCGGCAGCAGCGGCACGCCCGGTTCCTCGCTGACGCCGAACAGGCTCAGCACCCGCCAGACCACCCATTGCACCGCTCCCACGATCGGGCCCAGCACCGCGACGACCACCCGGAGCAAGCGGGCCACCGCCAGCGCGAAGCGGTCGGTCTGGGCGATGGCGAGCGTCTTGGGCAGCACCTCGGCGAAGACCAGGATGATCACCGTCATGGCCGCGGTGGCCATCACGACGGCATTGCTGGCCGAGCGTCGCCGACAGCACCGCGGTCGCCAGCGACGAGACCAGGATGTTGAGGAAGGTGTTGCCGAGCAGGATCGCGCCGATCAGGTTCTCGCGGTCGGCGATCAGCGCGTTGACGTATGGGCGGCCGCGCGAGCCTTCCTTTTCGAGCTGATGCATGCGCCCGCGCGATGACCGCGGTCAGCGCGGTCTCCGAGCCGGAGAAGAAGGCGGACATCGCCAGCAGCACCACGATCGCGATGCCGATGAGGATCGAGGGTCGTCGTCATGGCAGGGTCCTCTGCAATCCCTTGGGGCCCAAGCGCAGCAGCGCTCAGGCAGCCAGGATGGCGCGTACGGCCTCTTCGGGCACGTCGGTTGTGGCGAAGGCCTGGCCGATCCCGCGCACCAGCACGAACGTGAGCTTGCCGGCCCTGGCCTTCTTGTCGTGGGCCATATGGGCGAGCAGCGTGGCGGGATCGGGCCGCGGGCCGGGAATGTCCGCGATATCAGTGGTAAACCGGCGCCTTCAGGTGCCGGATGAGGCGTCCGGCGTCGGCCGCCGGCGAAAGGCCCAGCCGCACCGAAAGCCGGAACGCCAGCACCATGCCGATGGCGACGCCTTCGCCGTGCAGCAGCCGGTCCGAATAGCCGGTCGCCGCCTCCAGCGCGTGGCCGAAGGTGTGGCCGAGATTGAGCAGCGCGCGCTCGCCCGCTTCGCGCTCGTCGCGCGCGACGATGGCCGCCTTCATGCGGCAGGAATGGGCGACGGCATGGGTCAAGCGCGGCCGCATCGCCGGCGAGCGCCTTGGCGCCGTTGGCTTCCAGCCAGTCGAAGAAATCGGCGTCGCCCAGCGCGCCGTATTTGACCACTTCGGCATAGCCGGCCAGCAATTCGCGCCGGGGCAGCGTCGCGCAGCGTGTCGGTGTCGGCGATGACGATTCGCGGCTGATGGAACACGCCGACCAGGTTCTTGCCCTCCGGCGTGTTGATCGCGGTCTTGCCGCCGACCGAGGAATCGACCTGCGCCAGCAGCGTGGTGGGAATCTGCGCGAAATCGACGCCGCGCTTCAGCACGCCGGCGGCGAAGCCGGTCGAGATCGCCGATCACGCCGCCGCCCAGCGCCACGATCAGCCCGCCGCGCTCCACGCCCAGTCTGCAGCAGTTCGCGCGTCAGCATTTCGAGCCCGGCGAAGCTCTTGGTGCCTTCGCCCGGCTTCAGCACGATGGGCGCGCATCGATTCCGGCGCCGCGCAGCGCGACCGAGCAGCGGGCCAAGATGAAGTGCGGCGACATTGTCGTCGGTGACGACCGGCACGGGCCCGCGCGCCAGCGGCGCCAGCAAGCGCGCCGGCCTCGGCGATCAGGCCTGGCCCGACATGGATGGCGTAGCTGCGCGCGCCGAGGCGACGGTGATCGTCTTCGCTCATGTCGCCTCCACGATGCCGCGTCTCGTCGAGCGCGGCGACGATGCGCTCCGACCTGCGGCGCCGTGCGGGCCCGTCCTCGCTTTCGACCTGCGATGTCGGCCTCGGCATAGATCGGGCTCGCGCGCCGCCAGCAGCGTCTCCAGCACCTCGCGCGGATCGCCGTCGCGCAGCAGCGGGCGGTTGTCGCGCCGGCCGCACGCGCTCCAGCAGCAGTTCGATCGGCGCCTTGATCCAGACCGAGACCGCGCTGGTCCTGATCCGGTCGCGGGTCTCGGGTCGATGAAGGCGCCGCCGCCGGTCGCCAGCACATGCGGCGGCTCGTCCAGCAGGCGCGCGATCGACCCTGCGCTCGCCGTCGCGGAAGGCGGTCTCGCCATAGCGGTCGAAGATTTCGGTGATCGAGCAGCCGGCCGCGGCCTCGATCTCGCTGTCGGCATCGCGGAACGGCACGTCCAGCCGCGCCGCCAGCCTGCGGCCGAGCGAGCTCTTGCCGGCGCCCATCATGCCGACGAGCGCGATCGTGCGTGTCAAACCCGTCATGAGCCTTCGGCTTACACGCCATCGGGGCGGCGTTCCAGCGGGACTTGCAACGCCGCCCGGCTTGCCGCCACAGTGCGGCGGCGGGGACGGGGGCAAACACGCGGCGTCAAACGATAGGTGAAGTCAATGGGTTGGACAGCGCGCATCGGACTGGCGATGATCGTGATCGTGGTCCTGGGGGCGGCGGCGCTTGCCTATTATGCCGGCACCCTCAACCGCCCAACCGCACCTACCATCAGGTGCTCTCGAATGACCTGCTCGGCAAATAAAACCTGGGCGGCTCCTGTGGCGGCGCTGCTGTTCGCGGCGCTCTGCGGACCCGCGGCGGCTCAGGCGCCAGCCCAGGCTGCTCCGCCAGCCGATACCGCACCCGCCGCCACCGGGGCGCCGCGTGCGCTTCCGGGCGTCGGAGACTCAGCGCATTGCCTTCGCCGTCGGCCCCGGCCGAGCCGGCTGCGCCGGCGGGCGGCTATTCCCGGCAGTCCGGCATTACGGTGTCAACATTGGGCGCGCCCGAGGGTCCGCCCGCGGGCACGCTCGATCCGGCCAATGGCGGACTTGGTGCGGATCTGTGGCAGGGCACCAGCCGCGCCGAGGCCGAGGAGCTGATGGCTCGTCTGCCGGTCGCCACCGCGGTGCCGCCGGTGCGCGCGCTGGCCCGCCGCCTGATCCTGACCAAGGCTGCCGCGCCGGTCGGCAACGCCGCCGAGGCCTTCGCCACGCTTCGCATCAAGCGCCTGCTCGACGGCGGGCTTCTCGACGACGCCGCCGATCTGGCCGAGATCGCCCAGGTGCCTAACGATCCCGCCTTCGCCCGCGTCCAGGCCGAGGCCTTGCTGTTCGCGGGCCGCACGCAGGACGTCTGCGGCGACAAAACGGCTGCGCGGACGGACAGCTCCGAGCCCTTCTGGATCGAGCTCCGGGCCTATTGCTATGCCGTGGCCGGCAACGATCCGGCGCTGTCGCTGACCCAGCAGGTGATGCAGGCGCAGAACATGGACGATGCCGCCTTCGACACTCTGCTGGGCGACATCAGGAGCGACGTCAGCAAGGCCCCCGGCGGTATCGACGATCCGACGGCGCTGCACGCCTTCATGCTGCATCAGGCCGACCAGCCGGTGAGCTTCGACGTGGGCTCCCAGCTCGGAACGCCGGGACTGGTGCAGGTGCTTCGCGGCAAGCGCAATTCGTCGGACGACCGCCTGCGCGCGGCCGGGCAATTGCTGCCGACGGGTGTGCTGACCGCGCAGGATCTGGTCGCGGTCGCCGACGCCCAGAGCTTCAGCGACGACCAGTTCGCGACCGAACATACCCAGCTCCCGGGCATGAGCTTCCTGGAAGGCCAGGCCCTACTGCGCCAGGCCGTCGCGCGCGCCGCGCCCGATGCCAAACCGGCGCTGATCGCCGAAGCGCTCAGCCGTGCCGACGCCGCCGGCCGTCTGGAGGTCGCCGCCGTGCTGCAAGCCGACGCCATTCTCAAGCTGATGCCCAGGCCGCAATTGCGCAGCATCGCCGCGCTTGTCGCCCGCGCGCTGATGCTGACGGGCCACGCCGACGCCGCCGAGCAATGGGTCTCCGTGCTTAATCCCGTCTATGCGCCCGATCGCGAGGCGCTCGCGGCCGACGAAGCCGAGCTCAACCTGATCGCCGCCAATCCCGTGCGCCAGGCCGCCGCGCAGACCGCGCTCGCCGAGCTTTCACAGGATGTTTCCGGCGGCATGCCCAACCAGAGTGAGGCAGCTTTGGTGCTCGGGCTTTATGACGCTCTCGGGCTGGCGGTGCCGCCGGGGGCGCAGGGCGTGATTCCGGCCCTCGGCCGCATTTCGTGGCCGGGCCGGCGTCCGGCGCCCAGCACCATGACGCGGCTGGCGGCGGCAGAGGCCGCGCCCGGGCGCAAAGGCGAGGCGCTGATGCTGGTGTTGAATGCGATCGGGCCGAACGGGCCGGGCGATCTGGCGCCCGATGTGACGGTGAAGCTGGTGCGCACCTTGATGCGCGAATCGGTTCCGGCGGCGGCGCGCGGCATCGCCATTGCCGCGCTGCTGCGCTACCGCCCGGCGCCCGGTGCGCTGCCGATCAAGCCGGCAGCGACGTCGTCAGCCCAGCCCGCGCAACCTGCGGCGACGCCGTGACGCACGCGTCCCTTTCGGTTGAAAGCGGCGACGCCGGGCTGATCGAAGCTTTCCTCGACATGATGAGCGCCGAGCGCGGCGCCAGCGCCAACACGCTGGCGGCCTATCGCCGCGATCTCATCGATCTCGCCGTCGCTGCCGGCCTGCGCGCCGCCACGCGCGACGACATCAAGCGCTTATCTCGTCAAGCTGTCGTCGTCGGGCATGGCGGCGTCGTCGCAGGCGCGCCGACTGTCCGCCTGTCGCCAGTTCTTCGGCTTCCTCTACGGCGAAGCCATCCGCGGCGACGATCCGACGAGCGCCGTCGATGTCTCCCCGCCGCGCGCGGCCGCTGCCGAAAATCCTGTCCATCGAAGACGTCGAGAAGCTGATCGCGGCGGCGGAACAGGACGCCGCGCAGTCCGCCGAGGGCCGCCGCCTTCTGGCATCATCGAAATTCTCTATGCGGCGGGCCTGCGCGTCACCGAACTGGTGGCCCTGCCGCTCACGGCGGCAAAGGCCAGCGACGGCGTCGTGCTGGTGCGCGGCAAGGGCGGCAAGGAGCGGCTGGTGCCGCTCAACGGCCACGCCCGCGCCGCGATCGCCAGCTATCTCGAGGTGCGCGACGACTTCCTGCCCAAGGGCGTCAAGGCCGCCGCTTCCTCTTTCCCTCGCGCAGCGCCGGCGGCCACCTCACGCGGCGGCGCTGCCATCAGATGCTGAAGGCGCTGGCGCTGAAGGCCGGGATCGATCCCGAGAAGCTGTCGCCGCATGTGCTGCGCCACGCCTTCGCCACCCATCTGGTCGAAGGCGGCGCCGATCTGAGGAGCGTGCAAACCATGCTCGGCCATGCCGATATCGCCACCACCCAGATCTACACCCATGTGGCCCAGGACCGGCTGAGCGCGGTGGTGGCCAAGGCCCATCCGCTCGCCCGTGCCCGGCCGAAGTCCCGAAAGCGGCCCGCCTGAAAGGGGATGAGCCAAGTTTTCCGCGCCGCCAATTCGTTAAGGCCTTGCAGCCGTTAATTTCTTGGGCGTGGGGTTTGTTGACAGCGCAAAGGGCAATTGCCATTTTCCGCCGATTTCGCTGCCCACGGGCGCCGCTGTGGGCCCGTCCATGAGGGACGATGCACGCCTATCTCGAATTCGAACGGCCGATTGCCGAACTCGAAGGCAAGATCGTGGAGCTGCGCCAGCTGGCGACGCAGGACCCGACCATGCGCATCGACGACGATGTCGCCCGCCTTCAGGCCAAGGCCGACGCGCTGATCCGCGAGACCTATGCCGAGCTGACGCCCTGGCAGAAGGCGATGGTGGCGCGCCATCCCTCGCGGCCGCATTTCTCGGACTACATCGCGGGCCTGATCGACGACTTCACGCCATTGGCCGGCGACCGGCTGTTCGGCGAGGACCGCGCCATCGTCGCCGGACTTGGCCGCTTCCACGGCAGCCCCGTCGCCGTGCTCGGCCATGAGAAGGGCAACGACACCAAGAGCCGGCTCGAGCACAATTTCGGCATGGCGATGCCGGAGGGCTATCGCAAGGCGCTGCGTCTGTTCGATCTGGCCGACCATTTCGATCTGCCGGTGCTGTCCTTCGCCGACACGCCCGGCGCCTATCCCGGCGTCAGCGCCGAGGAACGCGGCCAGGCCGAAGCCATCGCGCGCGCCACCGAGAAGAGCCTGTCGTTGCGGGTGCCCTTCGTCGCCACCATCATCGGCGAGGGCATGTCGGGCGGGGCGCTCGGCATCGCGGTGGCGAACCGCGTCTTCATGCTCGAACACGCCATTTACGCGGTGATCTCGCCCGAGGGCTGCGCCTCGATCCTGTGGCGCAGCTCCGACAAGGCCCAGGAGGCCGCCGCGGCCATGCGCATCACCGCCCAGGATCTGCTCGAACTGAAGCTGATCGACGGCATCGTGCCGGAACCTCCGGGCGGCGCGCACAGGAATGCCGAGGAGGCGATCCAGTCGGTCGGCGAAACCATTGCTCGCGCGCTGTCGGATATGCTGCCGCTGTCGCGCGACGAGCTCAAACAGCAGCGCCGCGAAAAATATCTCGCGATGGGCCGCAATTTGGGAGGCTGAGGTCGCGCCGCGTCAGCCCCCGGGGCCAGACGGCGAGGAACCATGCTCAATGGGATAATTGTTCCCGTTCGTCTGGCCGTGCTCGATAGGATAATTGTTCTGGTTCGTCTGGCCGTGCTCGATCGGATAGGCGTTCTGGTTCGTCTTGCCATGCTCGATCGGGTAAGTGTTGGAGGAATTCGAAGACTTGTGTGAGCCCTTGGCCGGACGGTGATGTGGCGCCGGCGAGGCGCCGGTTTGCGCGGCTGCGGGCATCGCGACGGCGCCGCCGATGATGGCGCTTAAGGCCCAGATCGCGATGCGCCAGGCCCAGGCGAGCCGGTTTCGGCCGGCGGACCTGGACAAATCGGTCCTCTTGGCCCGAACCGCACCCTTCCACACCTCGATGGTCCGCCGCCCGCGCTTCGTTTTCCAGAGCATGGCGACGCGGTGGTGGAGATCGTCCGGCGCCGGTCGGCTCGCGCCCGCGCACATCGCCAGCCGCCCCTCGATGGGCTTCAGTCCCAGATCGTGAAGGGCGCAGCGCCGTTCCGCGGTGAAGAATACGCAGGCGCCTTTGGGAACCGCGGGCGCGGCCCGTCCCTCATGACCGGCGATGGCGGGCGAGACGACGGCGAAGCCGCCGCCCGCGTCGCCTTCGCTCAGCATCAGCGAGCCGGCATAGCCCTCGCGGATCAGCCGTTCGGCTTCGCGCGGCGAGGGCCAGCAGGGCGTATGCGCGCACATCGATTGGCAGCTCTGGCAATCGCAGGCCTGCCAAAGCGCGTGCGCACGGGGCCGGTGCTTGGAATGCCAAAGTCTGATCATGCGTCGCCTCCGCGGTGATGGAACGGGCAGGAGTTATCCTGGCCGCCGGATACTACTTCGCCAGCTGGAACGACAGCGACGACACCCAGCCCTTGTTGCCGAGCTCGTCGCTCACTTCCCACCACACGCCGTCCTTGTTGCCGGTGGGATAGAGCAGCATGCCGGCGTCGAGCGGGCGCACGAGCTTGGCCTTGACCGACGGGTTTGCATACATCCGGCCCGGCCGGCTCATGGTCACGGCCTGCTGCGCGGCCGAAGCAGCCGCGGTCGAACCGTTGGCGCCGGGCAGACCGCCCAGTTCGTCCACCATGCGCGAATAGGCCTGAAGATAGGCAGTGGTGATGACCTGACCGATCTCGGTGTTGGCGTAGCTGCCGGCACCGGCGGCGCCAAAGCCGGACCAGTCGCCATAGCCGCCGCCGAGGTTGAAGCCGACATCGGTCTTCTTGGCGTGACCCTCTTCCAGCGCCACCTGTTCGGTGGTGCGCACGTTGGTCAGCGTCAGCGTTACGTCCGCCGTCTTGTTCTGGATGTTGATGCCGCCGATGATCGAGCCAACGCCGCCGCCGACGATGCCGCCCAGAAAGCCGCCGACGTTGGAGCCGCCGGAATCGGCGTTCTGCGAAACCAGATCAGGCACCAGAACGTAATCGGCGGCCTTGATCTGGCCCTTGCCCAGATTGGAGCCTTGCTGCAGGTCGCCGCCGGATGCCAGCGCGCGCTCTTGCTGGGCCGCGGCCAGGCCCTTGCCGCGGTCGACCAGGCCGAAGCAGCCCGAGCGGCTGACGAAAATCTTCAGAAGCGCTTCGGGCGAGCCGAGATTGTAGGCGGTCCACCAGTCGGTCTGCGGCTGGACGACGGCGACTGTCCCGAGGCGATGTGTGCAGCGCGGGATCTGCGCTTCCCTCTGTTCGTTCTGCTGGCCGGCGGTCGGGTCTGCCCAGGCAGCCGATGATGCCAGAACGGCGGCGAGGATTGCTGTGACGGCGAGTTGCGCGCGAGCCCGATTGCCCATGATCATGTTCCTCCGGAAGAATTCTGAGACACCCCACACGGCCAACCCGGGCGCCCGCGCCGGATTTGACCGGACGCAAGCATGGGCGAAGTTTCAGGGTTCGGCAATCGGATTTGCACCCGGCCGATGGTTTGCCCGCTGGCGCGGTGAAATCGGGAGAAAATCAGACCAGCGCGCCGTGGCAGTGCTTGAACTTGCGGCCCGAGCCGCACGGGCAGGAGCGACGGCCAGGAAAAGTGCCTTCGCACTTTTCCGTCAGGCCGCGCGAGAAAATGAGAGTCAGACCAGCGCGCCGTGGCAGTGCTTGAACTTGCGGCCCGAGCCGCACGGGCAGGGCGCATTGCGCTGCACCTTGCCCCAGGTCTCCGGATTGTTGGGATCAACGGGCATGTCGCGCATCCGCCTGGCCTGGACGCCCACAGGCGCTGCGCCAGGCTCGGCGAATTCGTTCTCGCCCGTCAGCGGGTCGGCATGCATCGCCTGAAGCTGGGTGAACTCCGGCTCGATCAGCTGCGGCGGCGGCTCGACATTGATCTGCAACTGCATCAGCTGGGTGACGACGTCCAGCCGCATCTTGCTGATCAGCGACTCGAACAGGGCGAAGGCCTCGCGCTTGTATTCGTTGAGCGGGTCGAGTTGGCCATAGCCGCGCAGGCCCACATACTGGCGCAAATGATCGAGATTGACGATGTGTTCGCGCCAGTTGTGATCGACCGTCTGCAAGAGCACCGCCTTTTCGACATAGCGCATGATCTCGGGGCCCGAATTGGCGGCGCGTTCGGCAGCGCGCGTCTCGACCGCCTTCGTGATGCGTTCGTGCACTTCCTCTTCGGCGATGCCTTCTTCCTTGGCCCAGTCCACCACCGGCAGATCGAGCCCGAAAATGGTCTTGACCTCTTCCTGAAGGCCCGCCGAGTCCCATTGTTCGGCATAGGCCTTCTCGGGAATGTGGCGCGCCACCAGCTCGTCCACCACACGAGCGCGGAAATCGGCGATCTGGTCGCTGACGTCCTCGGTTTCCATGATCTCGCAGCGCTGCTCGAAGATCACGCGCCGCTGGTCGTTGAGCACGTCGTCGTATTTGAGGATGTTCTTGCGGATTTCGAAGTTGCGGGCCTCGACCTTCTGCTGCGCCTTCTCGAGCGCCTTGTTGACCCAGGGATGGGCGATGGCCTCGCCTTCCTGAAGCCCGATGCGCTTCAAGACCGCGTCCATGCGGTCGGACCCGAAGATGCGCATCAGATCGTCCTGCAGGCTCAGGAAGAACTTGGAGGCGCCGGGATCGCCCTGGCGGCCCGAACGGCCTCTGAGCTGGTTGTCGATGCGTCGGCTCTCGTGACGCTCGGTGCCGACGATGTAGAGCCCGCCGGCGGCGATCGCGCGCTCCTTGCCGGCGGCGACCTCGGCGCGGATTTCGGCGGCCTTGGCGGCGTGCTCGGCCTCGTCGACGATGCCGCCGAGTTCGTTCTTGATGCGCATGTCGGCGTTGCCGCCGAGCTGGATGTCGGTGCCGCGGCCGGCCATGTTGGTGGCGATGGTCACCGCGCCCGGCACACCGGCCTGGGAGACGATCGCGGCTTCCTGCTCGTGGTAGCGCGCGTTGAGCACGCTGTGCGTGATCTTGCGCTTCTTGAGCAGGGCCGCAAGCTGTTCGGACTTCTCGATCGAGACGGTGCCGACCAGCACCGGCTGGCCGCGCTTGTGACAGTCCTGACCAGCTTGATGATGGCTTCGTGTTTCTCCTCGACCGAACGGTAGACCTCGTCGTCGTAATCGACGCGGGCCACCGGCATGTTGGTCGGGATCTCCATGACCTCGAGCTTGTAGATGTCCATGAACTCGGCGGCCTCGGTGGCCGCGGTTCCGGTCATGCCGGCGAGCTTCTTGTACAGGCGGAAATAGTTCTGGAAGGTGATCGAGGCCAGCGTCACGTTCTCGGGCTGGACCTTGACGCCCTCCTTGGCCTCGAGCGCCTGGTGCAGGCCTTCGGAATAGCGCCGGCCCGGCA
Source organism: uncultured Pseudomonadota bacterium (assembly GCA_963775165.1). Taxonomy (GTDB): domain Bacteria; phylum Pseudomonadota; class Alphaproteobacteria; order Micropepsales; family Micropepsaceae; genus Rhizomicrobium. Next base: position 142,115 of record CAVZHX010000004.1, on the reverse strand, counting down.
TCATGCGGCCGGTGAACTCGTCGACGATCACGACCTCCTCGTTCTTGACGATGTAGTCGCGGTCCTTGAGGAACAGCTTGTGCGCCTTCAGCCCCTGGTTGACGTGGTGCAGAAGCGTGATGTTCTCGATGTCGTAGAGGTCGCCAAATTCAAGCAGGCCATGCTCGCGCAGGGTCTGGTCGATATGCTCGTTGCCGGTATCGGTCAGCGTCACCGTGCGCTGCTTCTCGTCTAGCTCGTAATCGTCTGCGACGAGCAGCGGGATCAGCGCGTCGACCGTGCGATAGACTTCGGTCTGGTCCTCGGTGGGGCCGGAAATGATGAGCGGGGTCCGCGCCTCGTCGACCAGGATCGAGTTCGACTTCGTCGACGATGGAGTAGCTGTGGCCGCGCTGGGTCATCGTCGACTGCGAATACTTCATGTTGTCACGAAGATAATCGAAGCCGAATTCGTTGTTGGTGCCGTAGGTGACGTCGGCGGCATAGGCTACCTTGCGTTCCTCGTCGGTGAGCCCGTGGACGATGCAGCCAACCGTCAAACCCAGGAAGCGGTAGATCTGTCCCATCCAGTCGGCGTCGCGGCTGGCGAGGTAGTCGTTGACCGTCACCACGTGCACGCCCTTGCCGGCCAGTGCGTTCAGATAGACCGGCAGCGTCGCCACCAGCGTTTTGCCTTCGCCGGTTTTCATTTCGGCGATCTTGCCTTCGTGCAGCACCATGCCGCCCACGAGCTGGACGTCGAAATGGCGCTGGCCGAGCGTGCGGATGGCGGCCTCGCGCACGGTGGCGAAGGCTTCGGGCAGCAGGTCGTCGAGACTTTCGCCGTTCGCCAGCCGCTCCCGGAAGAGGCCGGTCATGGCCCTGAGCTCGTCGTCGCTCTTGGGCTTGAAGGTCTCTTCGAGGGCGTTGATCTCCTCGACGCGCCGCGAATAGGACCGAACCTTGCGCTCGTTGGCGGAGCCAAAAAATCGCTGGGCGATACTGGAAAAGCCGAGCATTTACATCCTCGTGGGGCCGGCCCTTGGGGGGCCTGGCGCCCGGTAAGCTGTGTCGGTGGCAGGACCGGGCCGTTCCGGCGGCAATCCGGCGCCGGCGGGCAAGGCCGCCCGGGGCGCGGGGGAGAGATAAGAACCGGGCTCCCCCTTGTCAATTCAAGGGATTCCGGCCTAATTCCCGCGCTTTCCGGGACCTGACGGCAAGAATACGATGACCGGCCCGGTTGAGGGGGCTGTTTCATGGCCAAAGACCGGGTAACCAGAGCCGCCAGGCCCAAGGCAGCGGCTGCCAAAGCCAAGCCCAAACGGCAGGCCGTTCTCGGCAGCAAGGGCGCCTATCCGGTCTCGCCGCTCGCGCCCAGGAGCGATGCGAAGCTGCCGCCGCTCGCGGGCGTCAGGCTCGCCACCGCCGAGGCCGGCGTCAAATATAAGAGCCGCACCGATCTGCTTCTGGTGGTGCTGGCGCCGGAAACCCAGGTGGCCGGCGTCTTCACCCAATCCAAGACCGCCTCGGCGCCGGTCGAATGGTGCCGCACGCAACTGAAATCCGGCCGGGCCCGGGCGCTGGTGGTCAACAGCGGCAACGCCAACGCCTTCACGGGCAAGGCGGGCACGGCCGCCGCGCGCAGCGTCGCCGAGACCGCGGCGGCGGCGCTCGGCTGCCGGCCGGGCGAAATCTTCCTGGCCTCTACCGGCGTGATCGGCGAGCCCTTGCCGTTCGAGCGCATCACCGCGGTCCTCGGTTTGCTGGTCGAAGCCGGCGCCGCTGACGGCTGGCCCGAGGCCGCGCGCGCCATCATGACCACTGACACCTATCCCAAGCTCGCCACCGCGACCGCGCTGATCGACGGCCACAAGGTCACGATCAACGGCATCGCCAAGGGCTCGGGCATGATCGCGCCCGACATGGCCACCATGCTCGCCTTCGTCTTCACCGACGCCAATCTGCCGGCCGCCGTTCTGCAGGACATGCTGAGCGCCGGCGTGAAGACCTCGTTCAACGCCATCACCGTCGACAGCGACACCTCGACCAGCGACACGTTGCTCCTGTTCGCGACCGGCAGGGGCGGCGCCCATCCCGAGATCTCCAATCCGCGCGACAAGCGGCTTTCCGATTTCCGCAAGAAGCTCGATGCCGTTCTGCTCGATCTGGCACTGCAGGTGGTGCGCGACGGCGAAGGCGCGCAGAAGCTGATCCGCATCGACGTGACGGGCGCCGAAAGCAATGCGGCGGCCCATCGCGTCGGCATGGCCATCGCCAATTCGCCGCTGGTCAAGACTGCAATCTCCGGCGGCGACGCCAATTGGGGCCGCATCGTGATGGCGGTTGGCAAGGCCGGCGAGGCGGCAAGCCGCGACCGACTGAAGATCGCCTTCGGCGGCCATGTGGTAGCGGAAAAGGGCGAGCGCGCGCCCGGCTACGACGAAGCGGCGGCGACCAATGCGGTCGCCGGCCGCGAGGTCGAGATCGCCGTCGATCTCGGCGTCGGCAAGGGCGGCGCGCGGGTCTGGACCTGCGATCTGACACACGGGTATATCCGCATCAACGGCTCCTATCGCAGCTAGACCTGCGGCAATTTTTAGCGAGCCCTTAACTCCTGCCCGCTTACCTTTTGGAAAGGCTCACATGGTGCAACCTAAGACCGTTCTCGTTGCCGCCTGTGCGCTGATCGATGAGGACGGACGGGTGCTGCTGGCGCAGCGGCCGCCGGGCAAGGAGATGGCGGGGCTATGGGAATTCCCGGGCGGCAAGGTCGAAGCGGGCGAACGTCCCGAGGACGCACTGATCCGCGAGCTCAACGAGGAACTGTCGATCACGGTGCGCGAGCCGTGCCTGGCGCCGCTCACCTTCGCATCCCATTCCTATCCGCATTTTCATTTGTTGATGCCGCTCTTCATCTGCCGGCGCTGGCAGGGCTTCGTGCGCGCTGCCGAAGGGCAGGCGATCAAATGGGTGCGCCCGCAGAATCTGGCGAATTACGAGATGCCACCGGCGGACCTGCCGCTGCTGCCGCACTTGCGCGATCTGTTGCTCTAGCCTTCGCCCGCGACCGCTCGGGCGCGACCGCCATCGAATATGCGATCATCGCCGGCGGCATCGCGCTGGTGATCATCAGCGTTGTCGAACTGGTCGGAACCGGCGTCGTCGCGATGTTCCAGTCGGTGCATTTCTAATCTGCCGTTGCGCATCTTCGCGCCGCCGAGGTTCGGCGGCCGGAGCCGGCATTGGCGCCACCGCGCCACGGGCTGCCAATCAATCATGCATTTGCGCTAGACAATCCTATAGATGACATAATGTTCGCATCCCGCGTTTGAAATGCAAACGATACACTGTACGATTAGACCGTAATATATTTTACGTATACCTAATTAAAATAGGACGACGACTTCTATTGTTCATAAGGATTATTACGAATTGTATCGCGATTATACGCCCATGCTACACTTTGTAATATTTTGGGACGGTCGTGTGTAGGGAGGCGCACGCTGGTGGAGGTCCCTTAAATTTTCGCAGAGTGGTGCCGGCCGTGCCTTCGATATTCGGGAACAGCGGATCAGGTGGGTGGATCAGGACGATCCTGAACCCGTTCCGCGTGTTGGCCGTATTTCTGTTGTCGGGGCTGGCGTCGTTTTGCGCCTTTCAGGACGGTGGCGCGCTGTTGGGCGCAAACGGACATTCCAGCCCGGCGCGCGGTGCGGGACGCGAGCGCATCGCGCTCTGGGATGCGGACCTGATGCCGGACGGCGCGCCGATGCGTGCGCGGACGGGAACCCTTCGAGGGTTTGCTGATAGCGTCGATCCGGACGTGCTGGTTCTGTACGACGTTCCCACTTTCGCCGCGCTTCTGAAGCTTCGCGATGACCTCGGCCTCTACGGCTACACCGCCGTGATGTCGAACTTCTTCTGCGATACGCCGGCGGATGGTCCACGCTGGCCGATCGAACTCGCCATCCTCTCGCGCTATCCCATCGACCAGGCGATCGAATTCGATCCGCCGACCGGTCAATCGGATGGGTGCACGCAGCGTGGCCCCTTCACGGATGGCCCGGTCGTCGCCTCGCATCAAACGCTGGTGGTTCCGGCGGGATATGGGCTGCATTGGCCCGACCTTCCGGGAGCGGCTACAAAGCGTCCGCTTCCGGGCCCCGGATTTTTGGTCGCTCGGATCGATTCCGCCCGCTCGGTCATCGTCGGCGTGCACGTGCCACTGCCCACCGAATATTTCCATGCGGACGCGCGCGCGATCAACGACATGCGCCAGGCCGTCACCGCGTCGCTGGCCGAATGGATCTGGCGGGAACGCAATATGCGCGAGGACGATCATTTCCTCGCCGCGGGCGATTTCGGCGTCGATTCAGGTGTCGGTCCGCGCAATGGGGAATTGCCGGCCGGCAATGCGGACAACAATTTCGATGGCGCCGACACGATCCTGACGCAAGGCGTGATCGGCGGCGGCAGCCAAGCGCGGCCGCGCAGCGATTACACGCTGGGCGGTCTGCGCATGACGAACCTGACACGCGCGCTGGTGGTACAGACGGTGGGAACCGCGCAGGCGCAGCATAGCGGCCGCATCTATCTGTGGTCCCACCGGCCTGGCGTCTTCGGCATTGCGCAGCGTGTCCAGACGGCCTATGGCTCGCGTAGCTACCCGCTGGTGGTGGCGAGTTCGGGTGGGACCTGCGCCATCGATCCGCTTCTGACCTGGATGCGGCGCGGCGCGACCTTCGCCGGGCTCTCCAAACAGGTGTTCACCGCTGCGGGGACGGCGCTGGAAGACCAGCTGGCCGCCCGGCAGGCAAGCAAGACAGCAGCGCCTTGGGTGATTTCGCTCGATCTCGACGATATGCTGATCGACAACTCGCCGTTCCTTTATGACATGGCCAACAAATGCCAGCTGCCATCGGTCGCGGACTGGGACAAATGGGTGAGTTCAGGCCGAGCAAAACTGCTGCCGGGTGCCGCCACCTTCCTTGCCAAGGCGCGCGTGCTGGCCGCCGGCGGGCACGGTCGCATTCTGATCTTTACCAAGCGCCGCCCTGACCAAGCCGCACAAACCGTCGAGCTTTTGAAAAAGCTCAAGGTGATGACCGGGTCTGACGATCCGCTCGTCCAGCTCGAATACGCGGCGACGCCAAAATCCCGCGAGCTGGCGTGGAAACGGGCGACCGAGGGTGGCAAGCGCATTGTCCTCGTGGTCGGCAACAGCACCGACCAGTTCCCCGACGATGCCGGCCTGCCAATTGGCGGCACGGCCGCTTCCTGTGCCAACCCGCCCAACGCGGCGGAAGACAGGAATCGTCTCTTCGGTGAACAGACGCCTCGCTTCGGCATCTGCTACTTCCTGATTCCGGTCCATGTGCTGTGAATATCGGACAGTCCATCTTTTCACTGCCACGTCTCGTGCCCGAGGCGATCGCGTTGATCAAGCATTTCGAGGGCTGTTTCCTGGAGGCCTATCGCGATCCGTTGAACATATGGACGATCGGATACGGGCACATAGCGGATGTGGCACGCGGCATGTCAATCACGCCGCACCGGGCCGAAAGTCTGCTGATGGAGGATCTCGAGACTGCTCAAACCGATGTGCGCCGCAACGTGAAGGTGCCACTGAACGAGAACGAATTTGGAGCGCTCGTCTCGCTGGCCTTCAATATCGGCGGTTCGGCTTTCGGACAGTCTACGCTGGTGCGGAAGTTGAACCGTGGCGACCGGCACGGCGCGGCAAAGGAGATCGAACGCTTCGTCCATGGCCACGTCGGAGGAAGGCGCGTGACGCTCAGAGGATTGGAGTTGCGGCGCAAGGCCGAGATGGAACTCTTCCAAGCACCAGTCGGCACGCTTGTGCGCGACGGCAAGATGATTCTGGCCGACCGGATCATCCCAGTGGAACATCCAAGCTACAATCTGGTCCAACTCAACCCGTCACCGCCGCATCAGCAACAACTCCATCCGGTCCAAGTCACAAACGCGGTCGCGGAAATTCCGGCCGAGACGAAGGAACCGGAGCCCACCGTCGAGCCGCGAATACCTCACACAACGCTGGTCTCGATCGGGGCTGGGGCTGCGCTGGGCGTCATTCCCGCCACCAATACGCCGGCCGCGCACAGTCTGGCCGGTGCGGTGGGCCAGATCTGGGAGCAGGCCGGTGGGCCGGCTGTTTTTCCACCACTGACGGCCTGGCTGCGTTGGGCGGATGCCATTCAAACCGGCATTGCCAACCTCTTCAAGACGGGCAACTTCACGCCGCTTTTCGATTTCGCCACGGACTTTATTCACTCGCACGAGGCAATGGTCGGTTTCATCGCCACGGTGTTGTTGGTGCTTATTCGCACGGGCCTGGGCGGGCTGCTCGTTGAACGCAGACGCTAAAAGCGATGCGGCAGTGAGGGATGGTTTGCGCGGCGCGTGTTCTATGCGTCGCCACCCGGCCGACCGGGGCGGGCGCCGGTTTTGTGCTCGACGGTTCCCAGCGCCTCGGCCAGCCGCGTGGTGGCGCTTCCCGGCCTGAGCGGCTTGGGCTGGCTGTCATGCGGCGCCCAGCCGGTCAGATAGACGATATCGAAGGTGGCGCTCAGCCGGCCCTGCTCGTCACCATCGCGCGCGGCATAGCCAGCCATCGCCGCCGCCAGCACTTCGCGCCGCAGCGGACGCCGCTCGCGTTGGGCAAGCGCGTTGGTTTCGCCGAGCGCGCGCAGATCGTCGATCAACGTCTTGAATTGGCGATAATGCGCCACCGTGCGCTCGCAATCGGCAACGGGCAGGGCGAAGCCGGCCCGCTGCAGAAGCACTCCCAGCGGCCGCACGTCGGCGAACGGCGCCACGCGTGGGCTTGCGCCGCCCCTGATCGCGGCTTCAGCGGCGGCGAAGGCCGCGCGCAATTCGCGTAAGGTCTCGCCGCCGAAGAGTGCCGCCAGGAACAGCCCGTCGGGCTTCAGGACGCGGCGGATTTGCGCCAGCGCGCCCGGCAGATCGTTGACCGCGTGCAACGACAGCACGCTGACGACGAGATCGAAACTTTCGGGCGCAAAGGGCAGCGTCTCTTCGTCGGCGACGACATCGCCGCTGCCCGAGAGAGATGTCCGCGTCCAGCTTTCCGCAAACGGCGCGAGCGTGGCGGCGCTTTCGGACCGGCTCGACAGATCGAGACCGTGCGCGAAGTCTCGTCTCACCGCGGTGAGGCGCTCGGCCAGCGCCGCGGCGGCCTCCACGGCGAGGAAAGGTTGAGCGCCGCGCCCGTCCGCCCGCGCCCGGCGGCTCGCGTAAAGCCTGCGGTCGAAGATTTTGGGGACGGCTTGCATCGTCATCGGGCGCCCGTGCGGCTAGACTTCGGTGATGAGCCTTGCCGCCGATCCCGTAGCCCAGCGCACGGCCCTCGCGCAAATGTCGAGGCGCCTTGGCCGTCGCGCCGTCGATTTCGTGTTCCCGCCGCTGTGCCTCGCCTGCCGCGCCGCCGTCGCCGCGCCGTACAGCCTGTGCGCCGATTGCTGGCGGCAGGTGAGCTTCCTCGACGGACCGATGTGCGAATGCTGCGGGCTGCCCTTCGACGTCGATCCGGGCGGGGAGACTTTGTGCGCGGCCTGCCACGCCAAGCCGCCCGTCTTCGACCGCGCCCGTGCCGCGATGCGCTACGACGAGGCGAGCAAGGGTCCGATCGTGGCGCTGAAACGCGCCGACAGGCTCGATTCGGTGCCGGCCTTCGTGCGCTGGCTGGACCGCACCGGCCGGCCGCTGCTCGAAGAGGCCGATTTGATCGTGCCGGTGCCGCTGCACCGCTTCCGGTTGTGGCAGCGCCGCTTCAACCAGGCAGCCCTTCTGGCGCAGGGGCTTTCGCGTACGAGCGGCGTGCCCTGCGACACGGCTTCGCTCCTGCGCGTCCGGGCCACGCCCAGCCAGGGCGCCATGCCCTCGGCCGAGGCCCGGCGTCGCAATGTGCGCGCGGCCTTCAAGGTGCTGAAGGCTCGCCGGACCGCAGTCAAGGGCCGCACCATCGTCCTCGTCGACGACGTCTTCACCACCGGCGCCACGCTCGAGGCCGGCGCCCGCGCGCTCAAACGGGCGGGAGCGGCCCGGGTCTTGGCCCTGACAATTGCGCGCGTTGTCCGTCCGCCGCGAGCGACTATATAGAATGGAGCGAGTTCGGAGGTTCGCCGCGCCTTGCCGAAGATCACCATCTACACCACGCCCATCTGCCCCTTCTGCGCGCGGGCCAAGCAGCTTCTGGCGCGCAAGGGTGCGGCCTTCGACGAGATCGACGTCTATATGGACATGGACAAGCGCCGCGAGATGGAACGGCGCGCCGGCCGCTCGACCGTGCCGCAGATCTTCATCGGCGAAACCCATGTCGGTGGCTGCGAGGATCTTTATGCGTTGGAGCAAAAGGGCGGTCTCGATCCGCTGCTGAACGGGTGAGACGATGAGCAGCTTCAAAGCCGCCTGCGTTCAGATGCGCTCGACCGACGATCCGGCGCAGAATGTCGCGGCCGCCTCTGTACTGATCCGCGAGGCGGCGGGGCAGGGCGCGAGTTTCGTTGCCACGCCAGAAAACACCACGCTGATGGCGCCGGACGGCGGCGCCAAATTCGAAAAGAGCTTCACGCAGGAAAGCGATCCGGCGCTGCCGGCCTTCCGCGCGCTGGCCGAGGATCTCGGCATCTGGCTGCTGATCGGCTCGCTGGCGATCAAGGTGGACGATCCGCGCAAGACGGCCAACCGCTCCTTCCTCATTGACCCGAAGGGCCAGATCGCCGCGCAGTACGACAAGATACATCTCTTCGATGTCGATCTGCCCTCGGGGGAGAAATACCGCGAGTCCAACACCGTCGCCGGCGGCCACCGCGCGGTGCTAGCGGACACGCCCTGGGGCAAGATGGGGCTCACAATCTGCTACGATTTGCGCTTCCCGCAGCTTTACCGGGGGCTGGCGCAGGCGGGCGCGTTCCTGCTGACCGTGCCCTCGGCCTTCACCGAGACCACCGGCAAGGCCCATTGGCACACGCTTCTGCGCGCCCGCGCCATCGAGAACGGCGCCTTCGTGGTCGCCCCGGCGCAAGGGGGGCTGCACGCCAATGGAAGGCGGACCTATGGCCACAGCCTGATCGTGGCGCCCTGGGGCGAGGTGCTGGCCGAGGCCGGGACCGAGCCCGGAATCATCGTCGCCGAGATCGATCCGGAGCGGGTTTCCGACGCCCGGGCCCGGGTGCCGAGCCTCAGGCACGACCGGCCTTTCGAGGGGCCTTGACCCCGGGCCGACCGAAGGGCTCGCTTGCGGAGCGGCCGATTTATCCCCATCTTATAATGGGTTCGTCAGGGCTGGGTTCTCCAAAGTGATCGTCTACAGACTGGCCTGCGTCGAGGGCCACGGTTTCGAGGGCTGGTTCAAGGACAGCGCCGCCTATGATGCGCAGGCGGCCGAGGGCAAGCTCGTCTGCCCGATGTGCCAGTCCCACCAGATTGCCAAGGCGCCGATGGCCCCCGCCATCGCCGGGACCAAATCTGGGGACCGGCTGCCGGCCTCGGAGTTCCGCAAGATGCGCAAGGTGATGACGGGCCTGCGCCAATACGTGGAAGCCAATGCGGTCAATGTCGGTGCCGATTTTCCCGACGAAGCGCGCAAGATCCATTACGGCGAGACAGATGAGCGCGCCATCTATGGCGAGGCCACGCTGGGCGAGGCCCGCGACCTGATCGACGAGGGTATCGACGTCGCCCCCATGCCGCCGGAGCTGGACGAGGCGAACTAGCGCCCAAAGCAGGGCCGTTGAATTGGGCGCCGTGATGCCCAATAAGACCGGCCGGACCGATCACCGGGGATGGCGTTGGCGCTGTCGGCCTCCTTTTTCAAGTTCGAGATGTTCCTGCGCCGGCTTTTCGGCCTGGCGGGCGCGCACGCCTATTCGCAGCAATACTGGATCGCCCGCTACCGCTGGGGCGGCCACTCGGGCCGCGGCTCGCAGGGGCGGATCGCGGCCGCCAAATCCGCCTTCGTCACCGAGTTCTGCCGGACGCATGGCGTGAATAGCCTGGTCGAACTGGGCTCGGGCGACGGGGTCTGCGCGGCGGCGATCGAGGTGCCGTCCTATCTCGGGCTCGATATTTCGGAAGCGGCGATCGCGGCGGCGCGCGCGCGCTCAAATCCGGGCACCCACTGCTTCGTCAATATCGCCGGGCTGAAAAGCGACGGCATCCTCGATCTGGTCTTGCGCGAAACGGGCGAGCTGCCGCAGGCCAGCCTGTCGATGGACGTGATCCTGCATCTGGTCGAGGACGAGGTGTTCGAAGATTACATGCGGGCGCTGTTTTCGGTCGCGTCGAAATATATCGTCGTCTTCTCGTCTGACGCCGACGAGCGCGGCGAGCGCCATGTCCGCCACCGCGCCTGGTCGCAATGGTTCGCCGAGCACTATCCGGTGCGGCTGATCCGTTCGGACGGCGAGGGACTCGCCGCCCATTTCAAGGTGTTCGAGAAGGCGTAAGCACAGATATAACCGTCCGGTCCATTCGACAGGGGAGACGGCCATGAAAACGATAGCCTGCGCGATTGCCTTGCTGGCGCTGACGGCCAGCGCCTATGCCGCCGAGCCGGTGGTGACGCTGACGCCCGCCGAGCAGGCCGCCATGCTCAAGACCGGCAGCGCCGAACAGGTCGCCGACAAGAAACTCGTCTACGACATGTGGCGCACGCTGCTGGTGGCGCACCAGCTCGACATGGCCGACAAGTTCCTGTCGGCCGATTACCACCAGCACAATCCCAATGCCGCCACCGGTCGCGCCGGCGTCGTCGCCTATTTCAAGGCGATGGGCGTCAAGCCCATGGCCGTGCCGGCGACGATCCCCAACATGGTCGACATCGTCGCCGAGGGCGACATGGTGGTGCTCGCCACCCAGCGCAAGCTGAAGGACAAGGCCGGCGAGCCCTACACCACCACCTGGTTCGACATGTTCCGGATCAAGGACGGGGTCATCGTCGAGCACTGGGACTGCGCGACCAAGCCTTGAGTTGCGTTCCCTCTGCTTCTCAGGAAGCAGGCCACTATTGAAACTCGGTCTGCGATTGAGCCGCCTTGACATAGACCGCCACATCCTCCGGCAGCAGAAGCCGCTCGGCGACCAACTCCTGCGCAGCGGCGCGCACCTTCGCCACGTAATCGGCCTTGCTGCGATACCGCTCCGCGAATGACAGCCGCGGATCCTTCTTCGCCAGCCGGCTGGCGCGCGTGGCCGCGAAGGGCAGCGTCGATGCGTAGGAGGCGCATGCATCTCCGGGTGAATGGCCAGGTCCGCGGACGTTCCAGTCAGGGTATGTCGCCAACGGCGCGGCGATTTCGGGCACGCGGATTCCTCCGCGTTCGTTTCCATCCTCATCGGTCTTGGACACGAGGACCGTATAGGGCTGGGAGAGGTGCGGCTCGGGAATGGCGTTGGCGTAGTCCGTGACCGTGAGCGGATTGTAGAGATCGCCATAGTAAGGATAGCCGGCGGCGCTGAGGTCAGGGAAGCCGACTGCGGTCCGGTCGGCGGGCGGCGCAAGCGTTCCGGCGGCAACCGAGGGGTATTGCGAGGCAGGTGGCGCGACACCTTTTGCAACCCACGCTTCAAGCGCCGGTACGAGCGCACGATCTATGGTGCTTTCGATGACCTGGCTGCCCGGATAGATGCATTGCGGCGGTTGCGGCAGCGTGGCAACGCCGCGCGCCCCGTCGTGGCTGGTGCCGGGAACTTCATAGAGGCGCACATTGGCGGGGATCGGCAGATCGTGTCCCTTGCCGTCGGTCGCCACCAGCGAGGCGCGGGCGCCGAAAAACTCGAAGCCGCCATCGAGCTGCATGATCTTCGGGCAGCTATCGGTTGCCAGGCACGCCTTGAGAATGCCGTCGGTGCGGCCCGAAACAGGATCGGTGATCACATTGTATGCGAACGGAAACTGATCGCCCTGCTGCCAATGATCTTCATGTTCCCTCGACCAGCGCCCGGGCTGGCCCCAGCGAAAATCCGTGAATGTCTTGCGGGAGCCGGCAATGATCGGAAACATGCCGTTGAACACGGTGTGATTGCCATTGCCGCTGCGGGCGTCGCGGTTGAATCCACGCCAAAGAAAATCGCGCGTGAAACGGCCCGATTGCGAAATGCCCGCCATGATCGTGACATCGAAATTCCTGTCGGGATGGCAGGAAGAACTGGTGCACGGCGCATTGCGAAAGTCGGCGAGGGGGTTCGGGTGACCCGCGCGATCCGTTGCCGAGTGGTTCAGGAACGTCGCGAAATCCCGAACAGCGGCAAAACCGATGCCCATCACGGTCGGGTTCCTGGCCGTATAGACAAATTCGAAGATCGAGCCTGAATCGGAACCGTCCGGCGGGGTGAATTTCAGCTGCGTTCCACCGTCGATATAGGACCAGTCCGACGCCGGCACCGGCGTCGATGGCGCGTCGTATGTCATTCCCTTGGTCAAGGGGTCGGACGAGGTTCTCCAGGTCGGCCGCCAATCGAAGCTGGCTTGCGACTTGTCGAGCGTCGCCGCCGGATAGCTGAGCTTCACGACCACGGTGCTGCCAGGATTGCCGCTGCCGATCGTATCGAGGACGTATTCCTCGCGGCTGCGGCCGGTGATTGGGCTGCCGTCAGGATTGACCGCAACCGGAAAGCGCGTGCCGATGGCTGCGGTATCGCCGTGGCCCGTCTCGGCGATGTCGCCCTGCCAGCCGCTCCAGACGATCGTGTAACCCTGGCGCAGGAGCAACGCGTTGCCTTGCTGTCCCGCGGCGAAGGACGCGACCGGCTCCGTCGAAGTTGCCAAGGCCCAGCTTATTCCCGCGATTCACGACCTCGTAAAACAGAACGCGCTTTGCATTGGCAACCGACTTCGGACGCAGAATGACGAAGTCCTCGCTGTAATCGACGAGTCCGTCCAAATCCCGCGGCGCCAGTTTCAGATCCACGATTGCGGCATTTGCGGGACTGTTTGGATCGATCCGCGCGTGAACGATCCCGGTAATGACCTCGTAAGGGCCGGCGCTTCCGAACGACGCGCCGCCATAGGCGTCGTATTCCTTGAGAATTTGGAGGCTTTCGACGTAGCCGCCATCTTTGGGCCCGACAGCCGCGGGCGATTGTTGCGACATCGCCGCACCCGCCGCGAAGGGTAACGCGACGATGCCTAGAAAAAACCGCTTCACTGTGCGCCCTCCAAGCTTGATCGCAACGATTGGGCCGCGCGGCGCAAGTCGGTCTGTCTGCGATAGGCCTCGATCTTCTCCCCGGGCACGGGGAGCGTAAATCCTGCAACATGCATGGTCAAAGCTCCTTGCCTGCCACCACCATGTAATTGACGTCGGTGTCGTGGCTGAGGCGCCAGTCCCAGGCGATCGGGTCGAAGCTGACCCCTTGTGTCTTCAGCACCTTGAGCCCGGTTTGTTTCAGCAGTCTGTGAAGCGCAGTCGGCGCGATGAAGCGGTTCCAGTCATGCGTGCCCCTGGGCACCCAGCCCAGAACGTATTCGGCGCCGATCTTGGCCAGCGCCAGCGACTTCAGCGTCTTGTTGAGGGTGGCGACGACCATGATCCCGCCGGGCCTGACCAGCCGCGCGCAGGCCGCGAGATAGGCCTTCAAATCCGCGACGTGCTCGACCACCTCCATGTTGAGCACCACGTCGAAGCTTGCCCCTTCGCTTGCCAGCATTTCCGCGGTCACCGCGTGGTAGGCGATGTCGAGCCCGCTTTCGGCGGCGTGGGCGGTGGCGGTGCCGACATTCCGCTCCGAGGCATCGGCTCCGGTCACGGCAAAGCCCAGCCGCGCCATCGGCTCCGACAGCAGCCCGCCGCCGCAGCCGATGTCGAGCAGGCTGAGCCCTTTGAACGGCCGCAGCGACCGGGCTTCGCGGTCGAAATGGGCGGCGGCGAAATCGTGGATGAATTTGAGCCTGACCGGATTGAACTTGTGCAGCGGCGCGAATTCGCCCGCCGGGTCCCACCAGCGCTCGGCCAGCGCCGAGAACTTGGCGACCTCGTCCGGATCGATGGAAATCCGATGCTCCGTCTGTTCGCGCTCGATTGCGGACATAAGCCCTTGCCTTTGCTGGCACCAACCTAGCGCGCCCGTCCCGCTTGTCCACCTGGACCCTTGATCTCAAAGGTGGAATTCAGCGGGTCTCTATGCGTCGAGGAACATCGTCCAAGCCGCTGAAATCCGCTCGAAAACAAAGATAATTGAAAAACATAATCCCCCGGTCTTTTCATGCTCTTGCGGCGCCCCCACATAGGCTGGGTCCGGTCCCAGGAGGGGACGTTGTCGACCGTCTTCAACGGGTGGCCGGATCGGCAATCAGAGTTGGGGCGGCGTAACGGCCCGCGCCACCTGGAGGCAGGCGCCGTCTGGCGCTGGGAAGGCAGGACCTTGACGCAAGGAGCCGAACCAGCCCGCAAGGACGCTCGCGGACGTCGCGCCCCGAAGACGCGGTCTTTACCTGTCGCAAGATGGGCCGGCGGTCTTCAGCGGGTGACGAGTGAAAGACGGACGGTGCTGGCGCCGCTCAAATGCCGGGTGCGGGATGCTGGAGACGGCAGCCTTCGTTTGAAACAGCTGTGGACGCCCTCCCGGTGTCCCGCTCCCCCCTCCGCTTTTCGGCAGGGGCCGTGTTCGAAAAAACCGCGGAGCCAACGCTCCGGCGGCGGTTTTGGCGTGTCCCGGAAATACGCCGAATGGTGCGTTGAGTGCGCCCGGTGCCCCGTCTATGTATGCGGCGAGTTTTCGGCTTTCGCTGAGTCTGGGATCGATGGCGAAGATAGTCATGAAATTCGGCGGCACCTCAGTGGCCGACCTCGACCGCATCCGCCATGTGGCGGCGCTGGCCAAGCGCGAGGTCGACCGCGGCCATCAGGTCGCCGTCGTGGTCTCGGCCATGGCCGGCGAGACCAACAAGCTGGTGGGCTGGACGCGCGCCCTGTCGCCGCTGCATGACGCGCGCGAATACGACGTGGTGGTGGCCGCCGGCGAGCAGATCACGGCGGGCCTGACGGCGGTGGCGCTGTCGGCCATTGGCGTCAGCGCGCGCTCCTGGCTGGGCTGGCAGATCCCGATCCAGACCTCGGCCATGCACGGCTCGGCCAGGATCGAGCGCATCGAGCCGAACCTCCTGAACGAGCGGCTGGCCCAGGGCCAGGTCGCGGTGGTGGCGGGCTTCCAGGGCATCGCCCCCGACAACCGCATCTCGACGCTGGGCCGCGGCGGCTCCGACACCAGCGCGGTCGCGGTCGCCGCCGCCATCGCGGCCGACCGCTGCGACATCTACACAGATGTGGACGGCGTCTACACCACCGATCCCCGCATCGTGCCCAAGGCGCGGCGGCTGGAGAAGGTCGCCTTCGAGGAGATGCTCGAAATGGCCTCACTGGGCGCCAAGGTGCTGCAGACGCGCTCGGTGGAAATTGCCATGCTTTACCGCGTGCCCGTGCGCGTCTTGTCGACCTTCGACGCCGATGCGGGCGGCACGCTTCTGTGCGACGAGGAAGACATCGTGGAAAAGAAACCGGTCACCGGCATCGCCTATTCGCGCGACGAAGCCAAGATCACGCTGCATCGCGTCTCCGACCAGCCGGGCGTCGCCGCGGCGATCTTCGGGCCGCTGGCGGACGCCGGCGTCAATGTGGACATGATCGTCCAGAACGTCTCCGCCGACGGCAAGAAGACCGACCTGACCTTCACGGTCGGCCGCTCCGACCTGCCGCGCGCGCTCGATGCCATCGAGAAGGCCCGCGACCGCATCGCCTATCGCGACATCACCTCCGACGCCAGTGTGGCCAAGGTCTCGGTCATCGGCATCGGGATGCGGGCCCATCCGGGCGTGGCCCAGACCATGTTCCGCACGCTTTCGGAGAAGGGCATCAACATCCAGGTGATCTCGACCTCGGAGATCAAGGTCTCGGTGCTGATCGCCGAGGAATATGTGGAGCTCGCCGTGCGCGCGCTGCATTCGGCCTACGAGTTGGACGCGGCATGAGCGTGGAGGCGTAAATGCCCGCCACCGCAGGCAGTCCCCGCATTCTGCTGCGCCGCCTGCGCGAGATCATGGCCGAGCAGGCGAGCGCCCAGACGCGCCTCGACAAGCTCGTCATGGTGATCGCGGCCAATATGGTGGCCGAGGTCTGCTCGATTTATCTGCGCCGCGCCGGCAACGCGCTGGAGCTGTTCGCGACCGAAGGCCTCAATCCCGGCGCCGTCCACAAGACGCGGATGAAGGCAGGCGAGGGTCTGGTCGGCTTCGTGGCCGAAACCGCCGAGCCGATCAATCTGTCCAACGCGCCGGAGCATGCACGCTTTTCGTATCGCCCTGAAACGGGCGAGGACCCGTATCATTCCTTCCTCGGCGTGCCCATCGTGCGCGGTGGCCAGGTCTATGGCGTGCTGACGGTGCAGAACCGCGCCGCCCGCCAATACGACGAAGAGGAGGTCGAGGCGCTGCAGACCGTGGCCATGGTGCTGGCCGAGGTCGTGGCCCATGGCGCGCTGTTTGACATCGCCGAACTCGACGAGCCGGAGCTGAGGTCCGACCGGCCGCGCGCCTATCGCGGCGAAGGGCTGTCAGAAGGCGTGGCCATCGGCCATGTGGTGCTGCACGAGCCGCGCGTGCGCGTGGATCGCATGATCGCCGACGACCCGCAGGTCGAGCTCACGCGTCTCACCGCGGCGCTGGAGTCGCTGCGCACCTCGGTCGACGAGATGCTCGATTCCAGCGAGCTCGATCTCACCGGCGAAAGCCGCGAGGTCATCGAAGCCTATCGTCTGTTCGCCCAGGATCAGGGCTGGCAGCAGCGCCTGCGCGACGCGGTGCGCACCGGCCTGACGGCGGAAGCCGCGGTCGAGCGCGTGCAGGACGAATTGCGCCTGCGCGTGGCCCGCGCCGCCGATCCCTTTCTGCGCGAGCGGCTGCACGATCTCGAGGACCTCGCCCGCCGTCTCCTGCACCATCTCGACGGCGAGAAGGAGCACGCGGTGCTGCCGCGCAATGCGGTGCTGGTCGCCCGCTCCATGGGGCCGGCCGAGCTGCTCGATTACGGCCGCTCGGGCGTCATCGGGCTGGTGCTGGAAGACGCCGCCACCACCTCCCACGTCGCCATCGTCGCGCGCGCCATGCGCATTCCGATCGTCGGCGGCACCGAGGGCATCGCCGACACCGCGCGCGCCGGCGACATCATCGCCGTCGACGGCGAGACCGGCGAGATCCATCTGCGCGCGCCGGCCGAGATCGTGCGCGCCTTCCGCGCCCGCCAGACCCTGATCGCCCAGCGCGACGCCCAGATCGCCGCCGTGCGCGACCTGCCCGCGGTGACCAAGGATGGCGTCCAGATCAAGCTTATGATGAACGCGGGCCTGTTGCTCGACATGCCGCATCTGGTGGAATCCGGCGCCGACGGCATCGGCCTGTTCCGCACCGAGCTGCAATTCATGATCGGCCAGACCATGCCGCGGCTGGCGGATCAGACTGCGTTCTATACCCGCGTGATCGAGGCGGCGGGCGATATGCCCGTGGTCTTCCGCACCCTCGATCTGGGCGGCGACAAGATCCTTCCTTATGGCCGCTGGGAGCGCGAGGAGAACCCGGCGCTGGGCTGGCGCGCCATCCGGATCGCGCTCGACCGGCCGGCGCTGCTGCGCTACCAGGTGCGCGCGCTGCTGCGCGCCTCGGCGGGGCGGACGCTGCGCCTGCTTCTGCCGATGGTGAGCAATGTCGCCGAGTTCAACGCCGCCCGTGCCTTGATCGACCGCGAGCTCGAACGCGCGCGCCTGCTCGGCCAGCCCCAGCCCAGGCAGACGCTGGTCGGCGCCATGCTGGAGGTGCCGGCGCTGATGTTCATGCTGCCGCAAATTTTGCGCAGCGCAGATTTCGTCTCCATCGGCTCCAACGATCTGTTCCAGTTCATCTTCGCGGTCGACCGCACCAACCAGCGGGTGGCGCGCCGCTACGACATGCTCAATCCGGCGGCGCTGACGCTGGTGCGCCAGATCGCCACCAGCGCGGCCGAAGCCGGCGGCGATGTCTCGCTGTGCGGCGAGATGGCCGGCCGGCCGCTGGAAGCGATGGCGCTGATCGGCGTGGGCATGCGCACGCTGTCGATGCAGCCCGGCAATATCGGGCCGGTGAAGATGATGGTGCGCAGCCTCGACACCCGCGAGATTTCGCCCTTTGTCGACAAGCTGTGCGGACGCACCGACCATTCCTTGCGCACGCGGCTGTCGGCCTTTGCCGCCGAACACGGGATCGTCCTCAAATGACTGGCCAGACGGGAAGTTCAGCAGTCCGGCGGAGTTCCCCACTAGCGGAGACGCCGCCCCGGAACTATCGCGCCGAAGCCTCTCAGGGTGTTAGCGGTAGCTATTCGCGGCGGAATTCTTTACTGATTGTGGGTAGTTTGGCGCAGAGCGTTTATTCCTATTCCCGATGACGAAAGTGACCCACCTGACCCTCGATGACGGCGGCAGCTTGAGCCGCAGGCGCATCCATTTGCGGGAGATTTCGGACGAGGCCGACGCCCCGCTCGAGACCGTGGGTCAGGACCTCCGGGCCGCCCGCCTGCGCCGCGGCGACGACCTGGCGACGGTCTCCAGGGCCCTCAAGATTCGGAAAGACCACCTCGAAGCGCTAGAGGAGGACCGGGTCGATGCCTTGCCCGGCCGGGCCTACGCCATCGGCTTCGTCCGCTCCTACGCCGATTATCTCGGGCTCGACCGGATCGAGGCGGTGCAGCGCTTCAAGAGCGAGATCGCCGGCCGCGAAGAGACCCCCAGGCCGCCCTTTTTCCAGGACGGCGGCGACGAACGCCGCCTGCCACAAGGCTGGGTCATTATCGCCATCGTCGTGCTGGGGCTGGTGTTCTATGGCGCCTACCGGCTGGCCAGTTCGGCGGATTCCTTCTTCAACGGTCCGGTGGCCCCCGTTCCGGCCGGGCTGACGGCGCCGCCGAAAACCTCGCAAGCCGTGCCGCCCGCGCCCGCGCCTGCGACCGGCCTCGCGGCGTCGCAGCAGCAGCCAGCGGCCGCGCCGGCGCCCCCCGAGCAGGCCGCCGCGACGACGCCTCCGCAGGCGGCTGCGGCCCTGCCCGAGGGCCACCATTACGGCCTCCACAATGAAGATGCCCGGGTGATCCTGCATGTGGTGGAACCGACGCGCGTGCTGGTGGAGGGCGCCAACGGCATGGTCTATATCAACCGCGAGCTGGAGCCCGGCGACACCTACATGGTCCCCGATCTGGTGGGGCTGACGCTGACCACGCCGGACGCAGGGGCGGTCGACATCGTGCTCGACGGGCAGATGATGGGTGCCGCCGGCGGTGGGAAACAGATAGCCGAGGCCCTGTCGCTGGACCCGCAGTCGATCGTGGACCGTTACGATGCACGGCAGAACTGACACATGCTGCCGCTAGGATGAGTACATGAGCGTCCGTGCCTATCGCGATATCGAGCGCCGCAAGTGCCGCCAGATCCATGTCGGTCCGGTGCCGATCGGGGGCGATGCGCCGATCGCCGTCCAGAGCATGACCAACACGGTGACCGCCGATGTCCGCGGCACCATCGATCAGGTCCGCGCACTGGAAGAGGCCGGCGCCGACATCGTGCGCGTCTCCTGTCCGGACGAGGACGCCACGAAGGCGCTCAAAGCCATCGTCAAGGCGTCCAAGGTGCCGATCGTGGCCGACATCCATTTCCACTACAAGCGTGCGATCGAGGCCGCCCAAGCCGGCGCGGCCTGCCTGCGCATCAATCCGGGCAATATCGGCTCGGCCCAGCGCGTGAAGGACGTCGTGCAGGCGGCCAAGGATCACGGCTGCTCGATGCGCATCGGCGTCAATGCCGGCAGCCTCGAAAAGGATTTGCTCGAACGCTATGGCGAGCCATGCCCCGAAGCCATGGTCGAAAGCGCGCTCGATCACGCCCGCATCCTCGAAGACAACGACTTCTTCGAATTCAAGATCAGCGTGAAGGCGTCGGACGTGTTCCTGGCGGTGGCCGCCTATCAGGGCCTGGCCGACGCCTGCGATTACCCGCTGCATCTGGGCATCACCGAGGCCGGCGGCATGATCTCCGGCAGCGTCAAATCCTCCATCGGCATGGGCATGCTGTTGTGGTCGGGCATCGGCGACACCATCCGGGTTTCGCTCTCGGCCGATCCGGTCGAGGAAATCCGCGTCGGTTTCGACCTGCTCAAGGCGCTGAATCTGCGCCATCGCGGCGTCAACGTGATCTCGTGTCCGTCCTGCGCGCGGCAGGGCTTCAACGTCATCGAGACCGTCCAGGCGCTGGAACAGCGCCTCAAGCACATCTCGACGCCGATGACGCTGTCGATCATCGGCTGCGTCGTCAACGGCCCGGGCGAGGCGCGCGAGACCGATCTGGGCTTCACCGGCGGCGGCGCTGGCAAGGGCAACGGCATGATCTATCTGAACGGCAAGCCGGCCTACAAGCTCGACAACGACAAGATCCTCGACCACGTCGTCGAGCTTTGCGAGAAGAAGGCCGCCGAGATCGAGGCCGAGCGCCAGGACGCCGCCGCGCTCGAGCCGGCGCAGTAGCGATGCACGCCCAATGTCTTCACCTCCCCCCTGTGGGGAGGTCGGCGAGCGTTAGCGAGCCGGGTGGGGGAACACTCAGGACGAACGACGCCCCCCGCCCGATCCGCTTCGCTGTGCTCATCGGATCGACCTCCCCACAAGGGGGAGGTAATTTTCGGTCATGATTCCGTCCGCCAAACTCGCCCGCCTTGTCGACCGCCATGCGGCGCTCGAAGCCCAGCTTGCCGCCGGGGCGTCCGGCGCGGCCTATGTCAAGCTATCGAAAGAGCATGCCGAACTCGCGCCGGTGATCGCGGCGGTCACCGCCTACCAGAATGTGGCGCGCGAGCTCGACGAGGCCGATACGCTGATCGACGATCCCAAGAGCGATGCCGAGATGCGCACCCTGGCCGAAGAGGAGCGGGCAGGGCTGAAACATCGCCTGACCGAGCTGGAGCACGAACTTCAGCTCCAGCTTCTGCCCAAGGACGCAGCGGATTCATCCTCGGCCATCGTCGAAATCCGCGCCGGCACCGGCGGCGACGAGGCGGCGCTGTTCGCGGGAGACCTGCTGCAGATGTACCAGCGCTACGCCCAACTCCAGGGCTGGCGCACCGAGGTCCTGAGCCTGTCCGAAAGCGATCTGGGCGGCGTCAGGGAAGCGGTGATGGAAGTGGCTGGCCGCGGCGCCTTTGCCAAGCTCAAATTCGAAAGCGGCGTCCACCGCGTCCAGCGCGTGCCGGTGACCGAGGCGGGCGGGCGCATCCACACCTCTGCGGCGACGGTGGCGGTGCTGCCCGAGCCCGAGGATGTCGATATCGAGATCGACGAGAAGGAGCTGCGCATCGACGTCTATCGCGCGTCGGGCGCCGGCGGCCAGCACGTCAACAAGACCGAAAGCGCGGTCCGTATCACCCATCTGCCGACCGGCATCGCCGTGGCCCAGCAGACCGAGAAGTCGCAGCACAAGAACAAGGCCCAGGCCATGAAGATCCTGAAGGCCAGGCTCTACGAAGCCGAACGCGAACGGGCCGACAGCGCGCGCGCCGCCGAACGCAAGGGCCAGGTCGGCTCGGGCGACCGCTCCGAGCGCATCCGCACCTACAATTTCCCGCAAGGCCGGCTCACCGACCACCGCATCAATCTGACGCTCTACAAGCTCGACCGCATCGTCTCCGGCGAAGAGCTGAGCGAGGTGATCGACGCCCTCATCGCCGAGGATCAGGCCAATCGGCTGGCCGCGCTCGAACAGGACGGCGCGGCGTGAATGACCGCCTCGCAGAGGCGGTGGCCAGGCTGCGCGCCGCCGGCATCGACAATCCGCGCCTCGAAGCCCGGCTGCTGTGGGAGCATGCGCAAACGCCCGCGCGGTTCGAGCGCCATCTCGCCCGGCGCATCGCGCGCGAGCCGCTCGCCTACATCACCGGGCGCAAGGAATTCTTCAGTCTCGATTTCGAGGTCGGCCCGGGCGTGCTGGTGCCGCGCCCCGAGACCGAGACGCTGATTGAGCAGGCGCTCATAAGCTTTCCCGATCGCGAAATGCCGCTTCGCATCCTCGATCTCGGCACCGGCTCCGGCTGCCTTTTGGTCACGGCCCTGTCGCTTTATCCGAACGCGACCGGCATCGGCGTCGATCGCTCGCAAGCCGCGCTTGGTTGGGCAAAGCGGAACGTGGCCCGCCACGGCCTCGAAACCCGCGCAACGCTCATGCTTGGCGACTGGGCTGCGGCGGCGCCCGCGCGCTTCGATCTGGTGTTCTGCAATCCGCCCTATGTCAGTGACAACGAGCTGACCGCGCTTGCGCCGGAACTCGCCCATGAGCCGCGCGCGGCGCTGGCGGCGGGCGCGAGCGGGCTCGACGCCTACCGCGCGCTGGGGCCGGCGCTGGCGGCCATGCTGGAACCGGGCGGGCGCGCCTTCGTCGAGATCGGTGCAGGGCAGGCGGAGCGCGCAACCGCCCTGTTGCAGCAAGCCGGGCTTGAAATCCCTGCCATCGCGCCCGATCTGTCGGGCGTGCCGCGTGCGATCCAGGTGTGGCGGCATGACGCGGCAGGGCGGCCGGCGGCGCAAATAACAGTTGGAAACCACGGATCGAGGGGGTAGCTTCCGCCACATAGGGAAGCAGGAACCCCGCCCGGCCGCTGAGGCTAGATGCCTATGCCGGGAAGGTCGCGGGGGCGAGTGGTGTGATACGCGCCGGTTCCTGCGCCACAGCGAAAGACGAGCAAGGAAAGACGCGCTCTAAGCCTTTGCGGCAACCGAACGAACGTGCCCCGTGGGCACGAAGGATATGGAAAAATGCGGGAGTTCCCCCGATCGCAACGCAGCCAAGGCCATGGGTCGTCCACTGACAAAGGGGCTCAAGTGAAACGCTCACGCGGACGCGGCCGCAGGCCGCAGAACAACACCAACCGGACCTTCGATTCGGCGGGGCCGGAGATCAAGATTCGCGGGTCCGCCTCGCATGTTTACGAGAAGTATCTGCAGATGGCGCGGGATGCGAATTCCTCCGGCGACCGGGTCATGGCGGAGAACTACCTCCAGCATGCCGAGCATTATTTCCGCATGATGGGCGCGGCGCAGGGCCAGTCCCAGCAGCAGCCTGCGCCCAACGGCAATGGCCACGCCGACGGCAACGGCAATGGCACCGGCGGCAATGGCACCGGCGAGGCGAGCGGCAGCGGCCCCTCCTTCTCGCTGACCGATGACGGCGACGACGAGGACGAGGCCACCGCCGCGGACTGAACGGCCGGGACCGGCGCGAAATAATTCCGCTAACCTTCGTTTGCTGTCCTGCACACCGGGCAGATAGATTCGCCTGTGAAGGCCGTGAGAGCGGCTATCGTGGCGGAGGCGAGGGCGAAGTGAGATTGATTGCTGCTACCTCTTGGCGCTATTGGCAGTGGGGGCAATCCTTAGCCTGAAATATGTTTTCATCGTCTCCTGCAGCATGGCCGGAATAGTGGGTTTCATGCTCGCCTTCGCCATCTATGCAGGAATCGGAATGGCGGCTGGGCGGTGGCTTTGGTCCGCCGCGTTTTCCAGACCGATCCCGCCGCGGCGCTTCTGATCGGCGCTCTCGCAAATTAGGACACTTCCCCCCCCTTGAAGCGGGACGCTGATTTCCCATATCCGGCCTATCTCCACAACTGCACGCGGCGCTGAGCGCCGGTCCTTGCGCTGTCTCAAGGACGTCCGGCACCCGGCATGCCATAGTTGCGGCACAGCGGGGGGCTTGCGGTCCGGGCAAAAGACCCCACATCAATCGAGGGTGCGGCGCTCCATCCGGAGGCCTATCCCGAACAGACGAGGCGAAGTCCGGCTGCCCTTGAGGGCCGGGGTTTGTGCTTGAGAGGACACTATGGACGTCGAAAAATTCACAGAGCGCGCGCGCGGGTTTATTCAGGTTGCTCAGGACCTTGCGCTGCGTTCCAACCACCAGGTCTTCAAACCCGAGCATCTGTCTGAAGGTGCTGCTCGACGACGAGGAGGGTCTGGCCGCGCGCCTGATCCGCGCCGCCGGCGGCCGCCCCGAGCAGGCGCTGAAAGACACCGAAACCGCGCTGGCCAAGATTCCGAAGGTGGAGGGCGCCGGCTCCGGCCAGATCTACCTGGCCCCCGAAACCGCCCGCTTGTTCGATTCGGCCCAGGAAGCAGCCAAGAAGGCCGGCGATTCCTTCGTCACCGCCGAATTGCTGCTGCTGGCGCTGGCCATGGCCCAGGGCACCGATGCCGCCCGCATCCTCAAGGACGCCGGCGCCGGCCCGCAGGGCATCAACGCCGCGATCAAGGATCTGCGCCAGGGCCGCAGCGCCAATTCCGCGACCGCCGAAAACGCCTATGACGCGCTGAAGAAATATGCCCGCGACCTGACCGAGCTGGCGCGCACCGGCAAGCTCGATCCCGTGATCGGCCGCGACGACGAAATCCGCCGCACCATCCAGGTGCTGTCGCGCCGGACCAAGAACAATCCCGTGCTGATCGGCGAGCCGGGCGTCGGCAAGACCGCCATCGCCGAAGGCTTGGCCCTGCGCATCGTCAATGGCGACGTGCCCGAATCGCTGCGCGACAAGCGGCTGATGGCGCTCGACATGGGCTCGCTGATTGCCGGCGCCAAATATCCGCGGCGAATTCGAGGAGCGGCTGAAGGCGGTGCTTGAGCGAAATCACAGCGGCGCAAGGCAAGGTCATCCTGTTCATCGACGAGATGCACACCCTCGTCGGCGCCGGCGAGGCCGAAGGGGCGATGGACGCCTCCAACCTGCTGAAGCCGGCACTGGCGCGCGGCGAACTGCACTGCATCGGCGCCACCACGCTCGACGAGTACCGCAAGCATGTCGAAAAGGACGCGGCGCTGGCACGCCGGTTCCAGCCGGTCTTCGTGAGCGAACCGACGGTCGAGGACACGATCTCGATCCTGCGCGGCCTCAAGGAGAAATACGAAGTCCATCACGGCGTGCGGATCACCGATCAGCGCCATCGTCGCCGCGGCCCAGCTCTCCAACCGCTACATCACCGACCGCTTCCTGCCGGACAAGGCCATCGACCTGATGGACGAGGCGGCGAGCCGGCTGCGCATGCAGGTGGATTCCAAGCCCGAGGAGCTCGACGAACTCGACCGCCGCGTCATCCAGCTCAAGATCGAACGCGAAGCCATGCGCAAGGAAACCGACAAGGCCTCCAAGGACCGCCTCGAGAACGCTCGAACACGAGCTGGCCGAGACCGGAGAGAACAATCGCCGTCCTCACCGCCGAATGGAAGGAGGAGAAGAAATCCGTGCATGGCGTGCAGGGACTGAAGGAGAAGCTCGATACCGCGCGCAGCGAACTGGAGATGGCGCAGCGCAGTGGCGATCTCGCTCGCGCCGGCGAGCTGGCCTACGGCGTGATTCCCGGCCTCGAAAAGCAACTCAAGAAGATCGAGGCAAGCGAATCCGAAGCGCTGGTCCACGAGGCCGTGACGGCCGAACATATCGCGCAGGTGGTCTCGCGCTGGACCGGCATTCCCGTCGACAAGATGCTCGAAGGCGAGCGCGAGAAGCTGCTCCACATGGAAGAGGCGCTGGAAACGCGCGTCATCGGCCAGGATGCATGCCGTGCGCGCGGTCTCGAACGCGGTCCGCCGCGCCCGCGCCGGGCTGCAGGATCCCAACCGGCCGATCGGCTCGTTCCTGTTCCTGGGCCCGACCGGCGTCGGCAAGACCGAACTGACCAAGGCGCTTGCCGCCTTCCTGTTCGACGACGACAGCGCCATGGTGCGCATCGACATGACGAATTCATGGAGAAGCACTCCGTGGCGCGGCTGATCGGCGCGCCGCCGGGCTATGTCGGATATGAAGAAGGCGGCGCGCTGACCGAAGCCGTCCGCCGGCGGCCCTATCAGGTCGATCCTGTTCGACGAAGTCGAAAAGGCCCACCACGACGTCTTCAACGTCCTGCTCCAGGTGCTCGACGACGGCCGGCTTGACCGACGGGCAGGGCCGCACGGTCGATTTCCGCAACACCGTGATCATCCTGACCTCGAACCTCGGCACCGAATATCTGTCGCCGGGCAACCCGAGGGCGAGGATTCGACAGCCGTGCCCGCGCCGAGGTGATGGACGCGGTCGCGCGCCCATTTCCGGCCCGAATTCCTCAATCGCTTGGACGAGATCATCCTGTTCCATCGGCTGAGTCGCGCCAAATGGACGCATCGTCGATATCCAAGTCGAGCGCCTGATGAAGCTGCTGGCCGACCGCAAGATCACGTCGACCTTGACGACAAGGCGAGCGAGTCCTGGCTAGCTGCGGCGGGCTACGATCCGGTCTATGGCGCCCGGCCGCTGAAGCGCGTTATGCAGCGAAGCTGCAGGACCCGCTCGCGCAATTGCTCTCGAAGGCAAGATCGGCGGATGGTCGACATGTGAAGTTGCGGCGACGAAGCGGGGTCTCACGATCGACGGGCCACAGCTTCGCGCATCGACGACGATATGGGCCATTGGGCGAGTCCCGCGCCAACCACGCGATAACTGATTCGGATGCAGTTACTGCTTGGTCGTCGCGCGCAGGCCGTTCGAATTGTCGGCCATCTTGGTTTCGAGCGGCAGCGAGGCTTCCAGTTCGAAATCGATGTGCAGCTTCTGCACCACGAACGCCTGCAGCGCCTTGCCGTTCAACTTCACGGCTGTTGGCGATCTTGACCGTGATCGGGTTGACCTGCTTGCCGTCGATGCGCACTTCGTAATGCAGGTGCGGGCCGGTGGTGAGGCCGGTGTTGCCGCTATAGGCCACGATCTCGTCCCTGCCGACATGGCTGCCGTCATGCAGGCCCTTGGCGAACCGCGACAGATGCCCATAGGCGGTCGAATATTCGTTGCTGTGCTTGATCAGGAGGAAATTGCCGAAACCGTCTCTCACGGCCTTCGAATTTGATGGCGCCCGAGCCGGCCGCCATCACCGGCGTGCCCACCGGCACAGCAAAATCCATGCCCTTGTGCATGCGCGTGATAGCCGAGGACGGGATGGAAGCGCATGCCGAAGCTGGACTGATGCGCGCCCCGTCGACGGGCGTGCGCATCAGCAGGCTCTTGGGGCTGCGGCCGGCGGCATCGAGATAGTCCGCGACGTCGGAGCCACCCGGCTGATAGCGATAGAGCGCGTAGGCCTTGCCGCCCAGTGTCATGGTCGCGTACTCGATCGTGCCCGTCTTCGCCGGGTTTGCCGTCCGGCGTGTAGTAGTAGTTGTAAAGCACCTGGAAGGTGTCGCCCGGGTGGATGTCGCGCTGGAAGTCCACCTGGTAGGAAAAGATGCGGATCATCTGCACGACGATGTCGGCGGGAATGCCTGCCTGGACCGCGGCGAGATAGAGGCTCGAGTCGATCTTGCCGCCGGCGCGGTGATATTGCGCGACCAGCTTTTTCTCGGCGTCGCGGGCGCTGAAACTGCCGTCCGTGGCGCGGCTGACCGTGACCTCGTGGTCTAGTTCGGGCGAGAAGCTGAGCGACAGCAGCCGGTCCATCTGATCGGAATCCGACGGCGCGGACTGGTCGCCGGCGGAGGAATCTTCGGTCTGGTTCGGCGGGGTGTAGGTGATGCGCGCAACCCGCTTGTTATCTTGAGGCGCAAAGCTCAGCTGGAAGGACTGGCCGGCGCGGATCTGGTGCGGATCGAAGACCTTCCTGAGCGCGGCGATGGCCGCGTGCGAATCGGCGGCGCTCACCCCCGCTTCCGTCAGCGCGCCCGCCAGCGTGTCGCCGCTGTGAAGCGTGATGGTGCTGGTGTTGGCGTCAGGGTCTGTGTCGTCGTCGAACTGTTCGGCGGTCAGCGCGTCGTCCAGCGCGGACGAGGGCTGCGGCGCCACGGAACGCTTGGGTACGATCGCGGCCGCGGGGCTGAAGGCGGCAAATATCGCCTTGGCTTCATCGCCATGCGACGTCAGGTTCATGAACACCTGATAGGGCAGCAGCGACCGGCCGCTTTGTGGGCCGTGCGCGGATACCGGTGGTTGCGGGGCCGCGCCTGCGGCGAGCCAAGCCACCGTGCCGGCGACGAGGGCCGTGATCGAGGTCGAGGCGAAGGCCCAGCGTCCGTCGGGCGAGCCGAAAACCGCGCTCGCGCTATCCAGATAGCGCTGAGGCGCAGCGAAAATCCTTTGCAGAGTCGGTGCGGCCCAGCGCTCCAAGTCGACCTCGCCCCAATTCCGAGTCGACGGACGTCACCGTCGACCCTAGCCCATGGTCAAGTCCGGCGGCGCCGGAAATACCTTTGTGGCTAAAGAATTTAGGCACGTCAACCGTTAAGGGGTCATTAAGGCTGTGGCGTGCCGGGCCGGTACAGCCTGTGCGTGGGCGCCGGCGGATGCGCGTCGAGGCTCACAGCCGGACGAGCAGAAGCTGCGCGAGGCTGCCCAGGTCGGCCTCGACGGTTTTAGGTTGAGGGGCGCTGTTCATGGCCGCCACCTCCCGCCAGCAAGGCATCGTCGACACATCCGCGCATCTCCAGCCAGGTGACCTGCCAATCGCCCAGCGCCTGTCGGCCCTCGTCGGTGATGCTGTAATAGCGCCGCGGCGGACCGAAGGCCGAGGCCTCGACCCGGCTCGTCAGAAGCCGCTGGACCTCGAGCGAGCGCAGCACGGGGTAGACCGCGCCCTGCTTGAAGATCAGTCCGCCTTCGCCCTCGGCTTTGACGGCTTTTGCGATTTCGTACCCGTACATCTCCCGGCCGGCCCGGCCGAGCACGGCCAAGAGGACCAGCGAGGAGAGCCCGGCCATGAGTTCCTTACGGAATTTCCGCGTATACGAGGGGTCTGCCGTCACGCGCGGACTTCCGCCTCTCTATCTACTGCGACGTTCAATTTAGAATGAACTTCATACTATCCTAGAGTGCCGAATACGCATCGGGCGATTTTTTTTGAAGGGGGCGCCTATCCCTCGATTCCGGCGGCGTCGAGCACCCTGCTTCGTGACCTTCCCGTAGTCGGTCTTGCCGGTGCCGAGCACCGGGATTTCGGCCGACCACGACGATGCGGCGCGGCACCGCCAGTTCGGTCACGCCGTGATTCTGGGCCCAGCCGACGAGATCGGCGCGGTCGGCCTCGGGATTGGTCGGTGACGAGCACGATCTGCTCGCCCTTGCGCGCGTCGGGCACGGCGATGGCGGCGTGGCTGTAATCCGGCCACAGCGCCGAGGCGCAGTTTTCGACCACCGCCAGCGAAACGGTTTCGCCGCCGATCTTGGCGAAGCGCTTGAGCCGGCCGCGGATCGAGATGAAGCCGTCCTCGTCGATGGACACCACGTCGCCGGTGTCGTGCCAGCCGTCCGGCGGCGGGCACGATCACGCCCGGCTTGTCGGCGCCAGATATAGCCCAGCATCACGTTCGGCCCCTTGCACGAACAGCCGGCCGGCATCGGGGATGCCTTCCACCGGCTCCAGCCGCGCCTCGATGCCCGCCATCAGCGGCCCACGGTGCCCGGGCGATTGGCGCCGGGCTGGTTGGCGGCGACCACCGGCGAGGCCTCGGTCACGCCATAGCCTTCGAGCAGTTCGATGGCATATTTTTGCCTGAGCAGTGCGCGCGTTTCGTCGCGCAGGCGCTCGGCGCCGCACACCGCCAGCCGCAGCGAATTGAGATCGCCCTGTTCGCCGGCGCGGGCATATTGCGAGATGAAGGTGTCGGTGGAGAGCAGGATCGTGGCGCCGCGGTGCGGATGCGGCGCACGATCTCGTGCGGCTGGAGCGGCGTCGGATGCAGCACCGCCTTGATGCCGAGAAAAAGCGGCATCAGCGCGCCGACCGTCAGCCCGAAGCAATGAAAGGTCGGCAGCGGGTTGAACAGGATGTCGTCGGATAGAGCGCGATATGGGCGCGCACCTGCTCGACATTGGCGAGCAGATTGGCATGCGACAGCGCCACGCCCTTGGGCTCGCCTTCGGTGCCGGAGGTGAAGAGGATCACCGCCGGCGCGTCGTGGATCCGGCCGCGCGGCGACCAGCGACGGCAGATACTGCCCGATCGCGGCGGCCGCCTTGTCGGCGAGTGACAGTTCTCGCGGACTTCTTCGAGATAGATGATCTCGGCCGAGCTTCGAGAGCTCGGCGATCAGCGCCTCGAATTTGCCGAGTTCGATGAATCTGTGCGCCGTGACGATGCGCTTCGATCTTCGTCGGTGCGCAGCGCCGAGGCGACGCCCGCGCGCCCGGTGGTGAAGTTCAGCATCGCCGGCACGCGGCCGAAGGCCGAAAGCGCGAAGAAGCGCGATCACCGAGCCGACGCCGGTCGGCAGCATGACGCCGACCGATTCGCCGGGCTCGGTCTCCGCTTCAGCGCATGGCCCAGCGCCAGCGCGGCGCGCACATTTCGTCATAGGTGAGGACGCGTTCGTCGCCGTCGACGAGGGCCGCCGCTTGCCGCCGAAGCGCGCCCGTGCCTCGATCAGGGCGTGGAACAGAGGCTTCTGCGCCCGGCCGATATCGAAGGGGCGCTCGTCGTCGGATGCGGCGGCGATGGTCGCCACGCTCAACGTTTCCCCCTTGGCGGCCGTGCGCCGCCGGTGCCAGCCGCCGCCCGTCTCGACAGAGCCGGTCCAACCTAGCCCAGCCGGCCCGCGGGCAAATGCCGGGCGCCACCCAGCTCTGAAGGCGTGATTTTCACGCGGCACAGGCCTATATGTAGGGACCATGGCAATTGTTTTCGACCAGACGAGAAGGACCGCCGCGGCGGCGCGCGCCACCCCGAAAAGGCGCACCGGCCCGACACGGCGGTTCTGCGCAAGCCCGACTGGATCCGGGTCAAGGCGCCGAGCTCGCCGGGCTATGCCGAGACCCAGGCCATCGTGCGCGAACACGGCCTGCACACGGTGTGCGAGGAGGCCGGCTGCCCCAATATCGGCGAATGCTGGACCCACAGCCACGCCACCATGATGATCATGGGCGACACCTGCACGCGGGCCTGCGCCTTCTGCAACGTCAAGACCGGGCTGCCGGCGCCGCTCGATCCGCACGAGCCGGAGCATGTCGCCGAGGCGGTGGCCAAGCTCGGCCTGAAGCATGTGGTCATCACCTCGGTCGATCGCGACGATCTGGCCGACGGCGGCGCGGAGCATTTCGCCGCACCATCGCCGCGATCCGGCGCACCAGCCCCGGCACCACCATCGAAATCCTGACGCCGGATTTCCTGCGCAAGGACGGGCGCGCTGGAAATCGTGATGCAGGCGCCGCCCGACGTGTTCAACCACAATCTCGAAACCGTGCCGCGGCTCTATCTGAAGGTGCGGCCGGGCGCGCGCTATTACGCCAGCCTGCGGCTGCTCGAGCGCGCCAAGGAACTCGATCCCAACGGCTTCACCAAATCGGGGCTGATGGTCGGGCTTGGCGAGAGCCGCGAAGAGATCATGCAGGTGATGGACGATCTGCGCGCGGCCGGCGTCGATTTCCTCACCATCGGCCAATATCTGCAGCCGACGCGCAAGCACGCCGCCATCGACCGCTTCTGGACGCCGGACGAATTCAAGGCGCTGGAAGCGATCGCGCGCGCCAAGGGATTCCTGATGGTCTCGGCCAGCCCGCTGACGCGCTCGTCCTATCATGCCGATGCCGATTTCGCGCAGATGAAGGCGGCGCGGACGGCGCGCGCCTGACGTGGCCGCCCATCGCGAGACCCGCCTCGTCCCGTATCCGGCCGACCTGATGTACGCCGTCGTCGCCGATGTCGAGCGCTATCCGGAATTTTTGCCCTGGTGCAGCGCGCTGCGCGTGCTGAGCCGGGCGAAGGACGGCGAGCGCGAAATCGTGATGGCCGAGATGCTCGTGGGCTTCAAGGCCCTGCGCGAGCGTTACACCAGCCGCGTCGTGCTCGACGCGCAAGCGCGCACGATCTCCGTCATCGCAGACCGAAGGCGTCTTCAAATATCTCAGGAACGACTGGCGCTTCACGCCGGAGGGCGAGGGCTGCCGCATCGATTTTTCGATTGAATTTGAATTCAAAAGCAAAGTTCTGGGCGCGGTGGCGGGCCAGGCTTTCGCCCATGTCATGACGCGCATGAGCACGGCCTTCGAAGCCCGCGCCAAGGCGCTGTGCGAACGCCCGGCTTAAAGAACGCTTAATCCAGACGGGCCTAGCTTGGCGCCTGCAATCCAGCGGATTCGTGCCATGGCCATAACGGCGGAAGGCGATGCCGGCGCAGCGCCCAATACCATCGAGATCGCGCAACCGAAGCAGCGGAACGATCTGGCCGCCATGTTGCGCCAGCTCGCGGCGGCGAGCGGGCGCACGGCCGGCTCGCTGATCGGCGATTTCGTCAAGACCAGCTTCGGCCCCGGCAAGCTCAGCTTCGACGAATATGTTGCCTTCGGTCTTTACGATCCGTCGCGCTTTGCGGGGGCGGACGTGCGCAGCTTCGCAGGCCTTCGCGTGATGGAGGAGATCTGGCGCACGGCCAATTACCGCATCGACCTTTACGGTCTGCTCAACAACAAGATCGCGATGGGCGCGGTGCTGGAAGCGCACGGCTTTCCCACGATTCCGATCCAGGCGGTGTATTCTTCGCAGGCCGGTTATTCCTCGACGCACTCATTGCACGGCAAGGATGATCTCGAGGATTTCCTGATCGTCGCCGCCAGCTATCCGCTGTTCGGCAAGCCGATGGACGGGATGCAAAGCCTGGGCTCGGCGAGCTTCGTCCGATACGACGCGCAGGCGTGCGCGCTCGTCGGCTTCGACGGCAGCGCCAAGCCGCTGGATGCCTATGTCGACGATGTCGCCGCCCATTACGGCAGCGGCTACATCTTCCAGCCGCGTGTGCTGCCGCATCCCGCCACGCGCGCCATCTGCGGCGAGCGGCTGGCCACGGTGCGCGTGGTCACAATCCACGATGCCAATGGCCCGCGCATTCTGCGCGTGTGCGAAAAGATGCCGGCCGGCGCCAATGTCGCCGACAATTACTGGCGCAGCGGCAATCTTCTGGTGCAGCTCGATCCGGACACCGGGGCGCGCGGCCGCGCCACCAGCGGCAAGGGGTTCGGGCTCAAGGAACACACCCACCATCCCGACAGCGGCGGCGCCATTGCCGGCACGGCGGTGCCGAATTGGAGCGCGGTGTGCGAACTCGCGCTCGAAGGCGCGCGCCTGTTGAAGAAGACGGCGCTGCTCGGCTGGGACATCGCGCCCGCGGAAGACGGCGCGGTGATCGTGGAGGTCAATGCGACGCCCGATTTCATGCTGCCGCAGCTGGCCGACCGCACGGGCATCCTCGATTCCGAGATGCAAGAATTCCTCGAGGAGCGGCGCAAATCGCAGAAGGCGTGGAAGCGCTGGCTGCGCACCGACAGCGCGAACAAGCACCGCGCCAGCTTTTTGAATTGAAGCTTCCTCAGATCAGGCGCTGAAGCAATTTCAGCGCGGCCTCCACCGTCCTGACACGGATTTCGGCGCGGCCGATATCGCCGAAGCGATGGGCCTCGTGCAGCACCGGACGGCCCTCGCGCAGCGCGGCGATGTGGACGAGGCCGACCGGTTTTCCGGCGTGCCGCCGCCGGGCCCCGCGATGCCGGTGACCGCCACGGCCAGCTGTGCATTGGAATTGGCGACGGCGCCTTCGGCCATGGCGCGCGCCACGCTTTCGGACACCGCGCCATCGGTTTCGATCAGCTTCGCCGGCACGCCCAGCATGTCGGACTTGGCGCGGATTGGAATAGACGATGAAGCCGCGCTCGAACACATCCGACGAGCCGGGGATTTCGGTCAGCAGTCCGCCGATCAATCCGCCGGTGCAGCTTTCGGCGGTGGCGATGCGCAGGCCGCGCGCGCGCGCATCGGCGAGAATCTGTTCGGCGAGGGCGAGGAGAGGGGGCGCGAACATCGCCGTCAGATTACGCCGGTGGCGTGAATGGCGGCAATCAGGATCGCGGCGAAGACGCCGGCGACGATATCGTCGAGCATGACGCCGAGCCCGCCCGGCGCGCGTTCGGCCGCGACATCGGCCACGGCTTGACGATGTCGAAGAACCGGAAGACACAAAGCCGAGCACGTAACCGGCCGGAGACAGCGGAGCGAAGAGCACAGGCGATCCATTGGCCGGCAACCTCGTCGATCACGCATTCGGACGGATCGTGCTTGCCGGTTTCGCGCACATAGACCTCGCAGGCCCACACGCCGACCGCGAACGCGACAACCGCGGCGGCCGCCAGCAGCCATGGCCCGCCCGCCCTGGCCAGCAGCCAGGCGAAGGGCAGGGCGGCAAGGCTGGCGAAGGTGCCCGGAGCCATCGGGATCAGGCCGATGCCGAACAGCGTGGCGATAGCGCTTGTCGAGCTTCATGCCGGGACCTTGACGGTCGCGAGGGCCTGCGCGGCGATGCCTTCGCGGCGGCCGGTGAAGCCCATGCCCTCGGTCGTGGTCGCCTTCACGCTGACGCGGCCGAGATCGAGGCCGAGGATTTCGGCGATGCGCGCGCGCATCGCCTCGCGATGCGGCCCGATCTTCGGCCGCTCGCAGATCAGCGTGACGTCGCAATGGACGATGGCGCCGCCCGTCTCGCGCACCAGCGATGCGGCATGAGCAAGAAATTTGTCGGAAGGCGCGCCGCGCCAGCGTCTCGTCGCTGGGCGGAAAATGCTGGCCGATGTCGCCGGCGCCGATGGCGCCGAGCATCGCATCGGTCAGCGCGTGCAGGCCGGCATCGGCATCGGAATGGCCTTCGAGCCCATGGTCGTGCGCAATCTTCACGCCGCACAGCCAGACATGGTCGCCCGTCGCGAAGCGATGCGCGTCGAATCCGATGCCGGTGCGGGTTTCCGCCGCCGGACAGCAGCCGCTCGGCATGGGCCATATCGTCCGGCGTCGTGATCTTCATGTTGGTCTCCTCGCCCGGCACGCGGACGATCCGAGGCCGGCGAGTTCGGCCAGCGCCATGTCGTCGGTCACCTCTTCGCCGGTGAAGGCGCGATGCGCCTTGAGGATGCGGCGAAGCGGAAGCCTTGCGGCGTCTGCGCGCGAAAGCTCCGTCGCGCGGCACGATCGCCCAGCCGCCGGCATCGTGGCGGCGCAGCGTATCGGCCACCGGCAGCATGGGGATGGCCGCATCGGCGCCGGCTTCGAGCGCGGCGACCACCCGGCGCGATCAGGGCGCGGCTGGCGAAGGGCCGCGCCGCATCGTGGATCAGCACGTAATCCGGCGGCGCCGTGCCAGCGCCTCCAGGCCGTCGCGAACCGAATCCTGGCGCGTGGCACCGCCGAAAGCCGGCGGCGGCAGATCCAGGCCGGCGGCGGCCTCTGGTAAGCGCCTCGTGGCCGGCCCCGATCACGACCTGTAGATTCGACGCTCGGCCCGGCCAGACGCCATGATGCGTGTGCCGGAGCACCGGTATGCCCCGCAAGCGGCCGATATTGCTTGGGAACGGCTGCCACCGAGCCGTTCGCCGCGGCCGGCGGCGACGATCAGGATGCGGTCTTCGACATGTTCCCCAGAGAATCGGGCGGCTCGCCCTCGTCTAGCAGAAGGGTGGTTTTTCGCCGAGAAGTCGGACTTGCGTTCGCGAATGCCTAGTTTATGATCATGAGGATGACGTTGCCTAATTTGTGAGCAATTGTTGACGAACTGCCCTGACAGACCATCCATTCGGCGCTCCCTGCGACGCTCAGATCGCGGCCGCCCTGCCGATGCCGGTGCTGCTGGTCGGGGCGGGCAATGAGCTTCTGTTCGTCAACCCGGCGGCCGAGCAGTTCTTCGACATGGGCGCAGGGCCTGCTGCGCAAGCAGACTTTGGCCGACCTCGTGCCGTTCGGCAGCCCGCTTCTGCAGTTGATGGAGCAGGCGCGCGAGCGCGGCGCCTCCGTCGGCGAGCGCGATCGTCGATCTCTCCACGCCGCGGCACGGCGAGAGGCTCGCCGATGTGATCTTCACGCCGGTGCCCGAGCCCGAAGGCGCGGTGATCGTGACGCTGCAGGAGCGCAGCCTGGCGCAGCGCATCGACCGCCAGTTTCTCCATCGCGGCGCGGTGCGCTCGATGCACGGCATGGCCGCGGTGCTGGCCCACGAGATCAAGAATCCGCTGGCCGGCATTCGCGGCGCCGCGCAGTTGCTCGAAGAGGCGCTGCCGCCGGACGCGAGCGCAACCTGACCGAACTCATCTGCGCCGAAGCCGACCGCATCCGCGGGCTGATCGACCGCATGGAAGCGTTCGGCGACACCCGCGCCTTCCCGCGCGAGCCGGTCAACATCCACGAAGTGCTGGACCGCGTGCGCAAGGTGGCGCAGACCAGTTTCGCGCGCGACGTGACGTTCACGGAAGTGTTCGATCCCTCGCTGCCGCCGGTGCTGGGCGACCGCGACCAGCTCATCCAGGTGTTCCTCAATCTCGTGCGCAATGCCGCCGATGCGCGTGCCGGAAACCGGCGGCGAGATCACGCTGACCACCGGCTATCGGCCCGGCGTGCGCATCAGCGCCGGTCAGGGCGTCGGCGGGCGCTTGAGCCTGCCGCTGGAAGTGACCGTGCGCGACAACGGCGGCGGAATTCCCGCCGATCTGATGCCGCACATCTTCGATCCCTTCGTGACCACCAAGCCGCGCGGCTCGGGCTGGGGCTGGCGCTGGTCGCCAAGATCATCGGCGACCATGGCGGCGTCATCGAATGCGATTCGGTTCCGCGGCGCACGGTGTTCCGCGTGCTGCTGCCCAAGGCGGGCGTGCTCGAGGAGGTGTGAGATGCCGGCCGGAACCATTCTGATCGCCGACGACGACGCGGCGATCCGCACCGTGCTCAACCAGGCGCTGGGCCGCGCCGGCTACGACGTGCGCACCACGGGCACCGCGGCCGGGCTGTGGCGCTGGGTTGCGGCAGGGCGACGGCAATCTGGTCATCACCGACGTCATTCTGCCCGACGAGAACGGCTTCGATCTCATCCCGCGCATCAAGCGGCTCCGGCCCGATCTGCCGGTGGTGGTGATGAGCGCGCAGAACACCATCCTGACCGCGATCACCGCGGCCGAGCGCGGCGCCTTCGATTATCTGCCCAAGCCGTTCGATCTGAAGGAACTGACGGCGGTGGTGCAGCGCGCGCTCGCGGCGCCGCAGGCCAAGCGCGACATCGCAGCCAGACGGGCGACGGCGAGGACCGCCTGCCGCTGATCGGCCGTTCGCCGGCGATGCAGGAAATCTATCGCGTGATCGCGCGGCTGACGCAGACCGATCTGACCGTGATGATCATGGGCGAAAGCGGCACCGGCAAGGAACTGGTGGCGCGCGCGCTGCACGATTACGGCAAGCGCCGGCACGGCCCCTTCGTCGCCGTGAACATGGCGGCGATTCCCGAAGGAACTGGTCGAGAGCGAATTGTTCGGCCATGAGCGCGGCGCCTTCACCGGCGCCACCAATCGCGGCATCGGCCGCTTCGAACAGGCCGAAGGCGGCACGCTGTTCCTCGACGAGATCGGCGACATGCCGCTCGAAGCGCAGACGCGGTTGTTGCGCGTGCTGCAGCAGGGCGAATACACCACCGTCGGCGGCCGGATGCCGATCAAGACCGACGTGCGCATCATCGCCGCCACCAATCGCGATCTGCGCCAATTGATCCAGCAGGGCCTGTTCCGCGAAGACCTCTATTACCGGCTGAATGTCGTGCCGCTGCGCCTGCCACCGCTGCGCGAGCGCGTCGAGGACATTCCCGATCTGGTGCGCCACTTCCTGCGCAAGGCGGAGGATGAAGGCCTGCCGCCCAAGCGGCTCGACGGCCGACGCGCTCGAATCTGCTCAAGCGCTATCGCTGGCCGGGCAATGTGCGCGAGCTGGAAAACCTGATCCGGCGGCTGGCGGTGCTGCATTCCGGCGAGACCATCCCGGCCGCGGCGATCGCCGCCGAACTGACGCGAACCGGCCGGTTCGCCGAAGCCGCGGGCGACGACGACAGCACGGCCTCGCTGGCGGCAGCGGTCGAGCAGCATCTGACCCGCTACTTCGCCGCTCATGGCGACGCGCTGCCGCCGCCGGGCCTCTACGACCGCGTGGTGCAGGAGGTCGAGCGGCCGCTGCTGTCGATCTGCCTGGGGGCCACGCGCGGCAACCAGATCCGGGCCGCCCATCTTCTGGGCCTCAACCGCAACACGCTGCGCAAGAAGATCCGCGACCTCGGGCTGGAAGTCATCCGGGGCCTGAAGGTCGGATTGACGGCCGGGGCAGACCCCGCTAACCCTGTTGCAATTGCGGAACGCAGCATTCTTGCAACAGGCTGTGGCATCGCTACACTGCCCGCCCAATCTTCACCGATGCGGTGAGAGGGGCAGTCGGCGCAAGGGCCCGGATGGCGACAACCAGCACACTGGAAGGGCTCGAAGGCGCGGGGTATTCGGCGCGGGTTACGGCGGTGTCCGGCGCGTCGCTGCTGGCCCTCGGCGTCGGCCTGCTGGCGGTCCTTTCGGGGATCCTCACCTACGCCATCCTCACCGGGCTGGTGCCCTACAATCCGACGCCGGCAACGCGGCGTCGTGCTGCTGCTTGTCAATCTGACTCTGGTTCTGACGCTCGGCGCGCTGATCGCCTGGCGGCTGACGCGGCTGTGGGCCGAGCGGCGTTCCGGCATGGCCGGCGCGCGGCTGCATGTGCGGCTGGTGGCGATGTTCGCGCGCCATCGCCGTGGTCCCCGCCATCCTGGTGGCCATGTTCGCGGCGGTGACGCTCAATCTCGGCATCGAGGCATGGTTCTCCACGCGCGTGAAGGACGCGCTCGGCAGCGCCGTCAACGTCGCCGAACACTATGTGCAGGAACACGAGCAGCTGATCGTCGCCGACGCCTACGAGATCGCCAACACCATCGAGCGCGATCCGCAATTCTTCGATGCCAAGAACCGCGTGCGTCCCGGCATTCTGTTCGCCAGGCTGACCACGCTGACCAAGGACCGGGGCTTGCAGGCGTCCTATATTCTCGATTCCAAGGGCCATGTGCTGGGCAGCACGCAGCAGAAGTTCCTGCCCGACCTGAAGCTGCCGACCGCCGCCGATCTCGCCCAGGCCGCCAAGGGCACCATCGTCATCGATGCCAATTCGAAGATCGGCGTGGTGCGCGCGCTGATCCGCATGCAGGCATTGAACGATGCCTATCTGCTGGTCGTGCGCACCGTCGATCCGGAGGTGCTGGGCTATTATCAGCGCACGGTCAGCGCGGTGTCGGCATACAATCGGCTGGATCAGAACCGCTGCGAGGTGCAGCTCGTCTTCGCCGCGCTTTATGGGGTGGTGTCGCTGCTGATCCTGCTGGCGGCGATCTGGCTGGGGCTGTGGGCGGCCAACCGGCTGGTCAAGCCGATCTCGCGGCTGATCGGCGCGGCCGAGCGCGTCTCCGAAGGCGATCTGAAGGCGCAGGTCGAACTCGACCGCGACGACGACGAACTGGCACGCTGGGCCGCGCCTTCAACCGCATGACCTCGCAACTCGAGGCGCAGCGCAACGAACTGGTCGAGGCCAGCCGCCAGATCGACATCCGCCGCCGCTTCACCGAAGCGGTGCTGGGCGGCGTCAGTGCCGGCGTCATCGGCCTCGACGAGGACGGCAACATCACCATCGTCAATCGCGCCGCGGCCCGGCTGCTCAATGCCGCACCCGAAGAGATCGAAGGCCGGCATTATGCCGAGGCCGTGCCGGAGCTCGCCGCCTTGATCCGGCGCGCCGCGCGCGAGCCGGTGGCCCGCGCCAGCGGCGAGGCCACCATCAAGCGCGGCGGCGCGGTGCGCTCGCTGAGCGTGCAGGTGGACAGCGAGCGCGGCGCCGGCGGCTTCGTCGTCACCTTCGACGACATCACCGATCTGGTCTCGGCGCAGCGCACCGCCGCCTGGGCCGATGTCGCCCGGCGCATCGCCCATGAGATCAAGAACCCGCTCACCCCCATCCAGCTTTCGGCCGAGCGGCTGAAGCGCAAATACGGCCGCGAGGTGGCAAGCGATCCCGAAATCTTCTCCCAATGCACCGACACGATCATCCGGCAGGTCGGCGACATCGGCCGGATGGTGGACGAGTTCTCGTCCTTCGCGCGCATGCCGGCGCCCATGATGCAGCGCGAGAACTTCCAGGAATTGCTGCAGCAGGCGGTGTTCCTGCAGCGTGTCGCCAATCCGCAGATCGCGTTCGACATCAATGCGCCGGCCGAACCGGTCATCATCGAATGCGACGGCCGGCTGATTTCGCAAGCGCTGACCAATGTGCTCAAGAACGCCGTGGAGGCGATCGGTGCGCGGCAGGCCGGGGGAGATGACACGCCTGGAGGAATCACCGTCAATCTCGACGAGGAAAGTGGCCGCCTCCGCCTGCGCATTGCCGACAACGGCATCGGTTTGCCGCCGGAACACCGTCACCGCCTGACGGAGCCTTATGTGACGACGCGCGCCAAAGGCACCGGGCTCGGTCTGGCCATCGTCCGCAAAATCATCGAGGACCATGGCGGCGAAATTGTTCTGTCCGACCGGGCCGACGGCATCGGAGCCGAAGTTCGACTGATTTTGCCGATACATCAGCCCTTAAAACGAGACCTCGAAGTGGGTATTGGGAATGAGCAAGAACGGATCGCTGATCGCGCCTGAAATTCTCGTCGTCGACGACGAAGACGACATCCGCGATCTGATCGCCGGGATTCTGGCCGACGAAGGCTATGAGACCCGGGTCGCCGCGGACAGCGAAAGCGCGCTGGAAGCGGTGCGGCAGCGCCGCCCGCAGCTTCTCGTTCTCGACATCTGGCTGCAGGGCAGCCGCCTGGACGGTATCCAGGTCCTGGACCTGTTGAAGCGCGAACACCCCGAACTTCCGGTGGTCATGATCAGCGGCCACGGCACCATCGAAACCGCTGTCGCCTCCATCAAGAAGGGCGCCTACGACTTCATCGAGAAGCCGTTCAAGGCCGACCGGCTGATCCATGTCTGCCAGCGCGCGCTCGAAGCCGCCCGCCTCAAGCGCGAGATCGAGGAGCTCAAGCTCAAGGCCGGCGACGATTTCGAGCTGATCGGCGCCTCGTCGGTGGTTTCGCAGCTCCGCCAGATGGTGGACAAGATCGCGCCGACGGGCAGCCGCGTCCTGATCACCGGGCCTTCGGGCTCCGGCAAGGAAGTCGTCGCCCGCATGATCCATTCGCATTCGCGCCGCGCCGGCAACGCCTTCGTCGCCATCAATTGCGCCACCATGGACCCGGATCGCATCGAGGCCGAGCTGTTCGGCGAGGAGACAGACGAGGGCCTGCGCAAGATCGGGCTGTTCGAGATCGCCCACAACGGCACGCTCTATCTCGATGAGGTCGCGGACATGCCGCTGGAGACCCAGGGCAAGATCCTGCGCGTGCTGGTGGATCAGACCTTCCAGCGCGTCGGCGGCACCACCCGCGTGCGGGTGGATGCGCGCGTGGTCTCGTCCACCGTCCGCGACCTGCGCGCCGAAATCGAGGCCGGCAGATTCCGCGAGGACCTCTATCACCGCCTGAACGTGGTGCCGGTGCGGGTTCCCTCGCTTGCCGAGCGGCGCGACGACATCCCGCAACTGGTGCATCACTTCATGAAGCGGCTTTCGGCGGCAAGCGGGTTGCCCACGCGCGAGATCGGCGACGACGCCATGGCCGTGCTGCAGGCCCATGACTGGCCGGGCAATGTGCGGCAGTTGCGCAATATCGTCGAGCGCCTCCTGATTCTGGCGAGCGACGATGCGGCGCAGGCGATTTCGGCCGATCTGCTGCCGGCGAGCGTCGGCGTGGGGGCGCCCTGGAGCAACGGCAACAAGAGCGATCTTGTCATTTCCCTGCCGCTGCGCGAGGCGCGCGAAATCTTCGAGCGCGAATATCTTCTGGCGCAGATCAACCGCTTCGGCGGCAACATCTCGCGCACCGCCGCCTTCATCGGCATGGAACGCTCGGCCCTGCACCGGAAGTTGAAGTCGCTCGGCGTGGGCGCCGGCGGCAACGGCAATGGCGGCCGGGACCAGTATTTCACCGCCTGATCCCTCGCTGTGATGTCGTCGAACCTTTTCCATGGTTGGCCGCGGCGCATGCCGGCGGCCCGTTTCGCGTATGTCAACGGGCGCTTCGTGCGTCACGCCGGGGCCGGCGTGCATGTCGAGGACCGCGGGCTGCAATTCGCCGATGCCGTCTATGAAGTGTTCGGCGTCGCCGCCGGCCGCATTCTGGACGAGAACGAGCATCTCGACCGCCTGGAGCGTTCGCTGGGCGAACTCGGCATCGCCATGCCCATGGCACGCGAGGTGCTGAAGCTGGTGACGCGCGAGCTGGCCCGGAAGAACCGGATTGCCGACGGCCTCATCTACTTGCAGGTCACGCGCGGGACAGCACGCCGCGATCACGCCGCCCCGGTTCCGCCGCCGCGGCCGACCGTGATCCTGACCGCGCGGCCGGTGGATCGCGCCTTGCTGGCGGCGAGACGCGCGGCTGGCGTGGCCGTCATCACCTGTCCCGACGAGCGCTGGGCCAGATGCGACATCAAATCGACGGCGCTGCTTGCGAATGTGCTCGCCAAGACCGCCGCTCGCAGGGCAGCGGCCCATGAGGCCTGGCTCGTCGACGGGGCCGGCTACGTCACCGAAGGCGGCTCGACCTCGGCCTGGATCGTCGATCAGGCCGGCGATGTCGTCACCCGAAACCTCAGCAACGCCATTCTTCCCGGCGTCACCCGGCGCGTGATTGTGGATGCCGCGGCGCGCGCAAATGTGCGGATCGCCGAACGCGCCTTCACCGTGGCCGAAGCCCTTGCCGCTCGCGAGGCCTTCATCACCGCTGCCACATTGGGGGTGACCGCGGTGGTCACGATCGATGGCACGCCGGTGGGAACGGGCCGGCCAGGCCCCATTGCACAGCAAATTCAGCGGCTTTACGCGCAGCTGGCGGACGAACGGAGCGCGCCGCCGAGCGGGCAAGAATAGGTCTTTCGCAAATGCAGCAAATCACCCTATGCTGAGACGTGTTCCGCAAGGGGCGGAGCGCGACCGAAGAACAATGGGTCCACCCATGAGCGAAAAACAACAAAATCTGCAAGACACGTTTCTCAACGCTGTGCGCAAAGCAAAGGCGCCGGTCACGATCTTTCTGGTCAATGGCGTGAAGCTGCAGGGCAACATTACTTGGTTCGACAATTTCTGCGTCCTTCTGCGCCGGGACGGGCAGGCACAACTGGTCTACAAGCACGCGATCTCGACGGTCATGCCGCTGGGGCCGATCCAGCTGCAGGAAGCCGAGAGCACCGCGATGGAAACCGCCTGAGCAGCTGGCAGGAAACCCACGGGTGGGGGCGCTGATGGGCGCACCGCCTTCGTCATTCACGTTGCGCGAAAGGAGCACGCGTCGGCGATGCCGCCGGCCGCGATGCCGCTTCGCGGCTCGAGGAAGCCGTGGGCCTGACCGCGGCCATCGGTCTCGACGTGGTCGCTGCCCATGTCATCACGCTCGCGCGCGCCACGCCGGCCACGCTGATCGGCCGCGGCAAGGTCGACGATATCGCGGCCGAAGCGCGGGCGAGCGAGCCCGAGGTGATCATCGTCAATGCGCAACTGTCGCCGGTCCAGCAGCGCAATCTGGAGCGGGCCTGGAAGGCCAAGGTGCTCGACCGCACGGCGCTGATCCTGGAAATCTTCGGCGAGCGCGCCAAGACGCGCGAAGGGCGGCTTCAGGTTGAGCTCGCCCATCTGACCTATCAGCGCAGCCGGCTGGTGCGCAGCTGGACCCATCTGGAGCGCCAGCGCGGCGGCTTCGGCTTTCTGGGCGGGCCGGGCGAAACCCAGATCGAAACCGACCGCCGCCTGATCGGCGAGCGCATCGCCAAGATCCGCAAGGAACTGGAAGAGGTCAAGCGCACCCGCGGCCTGCACCGCCAGGCGCGCAAGCGCGTGCCGTACCCGGTGGTGGCGCTGGTCGGCTACACCAATGCCGGCAAATCCACCCTGTTCAACGCGCTGACCAAATCGCAGGTGGCTGGCAAAGGATCTGCTGTTCGCCACCCTCGATCCCACCATGCGGGCGCTGAAGCTGCCCGACCGGCGGCAGCATCATCCTGTCCGACACCGTCGGCTTCATCGCCGATCTGCCGCACGAGCTGGTGGCGGCCTTCCGCGCCACGCTGGAAGAGGTGCTGGAGGCCGATGTCATCGCCCATGTGCGCGACGCCGCCCATGCCGAAAGCGAGGCCCAGAAGGCCGACGTGCTGGCGGTGCTGGCCGAACTGGGGATCGACGTCGAGGGCGAGCGGCCGATCGTCGAGATCCTCAACAAGATCGACCTGCTGGAGCCGGCTGCGCGCAACGGCCTTCTGGCCCGCAACGCGGCGGCGCCCGATGGCCCGGTCGCGATCTCGGCGCTGACCGGCGAAGGCCTGCCGGCGCTGCTCGCGCGTCTGGAGCGGGCGCTCAATGTGGCGCAGGTCGAACTGGCGGTGAACCTCGATCCGACGGACGGGGCGGGGCTCGCCTGGCTCTACCAGCATGCCCGCGTGCTGGAGCGCCGCGACGGCCGTGATGCCATCGCCATGGTGGTCGCGGCCGATCCACAGAATGCCGAGCGCATTGTCCGCAAGCTTC
Organism: uncultured Pseudomonadota bacterium; assembly: GCA_963775165.1. Lineage (GTDB taxonomy): Bacteria > Pseudomonadota > Alphaproteobacteria > Micropepsales > Micropepsaceae > Rhizomicrobium. Next base: position 97,560 of record CAVZHX010000004.1, on the reverse strand, counting down.
GGCCGCGAACGCGTCTGTTCCAAAGCGATAGGCCCAGCGCCTGAGACAATCCACAAGCTTGTGGATTGTGGATGGGGCTCATGGCTCCATCGTCTTGGCCTGCTGCCAGATCGCCTCCATCTCGTCGAGGCTGGCGGCTTCGAGCGTGCGGCCCTGGCGCCGCAGCGTCTCTTCGATCACGCCGAAGCGGCGGATGAATTTGGGGTTGGTCCGGCGCAGGGCCGCCTCCGGGATCGACCTTCAGATGACGCGCCAGATTGGCCACCGCAAACAGCAGGTCGCCGATCTCGTCTTCCAGCTTCTCGGGCGGCGCGCCCTGGTCGCGGGCCTCGACGATCTCGGCGGCTTCCTCGGCGATCTTCTCGATCACCTTGGGCGCGGAATCCCAATCGAATCCGACGCTTGCCGCACGCTTCTGAAGCTTTTCCGCACGCAGCAGCGCGGGCAGGGCGGCGGTAACATCGTCCAGGATGCCGGCGCCGGGCGTTTGCGGCGCGCTCGCGGCGCTTGTGGTCCTCCCAGGCCAGGTCTGGGCCTCAGGCGGATTCGATGCCGGTCTTGACCGGCGAAAACATGGGGATGGCGGCGGATCATCTTGTCGATGATGGCAGCGACAACATCGCCGAAATCGAACAGCCCGCGCTCCTCGGCCATGCGGGCGTGGAACACCACCTGGAAGCAGCAGATCGCCCAAGCTCGTCCTTCAGCGCCGGCCAGTCTTGCTCCTCGATGGCGCCGGCGACCTCATAGGCTTCCTCGATGGTGTAGGGCGCGATGGTCGCGAAAGTCTGCTCGGCGTCCCATGGGCAGCCGCTCGCGGGATCGCGCAGCCGGCGCATGATCTCCAGGAGTTCGTCGATGGTGGCGCCGCCGCGGTCTTGGCTGCTCATACGGCATTGATAGCGGCGTTCGCGGGCAGGGCAAGTGCTGGGGCCTTTCCGTTCGGGCGCCCGCAAGCGGCCCTGCCTCCCATCCCATTATTCGTATAAGCAATATTATGAGCAATATAATGGCGATTGTATACTTGACACATGCAGACTCCGACCTATATAAGGTAGGTCAAGGAGTTAGACCGCCATGCCTGCCAAAATGCCCAAGCGCTTCACCGATCCCGATGCAGCCCGCGCCCATCTGGAGGCGCTCCAATGGCCGGAGGGTCCGATCTGCCCCCATTGCGCCGAGGTCAACCGCGCCAGCCAGATCAAGGGCGGACGCCCCGGCCTATGGTTCTGCAATGCCTGCCGCAAGCAGTTCTCGGTCACGGTCGGCACCGTCTTTGAGCGCTCCAAGGTTCCGCTGAATACCTGGCTGTACGCCAACCACCTGCTTTGCTCGTCCAAGAAAGGCATTTCCGCCCACCAGATCGCCCGTATGCTAGGCGTCACCTACAAGACGGCTTGGTTCATGTCGCACCGCATCCGCGAGGCCATGGCCCCGATCGCCGGCTCTGAGCCGCCGCTGGGCGGCGAAGGCTTGGTGGTCGAGGCCGACGAAGCCTATATCGGCCAAAAGGACGGCAGCGCAAGGCGGCAAGACGCGGGCGGCTATGCCAACAAGCGCACAGTCCTCAGCCTTGTCGAGCGCGGCGGCAATATCCGCTCGTTTAAGCTCGGCGGTCCTACCCGTAAGCCGAAATCGGCGCTGCGATCCGCGCCAATATGGACCCGTCCAGCGTCCTGCACACGGACGGCGCGCAGGTCTACAAGGCATGGCCGCGACCGCCAGCATGAGGCCGTGGATCACAACAAGACCTTTGTCCGCAAATCCAAGTTCGCCAATTCGGCAACATCGATTGGCCGGACGTCCACACCAACACGCTGGAAGGCTTCTTCTCGGTCTTCAAGCGCGGCATGGTCGGCACCTACCAGCATTGAGGCGAGCAGCATTTGCAGCGCTATCTGGCCGAATTCGATTTCCGCATGAACAACCGCGCCAAGCTCGGCATTGATGACGCGATGCGCGCCGATATCGCCCTTCAAGGCATCGCCGGCAAGCGCCTGACCTATCGGCGGACTAACGCAGCCTGAGACTATCCGTCAGAAAACGCTGGATTTTATCCGCTGGCGTCAGGTCCGCGGCTATGAAGTCACGCCTTTTCGCCGCCAGTTTTGGGGGAAGAAGGTTTGGTACGGCGACTAGCCGAATCAGGGCGACTCGCGATTTTCTTCTTGCCGACAGGAACATGAGGTTTAGGGGGCGTCTGGAGCAAACGCCGTAAAATCTCATCCTCGTTGGTGGAGGGAGCCTTATTGGACATGCCAGGACAGCCACTTTCTAGAGTGAAGTCTGATGCAAAATTTACCGCCGGTGCCGAGATTTTCAATAAGCACCCAGATCTTATGGCACTTGCTATGCAGACGATCGCAGCAGGCGCTGGGATCGATTATGTGCTTGCTTACGCCCTTACACAATTCCTACACGCTGACCCTAAAACGGGAATGGCTATGTATGTGGGACTAACTGGCGGTGAGTTCTGCAGATCGGCGCTAATGGCAGCCGCAAAGACTCAACTGCCTCCCGATGACTTCGATCTGTTTGATATTACTCTGGGTTGGGCATCTCCAGCACGTCAAATCCGCAACGATTTTGCGCATCATTTGTGGGGATATTCAGGCGATATCCCAGACGCAGCTCTTCTAATCGATCAGCAGTGCATGATCGAGTTCGACATAAGCGTCAGGCTAGTAAATCTAGAAAAAGCCAAAAGCAGCACTGTTTCGCTTCCATTGTCCTACGACATGTCCTTGATCAGAGTGTATAGGAAACGCGATATTCAAGAATGTCTTACGATTGTGACACAGGCGAGTGCGCATCTAGTGCAAATGGCGGTTTCTCTTCAACTTTCAGACGGAAAGTCTCTAGATGAGCCAGCGCGAGAGCGCCTATTGAGCGAGCCTGTAATTCGACAGCGCTACGAGAAGCGCAAGGCTCTTTAGTGTCGATAACCGCTTGTACGACTGCCGCAAAAATTTCTGGTTCTGAGTAGAGAGCACTCACGAGAAAATCTCCATGCACCGGAGCCGCCTAGGTTGATATTGGCGAAGACGATTTCCAGCGGCTCCGGAAAGCCCTGACACTTGAAAGTGACGGCCTGTCATGGATGTATCGGCCGTCACAGTGCATGTGCCAGAGTATATAATCGCCAATATAATGGCGACCGTCGAGGCGGCTGCCGGGGTCTCTCAAACCGGCACCGTCAGCACCATGCCGTCATAGGCCGGCTCGACGCCCGGCGGCAGTTGCGCCTTCAGCGTCTCGTAATCCAGGTCCAGATGGAGGTTGGTCAGCACCGCCCGTTTCGGCCGTACCCGCGCGATCCAGGCAAGCGCCGTCTCGACATTGGCGTGGGTCGGATGGGGCTTGTAGCGCAAGGCATCGACCACCCAGCAGTCCAGCCCCTCAAGCGCGGCCAAGGCCTCATCGGACAAACCACTGACATCGCTCGAATAGGCGAACTTGCCGAAGCGAAAGCCGAGCGAACGAATGCGGCCGTGATCCTGCTCGATGGCCAGCACCGGAACTGGCCCACCGGCCCCATCGATCTCGAAGGCGCCGAACGGCTCGCCAAGCTCATGGGCGTTGAGCAGCGGCGGGTAATCGCTCCCCTCCGGCCGCTCGAACAGATAGCCAAAGCGGCGCGCGATCGCGACCAGCGTCAAGTGGTCGCTGTAAAGATCGATGCGCCGGCGCATCGCCAGCACCAGCGCGCGCAGGTCGTCGATGCCGTGGAGCTGGTCGGCGTGGTCATGGCTGATGAGAACGCCGTCCAGATGCGTCGACCCGGGCGTCCAGAAGTTGCTCGCGCAGATCGGGCGAGGTGTCCGACCAGAACCGCGGTCACGCCGCCTTGGGACTTCCGCTGCACCAGGACCGAGCAGCGCCGGCGCCGGTTCCTGGGCTCGGCGGGATCGCAGGCGCCCCAATCCCCCGCCCCGTCCGGCCCCCCCACGCGCGGCACGCCGCCCGAGAACCCCGAGCCCAGGATCGTGATCTCCATGTGCCGGCTCATGACGGCCGCTCCGCCCGTGAAAACAGGCGAAAGAAATTGTCCGTGGTCGCTTCGGCGACTGCAGCGAAGCTCACGCCCTTGACGCTCTGCCAGCACCTTTGCGGTGTTGACGACATAGGCCGGCTCGTTGGGTTTGCCGCGATACGGCATGGGCGCGAGGTAGGGCGCGTCGGTCTCGACCAGCAGCCGGTCGAGCGGCACGCGGGCGAGCGTCGCGCGCAATTCCTCCGATTTCCTGAAGGTCGCGATCCCGGAGGCCGAGATGAGAAAGCCGAGTTCGAGCGCAGCCTGCGCCAGGCGCGGCGTCCCGGTGAAGCAATGGATGACGCCGGCATAGGCGCCCTTCGACATTTCAGAGCTCAGGATATCGATGGTGTCGTCCTCGGCGTCGCGGGTGTGAACGATCAGGGGCAGACCGGATTCGCGCGCCGCGGCGATGTGGGCGCGAAAGTTCCGTATCTGGTCATCCCTGGGGCTGTGCTCGTAGTAATAGTCGAGCCCGGTCTCGCCGATACCTATCACCTTGGCGTATTCGGCGCGGCCAAGAAGCGGTCCGGCGTCAAAGATGGGCTCGACCTTTGCTTCGTGCGGGTGGATACCCACCGAGCAATAGACATTGCCAAAGCGCCGGGCCAAGGCCTCGACCTGCGGAAATCCCTTCAGCGTCGTGCCGATTGTGACGCAGAGCCCAACTCCGGCATCCGCGGCGCGCGCCAGCACAGCGTCGATCTGCGGCGCGAACTCCGGAAACTCGAGATGGCAATGGCTATCGATCAGCATGGCGGACCGTCGCGAGCGCATGGGCGGACGACAGGATCGTCTGGCGCGGCTCCAGGTGCAATCCGGTTGCCGCGCGCGAACAGGCCGTCCAGCCTTTCGCGCATATCGACCCAGGGCTTCAGATTCGCCGCACCCGCGCGCGCGCGCTCCCGGATTCGCGTCCCCAGCGCCAGCATCAGGATATCGCCGAAATTCTCCAACCCCTCCGTGCGCCGCGACACGCGATCGGCCAGCGCCATCAACGCGACGACATCGGGATGCGCGGCTTGCTCGATCAGCTCGTCGGCGTCACGCGCCAGCGCAAGGCCGTCGCCGCCCGCCAGTCGCACCGCCAGGCCCAGCGAGCCGCCAGCCAGCCGCACCAGCGAGCCGCGCTCTTCGGCCGAAAGCTCGGGCAGCCGCTGCGCGAGCTCGCCATCGAGGACATCGTCAGATAGCGGGCGCAGTGCCAGTCTCTGGCATCGCGAACGGATGGTCGCGAGCAAACGCCCCGGCGCATTGGCAACGAGCAGCAGCATGGCGCGAGCCGGCGGTTCCTCCAGCGCTTTGAGAAGCGCATTGGCGGCGGCATCGTTCATCTCGTCGGCGGTGTCGATGATGGCCACGCGCCAACCGCCCGCCCCCGACGTCAGACCGAAAAATCCCGAGAGCTTGCGGATTTCCGCCACCGGCAAGACGGTCATGGCCTTTCCGGTGTCCGGATTGACGCCGCGTGCCAGCGGCAACAGGCCCGGATGAGCGCCTGCCGAAATCTGGGCGGAAACGGAATCGTCCGGCGGCACCGCAAGGTCAGCCGGCCCGCGATCGGTGGCGCCATATTTCAACAGATAGCGCGCGATCCGGTAGGCGAGCGTCGCCTTGCCCACGCCCGGAGGGCCGCTGATCAGCCATGCCTGCGGCGGCCGGCCAGCGCGAATGGCGCGGGCGGCGCGCGCCAGCGCCTCGCCCTGCCCCGCGAGATCGAAGGTCTTGCGCGGCTGATCGGCCATATCGTTGTCCGCGTTGGCGCTGACGTTGGCGCTCCGGGCCATGGTCAACCGGCCCCGAAACGCTGCGCAACGACGGCCCAGATCGCACTGGCAATCGCGTCTTCGCCCTTGCTGGCGTCGATGACCATGCAGCGCTCGGGCGCGGCCTTGGCCAGATCGAGGAACGCGCGACGGAGGTTTTCGTGGAATCCGCCATCGAATCTCTCGTACCGCGATTCCAGATGCGCGCGCGCATTGGCCCGCCCGAGCCCAACGTTCACCGGAAGATCGAGGATCAGCGTTAGATCCGGCTTGAATTCTCCGATCGCAACGGCCTCGATGCGTGCGATGGTTTCGCGCGCCAGCCCGCGCGCCGCGCCCTGATACGCATAAGTCGAATCGATGAAGCGGTCGCAGATCACCCAGCGCCCTTGTGCCAGCGCCGGAGCGATGGTTCGGGCGATATGATCGGCACGGGCGGCGAACAGCAGAAGCGTCTCGGTCAGCGCGCTCCAGCGCTCCGGTTCGCCTTCGACCAGCAGCTTGCGGATCTCTTCGGCACCCGGCGATCCGCCCGGTTCGCGTGTGGCCAGATTGGCGATGCCGCGCCCCTCGAGTGCGGCGCAGAGACGGCGGACCTGGGTCGATTTGCCGGCGCCCTCCCCGCCCTCGAAGGTGATGAAAGGAGCACGCGCTGCGCTCATTGCGATGGCGCCGCAGAACCCGATACCAGAGCCTTCAATCCCATATAGATGCGGGCGAATATCCCCGCCGGCCTGACCGCTTCGCCGGCATAGACCGGGACTTCGGTGCCGGGATAGCCCGGTGCGCCGACCGTCAGCGTCCCGATCTTCTGTCCCTTGGCGATGGGCGCCTGCACGGGCCCGGAATAATCCAGCGCAAGTTTCATCTGGTCGTGCGAGTCAACCTGCATGGTCACGTTCAAGGGCTTGTCCACCACCAGCGGCACGCTGGCCTTGTCGCCCTGCCACACCGGGGCCTGGCCGACAACCGCGCCGGCATTCAGAAGCTTGTAGTTGCGGAATTCGCGGAATGCCAAGCGCAGCACGCGCGCCGCCTCTTCGCCGCGGCGCTGCTCGGCAAGCCAGTCCTGTTTCTGCGGGGAATATTTGTCGAGGTCGGGAAAGCGCAATCCGCCCAGTACCAGGATGAAACGGCGGCCATCCTGCACCGCCGAGGCGACGATTCCGTATCCGGCCGCATCCGTGTGACCGGTCTTCAAGCCGTCGGCGCCTGGAAGTTTCTCCAGCACCGTGTTGCGGTTGGTCTGATGAATCTTGCTCCAGGTGAACTCCCGCTCGTTGAAGTAGTGATAATATTGCGGGTAGTCCATGATGATGTCGCGCGTGAGCGTGGCCAGATCGTGAGCGGACATCAGCTGACCCGGCGGCTCGGGCAATCCGTCCGGATTGACGAAATGCGAATCCGTCAGCCCCAGTTCGGTGGCGCGGCGGTTCATCATGTTGACAAAGCCGGCCACGGTCCCGCCGACGCCCTCTGCGATCACGATGCAGGCATCGTTTCCCGAATCGATGATCACGCCGCGAATCAAATCCTCGACCGGCACCGAATTGCCGACCTTGACGAACATCTTCGAGCCGCCGGTGCGCCACGCCTCTTCCGAGACCGGGAATTTGTCGGTCAGCTTGACGCGCCCGTCCTTGAGCCGCTGGAACAGAAGATCCAGCGTCATCAACTTGCTCATGGAGGCGGGCGGCATCGGCACATTGGCGTCCTTCTGCCACAGCACCTGGCCGGTTGCCCCGTCCATCAGCACGGCGTGCTCGGCGTTGGTCGCGATCGCCGCAGCTGCAGGCGCCGCCAGCGCCGCCGCTGCCAGCAAGGACATCAATGCGCCGCTGAGGCGACCAAGCCACATTGCCTTCACTCCTTGTCAGCGCGCAGCGCCGCGCTTACCTGTCGACGACGATTTCCGCGTCGTTGGCGCCAACACCGCTGATCCGGGCCAAGGCCGCATCCGCCTGAGCCACGGTGTCGAATGGCCCCATCCGGACCCTATAGAGACGCTTGCCGTCCCTGTCGATTGAAGAAATCTTCAAGCCGCCGGCCGCGCTGAGGCGCGCCGTCATGCGCCGCGCATTGTCGTAGGAGGCAAAAGCACCCGCCTGCACGTAAAGATGAGTTGCCGACGGCACGGGCACCTCCGTGACCACGCCGTTCGGTTGGGTGTCCGAATTGAGATTGGCCAGTTCCTGAGACGGCGCCGGCTGCGGCAGCGAATCGACCGCGGTCGCTGCGGCCACGGCAGCCCCCGTAACCGGGCTGAGTCCTCTGCACGGCCACGGCGCCGGCGGGCACGGCGGGAAGCGCGCTCGCCACCTGGACCGGCGTTTCCGGCGCCTGGGGCTCGCCATTGGGCAGATCGGCACGGCCGAGATATTTCACCTCCACCCGTGCCGTGCCCTGTTCGTAGAAGCCCAGAAGCCTGGCCGCGCGCTCCGAGACATCGATGATGCGGCCCTTGGCGAAAGGACCGCGATCGTTGACGCGCAGCACCAGCGATCTGCCGTTTTCGAGATTCGTCACCCGCACATTCACCGGCATCGGCAAGGTACGGTGGGCCGCCGTCAGTGCATCCGCATTGAAGGTCTCGCCGTCGGCCGTGGGCTTGCCGTAGAAGGTGGGGCCGTACCAGGAGGCTATTCCCGTCTGGTCGTAGGTCGGCTGCTCGCGCGGGTAATACCAGGTGCCTGCGATCTCATAGGGATTGCCGATCTTGTAGACGCCGGCGCTCGTTGGCAGGCTGACCGGCGGTTGCGGCGGCGGCGGCGCCGTTGCGCAGGCGGATGTGAGCGCCGCCATGACGCCGACACCCAAAGCCTGTCGCAACACACGAAGCATCCAACCGATTCGAATACGCAGGAACGTGCGTGCAAGGTTAAAGCATTGATTCTTCCGGCTCAACCTTTGTCGGGGCGGCAGAGCAGCCCGTGTCGGGTTGGCGGAGCCAGCGCCGGGACATTGCACTGGAACGGCTTCGGGGCTAGAGGCCCGAGGCTGGATGGGTGGCCGAGCGGTTGAAGGCACCGGTCTTGAAAACCGGCAGACCCGCAAGGGTCTCGTGGGTTCGAATCCCACCCCATCCGCCAGATTGCGGACGCCGCATCACGCGCCGCGATGGGCGGATGCGATCCGGCGCACGGCCTCCACGGCCCGGGCCATATCGTCGGGCGGCGGCGCGGTCTGGCGCGGCGCCAGGGAACCGGGATAGGCGTGGGTGAACCCGCCTTCGCGCATGGCGTTGTGGAAGCGCACGAATTTGTCCGAACCGCCCGGCAATTCGAAGACGTGGACCGGTTTTGCGGTGGCAGCGGCCTCCGAAACCATGTTCACCGAATCGCAGGTCGCGACCAGGTAATCGGCCAGGCCCAACAATCCGAAATAGGGATTGTCGCCTGCGCCGTCCCAGATGAACGCCGGTGCCTCGGCCAGTGCCGATTTGAGCAGCGCCATGTTGCGCTCGCCGGTGCGGCGCGAGGCGGTGACCAGCAGGCTGCCGCCGGTCTGCCGCACATTGCGGACAAGAGCTGTGCACAAGCCCGCCATTTCGGCCTCGCCGAAGCGATAGACGCCGCTAGAGCCTCCGATCAGCACGCCGATATAGGGCCGTGGCAGCTCACCGATGCGCGGCGCCAGCTTCTCCGCTTCGTGGCGCAGCTTGGCCAAGGTCACCCCGTGTAGCGCGCCGATGGTCTGCACGACGTTCTTCCCCACCACCATGTCGTGCCGGGGTGCGATGACCAGATCGAAATTGGCCGGCGAAATCGCCGGATCCTGGATTTGTACGGTCAGGGTGCGACGTCCCGCTTTCCGGCTTTGCTCGCGCACATAAAGCGAGGCCGCGATGCTCTGCCTGCCGGAGGCGATCAGCAGATCGGGCCAGGGCGGGAGAAGTTCGGCGCTATCGGAGGTGAATGCGTGACGGTGGCCGATGCGCAAATAGGGCGAGAACTGCCGCCATGGCAGGCGCAATGCCACGCGTTTCACGACCGGCCGCAAACCTAGCGCCTCGGCCAGGCCCAGGCATTGGGTTTCCATGCCGCGCTTGCCGTCCGTCACAACCCAGCAGCTGGACGACGCACACAACGTGGTCATCAGAAACCGAACATGTGATCGAAGCCGAAACCGCCGTCCTCGGCGAATATGCCTTCATAGCCGAAAAGCCGGCAGGTTTCGTCACGAATGATCACATAGGCCTGCGGGCCGGCGGCCTTCAGCGCCGCGGCGTCGAACATCTCACGGACCCGCCACAGCAGCGATCCCGATGCCGGCACACGGACCTCCTTGCGCGCAATCTCCCTGCCCTCCCCCGAAACGAGAATCAGCACCGTCAGCGAATACGGCCGCCATTCCTTGGAGACCGGATAGGCCAGATGACAGACCGTGTCGAGCGGCGCGCCGGCCACGCGCAGGAACAGCCGCGTCGAAAGTCCCGGCGGCGGACCGGCGTAGGACTGCGGCTCTCCCCTCCATGTCAGCGGCGAGTTGAAGATATGCGCGCCGAAGCTGGTCTCGGCGGCATGCCCGCTCTTCTTGTCGCGGTAACGGAAGAGCGCATGCAACCAGCCATCGGCCACCTCGCCGGCCTCGAAATCATAGACCAGTTCCACATGACCGCCCTCGGGACGATTGCCGCCGAGCGTTGCAAGATCGAGCGCCACCGACTCGCCCCGGCCGAGATTGCCGAAGCGGCTCTCGCCCACAAGCATGCCGGACGGGTCGTAGACCAATGCTTTGACCGGAAGATGCGTCTGCGCAGTCGACATCGGCGTCGGCAGCACCAGCGTCTGGTAACGATCGGGCGGCAGCACCGGCGCCGGCAGGATGAACCCCTTGCCGAACCAGGCCGCAAGATCGCGCAAGGCCGGCTCCGGCTTCAGATCGCTGCGCTCGACATTGGCGTGCGAGATTCGCGTGCGGCCGTTGGCAGAAGTCACCTCGTAACGCGGGCGTACCATGTGCTTGCCGGCATCAATCTCGATCTGTTGGGGCCAGCGCGCCCCGGGCAGCAATTCGGCGATACTCAGCCTGCGGGTGCCGAAGGGGGCGATTTCTTCCATCAGGTAAGTCTTGCGCCCGCCCCCCATCAATCCAAGGCCGATCTCGCCGGCCGCGATCGGACTGGGATGGCTGTTCTGCACCCACAGAACGACGTCCTCGCCGTCATCGGGCGCCGGCAGGCCTGCGTAGAGATCCGAGGGCCAGGAATTGGCGTCATGCGTATGCGACAGCATGTCGGAATTATCGCCATAGGTGTCGAGCGCGTATTTGACGATGTCGTGGCCGGCCGCGCCGACCACATGAACGAACAATTGCCCAACGAATGGCGGCAACCCAAAGCGCGCGCGGACCTCCGCGCTGTCGATCACGATGCTGCCTTCGGGATCCGGGCATGGCACCGTCCATGTCGCCAGCGCCGCGCCTGCTGCGTCGAACAACCGGCACCAGATGCTGACGTCCTTGGCGCCGTAGCGCGTCCAGTAATTGGCCGTGACGAGTTGGGTGTGATGACCGCCCGCGTCGCGGAAGAACGCGAAGTTGGTGGCGAAGTTGAGCGTGTCGAGATACCGCCTGGAGTTGGATAGGCATTGGGGCGGCAGTTTCAGACTATCGAAGCCGAACAGCGCGACGCCGGGCGGCAGAAGCGTGCCCAGGCGCCGCAAAGCGCGCTCGTGGTCGAAGCTGGCGATGAAGATGGCGTCGCAATCGCAGTCCGTCAGCTCGGTCACGGGGCGAGCGGCATGGCCGTCAAAGCGCCGCCTCATATTCTCGACATTCTGGACATAGAATCCGGCCGTCTCGACACCGTCCAGGGAATAGAACGTGTCGAACGCGTCGATCACGCCGTCAGGATCGAAAATCGCCACGCGCCCGGCGCCTGCAAGCCTGTCCAGCAACTGGCGGGCCTGCTCAGCCGCAAGTGGATGGGCCAGCGCCTTATAGAGGGAGTTGCCGCCAACTCCGTTTCGGAACGTCTCAATTCGCAGGGGCATAAGGTGAACTCGTGGACATTGCCGAACAGCCGCTTCATGAACGCGCTGAAGCGATGGCGGGAGCTTTCGCGGCGGACGACAGTCTCGTCCGTGACCCAATTGACCTGGATCACCCGGCGTTGCCCCTCGAACGGTTCGAACCCGTGCCATACGTTCGCGCCGTTCTTGAACAGCAGCAACGTGCCCTGATCCGGCGGGACCTCGGCCAGATAATCCGTCAGGCTGTCTGGCGAACGCAGGAGGCGCAGCCGGCCGTGGCTGCTTTCCCATTCCCGGTTCATGTAGACCAAGAGCGTGACGAGCTTGGACTTGCTGTCGGTGTGGATGCGGCCGTCGGCGGCCCGGCTGACGCCGCGCACCGTGACCGTGACCGGCCGCCCGCTCAGATCGATCCCGAGCTTGTCCTCGATCAGCGCTTTCATCTCGGGGCCGGTAAGGGCCTCGAATGAGCGCCGCGAAGCGCGGGCCGTAGCGCAGCGACTGCAAGGGAAAGCTGCCCGGATGGGCGATCGCGGGGAAATCCTCCTCGATCCCGGCTTGGGCATGGTCCAGAACGAAGCGCGGAACGATTGCATAAGCAAACGGCTCGCTTATCGGCTCGCAGCGATGCAGCGCGTCGAAATCGACAATTGCGTTCGTGGTCATCGCCTCGGATCGGTGCACGTGCAGCAGCACGAATACTAGAGCGGATCATCGTTTCACGGAATTGACGATCCGCACTAATTCTTTGTTTTCACGCAATTCCGGACGGAAAACCGGTTCCCATTTTTCCTGGAATTGCTCTGGCCGGCTCCACTCACCTGCCGGGAGGGCCAAGTCCATCAGAGGATCGAGCCTATAAAGGACGCGGACTGTCTCGGCAATAAATAGTCTTCAGCCGCCGCGCCTAGGGCCCGCCGGCCGAAGCCAGGGCGACAACCGGCTGCTGCGGGGCGTTGGGGGTGCGGTATTTGTCGTAGCCGGGAACCTGGTCCAGGCGGACGAACCGGTAGCCCTCCTCGATCAGCGGCGGCAGGACGGCTGCGATCAGGGCGCCCGACTGCGACTGGATGCAATGCATGATCACGACACCACCGTTTTCGCGGCGGATTTCACGCAAATAGCCCTTGGCGCAGACCTGCGCGGTCCAGTGGCGAACCCAGCAGTTCCAATCGGCCGAGCTCATCACATAGCCGGCGGCGTTCATGCGCGTTTCGCCGCCGACATCCCAGTAAATCGGGCCGATATAATGTTTCAGGACAGGATCGGCATTGAGAATTTTCGCATGCGCCGAGCGCCATGATCCGTAAGGGGCGCGGAAAAAGAGCTGCGTGCCCCGCGGCTGCAGCGGCGCGATCTCGTCGTTCACGCTCTTGAGTTGGGCAATCAGCCTTTCCGGCGCGCGGTCGTAGCTGGCGCCGAGCATCGGATGGGTGGCGCTGTGATTGGCGAGCAGGTGACCGTCCGCGGCGATCTCGCGCAGGATTTCTGGATGGGCCTTGGCCATGCGCCCAACGATGAAGAAGGTCGCCTTGACGTGCGCCTTGCGCAGCACCTCCAGCACGGCGGGGGTGTTCTTGTTGGGGCCGTCGTCGAATGTCAGAGCGATCGTGTGGGTGCCGATGAGGCCGGAATGGAAGATGGTGCGCGGCTGAAACCACGCGAGCTGGACGGGTTTGTCCTTGGCCGCCGCGCTGGCAAGGCTCGGTACCAAGACGGCCGCGACCAGAAGCGCCACAGCCGGAACTCGCCGCATGATCCCCTCGCGCCTCGTGTGCTTTCATACAAATCATATATGTCCCAATTCGGCACAGCAAGGCCATCAGCCCCAATCTGGGTCTGACAAGCCCGCCTTTGCCATTGAAATCGCGGCAGAAATGCCGCCTGACCGATGGTCCCACCCGGGCGCTCAGATGTCCGCGTAGCAGCGCACTTCGTTTGCCGCGCCGGGCTGAGTGACGGCGCCGTTGCGCGCCGGACCGACATTCTTGCGCATAGCGCCAAAGCGCGCCCGAACCGAAAGCAGCTGCTTGGGCTTCCAGGATTTTTTGCGCTCGGCGAGTTCGGCGTCGGACAGTTCCACATCCATCGTGCCGGTTTCGGCGTCGATGACGATGATGTCGCCGTCCTTCAGCAGGCCGATCGGGCCCGCCGTCCGCCGCTTCGGGCCCGACATGGCCGACGCACAAGCCCGCGCGTGCCGCCGGAAAAGCGCCCGTCGGTGATGAGCGCGATGTTCTCCGACGCCCTGCCCGTAGAGCGCCGCGGTGGTGGACAGCATCTCGCGCATGCCGGGGCCGCCCTTGGGGCCCTCGTAGCGGATGACGAGCACGTCGCCTTCCTTGTAGTCGCGCGCCTGCACGGCGGCGAAGCAGTCCTCCTCGCAATCGAACACGCGCGCGGGGCCGCGATGCTTGAGATGCTTGAGGCCCGCGACCTTCACGATGGCGCCATCGGGCGCGAGATTGCCCTTGAGCCCGACGACGCCGCCGGTCGGCGCCAGCGGATTGGTCACGGCGCGCATCACCTTCTGGTCGGGATTGAATTTCACGTCCTTCAGATTCTCGGCGACCGTCTTGCCCGTCACCGTCATGCAGTCGCCGTGGATGTAGCCGCCGTCGAGCAGCGTGCGCATCAGCATCGGCACGCCGCCCGCTTCCCACATGTCCTTGGCGACATACTTGCCGCCCGGCTTGAGCGAGGCGAGATAGGGCGTGCGTCTTGAAGATCGCGGCGACGTCGAACAGATCGAACTTGATGCCGGCCTCGTTCGCCATCGCCGGCAGATGCAGCGCCGCATTGGTCGAGCCGCCGGTCGCCGCCACCACCGCGGCCGCGTTCTCGAACGCCTTGCGGGTGCAGATGTCGCGCGGGCGAGATTCGTTGTCGAGCAGCTTCATCACCGCCTGCCCGGCCTTCAGCGCGATAATCGTCGCGCGCCAGCACTTCGGCGGGCGGGCCGGAGGAATAGGGCAGCGCCAGGCCGATCGCCTCGGCGACGCAGGCCATGGTGTTGGCGGTGAACTGGCCGCCGCAGGCGCCCGCGCCCGGACAGGCGTGGCATTCCAGCTCGTGCAGGTCGCTCGGCGCGCATCTTGCCGGCGGCGTACTGGCCGACGCCTTCGAACACATCGACCACGGTGACGTCCTTGCCCTTGAAATGGCCGGGCATGATCGAGCCGCCATAGAGGAACACGCTACGGCACATTGAGCCGCAGCATCGCCATCATCATGCCGGGCAGCGACTTGTCGCAGCCGGCGATGCCGACCAGCGCGTCGTAGCAATGGCCGCGCATGGTGAGCTCGACGGAATCGGCGATCACCTCGCGGCTGACCAGCGAGGACTTCATGCCCTCGTGGCCCATGGCGATGCCGTCGGTGACGGTGATGGTGCAGAATTCGCGCGGCGTGCCGCCGGCCTCCTTCACGCCGCGCTTGGCCGACTGGGCCTGGCGCATCAGCGCGATGTTGCAGGGCGCGGCCTCGTTCCAGCAGGAGGCGACGCCGACGAAGGGCTGGTGGATCTCCTCCTCGGTCAGGCCCATCGCATAGTAATAGGAGCGGTGCGGCGCGCGCTCGGGCCCTTCGGTGACGTGGCGGGAGGGCAGCTTGGACTTGTCGAATTTGGGCATGGCGATCTCGGTGTTTGGTTCTTGGGGGGCGGTCGCGCCCACATAACAAGGCTTGACTACAGCAATCGGCGCGGGCCGCGCAAACGCCCTCAGCCCAGCCGCTTGAGCGCGTCCGTCAGCCGGGCGGCAAGGGCAGCGGCATCGGCGCGCTTTTCGCGCTGCTCGGCCAGCACCTCTTCGGGCGCGCGGGCGACGAATTGTTCGTTGGCGAGCTTGGCATCGAAGCGGGCGATCTCGTCTTCGGCCTTTTGACAATTCCTTTTCGAGGCGCGCGCGCTCCTTGGCGAAATCGATGACCTCGCCCAGCGGCAGCGCCGCCACCGCCTCGCCGATCACGAATTGGGCCGAGCCCGCGGGAATTGCGTCGTCGGTGCGCGCCGACGACAGGCGGGCCAGCGTGACGATAACGTCCTGATGGCGTTCGAGACGAGCGGCGGTCTCGGCGCTGGCATCCTTGAGCACCAGCGCGAGCCTGGCGGCCGGCGGCACGTTCATCTCGGCCCGGACCGAACGGATGCCGGAGACCAGATCGATCACCCATTGCATCTCGTCGCGTGCAGCCGCTCAGTCGATCTCGCACGTCGACATTCGGCAACAGCAGTCCTGGCCAGGCGGCCTCGATGAGAAGGACTCACGCGGAGCGTCGTGCTCCGCGGTGCGCGCCCAGAGTTCTTCGGTGATGAAGGGCATGAAGGGATGCAGCAGCTTGAGAATTTGATCGCGCACCCAGGCAGCGCAGTCGCGCGGGTTTCGGCCTTTGCGGCCTCATCCGTGCCGTTGAAGATCGGCTTGGCGAATTCGAGATACCAGTCGCAGAACACGATCCCAGACGAAATGATAGGCTGCGCCCGCAGCGTCGTTGAAGCGCATAGTCGTTTCAGCATTTGCTTTGATCGCTCGTAGCGATGCCGCACTTCCAGCACGTCTCGCCGACGATCCATCGGTTGACCGTCAGCGTGACTGAGGCCGGATCGAAATCCGCCAGCGTCACGCATTCGTTCATCTCGCAGAAGCGCGCGGCATTCCACAGCTTGGTCGCGAAATTGCGGTTGACCTCGACGCGGGCCGGCGCCGATGCGCATGTCGCGGCCCTGCCCCGCCGCCAGCGCCAGCGTGAAGCGCAGCGCGTCGGCGCCGTATTCGTCGATCAGGTCGAGCGGATCGACGACATTGCCCTTGGTCTTGGACATCTTCTGGCCCTTCTCGTCCAGCACGCGGGTGTGGATGAAGACGGTCCTGAAGGGCACATCGTCCATGAAGTGGATGCCCATCATCATCATGCGGGCGACCCAGAAGAAGATGATGTCGAAGCCGGTGACGAGCACCGAGGTCGGATAGTAGCGCTTCAGTTCCGGGTTTCGTCCGGCCAGCCCAGCGTCGAAAACGGCCACAGCGCCGACGAGAACCAGGTGTCGAGCACGTCGGGATCGCGCCAGATGAACACTGTCCGATTGCCTTCCTCCATCGCACGGATAACATCATCGCGAAACAGTTCGCTTTCACTTGAAAGTAGCTCGACGGGCTTTCCATAAAAATTTTCGGCTTCTTCTTTGGCAGCGTCTGCAGTCTCTGCGACAAAAAGTCGATTTCTGCTCCGCTCGGTTCCGAACCCATACGGCAGGCGATCGCCTTCCTTTTGCGGCCCGTACCAAACCGGAATCTGATGGCCCCACCACAGCTGGCGCGAGATGCACCAGGGCTGGATGTTGCGCAGCCAGTTGAAATAGACGTTCGCCCAGTTCTCCGGCACGAATTTGGTGCGGCCGTCCTCGACCGCCTTGATCGCCTTCTCGGCCAGCGGCTTGACGTTCAGATACCATTGCTCGGTCAGATAGGGTTCGAGCACGACCGTCTTGGTCTTCTCGTCATGCGGCACGGCGTGGGTGATCGGCTCGATCTTGTCGAGCAGGCCCAGCGCCTCCAGATCGGCGACGATCTTCTTGCGCGCCTCGAAGCGGTCGAGCCCGCGATAGGCCTCGGGCACCGAATCGTTCAGCGTGCCGTCCTTGTTGAGGATGTTGATCGAGCGGCAGGCTCGTGCCGCTTGCCGACCTCGAAATCGTTGAAGTCGTGGCCGGGCGTGATCTTGACCGCGCCGGTGCCCTTTTCGGGATCGGAATATTCGTCGGCGACGATCGGGATCAGCCGGCCGGCCAGCGGCAGGCGCACCTGCCTGCCGACCAAGTCCTTGTAGCGCTCGTCGTCGGGATGGACCGCCACGGCGGTGTCGCCCAGCATGGTTTCGGGCCGCGTCGTCGCCACGATGATGAAATGGTCCGTCTCGCCTTCGATCGGATATTTGAGGTGCCAGAGATGGCCCTTGATCTCGATGTTCTCGACTTCGAGATCGGAGACGGCCGTCTGCAGCCGCGGGTCCCAATTGACCAGCCGCTTGTCCTTGTAGATCAGCCCCTGCTTGTGGAGCTCGACGAACACCTTGAGGACGGCGCGGCTGAGCCCCTCGTCCATGGTGAAGCGTTCGCGGCTCCAGTCGCAGGAGGCGCCCAGCCGGCGCAGTTGCTGGGTGATGGCGCCGCCGGATTCCTCCTTCCAGCGCCACACCTCTTCCAGGAACTTCTCGCGGCCCAGCGCCGACGCGGCTCATCTGGCGCTCGGCCAAGCTGGCGCTCGACCACGAGCTGGGTGGCGATGCCGGCATGGTCCATGCCCGGCTGCCACAGCACGTCCTTGCCCCGCATCCGCTCGAAGCGGGCGAGCGCGTCCTGCAGCGTGTT
This sequence comes from uncultured Pseudomonadota bacterium, assembly GCA_963775165.1. Taxonomy (GTDB): domain Bacteria; phylum Pseudomonadota; class Alphaproteobacteria; order Micropepsales; family Micropepsaceae; genus Rhizomicrobium. The sequence goes on along the minus strand of CAVZHX010000004.1, from coordinate 79,422 downwards.
GTTCAGGGCATGGCCGATATGCAGCCGCCCGGTGACGTTGGGCGGCGGGATGACGATGCAGAAGGGCTCCGCGTCCGGCCGGCGGCCGGCCCTGAAGGCGCCGGACGCTTCCCACTGGGCGTAGATGCGGGTCTCGACCTCGGCCGGGTTGAAGGTCTTGTCGAGCATGGACGGGGCAAACCTCTTGGACGCGGGGGCGGTTTCCCGGAAGTGCCGCCCCGGGGCCTCAAGGTCAAGTGGTGGGCGGCAGGATCGCGCCGCCCTCTGCTATCGGGAAACGATCAGCGGCGGCGGCCGCGCGCGACGCGCGCGACTTCGCTGCGTACGGCTTCTTCGAGCATTTCGGGGAAGTGCTCGTCCATCCACTCGCGGATGACGGGCTTCATGCGCTCGATGATGGCGTCGGAATGCTCGCCCAGCCAGGCGCGCAGCACCGGATCGAAGGCCTCGCGCACGGCCCGGTCGAACACCGCCTCGACGCTGGCCCCGTCCACGGCCGGAAGCGGAGCGGCCTCGTCGGCCGGCTCTATCTCGTCCGGCTCGATGCCGGCGAAGGCCTCGTCGAGCGCTTGGCGGGTCTTGTCGCTGAAGATGCCCTCATCCTCCGGCGCTTCCGCGACAACGGGCTCGGCTGGCGGAGCCTCATCCTCGATCGATGCGAATATGACCTCGTCGGCGGACAGCGATTCCGGCGCCGGTTCCGGCTCGAAGGCTGGCTCCGGCTTGACCTCTTCGGTCAGTTCGAGAACGTCCTCGGCCGGCAGCTCTTGCACCGGCTCGCTCGCCACCTCGGCGGCGGGCTCGCTCACCGCTTCAGGAGCGGGTTCCGGCGCGGCCTCGGCGGCTTCCGCGACTTCGGCGGGCTTTTCTTCGCTCGGAATCCTCGGAAATTATTTTCCGAATGGAAGCGAGAATCTCTTCCATTGTCGGTTCATGTTGCGGATTCGACATCGCTGCGCCCCTGCTGCGTGCGGCCAGATTTCCGTTTCGACCCTAGGACAGTTGCCCAAAGAAGGAAAGGATTGGTTAACGCTGTTGCCAATATTTCCGATTGGGTAAGGCCTTAGCCCAATCGCCGAAGCCGGGCCAGTGCTTCGCATCAATATGGTAACCGGCGCGCGCGATGGCCGCTCGGTGCCGCATGCCGCCAACTCGTCCGTGTACCGAATTTCTTGCTTCCATCGGGAGCAGCCTAGAAGACGAATCCGGCCGGCCGGCGGAACCCGGGCAGCAGGGGCGCAGAAGCGTCGAAGTCGGGCCGGTCGCCGACATGGCCCTGGGCGCGGACATAGAGCCGGGCACGGCCCTGGGTCCCCTGCTGCACCACCGTGACCAGGCGGCCGCCTTCGGCGAGCTGGGCCAGGATGGCGTCCGGTACCGTCTCCACCCCGCCATCGATCAGGATGACGTCGTAGGGGGCGCCTGCTCGGGTAACCGTCGCTGAGGCTGCCCTGAACCACCTTGGCATTGGTCGCGCCTACGGCCGGCAGCATCTCGGAGGCCACACGGACCAGATCGACATCGGTCTCCAGTCCCGTCACCTCGCGCGCCAGCTTCGCCAGCACCGCGGTCGCATAGCCGGTCGTACAGCCGATATCGAGCACCCGGTCCCCGGGCCCGATGGCGGCCAGAAGCAACAGCTTGGCCAATCGTGCGCGGCTCCAGCAGGAAGCGGCCCGGCACCACCTCCACGGGCACCTCGGCATAGGCCATCGCCCGCTTTGCCGCCGGTACGAAGCGCTCGCGCGGGATTTCGAGCATTGCGGCCTGGATGCGCCGGTCCGGCACATCGCAGGTGCGGACCTGGACTTTCGACCATGTTGAAGCGCTGGGCGGCGTAATCGGGCATCGGACGACTCGCGACAAGCTTGGCGGGATGGCCCGCGCTTATACTGAGCCGGGGCCGCGGTGACAACGCGGGAGGCGGGCTGGAGACAGGCAATTGTCTGCGGGCCCGGCGATCTGTTATAGCCGCGCCCTCACCCTGAATGGCCACGTGGCGGAGTGGTGACGCAGCGGACTGCAAATCCGCGTACCCCGGTTCAATTCCGGGCGTGGCCTCCAATTTTCAGATCAATGGGTTAGACGAAATTCCGGAACCTCGATTCCCGGACCGAAAATCGGACAGGGGACGCTCTGGGCGCTGACGCGTGCACGATCCGTCGTTGAGCCACAGACGACTGCGTTTGGGCTGTTTTGCCGGCACCTTCAGCCCCTCACGCCGCCAGATGCGTTCGACACGCTTCTTGATTCACCGTTCAGCCGGCCGTCCGCAGGAGCGCCGTGATCCGGCGATATCCGTAGCGGCCATAGTGAACGATCTCTTCAGCCGTATTTCTCTTCCTTGCCATCGAACCAATCCTCCTTGGCCAAAACCATACTTTAGGGAGGGCCACTTCAAAGGGGGCAGATCAGTGCCATAGTGTGGCTATTGCAAGGCCGCTTAAGGAGAGCCACTCGACCACGACCGAAGGATGACATTCCGCTGTCTTCACCACCCAGGGATGTTTGGCGTTCCGACTGCGTCGCTGTGATCGATGCTATCTGTGGTCGGTGGAGGCACACGGAATGGAAAAGCTGAACGTGGCGCCAGGCCCCTTATTGGCTTCCGCCCAGAGGCGTCCGTCGTACTTCTCAATGATCGAACGGCTAATGGACAGGCCGACGCCCATGCCTTGGGATTTGGTGGTGTAGAAGGCGTCGAACAGCTTTCCGACGGAGTTGGGATCCACACCCGTGCCCGGAGTCCCGGACATCGAGCTTGACGCTGCCGTTGTTGTCGAGGCCGGTCTTGACCAGAATTGTCCTCGGCCGATCCTCGATTCCGGCCATGGCATCGGCCGCGTTCAGCAACAGGTTCAGGATCACCTGCTGCAGCTCGACGCGATCGACGCTGACAGGGGGCAGACCCCCCGCAAAAGCTGACTGCAAGAGGGCGCGACTCCTTTGCAACTCGCCGCCAGACAAGTCGATCACTTCCTGCGCCACGTCATTCAGGTCGATCAGTTCGGTGGCTGGCGCCTTCTTGGAGAACATCGCCCGCAAGCGCTTGACCACGTCCGACGCACGATCGGCGTCCCGGATCGTCCGCCGGGCCGTCTCCGCGGCGCCGGCCAGATTGGGCGGATTGGCGGCCAGCATCCGCACGCAGGTGTTGGCATTGGTCAGGATGCCCGCGAGCGGTTGGCTCACTTCGTGGGCAATGGAGGCGGTCATGGCATTGAGGGTTGCCACACGCGCCACATGGGCAAGTTCCGACCGCGTCCGGGTCAGCGCCTCGTCGGCAAGTGCACGCCCGATTGCTATTCCGGCAATCTTCGCGAAGCGGTCGATGATTTCCTGCTGGTGGGTTGTCGGTTCGGCCGGCTCGCGCAAATGGATGGCGATGACACCAGCAGCTTGTCCCGCACGTGACAGGATTGGCATGGACCAGCATGCCTCCATGCCGAGGCTGCTTCATTGCCGCCAGCCATGGCGTTCCTGCCCAGCGCGGGTCGCTCGCCAGGCCCGACCGCGATTACCGGAGCCTTCTCGATCGACCGCCAATGACCAGGGGCTGTTCCCACTGTCGATGGCCATGGTTTCCAGGAGCTTGGTGTAAGCGTCCGGTATGCTGGCACCGGCCTCGGCATGGAAGCGTTTCCGATCCGGCGCGACGCGCAGCACGGTACAGGAACAGTTGCCGCACAATTCCTCGATCCCATCGCCAAGAGCGCTCAGCACCTGACCCAATGGTTCGCCGCGCGCAACGATCTCAAGCAACTTGACTTCCGCCGCGAGCAAATCCTCCGCGTGCTTGAGGTCGTGAACGTCCGATTGCACGGTGACGTACCGGGCGATGTTGCCGTTGGCGTCGCGGCAGGGCACACAACGGCAACGCATCCATCGGTAGGTCCCGTCCTTGTATCGCATCCGGATCGTCGTATCGTACATCTCGCCCGTCCTCATCAGGCGTTCAAGCTGTTCGCGCACTATGGGATGGTCATCCGCATGAATGGCCCCGGAGGTCTGCCACGTCGCCAACTGCTCCAGCGTCATGTCATAGTCTTCGATGACCTGGCGGTTGCTGAATTCCGATGTCCCCGCCTGATTGAGGAACGCGGCCTGGATGGGAAGCATGTCGAACAGGCGGCGCAGGCGGCCGTCAGTTACGGGCCCCTCATCGGCGTCCATCCCGAGCCAACACCAACGCCGGCCGGGACCGATGCCTTCCGGGCTGAGCGAAGGGCTGAGCGTGAACCAGCGGTACTCCCCGTCGAACCGTCGCAGCCGCACATAGATCTCCTTGGCGACGCCGGTTTGCCCGATCTCCTTCCAGGTTTTCAGGAGTGTGGAGCGGTCGTCGGGATGAATGGCCGCCTGCCATCCGTGATCGCGCGACTCCTCTGGACCGAGCCCCGTGAAATCACGCCAGCTGCGATTGACAAAGTCGTTCCGGCCGTCGGCCTGCGTCGTCCAGATCAATCCTGGGAGTGCATCTACCACTCCGCGGAAGTCGAGCTCCATCTCCCCACCTTCGTCCGAGCGCATTGGAGCATGTCCTGATCGCGGCCCGAAGTTCGATGATACTTGAGTATTGGTACAGCTGTTGATGCCGGTGCCGGGCCACCGTCTCGCGACTACGAAACCTGGATCGCCCGCGGGAACAGACGCCTGTTCAGACCCGAAGCATCAATACCAAGGTGCCATATATTGCGTCCCGGCCGCTCGTTACGTTCTGCCCGTCGCGGGGCATGAAGGGGGCGAGATGAGAAAGCATGGCTGGAGGAGCCTGTCGCTATTGCTGGTCAATGCGGCTCTTGCCGGGCTCATTACACCTACGCCCGGGCATGCGGAAACCGCGACGAATATCGAGGAAGTCGTCGTCACAGCGCAGAAGCAGCGGCAGGCCGCGAACACGGTCGGCATGTCCCTTACAACGGCGACCGGGGACACGCTGCGGCAGCGTGGCATCAATTCCGTCCTGGACCTGACGCGTCTCGTTTCCGGCCTCACGATCCAGCACAGCGCATTCAACTCCACCTCATTCACGTTGCGAGGGGTGGGTTTTTTCAACAGCGACCTGGCCACGCCGGCGGCGGTGACCGTCTACGTCGACGAGGCGCCGCTGCCCTTTCCTGCCATGACCAAGCTGGTCGCGTTCGATCTTGCGCGAGTAGAGGTGCTCAAGGGACCGCAGGGTACTCTGTTCGGCGAGAACGCGACCGGCGGCGCGGTGAACTACATCGCCGCCAAGCCGACCGAGACCTTTGTTGAAGGCGTGGACGCGACCTATGGCAGATTTAATCGCTTTCGCATCGGTGGCTTCGTCGGCGGTCCAATCAACGACGAGCTGAGCTTTCGCGTCGCGCTGCAGGTCAGCCGAGGAGGGCCCTGGCAGCAGAGCATCACACGTCCCGGCGATGGGCTGGGCCGGATCGACGATGTGCAGGCGCGGGCAACGCTGGATTGGCACCCGACCGAAAGCTTCGACTCGCGCCTGACCTTTACCACGACCCATGACGGGTCCGAGACCGAGGCGGCGCAGTTCATTCACCCACTGATCACGATCCCGGCGTTGTCGCCCGGGCTGGCGACCTTTCCCATCGTCACCAAACCGCGCGCCGCCGACTGGGCACCCGTGATCCAGGGGTCGAACCAGCCATTCCCGTACGCCAGCGACACGAACCTCTACCACTTAACCTGGCGAAATGACCTGCAGCTGGCGAACGACATCACTGTCACCTCGCTGACATCCGTCGCTCAATTCCACATGAACTATGCTGAGGACCCGGACGGGACACCTCTGCATATGAGCGAAGAGATCGACCGCGGCGGGCGGGTGTCGTCCTATTTCGAGGAACTCCGCGCGACCGGCGGAAGCGGCAAGTTGGATTGGCTGGTCGGCGGGAATATCGAGCATGAGAGCACGCGCGACAATCCCGTCGCGTATAACATCGACAACAGCGTCAGCCACGTTCTGCAGTCCGTGGACCCCGCGGCGATCGCCGATACGACGCAGTACACGAGCCATCTGCGCGCTAGCACCTACGGCGTCTTCGCGCGGCTTCAATACAACATAACTGACCAGCTCTCGCTCGAGGGCGCCCTTCGCTACAGCCAGGACAATCGCACGTTCGACAATTGCGCAATCGCAACCACAGACGCCTTTGTCCGGTTCTGGAATCATCTTCCGCGGCGGCGTCCCGCCGTTGACCCGGATCGGCGACTGCTATGTGCTCGACACCGCCAATGGCTCGCGACCGGTGAGCAATGTCCACAGCGACTCTGGATCAGGACAGTGTCTCGTGGAGGTTCGGCGCGAATTGGACTGTGCGCCCGGGCCTCTTGCTCTACGCCAATATCAGCAAGGGCTACAAAGCCGGCGCGGTCCCGGTGCTTGCCGCCGCGACCGTCTCGCAATTCAAAGTCGGTTCCGCAGGAATCCCTGCTGGCTTACGAGACTGGTATCAAGGCCAGCCTGCTTGACGATCGCCTTCAGATCAATGCGGCGGCATTCTACTATGACTACGCGGACAAGCAGTTGCGGGGCGCAGAGCTCGATCCGAACTTTGGACCGCTCCAGGCTCTGTCTCCATCCCGCAATCCCACGTCGTCGGCGCTGAAGCACAGATCGTTGCGAAACCGATCCAAGGACTGACCCTCGACGTCTCGGCGACCTATGTCGATACCAATATCGATCAATTCACGGGCTTTGACGCTCTCGCCAATTACGGGAACCAGGCCGGTACGCCATTTCCATTCTCGCCGAAGTGGCAGGCCGTTGCCAATGCGGACTACGAATTCCCGGTTGGAGCGGACACGACCGGATTTGTGGGCGGCTCGCTGACCTACAACAGCAAGACCTATGCGGGGCTTGGTGCGCTCGATCTGATGCGGATCGATGCGTTCACCCTGGTGGATCTTCGCGCTGGCGTCACATTTGGTGACGGTCGTTACCGCGTCTGGCTCTGGGGGAAGAACGTGGCCAACACCTATTATTGGAGCAATGTCTTCGTCGCAGGCGACTCCGCTTCGCGCTTCGTGGGCCAGCCTGCGACCTTTGGCGTCAGTGTTTCGGCGCTGTTCTAAGGTTGAGTTTGAAACCGACCGGGCTTGGCAAGGTCCACATGGTCTGTCCCCGGTTCGGATGACACCCGCTTAAGCTAATCCCGCCTTCCTCTCGAAGTCCATCGGGTTCATATAACCGAATGTCGAACGCCTGCGCTCGGTGTTGTAGAAGTGCTCGATGTAGTCGAACGCGTCGGCCCTGAGCGAGCCCCTGACGATATCTCAGCGCTTGCCGGCGCGGGCAATGGCTGAAACGCCACGCTCAACGCACCGGCAGCGGACAATCCAGCGGCGGCTATGAGGCCGAAGCCGTACCCCGACATCATCGATCCGAGCCCTGCTGCCAACGCCACGCCTGCAAGCTGGGCCACACGGCTCGCCGCATTGTTGATGCCCGATGCGAGACCTTCGTCGTCTTGTGTCACGCTTGACATGACCGACGCGGTGAGCGGTGCAACCAGCACGGAAAACGAAATGCCGAGCAATGTCATCGGCGCGATGACACCGGTCAGCGGCGGCATGGCTTGCCCAAGTCCAAGCCAGATATAGGCAAGCGTGGCGCCGAGCGAACCCGCGACCAGCGGCGGCTTCGCCCCGATCCTGTCGGCGAGGCGGCCGAAAAAGCCCGAGAGCAATCCAAGCGCAAGCGTGAAGGGAAGGAACGCAAGGCCCGCATCGGTCGGCGTGAGGCCGCGGCGGCCGACGAGATCAAACGGCAAAAGAAAGAACATGATCGCAAGTCCGCCATAAATAAAAAGCGTGGCAAGATTTAGTGCAAAGAACGGTTTGTTGGCCACAAAGCGAGGCGGTGTCATCGGATGATCGCTTTTGCGTTCCCACATCGCATAGGCGGCAAGACCGCTGATGCCGAAAAGGGCAAGACCAATGATGGCCACTTGCGAGGATGACGCGGAGGTTTGAGAGCCCGCGCCACCGATCTGGCTGAGCGCCCAGGCAAGTGCACCGAGCGAAAGTGCGATGATCGCAGCACCCGTAAAGTCGAACTTGCGCGCGACAGTGCGATCCGGCGGCGCGAATGCCAACAGCAACGCAACTGCGCCAAGCGCGAGTGGCGGATTGATCCAGAAGATCGATTGCCAGCCGAATGTTTCCGTTAGCCAGCCGCCGAGCACGGGGCCGGCCGCGGTCGTCAGCGCCGAAGCCGCGGCCCAAACGCCGATCGCGCTGTTGCGCACGGCCTTCGGATATGTGGCGCCGATCAGGGCGAGACTTGCCGGTGTCAGCAAGGCCGCCGCAACGCCCTGGAAGGTCCTGATCGCGATCAGCCAGTCCGTCGATGGTGCGAGCGCACACCCGGCCGACGCCACGCCGAACATGAGGCAGCCCAGCGCCAGCACGCGCGCCTTGCCGCATGCATCGGCTAGCGCGCCGCCGATCAATGTCAGCGAGGCAAGCGCAAGCACATAAGCGTTGAGCACCCATTGCACAGTAGCAAGATCGGCGCCGACGGCGGCGCGAAGGCTCGGCAATGCAACCGTCAGCGCGGACGCATCAATGAACGCCATCGACGAGGCAAGGATGCAGGCGGCAAGCGCCGTGCGCCGCCGCCACGGGGCGATTTCGACCGGGCACACTCCGGCTTCGATAACGCCTCCCCCGCATGGCTCGACGAACGACCGGGCGTTTGCCGGCTCAGGCATAACGCGGGATAGGTCCGTTATCCGGCGTCATGCGGCCGGACAGTTCGAACATGATTTCGTCGACGTGGCACCATCCCCATCCTTCGGGCGAATCGTAGCCCTCGATGATGGGATACTTCGTGGTGTGGAAGTGCTTCGTCGCGTGGCGGTTGGGCGCGGAGTTGCAGCAGCCGACGCGCCGGCAGATCCGGCAGATCCGGCAGATCCGCAAGTGCTCCCAGGACGAGGCGATCTTGAGGCATTCCTCGCGATCCAATGCGCGGGGCGTAACGTCCTGGTTGATGCCGAGATGACCGCAAGCTTCAGCCGTAGGCGGCTCCGAGTTCCCGGATTGCGTCAACGTTGGCTTCGCCACGCCGTTTGGCAAGCAGACCGTCATGGTCGGATGCCCCTTCCGTGCAAAGTAAGCCTTGGGACCATCAGCGCTTGGTGTAGCACCTATTTTGGGCATCTGGCTTGGCGAACTTACTGCCAGGCTCTAACCCTGCCATGCCTCAGACGCAGGTCAGCGAATTCCTCCGACACGTTACAATCGCATGACAGATACTTTTGTCCAATAGGCTTGCGATCCAAACCGACGCATTCTCTTGGCGCTGACGAGGCGGTCACCCCGGAGTATCCGCGAGTGTCGCCTCCACGATTAGACCCGACCCTGACGACGGCAATGGAGTGGCGTCGTTAAGCGTCACAAAACAGGAAGAGAGGTTTCCAATGCAAAAGCAACCAAGTGCACGTTCGTGGATTGACGCCACGAACCTGCTATTCGGTGCGATCTTGTTCTCCGTTCCCTGGATCGTCGGTCCGGCCACGGAGGCAATTGAGTGGAATGCCTGGATCGTTGGAGGGCTGGTCGTTTTCAATGCGGGTTACGCGCTCTTTGGCTTCGCAGCTTGGGAGGAATGGACGAACCTGGTGCTTGGATTGTGGGCGGTGATTTCACCGTGGCTGTTCGGCTTTCAAGCCAACGTCGGTGCAACCTTGATCTATGTGACCCTCGGATGCGTCGTGTTTGCGCTGGCGGGTGTTCAGCTTTGGCTGGTCAATCGACAGCAGCCCGGAGTCATGGCCTAAAGCGCGGGCAACGATGCACGATGTCGGAAACCCTAGGCCTCGGCCAAGAGTGGCCGAGGCCAGCGGCCACCTCTCGATCGCCAGCGTGCCGGAGGCCGGCAAGCGGCAGGCGCACGAAGTGATCGCTTAACAAAACATACAAGGCGCGACGAGCGCGGGCGGAGTGGTGATGCAGGTCCTTTTCGTTTCAGCAGAAGTCTATCCCCTGGCCAAAACCGGCGGCTTGGCGGATGTTTGTGCGGCATTGCCGCGCGCGCTCGCCGAGTCTGATATCGATATTCGCATCCTGATGCCGGCCTACAGACAGACGCTGGCCCGGGCGCCATCCATCCGCAAAGTCCTGTCATTGGGCGATCCGCTGGGTTGCGGCGACACAAGGCTCCTGGAAACCTATATTCCCAATTCGGGCGTGCCGGTGTGGCTCGTCGATTGTCCGGCGCTCTACGACCGTGATGGCGGGTTGTACCAGGATGGCAACGGCCGCGATTGGCAAGACAATTGGCTGCGATTTGCCCTGCTCAATCACGTCGCCGCGGGGATTGCGGGCGAAGCAGGCGGACGTTGGCGGCCCGACATCGTTCACGCCAATGACTGGCATGCCGGTCCGCTGCCGGCGTTGCTGGCCAGGCACGGGGGGCCGCGCACGCCGATCGTGTTCACGGTTCACAATCTAGCCTATCAAGGGCGCTTCGGGCTGGATTGTTTTGATCGACTTGATCTTCCGCCCGCCAGTCTTTCAGCGTTTGAATTCCACGGAGGCCTATCCTTCCTGAAGGCGGGAATCGCCTTGGCCGACGCCGTCACCACGGTGAGCCCGACCTATGCGAGTGAAACCATGACGCCCGATTATGGCTGCGGCCTTGACGGGCTGCTTCGCGAAAGAGCCGCGCGCGTCACGGGAATCCTAAATGGCGCCGACTACGATGTTTGGGGCCCCAGTGCCGATCCGCATATTGTGAGAAATTATTCCGAGAATACCGTGGCGCTCAAGGCCGTTAACAAACGTGTTCTGCAATCCGAAATGGGTCTGGACATCGATGCGGAAAAGCCACTGCTCGCCTTTGCGAGCCGCCTCGTTGATCAGAAGATGCCGGACCTTGTTTTGCAGGCGCTGCCGGCGTTAATCAGCGAGGGCATGCAATTCGCCCTGGTCGCCGAAGGCGAACCTCATTATCACCAGCGTTTCCGGGAACTTGCCGAAAGTCACCCCGGCCGCGTTGCAGTGAAGATCGGATATGATGAAGTGCAGGCGCATCGCCTGCTTGCAGGTGCCGACATCTTGCTGCATCCGTCGCGTTTTGAACCCTGTGGCCTCGTTCCAATCTACGCCATGCGTTACGGGACGATACCGGTCGTGCGATGTTGCGGCGGGATGGCCGACAGCGTGATGGATGCATCTTCGTCGGCACTGCACCAAGGCATTGCCACAGGCTTTTCATTCAAAACCGGTGATGTGACGGATCTTTTGGAGGCCGTGCGCCGAGCGCATTCGCTCTATCGCCAGCCAATCGCGTGGCATCGGCTGCGGCGGACTGCCATGCAGCAGGATTTCAGCTGGAATAGATCGGCACAGGCATACGCCGATCTGTATCATTCCCTGGCTGACGTGCCACTTCGGGCGTCAGGCACACGGCAGCGCAGTATTCCGATGAAATTGCTCGCCTGAGCGCGCGGGATGGTCGGGGGTTCGCGAAATCAGAGCTTGGGAGCAGGTTGCGATGGGTGTGAACGTCAGCCCTTTGGCGGGCGAGCCGGCCAAGCCGGATATGCTCGTCGATGTTCCGAAACTGGTAACGGCCTATTTCACCGGCATTCCAGATCCGGGGTGCGCCGTCGAACGGGTGGCCTTCGGCACGTCCGGTCACCGTGGTTCATCGCTCGAGCGAAGCTTCAATGAGCGGCACATTCTGGCCATTACCCAGGCGATCTGCCTCTACCGGAAAAAGTATGGGATCGGCGGCCCGCTCTTTCTCGGCATGGACACGCATGCGCTTTCGGTCCCGGCACTTTCCAATGCACTTGAGGTGCTTGCCGCCAATGGCGTGGACGTCATCCTGCCGGCAACGAGCGACTACACGCCGACACCGGCGATTTCGCATGCCATCCTCACTTACAATTGCGACCGCGATCGGGGTTCGCCGACGGTATCGTCATCACGCCGTCGCATAATCCGCCGGAGTCCGGCGGCTTCAAATACAATCCGCCTACATGGCGGGCCCGCCGAATACGGAAATCACTAACTGGATCGAGGTAACGCGCCAATGAGTTGCTCCTCGCGCAGCAACTTGCCGGCGTGAAGCGTGTGACCTTCGAGCAGCGCTTGTCGCGCGCCAACCACGCACCGGCAAGACTTCGTCATCGCCTATGTGAACGACCTTGAAAACGTTATCGACATGGAAGCGATCCGCGCCTACGGCATCACCCTTGGCGTCGATCCGCTGGGCGGCGCGGCGTGCATTATTGGGAGCCGATTGCGAACATTACGGCCTGGATCTCAAAGTCGTGAACGACTTGTCGATCCCACGTTTCGCTTTATGACGGTCGATTGGGACGGCCAGCATCCGCATGGATCCTTCCTCGCCCTATGCGATGCGGCAGCCTGGTCGGCTCTGAAGGACCGCTTCGATATCCCCTTGCCTGCGACACTGACCATGATCGCCATGGAGTCATCACCGAGAAGCGCGGCTTTTGCCGCCCAACCATTTCCTCTCTGCGGTCGGCTTCCTACCTGTTTAAGCACCGGCCGAACTGGGAGCACACAGCCGGCACTCGGCAAGACCGCCGTCAGCAGTCAGATGTTCGATCGCATCGCGGTCGAACTTGGGCGCGCGCTCTATGAAGTCCCGGTTGGATTCAAATGGTTTGTCGCGGGCCTGCAGAGCGGATCGCTGGGCCAGGGGGTGGAGGAAAGCGCCGGGGCGTCATTCCTGCGCCGAAACGGAAGCACCTGGACAACGGACCTGGACAACGGACAAGGACGGCATCGTCGCCGCGCTTCTGGCCGCAGAGATGGCTGCGCGTCTGGCGCGCGACCCGGGCGAAATCTATCGTTCGCTCGAGGAACAGTTCGGCACATTCGCCTATGATCGTATCGAATTTCCAGTCACGCGGCAGCAGAAGGCGGCATTGTCGCGGCTGTCGTCGAAGGAGATCGGGTCGACCGAACTTGCAGGCGAACGGATCGAATCCATTCAAACCGCTGCCTCGGGCAACGGTGCGTCGCTCGGTGGCGTGAAGGTTGTCACGAAAAGCGGGTGGTTCGCGGCCCGGCCATCGGGAACCGAAGATATCTGCAAGATTTACGGAGAGAGCGATCGCGGCCGGCAGCATCTTGGACAGATTTTGGCAGAGGCGCAGGCCATCGTGTCTGCCGCGCTCGAGAAGAATGCACCATGACGGACCGCGCGCAAAGCGACGAGGCGCCAAAAGCCAAACCGCCGGCCGAGACCGCCGGAGTCGATTTGTTGTCCGAGTTGGCGCTCGATCTCCGATCGGCGTGGAACCACGCTGCCGACACAATTTGGCGGCAATTGGAACCGGAACTGTGGGAATCGACACGCAATCCTTGGGCGGTTCTGCAAACCGTGTCACGCGAAAAGCTTCGCAGAGCTTTCGCCGACGACGCGTTCTTCAAGCGCGTGAGCGATCTGGTCCAAGCCAGGCGGGCGGAGGCCGCGTCTGCCAAATGGTTTGCGCGCGCCCATCCCGATGCCGCGCTCAATCGCGTCGCCTATTTCAGCATGGAATTCATGCTGAGCGAGGCCTTGCCGATCTATTCCGGAGGCCTCGGGAACGTGGCCGGCGACCAACTCAAGGCCGCCAGCGATCTGGGGGTTCCCGTGATCGGCGTGGGGCTGCTGTATCAGCAGGGCTATTTCCGGCAAGTGATCGACAAGAACGGCGCACAGGAGGCGATTTTCCCCTATAACGATCCCGGGCAGCTTCCGATCTCGCCGGTGCGCCAGGCGGACGGCGAATGGTTGCGACTGAAGCTCGATCTGCCGGGCTATCCGATTTGGCTTCGCGCCTGGCAGGCGCTTGTCGGCAATCGCACGCTCTATCTCCTCGACAGCAACGATATGGCGAATTTTCCGTTCTATCGCGGCATCACGGGCGAGCTCTATGGCGGCGGCCCTTACATGCGGCTCCTGCAGGAGGTGGTTCTGGGCATCGGCGGATGGCGGCTGCTTACCCAGCTCGGCATCGCGCCGGATGTGTGCCATCTGAACGAAGGGCACGCCGCCTTTGCCGTGCTGGAGCGGGCGCGCACGCTCATGAAAGCAAGAAACCAGCCGTTTGAAACGGCATTGGCCGCGACGCGCGCCGGCAATCTCTTCACCACGCATACCGCGGTGGCAGCCGCTTTCGATCGCTTCGCGCCCTCGCTGATTGCGCGCTGCCTCGGCGGCTATGCACAGGACGAGCTAGGAATTGCGTTCAAAGACTTACTCGCGCTCGGCCGCGCGAATCCGTACGACGCGAGCGAATACTTCAACATGGCCTACCTGGCGCTACGCGGCAGCGGCAGCGTCAACGGCGTAAGCCGCCTGCATGGCGAGGTGAGCCGGCAGCTTTTCGCGCCGCTGTTCGCGCGCTGGCCGCTGGCCGAGATTCCCATCGGCCATGTGACCAACGGCGTTCACATGCCCACCTGGGATTCGGCGGCCGCCGACGATCTGTGGACCAGAGCGTCCGGCAAATCGCGCTGGCAAGGCTCGGTGGACGCGCTCGAGGACGACATCCGCAAGCTTGGCGACGCCCATCTCTGGGAATTCCGAGCCACCGTCAGATCGGCGCTGGTGGCGCAGCTGCGCGAGCGGCTGGCAACACAACTGACCGCGGCCGGCGACACTGCCGACGCTATCGAGCAAGCGCGCCACATATTCGACCCGGATACGCTCACGCTCGGCTTTGCGCGGCGCTTCGCGACATACAAACGCCCGAACCTCCTGCTTCACGATCCGCAGAGATTGATGCGTCTGCTGTGCGATCCGCGATCGCCCGGTACAGTTGATCCTCGCCGGCAAGGCGCATCCCGCCGACACAGCCGGCCAGGACTTGATCCACGAATGGATGGAGTTCATCCGCCGGCCCGGATCAGGCCGCATGTGGTGTTCCTAAGCGACTACGACATGCATCTGACCGAGGAGTTGGTCCACGGAGTCGATTCTGGCTGAACACGCCACGGCGGCCATGGGAAGCGTGCGGCACGAGCGGGATGAAGGTGCTGGTCAATGGCGGTCTCAATCTGTCCGAACTGGATGGATGGTGGGCGGAGGCCTATGCGCCGGAGGCGGGATGGGCACTGGGGGATGGCCGCGACCATGGCGGCGATCCGGCGCTGGGACGCGACCGAAGCCGAGGCACTTTACGAAATTTTGGAAAAGCAGGTCGTTCCAGAATTCTACACCCGCGACGGCAACGGCATTCCGGTGGTGTGGGTGGGCGCATCAGGGAAAGCATGGCCCGGCTGACGCCGCGCTTTTCCACCAACCGTTCCTTGCGCCAATATGTCGAAGACCACTATCTCCCCGGCGCGGCCGCCTATCGTGTCCGCGTGCGCTGATGACTGTGCGGCGGCGCGAACCCTCGTTGCCCGCAAGCGCGCCCTCGCGCGGGCGTGGTCCGCGCTGCGTATCGGCGAACCCGAAATCGAAACCAATGACGGAGACCACGCGTTTAAGGTGCGGGTGTTCTTGGCCAGCCTCGATCCGGACCTGATTTCTGTCGAGCTCTATGCCAACGGTGTCGCTGTCCAGCTTCCGGCAATCCAACCGATGAGCCGCCTGGGCTCACCGGTGGTCGATGGCACCTGCGTTTACACGGCGTCCGTCTCTGCCGCGCGCCCGCCGTCCGACTACACGGTGCGTGTGGTGCCGAAACGCGACCCAGCGATGACGCCATTGGAAATGCCGCTGATCCTCTGGCAGCACTGAAGGGGGACGTCATGGCGCAGACGACCGCGATCAAATTTTTGTTCCTGGACATTGGCGGGGTGCTGCTCAGCGACGGCTGGACACTGGATGCGCGCGAGAGGGCCGCCACCCGGTTCAATATCGATTTCCGCGACTTCGAAGACCGGCATCAGGCACTCTGGGACATGCACCAACAAGACAAATGTACGCTCGATGACTACCTGGCCCATGCCGTTTTTCACCGTCCGCGCCCGTTCACGACAGAACAGTTCCGCCAGTTCATCCTCGCGCAGTCGAAACCCAATCCCGCCATGCTTGAGTTGGCGCACCGGCTCAAGGCCAAATATGACTTGAAAGTCGTTGCTGTCAGCAATGAAGGGCGCGAGCTGAACGCGCAACGCATTGCACAATTCAAGCTGAACGAGATTTTCGATGCGTATGCCTCATCCTGCTTTGTCCACCTCCTGAAGCCAGATCCTGGCATCTTCCGTCTCGCACTCGACATCGTTCAGGCAACGGCGGTGCGGACGGTCTATGTCGAAAACACCGCGATGTTCGTCGAAGTCGCGGCCGCGATGGGCATTCACTCCGTCCTTCACCGCGATATCGAGGCGACGCGTGTCGAACTCGCCTCCATCGGGCTTGTCTGAGATGGAAAGACGGATAATGGAATCGCATGATCCGAAAATCCTCGCCCTCAATGCCGGTTCGTCGAGCATAACATTTTCGCTGTTCACAGCCAAAGAGCCTGTGCGGCGCTTGGCGGGCGGCACGGTCGTCTTCGCCGGTGGTATCAGCGAAAGCGCGCCAACAATTCGCGTGCGAATTGCGAACGATTGGAATTCCTCGGTATCGAGCTCGACGAAGCCCGCAATGCGGCCAACGCCCCAGTGATCTCTGCGGCGGCAAGTCCGGTTTCGGTTCGCGTCCTGCATACGGATGAAGAAGGCACGATGGCAGAGAGCGTTTGTCGCGTCCTGAACCTCGAAGCCAATGGGAGGCCCTAGCCATGACCAGCGTCACGCTATCACCGGATCTGCTCGAGAAGATGGATGCCTATTGGCGCGCCGCGAATTATCTTTCGGTCGGCCAGATCTATCTCCGGGACAATCCGCTGCTCGAAACGAGAAGCTCGAGCCGTCGAGCACATCAAGCCCCGCCTGCTCGGCCATTGGGGAACGACGCCGGGGCTGAATTTCGTCTATGTCCATCTCAACCGGCGTCATCAAGAAGCACGATCTCGACATGATCCACGTTATCCGGCCCGGGCCATGGCGGGCCGGGGCTGGTCGGCGAACACCTATCTCGAGGGCTCCTACACCGAGCGTTATCCCGACGATCGAGCGCAATGTCCAACGGCCTGCACCGCCTGTTCCGCCAATTCTCCTGGCCGTACGGCGTGCCGAGCCATGTCGCGCCGGAGACGCCCGGCTCGATCCATGAGGGCGGCGAGCTCGGCTATTCGCTGCGCCATGCCTATGGCGCGGCGTTCGACAATCCCGATCTCATCGTCGCCTGCATCGTCGGCGACGGCGAGGCCGAGACCGGCCCGCTCGCCACCAGCTTGGCACTCGAACAAATTCCTCAATCCCGCGCGCGACGGCGCGGTGCTGCCGATCCTGCATCTCAACGGCTTCAAGATCGCCAACCCGACGATCCTGGCGCGCATCACCCGACGAGGAACTGAGAGCAGCTTCTGCGCGGCTATGGCTATGAGCCGCATTTGTCGAAGGCCACGAGCCGACGCTCGATGCATCAGGCGCATGGCCGCGACGCTCGACGCGGTCTTCGCGAGATCAGCGCATCCAACATGACGCGCGCGCGGCGAACGGAGAAGGTCGAGCGCCCGCGCTGGCCGATGATCGTGCTGGCGACGCCCAAGGGCTGGACCGGACCGAAAATCGTCGACGGCAAGCCGGTCGAAGGCACCTGGCGCGCGCATCAGGTTCCGATCGCCGACCGGAAAATCCCGAGCATCTCAAGCATGCTCGAAGACTGGATGCAGAGCTACCGCCCGCAGGAACTGTTCGACGAATGAGGGCAACTTTCGCGACGAATTCGCCGCGCTCGCGCCCGACCGGCCACCGCCGCATGGGCTCAAATCCGCACGCCAATGGCGGCGAACTGCTTGTGCCGCTTGCGATGCCGCATTTCCGCGACTATGCGGTTGCCGTGTCCCGGCCCGGCGCCGTCCGGGCCGAGGCGACGCGCGTGCTGGGCCAGTTCCTGCGCGATGTCATGAAGCTCAATCCGAACCAGCGGAATTTCCGCCTCTTCGGGCCCGGATGAGACGGCCTCCAACCGGCTCGAGCGGTGTATCGAAGTCATCGGGCAAGGAATGGATGGCCGAGATCGAACCGGTCGACATCAATCTTCGCGCCGACGGGCGCGTCATGGAGGTGTTGAGCGAGCATCTTTGCGAGGGCTGGCTCGAAGGCTATCTGCTGACCGGACGCCACGGCCTGTTCTCCTGCTACGAGGCCTTCATCCACATCATCGATTCGATGTTCAACCAGCACGCGAAATGGCTGAAGGTCAGCCGCGCCATCCCTTGGCGCGCGCCGATCGCCTCGCTCAACTATCTGCTCACCTCGCATGTCTGGCGCCAGGACCATAACGGCTTCACCCACCAGGACCCTGGCTTTATCGATCATGTCGCGAACAAGAAGTCCGATATCGTGCGCATCTATCTGCCGCCGGACGCGAACTGCCTCCTGTCGGTCGCCGATCATTGCCTGCGCAGCCGCCATTACGTCAATCTCATCGTCGCCGGCAAGCAGCCCGCCTGGCAGTGGCTCGACATGGACGCGGCGGCGCGCCATTGCACGCGCGGCGCCGGCATCTGGGAATGGGCCAGCAACGATGGGGCGAGCCCGACGTGGTGATGGCCTGCTGCCGGCGACGTGCCGACGCTGGAGACGCTCGCCGCCGTCACGCTGCTGCGCGAGCAGCGTGCCCGACCTCCGCATCCGCGTTGTCAATGTCGTCGATCTCATGGTGCTGCAGCCGCAATGCGAACATCCGCACGGGCTGACGACGCAGATTTCGACGAGCTGTTCACGCGGACAAGCCGGTGATCTTCGCCTTTCACGGCTATCCGGCGCTGATCCACAAGCTCACCTACCGCCGCGCCAACCACGCCAATTTCCACGTACATGGCTACAAGGAGGAGGGCACCACCACCACGCCCTTCGACATGGTGGTGCTCAACAATCTCGACCGTTTCCATCTCGCGATGGACACGGTCGATCGCCTGCCCCAGACCGGCGATGCCGGTGTTTATCTGAAGCAGCGGCTCGAGGACAAGTTGGTTGAGCACCGGCAATACATCGACGTCAACGGCCAGGACCTGCCCGAAATCCGGAACTGGCAATGGTGTACGGCGGATTGACTGCGCCGCCCGGGCGCGACTTCCGATGAAAGCGGCTTTGCCATGAATATGACAATCGAACAGCCGAAGACGGCTCCATCGCGGTCTCCCGCTGCGGATAAGCTGAAATCTCTTCCGATCGCACAGGTGATGACGGCGCTCGACGTCACGCCCGATGGTCTTAGCCAAGCGGAGGCTGAGAAGCGCCTGGCGGCGGACGGCCCCAATACGATTGAGGAAAAAGGCGTCAATCCGTTCTGGCAATTCCTGACCTATTTCTGGGGCCCCATTCCCTGGATGATTGAAGCAGCGGTCATCCTTTCGGCTCTGGCGCGGCATTGGCCGGACTTTGGCATCATTCTTGTCCTTCTTCTGTCCAACGCGGTCGTGGGCTTTTGGGAAGAACATCAAGCCGGCAATGCAATCGAAGCATTGAAGGCCAGCCTCGCGCTCAAAGCCCGCGTCAGGCGCGACCGCGGATGGACAATGCTTCCGGCGCGCGAATTGGTGGCCGGCGACGTGGTACGATTGCGCTTAGGCGACATTGTGCCTGCCGATGCACGCCTCTTGGACGGTGAACCTGTGGAGATCGACCAGGCCGCATTGACAGGTGAATCGCTGCCGGTCACGCGCGGACCAGGCGATGCCGTCTATTCAGGCTCCATCGTCCGCGAAGGCGAAATCGAGGCGCTCGTCTATGCCACCGGTCCAAACACCTATTTCGGGAAAACTGCACAACTTGTGGAAAGTGCGCATACCGTCAGTCACTTCCAGCGTGCGGTGCTCAAGATCGGCGATTACCTGATTGTGCTTGCCGTGGGGCTGGTCGCCGTCATTCTCGCGGTCGCGCTTTTCCGCGGCGATCCATTCCTGGTCACCCTCCAGTTCGCGCTGGTGTTGACCGTCGCTGCCATACCCGTGGCGATGCCCACCGTTCTGTCCGTCACGATGGCGGCAGGCGCACGTACGCTCGCCAAAATGCAGGCGATTGTGGCCCGCCTGGCGTCGATCGAGGAACTGGCCGGCATTGACGTCCTATGCTCCGACAAGACCGGAACGCTGACACAGAACACGCTTACTCTGGGCGAACCGTTTGCGATGCACGGCATCGATCCTCATGATGTCGTTCTTTGTGCCGTGCTGGCCTCGCGCGCCGAAGACAATGACGCCATCGATTCCGCTGTGCTGGCCGCCATCGGAAACGACAGCACGCTGGCGGCCTACAGCATCGTCCACTTCCAGCCTTTCGATCCGGTGCACAAGCGCACCGAAGCCCTGGTCCGGGGATCGGACGGCGTGCAATTCCGTGTGACCAAGGGCGCACCTCAGGTTGTGCTTGCACTTTCTCTCAATGCGAGCGAGATCGGGCCAACTGTGAACGAAACGGTGAACGATTTCGCGGCGCGCGGCTTCAGGTCGCTTGGCGTTGCGCGAGCGGATGCGAACGGGGAATGGGAATTTCTGGGCGTGCTGCCGCTGTTTGATCCACCGCGGGACCAAGCCAAGGCGACGATTGCCGCAGCCCGCCAGATGGGCGTCGCGGTGAAAATGCTCACCGGCGACCAAATTGCGATCGCGCGCGAAACCGCAAGCCAATTGGGGCTCGGTACGCATATTCTGGACGCGGGCGGTTTCGGCTCTGCAGATCGCAATGGAAGCCGCGAAGAGCAAGCGATTGAATCGGCGGATGGTTTCGCCCAGGTGTTTCCGGAGCACAAATTTCAGATCGTCGAGGTGCTTCAGAGCCGTGGCCACATCGTAGGCATGACGGGCGATGGCGTGAACGACGCCCCGGCATTGAAGCAGGCGGACTGCGGTATTGCGGTCTCGGGCGCGACCGACGCGGCGCGTGCGGCGGCGGCCATCGTGTTGTTAACGTCGGGCTTGTCGGTGATCGTCGATGCCATCCGCGAAAGCCGCAAAATATTCCAACGTATGAACAGTTATGCGATCTACCGCATCGCCGAAACTTTGCGCGTTCTGTTCTTCCTGACGCTCGCGATTCTTATCTTCAATTTTTACCCGTTGACCGCCGTCATGGTCGTCATGCTGGCGCTACTCAACGATGGAGCGATTCTCTCTATTGCTTACGACAATGTCCATTACGGCGATAAGCCGGAGGCGTGGAACATGCCGAGGGTTCTGGGCGTCTCGACGGTTCTCGGTCTTACCGGCGTGATCGCGAGCTTTGGGCTGTTTTATCTTGCCGAACGCGTCTTCCATTTGGACAGGGAACATGTTCAGACATTCATGTATTTGAAGATGTCGGTCGCAGGCCAACTGACGATCTTCGCGACGCGCACACGAGGGCCCTTCTGGTCGATCCGGCCCGCTCCGATCCTGCTCACGGCCGTTTTCGGCGCCCAGACCATCGCGACCCTCGTTGCGGTCTACGGGTTCTTGATGACCCCGCTCGGTTGGGGGTTGGCGCTGGCCGTGTGGGGCTACGCACTCGTCTGGTTCTTGATCACGGACCGCGTGAAATTGCTCGCCTATCGCGTTTTCGATCCAGCGGAAACGCCACTACTCCATGTCCGACGCAGATGGCACCCGGCGTCCCACAACTCCACAGAAAAGAAGGCACTCGTAAGCGGAAGCGTCCCGCAGCCGTAGGGCCGTTACGATGACCAAGGGCGTGCGAAGTGGTTCCTGCAGCTGCGGCCCGCCGGGCGTTGGGGCCGCGCGGCCGACGCCGCTCTCCCGGCGGCATGTACCAAAGATCAATTGTGCGGCCCGGCGGATCCTTCTAAGCCTTAACCCGTCGGAGCGTGCAAGTTCTGTCGCGCTCGGGCGTGTGGTCCGTCTAAGCGTTTGGTCCAAGCGCGCCGGGGCGCGCTAAAGTGTGAATCTGAGAGGGTCGGAAGGCTCTGAGGGCCTTGTACGCCTTCTCCGGGAGACCGGCATGGTCGAGACCAGGCATCCGATCAGCGAATCCCGTGCGGAGCAGATGTTTCCGACGCTGTCTGCCGCCCACATCGCGCGCATGCGCCGATTTGGAGAGGTTCACAGCTTCGGGACCAATATGCTCGTCGTCAGGGCGGGCGAAGTCTCCCAGGGTCTTTGTCTGATCCTGTCCGGAGAGGTTCTCATCGCGCCCCATCATGGCGGTCAGCCGATTGTAACGTATCGCGCCGGCGGCTTTATGGGCGAGTTGGCGCAACTTTCGGACCGGCCAGCC
Source organism: uncultured Pseudomonadota bacterium (assembly GCA_963775165.1). Classification (GTDB taxonomy): domain Bacteria; phylum Pseudomonadota; class Alphaproteobacteria; order Micropepsales; family Micropepsaceae; genus Rhizomicrobium. The sequence continues at coordinate 57,177 of CAVZHX010000004.1, read as the reverse complement.
CTGACCGATGCGATAGCACTGTCCGACGTTGAAGCCATTGTCATTGAGCCCAGGCGGCTACGCAAACTCATGGTCGAGGAAGCCGAACTCGGCGAGATCATCATGCGCGCGCTGATTCTGCGACGCGTGCTTCTGCTCGAGCAGGGCGTAGGCGGCCCCGTGATCGTCGGCCGAGCGGACAATCGCGACGTTCTGCGGCTCGAAGGCTTTCTGGCGCGCAACGGTCATCCGCATCAGCGGCTGGACCCCGATACCGACAATTGCGCCAACACGCTGCTCGACAGGTTTCAGCTCGCCCAGACCGACCTGCCGATCGTGCTGTGCCCGAACGGAGAGTTGCTACGCAATCCCAGCGAGAGCCAGCTGGCAAGATGTATCGGCATGGTCCACGCCCCAGATCCGGGCCGGGTATTCGATGTCGCCGTTGTGGGTGCCGGCCCGGCCGGACTTGCGACCTCTGTCTATGCTGCGTCCGAAGGCCTGTCGGTGATCGCGATTGACTCCCGCGCATTCGGCGGCCAGGCCGGCGCATCGTCGCGCATCGAGAATTATCTAGGGTTTCCGACAGGGATCAGCGGCATTGCGCTGATGGCGCGTGCCTACAACCAGGCGCAGAAATTTGGCGCCGAAATGCTTATCCCCGATGAAGTAGTGAGCCTGGACAGCTTTGCCGGACCAGAGACGGGATTCATTCTCCAACTCGCCAACAACGGTACCGTGCGTGCGCGCGCTGTCGTGATCGCCTCTGGCGCGGAATATCGCCAGCTGGCACTTCCCAATCTCGAGGAATTCGAGGGCACAGGCGTCCACTACTGGGCCTCGCCATTGGAGAGCCGCCTGTGCGCGGGCCAAGAAGTCGCGCTTGTGGGCGGCGGCAATTCCGCAGGCCAGGCCGCGGTCTATCTGGCAAGCCATGCCGGCTTGGTACGAATTCTCGTGCGCGGTGCAAGCCTGAGCGCAACAATGTCACGCTATCTGTGCGACCGAATTGCGGCACAACCCAATATCGATGTTTGCCTCGACACGGAAGTGACGGCGCTGGAGGGCGAGAACGGCACCCTTGAGACCGTTCGCTGGCGTCACAAGCCAAGCGGCATGGAAACCCGGCGCCCCATCCGGCATCTTTTTCTGATGATCGGTGCCGCGCCCAGGGCCACCAGACTGACACAAGATGGGATCGCGCGCGACGACAAGGGCTTTGTGCGCGCGAATGCCTTTTCAGATGGAAGCGGCGTCCCGTTTGAAACCAGTCGCCCCGGGGTTTTCGCGATCGGCGACGTGCGTTCCGGTTCGATCAAGCGCGTGGCCGCTGCTGTGGGCGAAGGCGCCCAGGTCGTCGCGGCCCTTCACGCCTATCTGGCCGTAGCCGGCAAGCAAGCCGATCCCGCCGCGGGCGCCAGAATGGAGATCATGCATGGCTGAGGCCTGTTCACACCTGCACACGATTGGCACCGTCACGCCCAGTGCATTGGGCTGCGAGGAATGCCTGAAGACGGGATCGCCCTGGCTGCATTTGCGGATCTGCCGGAGCTGCGGCCATGTCGGGTGCTGCGATTCATCGCCGAACAAACACGCGACGAAGCATTTCCATGCCACAGCCCATCCCATCATCGAGGCCTACGACCCGCCCGAAGGATGGGGATGGTGCTATGTCGATGAAGTCATGTTCGACCTGTCTGACCGCATGACACCGCACAACGGTCCGATCCCCCGCTACACCTGAAGGGAGCGTCAAATCATTAGCAAGGAAGCCATTCGGGAGGACTTCCGACGTCTTCGTTCATGACGGAGACAAGGCGTTCGGGGCCGTACGCCGGATCAGTCCCGGCGGGCGGCTCAAGATCGTGGTCTATGTTGAGGGTTCCGGCGATTTCGTTGTGCCGCTCGCGGCATTGAAGGACGTCAATTCCGCCAAAGTGGTTCTGGATTGCGCCAAACTCGATCCCGCATTGCGGCGCGCGATCGGCCATGCGCACGAGGACCCTCGGATGGACCCACGCATTGGACACAAGATTTCGACAGGCCCAGATGAGCGCCTGGCGGGCGAGTTCTCACAGACGAGATAACGGCAATGAATGAGACGACTGTAAAACCCCGGCGCATGGCCGCGCTGGAGACACCGACGGGCTTGGGGCAAATGCGACAAGAGACATCGGCGGCGCGCTGACGACGCTGCTGGCCGATACGTTCGCGCTCTATGTCAAAACCAAGAACTTCCACTGGCATATGTCCGGTCCCCACTTTCGCGACTACCATCTGCTTCTGGACGAACAGGCGACGCAGATCTACGACACGACGGACGCGATCGCCGAGCGAGGCCGCAAGGTCGGTGCCACCACGATCCGCTCGATCGGTCATATCGCGCGGCTGCAGCGCATCGCCGACAACGACGCCGAATATGTGACCCCGCAGGATATGCTGGCCGAGCTCGGCGAGGACAACAAGCAACTGGCCATGGCCATGCGCGAAGTCCATGCCGCCTGCGACGAGCATGGCGACGTCGCGACCGCCAGCCTGCTCGAGGTCTGGATCGACGAAGCAGAGCGGCGCATCTGGTTCCTCTACGAAGCGAACCGGCGGGAGCGGTAACTCGCCCGGCGCATTGTCACCGCCGCTGACACAGGCCAAGGGCGGCGACGGGGTCTCCGGGTGTATTCGACGAATTCGCCAGCGAAGCGTTCGTGCAGATGCGCGACCCTGAGGAAAACCGGAGAATTAAGCCTTTTGCGCCGGCGTGATGCCGAGGCTGGCCGCCATGTTGACAAGTTCGGCGAAGGACCTTGCCTGCATCTTCTGCATGACCTTGCCGCGGTGCGCCTTGACGGTGATTTCGCTGATATCGAGCTCCCCGCCGACCTGCTTGTTGAGAAGGCCCTTGACCACCAGCGACATCACTTCCCTTTCCCGCCGGCTGAGCGAGGCAGAACCGCCCCCGCAGGTCTCGCATTTCGGCCTCCTGTCCAGAGCGCGGCACGACTGCGGTTGATGGCGTTGTTCACGGCTTCCAACAGGGCCTCGTCGCTGAATGGCTTGGTCATGAACTTCCGCGGCACCGGCCTTCATCGCCCGAACCGTCGTGGGTATGTCGCCATACCCGGTGAGGAAAATGATCGGCATGCTCGCGCGATCAGACCGCAATTCGCTCTTGCAGTTCCAAGCCGTTCAGGTCCGGAAGATTGACGTCCAAAATCAGGCAACTCGGCATCAGCCACCGCCGGGCTCGACAAGAACTCCTGCGCGGATTCGAATAAATGCGGATCCAATCCTTCGTGACGCAGGAGCGCCTCAAGCAATTCGCGGATCGAAATGTCGTCGTCGACGACGAAGACGATCGACATCTCCTGAGCCATGACCATCCCCCTCGCAGAGCCATCGCTGGCATCAATTAATCTCATCCACACCTCCTGTGGCAAGCTTCCGGTCACATCTTCTTCAGCGCCTTCTTCAAGGCGTCCTGCAATCCGTGTCACTGAAGGGCTTGATGAGACAGGCGACCGCGCCCTCGCAACAGCTGCGCGCGCGATGCAAATTCCGCATGCGCCGTAATGAAAATGGTCGGAATCTCCCGCCCGCGTCGCGCCAGCTCCTGCCTTAATCAGGCCCGGACATGCCTGGCATGGCCATGTCGAGGATCAGACACTTCGTTTGCTCTACAAAAGGGGATTCGAGAAACGCTTCCGCCGATGAAAATGCTTCTACCGAGAACCCGAATTCTCGTAACAAATCGGGAAGTGCCTCTCGTATAAATTCGTCATCGTCCACAATGGACAGGAGCAAAGGGGCCGACATTTGTTTAACCTTTTACTTACTTGATTATTTAACATTCCTGCCGTCAGCAGCCACTTTTGACTATTTCTTCCGTTGATTTTCCCTATAGCATAATAGCCGGCCGCTATTGTGATCACTCCATTGACACGACTTTACTAAGCAGAAAGATGGCTGCCCTGCGTCGGGCCCTCCATCATACTTTGGTGTTGGTTTTCAACTCCAACTTCGCAGATCGCGAATATTTCCACAAAGATTTCCGTGTCCAAACAGTGCATTCCCGCCAAAACGCCTCCGCTCCATCAGGCTGGCCAGAAATCGCATCTTTCTTACTGCCACAAAGCCTGACCAACAGGCGCGACGCTTCCGTAGGGAACGCCAACCGGACGGTCGGTCCAACAATTCAGCGCTGCGCTCGATTAGCTTGGTGCCCCGCGGCAACCTAAGGCGTCATTCTTCGGCCAACATCGCGAGGCGCCACCGTCTCAATGCACCATCGGTCAAGAGATGAATGCGCCCGCCTCGGACCGATGTCCATTAGGCATTAGTATTGGAGACCCGTTCGATACGAAGGTCCAATGGCGATGCCAGACAGGTACTGCTTCAATTGGTTGAATAGTTTCCATCAACGAACCGCGGCGCATCCGCGTCGCCGTTGACGCGGGCGGCCGACAACGTCTCGCGCAGGAGTAGGCGATATGTCCCTTACACACCAACCAGGCGAAGAAGACTTCCGCGCCATTCGCTCCGAAGAGATTGAATGGAAGTCGTTCCCCGCCTTTCCACGAGCGGCACGGCTGGCCGTCCTTGTTGGCGATCCGACAAAGGCGGGGCCCTATGTCATTCGCGTCAAACTACCCGGCGGAACCAGGATGATGCCGCACCGCCACCCCGAAGACCGCATCTACACAGTGATTTCAGGCGTGTTCTACATCGGGCTCGGAGAGCAATTCGATGAGGAAAGCTTGTCGGCTTATTCTCCTGGAAGCGTCGTCGTTCTGCCAGGCGGTCAAGCGCATTTCCATTGGGCAAAATCCGGCGAATATATCACCCAGGTAATGGCGATCGGTCCTTTGGGCTTGGCCTATATCGATCCGCGAGACGACCCCCGCCAGCATTAGCCCGGCGCGGCAGCAATCTCTCGCTTGAGAAGAGCGACGAAGTCGCCTGACCGCCTCCAACTCCTTTCGGCCCGAGAGTCGGCGAAACGGCAATTGCACGAAGGTATGCATTGGACACGAGCGCGATACTCCAACGCCGATACGATTGTGCAATAGCATCACCGCCCTATTTCACGCATTCAGGAGGCGCCCGGGACACAGAGTGCACGTCGGCGGGCCGCGAGACACAGAAGGGATTTTATCGTGTCGATAGCGCACACGGATCTCAGCAATCTGAGAACCGGACAAATGCCAGCTTGGCTCTATCTCGATGAGGTCACCCACCGTGCGCTTAACGATTATGCAGTACTGCTGTCCATTGTTCGCCGCGCCTCTCTAGCGGTTTCCGATCCGGCAAGCGGCCAGGCGCTCGATGAAGTGGCGCTTCGCCTGCGTGCTACGGCCGAGGCCTTTCGCGCACTCAGCCCACCCCACAATTCCTCGCCCCGCAATCTCGAAGAAGAACTCGAGACACTTTGTACGGCGCTTTCCTCATCCATCCTGTCCGGCAGCTCCATAAGGCTCACGCTCATCTCCGATCCCGTCAGCGTCAGCGCGAACCAGTCCTGGAAGATTTGCCTCATCGTCACCGAGCTTGTGCGAAACGCGGCTCAACATGCGTTCCGTTTCCGCCAGGACGGTGCAATCGTAATCGAGCTCTCCAATCACGCTGGAGCGATCCGATGCGGTGTCATCGACAATGGTCATGCAAATCCGGGCGCCGTGCCGGGCCGGGGTTCGGCAATCCTCAATTCGCTGGCGGTAGAACTGGGCGGAACACTTTTCCGAAAGCACAGCGACCAGGGATCCGAGATACTCCTCGAAATTCCGCCATCGTACGCACGATAGCGCAGGCGAGCACACGCGGGAAATCCGCATACTCTGGCTCGGCAGTCACGGACGAAGTGCGATCAGAGCCCTACCCGCTTGCCTTTGGGATCATCAACCGATTGGCGGAGTGGCTGGGCGGATTTGTGACGCGCGTGAGTGGGCTACAGGCACGCCGTGACCTTCGGCGGCCCTGCGGCTCAGCGCATGCAATGAGCGCCGCTACATCGTGGCCTAATGAGGCGCCGCGAATGGAGAAGCTGAACGTCGCGCCGGGCCCATCATTGGCTTCCGCCCACAAGCGTCCGTCGTGGTTCTCGATGATGGAACGGCTGATCGACAGGCCAACGCCCATGCCGTTCGCCTTGGTCGTGTAGAAGGCGTCGAACAGCTTCTCGACGGTGTCTGGTTTTACGCCGACCCCGGAATCCCGCACGTCTAGCCTGACGATGCCGTCGTCCTGGCGGCCGGTCTTGACCAGGAGCGTCCTTGGCCGGTCCTCGACACCGTCCATGGCGTCAGCCGCATTCAGCAGTAGGTTCAGGATCACTTGCTGCAGTTGGACGCGATCGGCGCGGACGAAAGGCAAGTCATCCGCGAACTCTGTCTGCAAGAGCGCACGCCTTCTTTGCAATTCCCCAGCCGACAGAGCGATCACTTCCCGAATGGCGTCATTGAGGTCGACCATCTCTATGACCGACGCCTTCTTGGAGAACATCGCCCGCAGACGTTGGAGCAACTCAGACGCGCGATTGGCGTCGCGGATAGTCCGCCGAACCGTCTCGGCGGCGCCCGCCAGATCGGGGGGATCGGCGGCCAGCATCCGTGCGCCTGTTTTGGCATTGGTCAGGATTCCGGTCAGAGGTTGGCTCACCTCGTGGGCGATAGAGGCGGTCATGGCGTTGAGGGTGGCGACCCGCTCCACATGGGCGAGATCGGCCTGCGTCTGGCGCAAGGTTTCCTCGGCGCGCTTCTGGTCGTCGATATCGGTCGTCGTGCCGACATATTTGAGAACTTTTCCGTCCTTGTCGCGCAAGACCACGGCCTGCTGGAGGTGCCAGCGATATGTCCCGTCGCGCGCACGCAGAGACCGGGTTTCAAATGCGAAATCCTGCCCCGAACGCACGCCATCGCGGAAGATCTTGGCCGCTCTTTCCCGATCCTCGGGGTGGACCGCGGTCATCCAGGCCTCGGGATGCGATCGAACGAAATCGGGTGTCTGATCGGCAAATTCAAGCCAGACATTGTTCACGAAATCCGGTGTGCCGTCGGGCGTAAGCGTCCAGGCCGAGACCGGAAGCACCTGCAGCAGCCCGACCTTGATCTGCAATTCCGAATACAGGGCGGCATTTTCCAGCGAAATGGAGGCCTGCGACGCCAGCAATTCCAGGATGGCAACCCGGTCCGGCGTAAAAATGCACGGCGACAGATTGTTCTCGAGATAAAGCGCTCCGACAAGCTTCTTTTGTTTGACGATCGGGAGACACAGGATCGACCGGGCGCGCTTCAGCCGCAGATATTCGTCTTCGGAAAACACGTTGTCGGACGAGGCATCGTCCAGGAGCACATGCTCCCGTGTGCGGATCGCATAGTGCAGCACGGATTGAGGCAGATCGGATGGCGTGATGGCGGCCGCATGGCGAGCGGTAACCTCGATCTTGCCCGGCCCGGTGGTGGCTTCCGCTTCGATCCGCGGCTCGCCGTCCCGGATGAGGATGAGCAATCCTCGCTCGGCCCCGGCATGCTCGATGGCTGTGCGCGTGAGTGCAGCGATCAGCCTTTCCTGGTCGATTTCACCCGATACCGCCTCCGAAACCCGGATGACTGTCGCGAGGTCAAGTTGCTCGACGGAGGCAAGAATGGAACCTGTGCCGGATGGATTATTCTCTGTCCTGATTTTTGGGTATGATTGCTCGAGTTGCCGCACCTTCCCTTCCGCGCCCCAACGGCGATAGCAATCCCGGGCATCGCGCAAATAGCCGTGCGCAATTCTGGCAAATCCCCGTGCCGAATAGAACTTCGCTGCAGCTTCGTTGGCGACCGCCTCGCAATGCGCGAAACCATTGTGATGTGCCGAGCGGATCGATTCCTCGTAGAACTTCTCGGCGTCCAGCATCCGGTCTTCGATGCGCGCGATTTCCGCTCTGACGAGCGCGGCCTTGGTTTCGAAATTTTCGGGGCAATGGAGCGCCCATATCTCGAGCTGCCGGTGATGGTCGTCAAGAGCGGCAAAATGCTCGCGCCTTTCTTCTGCAGAAGCGGTGTTCCAGGCGGCGGCATGCGCCAGGGCGGCGTAGAAGCGAAACTCGCCGGTCTCGATTTGCGATGCCACTGGCCAGAGCAGCGCGAGAGCGCGTTGCGAAGCATCCACTGCAGCCGCATAGTCTCCGGCAAAGAAGCGCGCCTGAAGCTTTCGCGTCAGGTAACAGAATTCGGAAAACGCCAGAACCGGATTGCTCGCCATGAGTTGTTCGGATACAAGTTCGTCGAATTCCCCATCGTTCAAAGACCCGAACTCATCGGTCAATCCGCGGAGCATCCGCACGAGGCCGAGTTGCGCGGCAACGACCTCGATCACGAGACCGAATCGGGTTCGCCTGGCAAACGCAAGGGCGTTTTCGGCCTCCGCCTGTACGTCCGCCAGATTGCTCCCAACCATCAGGGAGTTTTTGATCAACTCGGCCAGGCTATAGGCGGAGAATGTGAGATCGCCAATCCGGTACGCCGCATCGAAGGCCCGGCGCACCAATTCGCGCCCGTTTGCCACATGTTTGGCCCACGGCACGACGAAATTGCCGAACGACATGTAGGTGCGGGCCTGATATCGCGTCAAGCCGCGCTTTTCGACCAGATCGTAGCCAAGCTGACCGAACTGGAATCCGCCCTTGTAGTTGTTGAAGCGCGGTCCGGCGATGACGCCGAACCAGACATAGCCGAAACACGAACCGTCGTGATTGCCGTATTCGAGGCTGAGATTGACCATGCGGCAGACCACGAGAGACGACAGGTTCTCGTCATAGTACAGCGCGGGGGTCACGATTTCGGTGAAGACATCCAGCATGTCGAGGACGTCCGGATCGGTCATCAAGGGCAGGTCGACGAGCTGTTCGATCGATCTTTTTCCGACCTGGGCGCCAATCCGGTCGTACTCATGAAGAACTTCTTCGCGGGTCGGATGCCGCGTCCAATTCGTACCCGTGCTCCGGAGATATTTGAGGAATGCGTCGACAGCGCGATCGCTCTGATCCAAAGTCGTGTAGAGCGTGAGCTGCAAGCGCGTCACAATCGCGAAATCGTGACGGTTTTTGGCGCGCCGCGACAGCATCGAAAGCCGGCTTTCGCTCGCGGCCATATCGCCGGTCAGCAACTCGCACTCGGCCGTCAAGAATTCAATCGAGAAAATGAGCCGGTAGTTCGTATCCCAGGTCGTGTCGGTCAGTACGGCGCTGCAAGCTCTGAGATATTTGAGCGCAGAGGCATACGCCGTCGAACTTTTCGCACGCCTGCCCGCAATCAGGTTGAGTTCCGCAACCCGCTCGCGTTCCTCGGCTGAGGCGATCAGGTGTGCGCCACGGTTCAGTTGGTTGACAATTTCGAATATGACATCTTCCAGTTTCCCGGCAGAGGCATTTTCGGCGAGTAGCCTTCCGATGCGCAGATGCGCTTCTGCCCGGAGTTCTTTCGGGATCAGCGAGTAGGCTGCTTCCTGGACGCGATCGTGGAGAAACCGGTACGACGTTTCCGAGCGGAAAACGAGACCCGCGCGGACTGCGTCCCACAACCGGTCGTGCATCTCCTCAAGCGAACCCTCATACACCATATGAAGCATGTCGAACTCTGCGCTGTTGCCCATGCAGGCAAATTGCTGGAGAGCCGCCTGCGTTTCGGGGGGCAGGCGTTTCAACTTCCGAACCATCAACTCCACGACATTGTCGGTGTAATCCTTGGCGCGGATTCGGTTCAGGTCCCAGGACCATTGGGCTTCATCATGATCAAAGACGAGCAAGCCTTCATCGGCGAGTGTCGAAATGAATTGAATGGCGAAAAAGGGATTGCCGGTAGTTTTGTCGTGAATCAATTGGGCCAGCGGGGCGGTGCGGTCCAGTTCGCAACGAAGTGAATCTGCAAGGAGCTGCTCCAGATTTTCACGGCCTAGTGGAGTAAGTACGATATCCCGCAAAAGCGATCCCGCCTGGCGCATCGCATCCAGTTTTCGCATCAACGGATGGGTGGGGTTGACCTCGTTGTCCCGGTAGGCGCCGATCAAGAGCAGATGCTTCACATCCGTCCGCGACAATAGATCTTCGAGCAAATCGAGCGTGGCTGCGTCAAGCCATTGCAGATCATCCAGGAAGAGCGCGAGCGGATGTTCGGGCGTTGCGAAGACGCTTATAAACCGCCGAAATATCAACAAAAAGCGGCTCCTGGCCTCCTCCGGAGGAAGCTCGGGCACCGGCGGCTGTTCACCGATGATGTGCTTCAAGCCTGGGACAAGTTCAACGATAAGCGATCCATTTGGATCCAGTGCCTCGTGAAGGGCATTGCGCCATATGCGCAATTCTTCTTCGCTCTTGCGCAACAAGGGATGTATCAGGCTCTCGAATGCCTGTGCGAGCGTGGCATATGGAATATCGCGCTTGTATTGGTCGAACTTGCCGGATGCAAACAATCCACGGGGAGGAACAAGCGACTTATGCAACTCCTTGACCACAGTGGACTTGCCGATGCCGGAGTAGCCGGACACCAGCACCAGTTCGGCGGCGCCCTGGGCGACCACACGGTCGAACGCCGCCAGTAGCGCATCGATCTCGCGTTCCCGCCCATAAAGCTTTTCGGGGATCATCAATCGATCGGGCGCATCGCGCGCACCCAGAGGGAATGGATCGATCCGGCCATGTGCCTGCCATTCCGACAGGCAGTGCCGAAGATCGGCTTCCAGGCCCGCGGCGGTCTGGTAGCGCTCCTCCGCGTTCTTGGCGAGGAGCTTCATGACGATGGCGGACAACGGCGCCGGGACCTCGCGCCGATCCACCGGCGCCACCGGTTGACGCGCGATGTGGCAATGGACCCACTCCATCGGGTCGGCCGCGGTGAACGGGAGCACGCCCGTGAGCATCTCATACAAGGTGACGCCCAAAGAGTAGAGGTCGCTGCGGGCATCCACCGAGCGGTTCATGCGCCCGGTCTGTTCGGGGGACAAGTAGGCCAGCGTGCCGGCGATGATCTCCGGCGGCGCCGGTGTCAGGCGCTCGCTGGGAAGCCGGGAGGCAATGCCGAAGCCGGTTAGCCACACGCGACCGGTGTCGTCGACGAGCGCGTTGGCGGGCTTGATGTCTTTATGAACGAGGCCTCGCCGGTGGGCTTGGCCGAGGGCGGCCGCCAGGCCGACGGCAATGCGCAGGACCCGCGTGAGATCTTGCGGGCGTCCCTGACGCTGCTCGATGATCCGATCCAGGGGTTCGCCCCCTGGATCCTCGAGAATGAGTACCTCTCGCCCTTGGTGACGGGTCAGCGCGAGCGGCCGCACCGCCCACGCTGCATCCAGTTCGCTTGCTAGCGCGTATTCGTGCTCAAGCCGTCGGAGGCACTGAGGCGACGGCTGTTCAGCAGCGACCGCCACCGCCAGGATCGGCGTCTGATGGCCGTGTCTTCTGCCGCGGTAAAGTGTGAAGTCCGCACCTTCACGAAGCGGCTCCAAGACGTCCTGAGACTCTTCGGCCATTCAGACCTAGCCTCCTCCGATCAGAAGGATAAGCCGCCTCTTCTCACCCGCCTCCACCAGGCTCGGATGACATTTTCGGCCAGAAATCCTAGAGTAAGCTAGCGTCCTCGAGCAAGCTTCTGCCAGGGCGGCACCGTCCCATTGCAGATATTTCATGTTGATGTCTGTGTTTCGGCATGGTGCCAGCAGACCGCTTCGGCCGGCGGCAGACCTATCGAACTAGTTATCGTCACCGCTCAGGGGCAGGAACAGTCCGCCGATACGATCGGCACGTCTATTACGGTACGCACTCACCGACCATCTCAAGCTGGACAGGAGTATTCGACACCAAAGTATGCGAGATACGATCGTCTGATTGATCGCATTGGTCAATTCTGCTGCGTCTCCTCTGCCCCTGAGCATTTCGCGCCGGCTGACAAGACGTTGGACTTAGCGTGTTGGGGGGAAAGACTGGATGGTGCACGGCAAGCGGCCGAGAGCCTATAGAATGCTCCCCCGGAACGAACTTCCGGTGGATACGGTTTCGCTCGCGCGCGCTTTGATAGGCAAGATATTGGTGCGAAAGACAGCCAATGGCCTGATTAGCGGACGCATCGTCGAGACGGAAGCCTACCCTGTCGGCGATCGCGCGGGCCATGCCTGGCGCGGGATGACGGCGCGCAATCATTCGCTGTTCCTGTCTCGCGGACACGCCTATGTCTATTTCATCTACGGCAAGTCATACATGCTCAACGTAGCGAGCGAAATCGCCGGCGTCGGGGCGGGTGTTCTGATCAGGGCGCTCGAACCGATGGAGGGAACCGCAATCATGAAGCGCAATCGCGGCGTTCAAAACCTACATCAACTAACGCGAGGGCCGGGGCGCCTCGCCAATGCGTTCCAGATCGATCGCGGGCTGGATGGTACCGACCTTTGCCGCGACGGACCTCTCCGGCTAGCCGGTGACGAACAGCATGTGGCGGATCCCGGCAGAAGCGTCCGGATTGGGATTTCACATTGCGCCGAACTCCCGCTGCGCTTCTACGTGCGCGGCAATCCGTTCGTCAGCGGTCAAAGCGCCCTGAACCGATAGCCGGACGCCGCCCAGCCGGCAGATCCCTGCGCTGTTCTAAGCGCCGTTTCACTGTGAAGGAGGATCTTTGCCATGAACGCAAACGTTCTTGTCTTCTACGGGTCCTATCGCGAACCCAGGTTCGGGATCCGGTTTGCCCATTATGTGACCTCGCGTCTGACAGCCCTGGGAATGAATGCTGAACTGATCGACGCGCGCGAAGTAGGCCTGCCAATTCTACGCCGAATGTACAAGGAATATCCTCCCGGTGCTGCGCCGGAGGCCATGGAGATACTCGCAGAAAAGATCAAATCCGCCCACGGATTTGTCTTTGTTTGCGGAGAGTATAATTGGGGCGTTCAGCCTGGCCTCAAAAATCTGACGGACCATTTTTTCGAGGAGTGGTTTTGGCGGCCCGCGGCGATCGTCAGCTATTCCCTTCAACGCGCCGGTGGCGCGCGGGCAGGCTATAGCTGGCATGGGATATTGAGCGAAATGGGAATGGTCGTTGTGTCAAGCTCGATCACAGTGGGACCGATCACGGAAGCACTCGATGACACGGGCACACCAATTGGCGAATCCGGGAAATATCTGGAAAACGCCTTTTCCAGATTCGCAGCTGATTTGACGTGGTGGATGGAGGCCGCTGACGCACAGCGTCTACGCTCGATGCCCCCCTACTAAAATGAATGCTCATGGCTATGGCCCGAAAAAGGCGGCCGATCCACGATCTGGATCGGCCGCCAACTTCCGGCCGGATTCGGCACGTACCGGCCGGGCGAGTTCGGCTTTGGGGCTGGGGGGAGGGTCACCGAACTCAATTGTAAGGGACCACAGATCAAAGCCAGACGACATTGAACTTTGGTGTGGGCGACGCACATTTTCCCCAACGAGGCCAATTTCGTCGCCGCAATCGGCCGGTATCCGCGCTCAATCGACACCATGGTCTAGGCGATACCATCGTCAGCTGGCGATGCCCGGACCACAACATCATAGTGCCCGAGGTTCGTCATATGGTGATCAGCAGGCTTTCCATGCAAACGGGACGCGAGACAAAGCGAGCATCCGATCGCACGAACACCAGTGCTGTTTTGATCACCTCCAGCCACATCATTGGACATTGAGGAGCGCTTGGCACGTGGATGTGTTCGCAACCACCATGCATCAGGCAGGTCAACGGTCTACGAACTCCAATAGACCTTCGAAGCTATCCGATACAGCAATTGACCTTGCCGGCGTCGATCCGCAATTCCGCGCCGACGTTCTTGCTGGCTTCGCGATGCGCCCGCAGCTGCGATCCCGGCGCGCTGGCTTTACGATCGGCGCGGATCGGAGTTGTTCGAGGACATCACCCAGCTCCCCGAATATTATCCGACCCGGACCGAGACAGGCACTTCTCGAGCGGCATTGCCGCGAGATCGCCAATGTCGTCGGGCCAGGCCGCGCGGTCGTCGAGTTCGGCTCGGGATCGTCGGCCAAGACGCCGATCCTGCTCGGCTGCATCGCGCCCGCCGCCTATGTGCCGATCGATATTTCGGGCGATTTCCTGCGCCAGTCTCGCCGCCGCGCTCGCCGATGCCTTCCCGGAGCTGCCGGTGTTGCCGCTCGAGGCCGATTTCACCAAGCCGCTTGATCATGCCGCGACGCGCTGCGCCGCTGCCGAAGCTCGGCTTCTTTCCCGGCTCGACGATCGGCAATATGGTACCGCGCACCGCGGTCAGATCTCCTGCGCGCGATGTGCGAGACGCTCGGCGCCGGCGCCATGCTGCTGATCGGCATGGATCGGTTGAAAGACGAGCAGACGTCTCGTCCGCGCCTATGACGATGCCGCGGGCATCACCGCCGCCTTCAACCTCAACCTGCTGCATCGCATCAACCGCGAGCTTGAAGGCGACATTCCGGTCGATGCCTTCCGTCATCTCGCGCGCTGGAACGCATGGCGAGGCGCGCATCGAGATGCACCTCGAGGCGACGCGCGACGTCGACTTCACGATTGCAGGCCGGCGCTTCGCCATGGCGGCGGGCGAGACGATGCATACCGAGAACAGCCACAAATACGATCCTCAACGGCGCCCGCCTGCTGTTGCGCGCCGGTGGTGGACGCCGATCCGCGCCTGGACCGATCCGGAAAAGAAGTTCGCGCTGATCCTTGCAGAGGCGGGCCGGCGCCCACGGCGCCCTAGGGTCCCCACATGCGGAGAAGGCGATGTCACGTTTGCTGTCAGCAAATGTGGGACTGCCGCGAGATGTCACTACCACAAAGCCGTCAGCCGCTTCTGAGGGCGCCTTCGAGGATGGCAACATCCTGGTCGACGCTGCCGCCGCTAACGCCCAGCCCTGCAACAATTTCACCCTCGTGGGTGAGGGGCGCTCCCCCGCCCATCGCGCAGTACTGGCTTTGGGACATAAGCGGATAGAGCGGTTGGCCTGGTTGCACCATGGGCAGAAGATCCGCGGTGCGCACGCCGACAAGCGCCGACGTGTAAGCCTTGCGTTCGGACAGCCCCATCGAGAAGGCCAAGGCGCCGTTCATGCGGTGCTTGAGAATGATATTGCCGTGTGTGTCGATCACAGAAACGGAAACCGGAACCTTGTTGCGGGCGGCCTCAGCTTCGACTCGATCAGCCATGTTCTTCGCCAGAGAGTGACAAATCCACGATGCATCCTTTCCAAGACATGTCGGCCACGATCTGCCGCGTTAGGGGCAGTCGGCCGTGCACCAACCAGTGTGTTGGATGAAACGACAGGAGTACTACTGAACAAAAGTGTCGCCGATACCATTGTATGGAACGGCGCTGACCGAACCGGTTGAGCGGATCTTACTTGACGGCTCGCTGTCGAAAGCGTCAGAGCGTCGGACAGATGCAATGGTCTCACCGATACCATCGTCTACTGGATGCCTGTGGGCATACGCGACACCTTCAAGCCTTCTGCATGTGTCTGCGAAAAGGAGGCTTCCATGGATGCAAAGACACCCGCCGTACAGATCCGCACGACCCGCCGCTCGCCGACCTACTGGCGGGTCACGATCGACAATCCGCCGCTCAACGTCATGGGTCCAGAGATGGTCCGGCAATTCCAGGAACTCATTGACAGCATTGAGGCCGATCGCAACCTCGCAGTTGTCGTCTTCGACAGCGCAGTCGATGGCTTTTTCTTGAACCACTCCGATTTCGGAGCGCGACTTGAGGACCTGACTTCAATGCCGCCCGGCCCCACGGGCCTTCCGCCATGGCCCGATTTTCTGGTTCGTCTCACGCGCGCATCGGTCGCCTCGATCGCTTTGATCCGCGGTCGCGCGACGGGCAATGGCAGCGAGCTTGCGTTGGCCTGCGACATGGCCTTCGCCAGCAAGGAAAATGCCATCATTTCCCAGTGGGAAGTCGGAGTCGGCATGGTCGCCGGCGGCGGCCCGATGGCGCGGCTGCCGCAACTCATCGGTCGCAACCGCGCCATGGAGGTGTTGTTGAGCTCGGAAGACATCCGCGGCGAACAGGCAGAAGCGTACGGTTACGTGAACCGAGCGTTGCCTGATTCCGAACTCGATGGCTATGTGGACGCTCTCGCCACCAGAATTTCCCGGTTCGACAAGTGGGCCATCGGCCAGACCAAACGTCTTGTCAACAGCAGCCTGCCACCCGATGTTGAACTCGGCGCCGGATGGGATGCTTGTATCGCGTCGCTCGGTCGGACCGCCGCCCAGGACGGGATCAAGGCTCTCACCACGCGCGGCTTTCAGAAGCCGGGCGACGTTGAGAACCGGATCGGATTCTACCTCAACGAAATCGGTGGCGAGACACTGCGCTGAATAATCCCTTGAGCTCGATGGGCTTCGAGATGAAGGCAGGATTGGCTTAAGCGGGTGTCACCCGAACCGAGGTCAGGCCAACAGGGCACAGCCGCCCTTTGGCAGGTGGCCGCAAAGCTCTCGGAGGAATTCGGCGAACTGCCCATACATCCAGAGGGAGGAATTTCACCGAAACGCCGCCGCTTCCGCCGGCAATCGGATCGACGGCGCGCCTCGGGTTCTTTCCGGGCTCTGCGAAAGGACACGCCATCAGCTGCCGTGCAGTCTAGCCGTAAACGAAGCCCGGCTTGCTTTGCCCAACTTCTATAATATAGCCATCAGGATCGCGGATATAGCAGCGTATCTCGCCGTATTTGTCCTTTGGCTCTGTGATAAACTCGGCTCCTCGACTTCTCCAAAGCTTATAGCACGCTTGAATATCTGCAACACGGATATTCATAAAGCTGCTGACCAAATCGGGGTCGGCGGGGACGCTGAGCGTCACCGATGGTTTGTCGGGCGTCGGACCACCCCCGACATTGACAATGAGCCAGGTGTTCGCGATCTGGATATACCCCGGCGCGCCGCCACTGTCCCCTCTGCTCAGAATGCGACCTCCGAAGACCGTCTCGTAAAATCGGACCGATCGCTCTATGTCGGCGACGGTGAGAAAGTGTGCGACGGTAAACCCGTCCTGCGGCGGCATCTGATAGTTTTTCTCCTCGGCTTGTGCTTGGCTCATGGCCACTCCGATTTACAGATAGCATTTCTCTGCTTGAGATATCTCTCCTCATTCCGAGATAACGGGGATCTCGCGTTCCGTCCTAGCCTTACGAAGACCAAGATAATATTGGCCTTTGGTGTCGGTCAGTTTGGAGACGGTTTCGAGCCATGGTCAACGGTGCACGCTTGCTTCTGCGCACCGGCGAATGACGTCGCCGGTCGTTGCGATGTGTGGCCTGTCCGCGGTTTCCCGCGAAGGTAGAGCGCCGTCCCTTCACGGTAGAATTTGGCGCACGTGGTGGCGCCAAACCTGAATTCGCGACCGACCGCGCCGGACAGCGCAACGTCGATGGGATGCGTTTTTCCCTCCTCGCGAATCCGCCAATAGATCGAGACCGCCAACCGGCTCTGCCGAGGCTTCACGTGCTGCCGGATCAGGCCCTCGTAATCTCGGATCGTCCACGCTTTCAACTTTGGCCGGGCATATTCGGCCAGCCAGAGATCGGCGAAGTCCTCCAGCAGCACGTCCCGAGCCTTGAGCGCCTCTGCCCGCGCCGCCCGTTCGGCGACGGGGTCGAGCCCTGCCCGCATGTCCGGAAGGGTCGCGCGCGCCTCCCGCCGGGCATCGCCGGGCGCCTTGCCGGGGAAGGCGCCGATGGAGACGCGCCGGGAGCGGCCGCGGACGCGCGCCTGGGCGATGAAGATCTTCGTGGCCGCTGGCGTGATCCTGACGCCGAAGCCGGGCACCGGGGTGTCGAAAACGATGCGGTCCCGGCCGTCAACGGCGAGCGCCTGGATGGAACCTTCGGTGAGCCGATTTCGGGCCTGTTTGTCCCCCGAGTCACGGGGACCTTGGCCTCGTCGGGAGAGAGGGCGTGCCGCTGCCGAACATCCGCGCAGCTTGAGTTCGCGTCCCCTGGGGCTCGTTTTCCCTGCAATTCCATTGATGTATACGGATTTTCGTCGGTGCGTGTCCAATCCAATCAAGGGCGCACCGCTTGCGTTAAGCGGTGAAAAGCCCCCCTGCGAAATCTGCAAATCCGCGTACCCCGGTCCACTTCCGGGCGTGGCCTCCAATCAAAATTCAAGACCGATGCGCGGTCGGCGATCTGCCTCCAGATATTGCGAGGGCAATCCACGCGCACGCACGATTTGTTAAGCTGAACCGAGTTGGTTGCGCGTTAAGAAGTTATTAACCTTAGGGTGGCATCTTCCCGTTGTCTTCCCTTGAAGACACCCCACCATTACCCAACGCCTTGGGGCCGGGCCACCCCCGGCCCTTTTCTTTTGGTACGTTTAGCATCGTGCCGGATTTGGCGACCCCTTCGGTCCCACTGTGCATGCGCGCGCGCGCGCAGCCGAACGCCCCCACCAGATTTCGCTTTGGCGGCGCAGCCGGCGCACGGGCGCCAGATCGATCGACAGCACCAGAGGCCCAGCGGCAACATCCACAGGCCCAGCACCGGCAGGATCGAGAACACGCCACCCAATATCAGCGCTGCGCCAAGCCCGAGCCGGGCAAGCCGCGAACGGGGCAATCCGATGCGATGGCGGCCGAAACGGAGCGTCAGCGGTCCGCGCGGCACGGGCGGCGGTATCCGACTGCCATCACTGGGAGAATCGTTCATCCAGAACACCCGAGAATGGCCGCCGCAGCAAAATTGGTATAGTCATTCCGCCGAAGACGCGCTAGAGACGCCCGCCAAGTTCCCCGGTAGCTCAGCGGTAGAGCAACCGGCTGTTAACCGGTTGGTCGCTGGTTCGAATCCGGCCCGGGGAGCCATTTTCCGTCATCATGCTTCACCGCGCCCGTCGCCGGCTATTGGCCCAGGTCGAGCGGCTGGCAATGGTGATGCCCTGCGAGCACACAATCCTGGACTTTGGTCGCCTGACGAAACAACAAGAGCAGCCATACGCAACCGGCAACGAACGCCACCACGACCGCGAAGATGATGAAATCGGCCTTGAGGTTGCGGTCTCTGGGTGGCGGCTCCTCGAGTTCTTCCGGGTCCGGTCGCTTCAGCATCGGGCGAGGCCGTGAAATGCCGTCCGAGGATAACGGTTGCCGGGCCCGGCGCCTATCGAATCCTGACCGCCCCGGCAATCAGCGATTGCCCCGTCGCGCGCGACAGGAAAACGCCTCACTGCCCGGAGCAGAATTCGCCAGTGTGCTGCTTATTTGCGCGCCGCGGCTGCCACTTCGTGCGCCTGCTTCATGGCGTCGTCACTCGCCTTTTTGCGCAGGAAATGTCTTTGCCCTGACCGGGGTACAGCGAGTTCGAGTTTCTTGCAGATCCCATCCGCAGCGTCCTTGATGCGATTCTCAAGCTCGGTCATGCCCTCGTCTTTGGTGAGATCGAGATCGGCATAACTCACACCGCGCGAGAGCGAGACCTGCTCCATCGGTGCGCTGGATGCTCCTGCGTAACGGCCAACGGTTTCGTGCACCGTGCGCGGTGCCGTGACTGTGACTTCGGTCTCGGTCTGGGCAATCGCCGAGCCGCTTGCCACGATGATGCCGGCGCCGATAATTGCAGCCGCAGCGACGGCAGAACGCATTATATAACGTGCGAAATATAACGTACGAAAAGATCGTTCTTCGTCATTTCGAAATTCTCTCTGGCAACCCCTCCGGTCCCAGATGAACGCAATGTAATGTGCATGGCCCGGAATTCCATGATGTAGCGCAATGTGGCGCCGCGCGGATGGACCGGTGGCGCGCACTGTCCCGAATGATGAACTTATCGCCGGCGCGAAACGCCCATCGCTCACAGCCCGAGGACAGTGCGCGACACCCTTACTTGTGCGCGGCTGCGACAGCGGAATTGGCCTGCCGCATGGCACGGTCGACCGCCTGGCTGACGCAGGTCCGATCTTTCTCCGGCTTGAATATCTGATCAAGCTCGGCGCAGAGATTCTTCGCTTCTTCGTTGATGCGGGTATGAAGCGTCTCGACGTCCGCCTGCTTGGTCAAGTTCAGATCGATATAGCTGACGTCACGCGACAGCCGGACCTGTTCAAGCGGCATGCCGGTGCTCGAATTGCGTCCGATCGTTTCCTTCACCATGCGCGAGCCGGTAACTGTCACTTGCTCCGTCTGCTGGGCAGACGCGGGAACCGCAGCGATCAGCCCAGCGCCAACAAGCGCCGTCGCGGCAATTGCCATATGTCTCATATGGTGTGTCAAAGTGCTTTTTGTCATGTCATTCCTCCTGGCAAATCACCCTTCCCTGATGTCCGGAGAATAAGGCATGTCTTGCGGGAGTTGTTGACTTGGCGCAATCTCGCCGCGCCGTTGAGTGCCGTTTCACGCAACAATTTTGCGCGATCCGGCGAAGACATAGGCGGGGCCTGGCTTGCTGTTGCCATCATGACGTCGCGCAAGACCACCGCGAAAGTGGCGCCCGCCGCGGCCAAGCGGAAGGCCGGCAAATACTGGTCCGGCCGCGTCACGCGCGAAAGCAATGCCCTCGACCTTGAAGAGGGCGTGTTCACCTGGAGCGATCCCAAGAAAATCGCGGCCTCGCTCAAGCGGTCGGCCGAGCTCAGCAGTCGGCGCAAGGCCAGGCCAGACCGGTCGGCCCTGTCGATGCTGGTGTTTTACATCAACCGGGCCGGGAAAAGCCTCCCGGCGGCGCAGAAACGCACCCTGGAGCAGGCCAAACTCGAGCTGAAGAAGCAGTTCCGCCGCAGCTGAACTTCGCCCCGCCCGGCGCAGGACGCTTGATGGGGGGCGGATCGGGATTTAGGTTCGGCCCGAACACCATCCCCTCGCCATCATGGACATCCGACAAGACACCATCGCCGCCATCGGCCGGACGCCGCTCATCAGATTGGGGCGGGTCTCCGAGCTCACCGGTTGCGAAATCCTCGGCAAGGCCGAATTCATGAACCCCGGCCAATCGGTCAAGGACCGGGCCGCCCTCTACATCGTCAATGACGCCATCGCCAAGGGCCAGCTCAAGCCGGGCGGCGTGATCGTCGAGGGCACCGCCGGCAACACCGGGATTGGACTGGCCGTCGTCGGCAATGCGCTGGGCTTCGCCACGGTGATCGTTATCCCCGACACGCAAAGCCAGGAGAAGAAAGATGCGTTGCGCCTGATGGGGGCACAGCTCATCGAGGTGCCGGCCAAGCCCTATCGCGACCCGGACAACTACGTGAAGATTTCCGGCCGCATCGCCGAGCGGCTCGCGAAATCCGAGCCCAACGGCGCGCTCTGGGCCAATCAGTTCGACAACGTCGCCAACCGGCAGGCCCATATCGAGACCACAGGCGAGGAGATATGGAAACAGACCGGCGGCCGCGTCGACGGTTTCGTTGCTTCGGTCGGCACCGGCGGCACGCTGGCCGGCGTTGCCATCGCGCTCAAGTCGCATCGTCCCGGCATCCGTATCGCGGCCGCGGATCCCCTGGGCGCGGCCATCTATTCGTGGATCAAGACGGGCCAATTGGCGTCGCACGGCAGCTCGATCACCGAAGGCATCGGTCAGAACCGTGTCACGGCCAATCTCGAAGGCGCCCCCATCGACGATGCCTTCGAAATCTCCGACGAAGAGATGCTGCCGATCCTGTTCGATCTCCTCGAACATGAGGGCCTGTGCATGGGCGGCTCGACCGGCATCAATGTGGCAGGCGCCATCCGGCTTGCCCGGCAGATGGGGCCGGGCCATACCATCGTCACGGTGCTGTGCGATTATGGTAGCCGCTACCAGAGCAAATTGTTCAATCCCGCGTTCCTCAAATCCAAAGGACTGCCCGTTCCCCATTGGCTTGCCGAACCGGCGGCACCGATCGAAATTCCCTTCGCATCATGACCACGCCGCCACCTCTCGTCTCGACAGACTGGCTGGCCCGGCATCTCGGCGCGCCGGACGTCCGTGTCGCCGACGCATCATGGTATCTGCCCCAGGCCGGCCGCGACCCGAAAGCCGAATATGCCAGCGCCCACATTCCGGGCGCGGTGTTCTTCGACATCGACGCGCTCTCGGATGAGACCAGTACGCTGCCACATATGCTGCCACCGCCTGCCGAATTCGCCGTCCACATGGAGGCGCTCGGCCTCGGCGACGCGACGACGATCGTGGTCTATGACGGCGGCGGTATTTACTCGGCACCACGGGCCTGGTGGATGCTGAAGGCGATGGGCCATGACGATGTCGCCGTCCTCGACGGCGGCCTGCCCAAATGGCGGCGCGAGGGCCGCCCGCTGGGCGACAGGCAGCCATTGCCGCAGCCGCAGGTCTTCACGCCGCATCCGAACCAGTCCCTGGTACGGGATTTCGAGCAAGTCATGCAGGCCTCCGCCACCGGCGTCGAACAAATTCTCGACGCGCGCAGCCCCGCCCGCTTCGCCGGCCGCGAGCCGGAGCCGCGCCCTGGCGTGCGCCCGGGCCACATCCCCGCCAGTCTCAACCTTCACTATGCCCGGCTGACCAACGAGGACGGCACTCTGAAGACCGCAGACGAATTGCGCGCCCTGTTCCAGGCGTCGGGGCTCGATCTTGCCCAACCGGTCGTGACGAGCTGCGGTTCGGGCGTCACCGCGGCGACGCTGCTTTTGGCCTTGCATGCCGCCGGCGTGCCGGGCGGCGCCGTCTACGACGGCTCGTGGTCCGAATGGGGCAGCCGGTCCGACGCACCGATCGAAACGGGCGGGCCATGAACCCGAAGAGCTCGCCCAAGCGCATTCCGACTACTGTCACCTTTCTGGAGATGACTGCGCGCCCCACCATGCCGCCGCCGCCGCAGCCGCCCGGCAAGAACGCCATGTTGCTTGCCGAGGATCCGCCAATCCATTTCTATCGCTACCTATACGACGCGGTGGGCCGCGGCCATTACTGGGTCGAGCGGCACAAGCTGGAAGACGAGGCGCTGACCGCCTACCTGACCGACCCGCAGGTGCAGCTTTATGTGCTCTATGTCGACGGCTGTCCGGCAGGGATGTCCGAGCTCGACCTGCGCAATCCCTCCATGGCGTTGCTCGCTTATTTCGGCCTCATACCGGACTATATCGGCCGCCGTCTCGGCCACTATTTCCTGTACCAGACCGTGCTCAACGCCTGGGCCTCGCCCATCGACGTCTTGCGGGTCAACACCTGCACGCTGGACCATCCGCGCGCATTGCCGCTCTATCAGCGCGTCGGCTTCACGGCCTATGCGCGCGAAGAGCGCTATATCGTGCTGCCCTGACCGGGCCGCAAGCGCGCCGGTCGAGACCCCTGCCCCATTTCCTTCCCGCGCGTGAGCGGGCAAACTTCGCGCCTGGCAGAGGGCCGGGGAGAACCGGGCATGGCTGACGTGAAGGCGGATGGCGGCAAGCGGGGCGATCTGTTCGGGCACCCGAGGGGCCTGACCTATCTGTTCACGACGGAGATGGCCGAGCGTTTCTCCTATTACGGGATGACGGCGATCCTCGTCTATTACTTGACCGAGCAGCTCTTGCTTCCCGGCCAGGTCGATCAGGTCATCGGCTATCACGCCATCAAGCAGGCCGTCGAATTGGTCGTGGGGCCGGTGACGAATGTCGAGTTCGCGGCCGACATCGCAGGTCTCTATACCGGGTTGGTCTATTTGACGCCCTTCTTCGGCGGCATGCTCGCCGACCGCGTGACTGGCCAGCGCTACACGGTGATCGGCGGCGGCATTCTGATGGCACTGGGCGAATTTACGCTGACGCAAACGCCGTTGTTCTTCCTCGGCCTGTTGATGCTGATCCTCGGCAACGGCGCCTTCAAGCCCAATATCTCGACGCAGGTCGGCAATCTCTATAAACCCGGCGACAGCCGTATCGACCGGGCCTACTCGATCTTCTACGTCGGGATCAATCTGGGCGCATTCCTGTCGCCCTATATCTGCGGCACGCTTGGCGAACGCATGTGCACGGACGATTGGTCCTGGAGCCATGGCATCTGCAGCGCGCTGGGCCAGTCCGCCGGTTGGCACTTCGGCTTCTTCGCGGCCGGTGTCGGAGTTTCGCTCGGCGTGCTTGTTTATGTATTGTCGCTGCGCGCGCTGCCAACCGACCGCGTGACCCGGGCGAAGCGCGGCGACAACACAGCCGCGATGCCCAAAATGAACAACCAGGACTGGAAGTCGATTTTCGCCCTGGTCGCGTTATGTGTGCCCATCACTTTCTTCTGGACTAGCTATCAGCAGCAGGCGATCACGATCGCCTTTTGGACGCGCGATTACACCGACCGCGTCTTCATGCCCGGAATTATCGACTATGTGCTGCCTGCCACTTGGTCGCAGTCGATCAATCCGTTGATGATTTTTCTTTTCACGCCTCTGGTCGTCGGGCTATGGGCCCGCCAGGCCCGGCGCGGCCGCGAACCCTCCACGGTCATCAAGATGGCTATTGGCTGTTTTCTCCTGGCGGCATCGTTTGCCATCATGGCAGGGGTCGCCACGCTGGCAGGTCCCCACGGCCATGCCAGCTGGACCTGGCTCATCCTCTTCTTCGCCGTCTACACGACGGGCGAGCTCTACCTGTCGCCCATCGGGCTGGCGCTGGTCGCGCGCGTCGCGCCCCAGCAGGTGCTATCGATGATGATGGGCTTCTGGTTCATCACCAGTTTCATCGGCAACACGCTGGCCGGCTACATGGGCAGCTTCTGGGACCGGATGGCCAAGCCGGAATTCTTCCTGATGATCGCGGCGCTGCCCGCAGGGGCGGCGGTCGTGATCTTCCTGTTCGACCGGCCGCTCAGGCCGATCATCGAAGAACGCATCAAGCAGCCTTTGACGCCTGGTCCGGACATGGCTACCGAAGAGGCGGTGGAGAGCCAAGCATAGCCCATGACGCGGAAGAACAAGCCAGAGACCCTAATCACCCACAGCGGGCGGATGTCGGACGAGCATTTCGGCGCGGTGAACACGCCCGTCTATCGCACCTCGACCATTCTATTTCGCGATCTGGCCGAGCTCGAATCCGGCAGCGCGCCCTATGCTTATGGCAGGCGCGGGACGCCGTCCTCCAAGAGCTTCGAGGGCGTGATCACCGAACTCGAAGGCGGCGCGCGCACGGTCGTGGTGCCTTCGGGGCTCGCCGCTATCGCGCTGGCGCTCCTCTCTGCCTGCGCGGCCGACGATCACCTGCTGATGACAGATTCCTGCTATGGCCCGACGCGGCAGTTCTGCGACCGCACCCTCAAGCGTTTCGGCGTCGAGACCACCTATTACCCGCCCACCATCGGCGCCGGCATCGCCGATCTTATTCGGCCCAACACCAAGGCCGTGTTTTGCGAAAGCCCGGGCTCGCTCACCTTCGAAGTGCAGGACGTGCCCGCCATTGCCGCGGCGGCGCATGCACATGGCGCCTCGGTGCTGATGGACAACACCTGGGCCACGCCACTTTATTTCCGGCCGCTGGAACATGGCGTCGATCTGTCGATCCAGTCCGTGACCAAATATATCGGCGGCCATGCCGACCTGATGATGGGCTACATCACTGCCAATGAAAGCCACCAGACCCGCCTCGTCCACACCCATGGCGAGATGGGTCAGTTTTCGAGTGCCGACGACCTTTTCCTGGCGCTCAGGGGCTTGCGCACGCTGGCTGTGCGCCTGCCCCGCCACGCGGAGACGGGCCTGACGATCGCCCACTGGCTGGCCGGGCGGCCCGAAGTCGCGCGTATCCTGCATCCCGCGCTCGAAGGTGATCCGGGTCATGGTCTGTGGGTGCGCGATTTCACCGGTGCCTGCGGCCTCTTCGGCGTGATCCTGAAGCCCGTACCTGAAGGCGCGCTGGGGGCGCTGATGGACGGGCTGGAATTGTTCGGCATGGGCTATTCCTGGGGCGGCTATGAGAGCCTGATCATCCCCGCCCACATCACCCGTACCCATGGCTTCGCCGCCGAGGGGCCGGTGATCCGCATCCACGCCGGGCTCGAGGACGCCGGCGACCTGATCGCCGATCTCGAAACCGGATTTGAGCGCATGAGCAAAGTGCAATGACCGATGAGCAGCTTTCGACCGAGGACTTCCTGGCCACCGTCCGTTTCGACGACGGCGGGCTGGTACCGGCCATCGCCCAGGATGCGGCCAGCGGCGCGGTGCTGATGATGGCCTGGATGAACCGAGAAACCCTGACCCGGACGCTCACGACCGGCGACGTCACCTATTGGTCGCGCTCGCGCCAGGCGGTCTGGCGCAAGGGTGAAACATCTGGCCACACGCAAAAATTGCTGGAAGCCTGGGTCGATTGCGACGGCGACACGCTTCTGCTCAAGGTCGAGCAGATCGGGCCGGCCTGCCACACGGGCGCGCCCGCCTGCTTCTTCCGCAAACATCGCACCTGAGCCTGATCGAGTTTCGACCTCCGCGAGGCGGCACCGGCTTCGTTCATCGGCCATTCAGGTGCGCGCGCCGAATCTGTCGTTGCGGCAGATCAACGGCCTGTGCCACAGATGCCTTAGCGTGGCGGCATGGAAATCCGTTCGCATGGAGAGGATGTTACGTGATGCGTAAACTGGCAATGAGTTCCGCCGCGCTTGCAGCGGCGTTGGCACTGGCGGGATGCGTGAGCGCTCCGCTGGGTCCCACGGTTCCCGTGATGCCGGGCAAGAACAAGAGTTTCGCGCAGTTCCAGGCCGACCAGGATTATTGCGAAGGCTACGCCAATGATCGCGTGGCCGGGCGTGTCAACGCCGCCAATGACCAGATCGCCCGCAACACCGTGCTGGGCGCCGCGCTCGGGGCCATACTCGGCGGTGCCATCGGCGGCGATACCCGCGGCGCGGTCGTCGGCGGTGCGGCCGGCGCCGCGGTCGGCGCCTCTACGGCGCATCCCGATTACCGCCAATACAGCACGCAGGAGCAGTACAACATCGCCTTTGCGCAGTGCATGAAATACCGCGGCAACGAGATCGCCGAACCTTACGGGCCACGGAGACCGCAGCCGCGCTATCGCGATTATCCGCCGCCTCCGCCGCCGCCAGGCGATTATCCCCCACCGCCGCCGCCGGGCGATTATCCGCCGCCGGATTGAACGGCACCTCTGCACGATTTGGGTGAACATGCGCGGGCTTCCATCCGGAGCCCGCGCATTGCTTTTGCGTCGGTCACGAACCGCGTTCCACGCGCAAACAGAGGCGTCCCGAATTTGTATGACGGCGATAGCGGGCGACTACGCCCTGCGTAATTTCCCGCATCGCATCTGCGTGAACCAATTGCGACACAGTGGCGGTCCTCAATTTCACTTCCGACAATTGGTTGATCTGGCGCAACGGCGGCAGCGCCGAACAAACCCAACTTCGCCATCCAATGCAATCGCGCCGGAGCGTGTGGGACACGATGAAGCAACACGACACGGCGTCGAGTGGCACACACACTCGATCACGCTGGCGGGCTGACGCCCTCATATTTCTGCCCGTGATCGCTGCGCTCCTCGTGTTGTGGACGGTCGCAACCATATTCGCGGTTGACCAGCGCAACGCCGCCATCGATCAGACAAGATCTCAACTGTCGACAACGCTAGGGACCCTTGCCGATCTCAACGAGCTGGCGCAACAACTCAGCGGTCAGAACCCCTCGGAGAGTACCGCCCAGCGCAGCGTCGCAATCTGGCGGGCATTGCTGCGTTATCCCACTGCGGCGATCTGGGTGACAACCCGAGGAAGCCTCACCGCCGGCCAACCGCCAGCAGGCGATCGCGGGCCCTACATCTTCGTCAACGAGGATCGCCCCGGATTTTCAGTCCATGCCGCGATTCCCCAAAGCGACGCGCTTGCCGATTGGCGCCACACCGTGATTTGGGACGGTAGCGCGTTGACCGTCGTTTCGATCATCCTTCTGATCTTGACCGAACTGCTCGCGCGCGCCCTGTACCTGCGCAGACAAGCGGCCGAGGAAACGGCGCTGGCCCAGGACCGCGCGCTCCAATTGACATCATTCCAGACCGAGTTACAGAAAACTATCGCCGAGCGCACGCAGGAACTGCGCACGGCCAATTCCAATCTCGAAACGGAACTGCAGGAGCGGCAAGCCGCCGAGGCCGCCCTGCGCGAGCACGATGCGCTGCTCAACACCGTGACGATGAGCGCCGCCGAACTGCTGGGTCCGCACGGTTATGAAGATGCGATCACATCCGTCCTGGAACTGACCGGTCATACGATCGGCGTAAGCCGCGTCCAACTCAATGCCATCACCATCGACAAGACTGGCCACATGCGCGCGCGCGTGACCAATGAATGGACGGCTCCCGGCAGCATATCGACGATCGACAATCCGGCCTTCCAGAATGTCGACTTCACAACGCAGTTCGCCAATGCGATTGCACCGGCACTCAGCGGGCATCCCCACGCATTTTTTCTATCCGACATCGGCAAGGAGGTTCGCGCCCAATACGAAAGTGCCGGCATGCGTTCCTTCCTGCAGCTACCGGTCATGCTGGAGAGCAAGCTTTGGGGGATGATCACGTTCGTCGACTCCAACGACGAGCGGCGCAAATGGAGTTGGGCGGAAACCGACGGGTTGCAGACCCTGGCAGAGCTGATCGGCGTTGCCATCGCGCGGGCGCGCTATGTCAAGGAGCTCGCCGATGCCAACATGATCGTCCAGAACAGCCCGACCATCCTCTACCGCCTGCGCGGCGAACCGTCTCTGCCGCTCGCCTATATCTCGCCCAACATCACCAAATTCGGACACGATCCGGCCAAGCTCGTGGCATCGGCCAACTGGTCCGAAATCCTTATCGATCCGGAAGATCAGGCCAAATTCGGCGCGGCGATGACCAAGGCCCTGCACAAGGATTCGATCAGCGGCTCGATCGAATTCCGTCTGCGCGGCGGCGACGGCACGCTGCGCTGGGTTGAGGATCGCTACACCCCGATACGCGACAAGCTCGGCCGCCTCGTTGAAATCGAGGGCATCATCATTGACGTCACCGAGCGCAAGATTGCCGAGGAAAAGATGGCTCTGCTCGCGCGCACCGACGGGCTGACGGGCCTGTCCAACCGGACAACATTCATCGACCGCTTGCGTCAGACCTTCGCCGCAACGCGCCGTGGCGCCACACCCTTTGCCATTCTGTGCCTGGACATCGACCACTTCAAGGACGTCAACGACACGCTCGGCCACCCGGTCGGCGATCTCTTGATCAAGGAATTGGGCGAGCGGCTCAAGATCAATACGCGAGAGAGCGACGTCGTGGCACGGCTGGGAGGCGACGAGTTTGCCGTCCTGCAAACCGAGACCGAAGACCCGGCCCGTGCCGGCGAACTGGCCGACAAAGCTCCTGCGTGCGCTGTCCGCGCCCTACTTGCTGGACGGCAACGATGTGCAAGTCACTGCAAGCATCGGTATCGCGCCCTATTCATTGCACGCGATCAGCCCGGACATGGTGCTCGCGCAGGCCGATCTGGCGCTCTACCGCGCCAAGGAACAGGGCCGCAATCAGTACCGCTTCCACACCGAAGACCTCGACTTGCAGGTGCGTGAACGCGTCGGCCTATCGGCCGACTTGCGGCGACGCGCTCGAAACCGATCAGTTCGAACTATACTACCAGCCGCAGGTTGAGGTGCTCACCGGCGAGATCGTCGGCGTCGAAGCCCTGCTGCGTTGGAATCACCCCACACGCGGCCTGCTGCAGCCGAAGGATTTCTTTGCCGTCGCCGAGCAGACCGGCGCGATCATGTTCGCTTGGCCATTGGGTTTTCGATCAGGCCTGCCAGCAGATGAGGCGCTGGCAGGACGAGGGCATCGCGCCCGCGATGATTACGGTCAACCTCTCTCTGGTCCAGCTCAAGAACTGCACGCGATCTGGTCAAGGATGTCGTGGCGGTGCTCAAGAAATGGAAGCTCGACGCCTCCGTTCTCGAATTCGACGTTACCGAGGCGACGCTCGCGCAGCTGAAATGGACGCAAAACGACGTCCTGACCCAACTTCATGCACTTGGGCACCAAGATTGCAATCGACGATTTCGGTACTGAATACTCGTCGTTCGACTATCTCAAATCCTACAATGTCAGCCATCTCAAGATCGCCCGCTCGCTTCTGGCCAAGGCGAGTCACCGATCCGGAACGCGCAGAGATGATCCGCGTCATGATCGCCCTTGCGCGCGATCTCGGCATCGGCGTCATGGCCGAAGGCGTGGAGACCGAAGAACAGCGCAAACTTGCTGATATCGACCGGCTCACCGGCGCAGGCGCAGGGCTTCTATTTCAGCGAACCCGTGGTTGCCGAAGCGGCCGGCGAATTGCTGCGTCAGCGCACGATCAAGCCTGAACACGAGGGCGGAGAGCATCCGCCCAGCCAACATCCGCGCAGCTGCCGGCCGGAAGATAAAGGGGTACGTCAAGTGAGGCGCTGTCTGATAGGGGCCATAGGTATCGCCGTCTGTTTCGCGGTCGCTCCGGCGCGGGCCGCGGTCACGGAAACGGACGTTCTCGTCGCCGGCCGGGCGCTCGGCTTCATCGGGAATCTGGGCGGCGGGAACACCGAGGTCGGCATCGTCTATCTGCCCGGCGACGCACAATCCGAGCAGCAGGCCCACGAATTTGCCGCCGCGCTGGGCGACGGCTTGCGGGTCGGCAACCTGATCCTGAAACCGGTTCTGGTCCCGATCTCGGCAGGTCGGTAGCGCCAGGGTGGGCCTGTTCTTCCTGACCGCTGGCGTGGGCGAGAGCGCCGTCAAAAGTCGCCGAGGCCAGCCGCACGCGCAAGCTGCCCTGCGTGACGTTCGATCTCGCACAGGTGCGCGCCGGCACTGCACCATGGGCGTGCGCTCGCAACCACGGATCGAGGTTATCGTCAATACGCGCCGCGGCCAAGGCCAGCGGCACGCAATTCGCCGCCGTGTTCCGCATGATGATTACGGAGATCTAGAAGATGCCGCCCACCAACGTATTCGCGTCGCCAAGGCCTCCTGAAACGGCATCCGTCGTCGGCTTGTGCGGCATTATTGCGATGGTCGCTCTTACCCACCGCCGATGCGGCCCACGCGCAGGCGATGGACTACGGCGCGCTGGAAAAGCTGTTCGGCGAACCCGTCACGACATCGGTCACAGGCTCGCCCGCAACGCGCCAGCGACGTTCCCGCGAGCATGACGATCATCACGCAGGACGACATCCGCCGTTCCGGCGCGCGCGATATTCCCGGCGTGCTGAGCCACGTTGCGGGCGTCGGCGTGTTGCAATGGACCAACGACGATGCCGATGTCGGCGTGCGCGGCTACAACCAGGCCTATTCGCCGCGCATTCTGGTGCTGGTCAACGGGCGGCAAGTCTACGCGGACGATTACGGCTACACGCCGTGGAGCACGCTGCCCGTCGAATTGTCCGCCATCCGCCAGATCGAAATCGTCATGGGGCCGAACAGCGCATTGTTCGGATTCAACGCGGTGGGCGGTGTCATCAATATCGTGACCTACGATCCGCTCTATGACGATGTGAATACGGGCTCGGTGACCGGCGGAACGCAAGGCCTGATACAGGGTTCGGGCATTGCGACATTCAAATTGGGCGACGCCGCGGGCATAAGCGTCTCGCTCGGCGGCCGCCGCAATGACGATTTCTCGACGCCCCAGCGGCCCCTGGATATCGGCACAAGGCAGGGCGACGACCGCAAAGCCGTCGACATTCTCGGCCATGCCCGGCTCGGCGAACAATGTCGACGTCAGTCTTGCTCTGTCGCACAGCGAAGCCCGGCAGCCAGAAATCACTCCGATGGATACGACGTTCTACACGAGCTATCGCACGAACTCGATCGAAGGGAACCCTTTCGGCCGACACCGGCTTAGGCCTCTTTCAGGCCACAGCCTATGGAAACTGGCTGAAGCAGGTTTCCACGGCGCCCGATCCCTTGCGCCCATCTATCACATCAACAACCTGGTCTATGTGGCGCAGTTGCGCGATATTTTCAAACTTGGAAACGATCACATCTTCCGGATTTCGGCCGAATATCGCCACAACGACATGGAGACCGCACCTCTCGGCGGCGCCCACGTGTTTTATGGCGTGGTTTCCGGGGATGCGATGTGGAACTGGGCAATCGAGCCAGGATTTGTCGCTGACCAATGCGGTGCGCGTGGATCATCTGTCGCTTGGTCGCACGGGCTCCGTTCCGTCGGGCTTCGGCCTGACAAACGCCGATTGGAACAAGAGGTCGCTGACCGAGATCAGTTTCAACAGCGGCGCCGTCTGGAAACCCGATGACGATCAATACGTTCCGGCTGACCGCCGCGCGCGGCATTCAGCTTCCGAACCTGCTGGGCTTGGGCGGCTTGCTGCTGCACATACCCGGCTTCGGTTACGTGGCGGGTATCCCGACGCTGAAGCCGACGGTCGTGATGAATTACGAAGCCGATTGGGACCGGCAACTTCCGGACTGGAACGCGCAACTGCACATTCGCGTCTTTCACCAGACCACACACGGGATCACCGCCGATGGCGGCGGCATCCCGCCCATCCCGGATTGGCCTCGGTTCCCGCCAATATCGGCCGTTCACAGGCGACTGGTCTCGAATTGGCGCTGGACGGCACATTTTCGCAAAATTGGCGTTGGGGTCTCAGCTATACGCCGGAAATCATCAGACGATCACTTCGCCCCGGGCTTCAACGTCACCACCGTCATGATCGATTACGAGCACACCAATCCTGTGCATGTCGTGAAAGCCAATCTCGGCTGGGCGCAAGGTCCCTGGGAAATCGATGGATATCTGCGCTACCAGTCGCGCACAGGCAGCATTCAGGGCGGGAGCGCCTTCTTTCCCGTTGGAACGCTGGTGCGCATCCCAGATTACGTTACGGCCGATGCGCGAATTGCCTATCGTATCACTGAGCGCCTGACGCTGGCGCTGTCCGGCCAGAACCTGCTCGACTTGCCCCAGATGCAGACCTCCGCCGCCGAGGTCGAACGCCGCGTCTATGTCACCGCGAGCGCGAATTTCTGACAGTGCGGCGATGCAGAACATTTGCGCCCCCGGCGTCACTCGAACACGCAACGTCCTGCTTGATGACGATTACGGAGATTTAGAGCATGTCGTGCAAATCCAAGCCGCATATTGCGCGCAGGCCGCATGCCGCGACCGTCATGATATGCGGCCTTGTTGCGACTGCCGTCTTCTGTCACCCCCGCAGCGCCGCGGCGCAAGCGATCGACTATGGCGCGCTCGAAAAGCTGTTTGGCGAACCCGTCACGACATCTGTCACAGGCTCGCCCCAGCGCGCCAGCGACGTTCCGGCGAGCATGACGATCATCACGCAGGACGACATCCGCCGGTCCGGCGCGCGCGACATTCCCGGCGTGCTGAGCCACGTTGCGGGCGTCAGCGTGCTGCAATGGACCAACGACGATGCCGATGTCGGCGTGCGCGGCTACAACCAGGCCTATTCGCCGCGCCTTCTGGTGCTGGTCAACGGGCGGCAAGTCTACGCGGACGATTACGGCTACACGCCATGGAGCACGCTGCCCGTCGAGCTGTCCGCCATCCGCCAGATCGAAATCGTCATGGGGCCGAACGGCGCGCTGTTCGGATTTAACGCGGTGGGCGGTGTCATCAATATCGTGACCTACGATCCGCTCTACGACAATGTGAATACGGGCTCGGTGACCGGCGGAACCCAAGGTCTCATACAGGGTTCGGGCATTGCGACATTCAAATTGGGCGATGACGCGGGCATAAGCGTCTCGCTCGGCGGCCGCCGCAATGACGATTTCTCGACGCCCCAGCGGCCCCTGGATATCGGCACAAGGCAGGGCGACGACCGCAAAGCTGTTGACATTCTCGGCCATGCCCGGCTCGGCGAAAATGTCGACGTCAGTCTTGCTCTGTCGCACAGCGAAGCCCGGCAACCAGAAGTGTCCCCGCTCTATACGACGTTCTTCAACAGCTATCTGGTCAATTCGCTGAGGGGATCCGTCTCGGCAGAGACCGGCATTGGCATCTTCCAGGCTTCGGCCTATGGAAATTGGCTCAAGGCCGCTTCCACTGTGCCAGATCCGCTCTCGCCCGCCTATCACATCGACAACGAAGTCTACGTCTTGCAGCTGCGCGACATCTTTAAAATCGGAAGCAATCACACATTCCGTCTTTCGGCGGAATATCGCCACAACGACATGGCGACCACGACTCTTGGTGGCGGCCATGTGTTCTATGATGTGTTTTCCGGCGGCGCTATGTGGAGCTGGGCAATCGAACAGACCCTGTCGCTGACCAATGCGCTGCGCGTTGATCATTTGTCGTTGGGGCGCTCCGGACTCATTCCGCCGGGCTACGGTTTGACCAATGCCGACTGGAACAACATCTCGCTGACCGAAATCAGTTTCAACAGCGGTCTCGTTTGGCAGCACGATGGATACGACACGTTTCGCTTGACGGCGTCACGCGGGGTTCAACTTCCCAACCTCCTGGATTTGGGCGGTCTGCTGATACCGACCCCACCCTTTGGGTATGCAAGCGGCATTCCCACGCTGAAGCCGACAGCCGCGATGAATTACGAACTCGCGTGGGACCGCAGACTTCCGACATGGAACGCGCGGATGCGGATGCGGCTGTTCCATCAGACATCGCGCGGGATTTCGGCGAATGTCGGTGGAGATAATTTTCCGCTGGGGCTTGTGTCCACACCTGTCAACATCGGCAATTCCCGCGCGACCGGCTTCGAATTGATGTTCGATGGGACTTTCGCAGAAGATTGGCGCTGGGGCCTGAGCTACACGCCTGAAGTCGTCTCGGACCATTTCGCGCCCGGATGGAATGCCGCAACTGTCCTTGTGGACTATCAACACACCACTCCGGTGCATATCGTCGATGCCAATCTGGGCTGGGTGCAGGGACCATGGGAAATCGACGGACATCTGCGCTATGAATTGCGGTTCGACGGCATCCAAGGCCAGAGCGCGTTCTTTCCGGAGGGAACGCTGGTGCGCATCCCAGACTACGTTACAGCCGATGCGCGAATTGCCTATCGTATCACTGAGCGCCTGACGCTGGCGCTGTCCGGGCAGAACCTGCTTGACTCGCCCCAGATGCAGACAGCGGCAGCCGCGGTCGAACGCCGCGTCTATGTCACCGCAAGCGCGAATTTCTGACAGTGCGGCGATGCAGAAGGTTGGCGACCCCGGCGTGACTCGAACACGCAACATCCTGCTTAGAAGGCAGGTGCTCTATCCGGTTGAGCTACGGGGTCCGCCTGTCGGCGCGGCCCGCCCGGACTCGCGCGCCGGCAGCATACAGCATCCCGCGCGAATGGAACCGCCCGGCCCCGGTCCGGCTCAGTGCGACCAGGGAATCTTGCGGTCGTAGCGGAAATTCTCGGAATAGGACTTGGCCCTGGGCTTGGGCGCGGAGGGCTCGAAGACCTGAAACGGAATGCCGTGCCTTTCCGCATAGGCCACGGCCTCTTCGGCGGTGTCGAATTCGAGCTCGACCTGGGCGCGCATGTCGGCGGAACTGGTCCAGCCCATCAGCGGATCTGGCGCCTGAGGCGATTCCGGTTCGAATTCCAGCACCCAGTTCTTGGTCCGGGCCCTGCCCGACTGCATGGCGGTCCTGCTGGGCCGATAGATACGCGCGCGCATTGTCTCTCCTCTTGCCTGCCGGCTGGTCGGGGCGGCGTGATTCGAACACGCGACCCTCTGCTCCCAAAGCAGATGCGCTACCAGACTGCGCCACGCCCCGCTTCCTGCCGGCGGACCCGGTGTCCCTTACACGCTGGCGCTGCGGGCTTCAACGGGGCTGGCCTGCGGCTGACGCATTGCCGAAGATCGCATCGTGGACAAGGTCGCCCGGCGCGATGTCGAGGGCCTTGGCGCGCCCGGCATTGATCTCCAGCACCGCGCGCACCGGCTCGGCGGCGGGGATCGGCGTCTGCGAATAGGGTGTGGCGTTCGCATGAATTGTC
The DNA here is from genome assembly GCA_963775165.1 of uncultured Pseudomonadota bacterium. Taxonomy (GTDB): domain Bacteria; phylum Pseudomonadota; class Alphaproteobacteria; order Micropepsales; family Micropepsaceae; genus Rhizomicrobium. The sequence goes on along the minus strand of CAVZHX010000004.1, from coordinate 21,292 downwards.
GAAATCGTTCCGTTGGCGCGGATGAACAGCATGTCCAGCGGCAGGATGGTGTTCTTCATCCAGAAGCTCGTCATGACGGGGCCGTGGAAATCGAACAGCATCCCGGCATTGGGCGCCATGTGGGTGCGGAACATCAATCCGCGCTCCTGCTCGGTGCTGTCGGTCGCCATCTCCACGACGAAGCGCGCCGGCCCGTGCGCGGTGTCGATGGTGAGCTGGGTTCTGGGAAGCGTCGGCTGCGGGCCGGAGGGCTCGGCGCCCGCCGCGCAGCCCATGACCGCGAACAGCGCTATGAACGCCACGAAAAATTCACGCATCACATTGGCCCACAGCAGAACCGCGGTCGCCCGCGTCGGATTATCTCGAATGTTGCACGAATTGCCGCCCGCGCGAAGGCTCACCTCACCATGCGGTCAGGCGCCCATCTCCGTGATTTCGGCGGCGAGCTGGCCTTTGGGCCCGTCGCCGACCCGCACGCGCACCCGCTGGCCCTCGCGCAACTCCCGGATCCCGAAACGCCGAAGCGTCTCCATGTGGACAAAAATATCCGGCGTATCGGGCCCTCGCGAGACGAAACCATAGCCCTTGCCGCGGTTGAACCACTTCACGGTCGCATCGAACGCCGGCCCTTGGGGCTCGGCCACATAGCGGGCAGAGCGCAGACTGGCCTGCGGCGCAGCCGTGGAATTGTCGAGCATCAGGAGCTTGCGGGCATGCAGCCCCTTGGGGCCCTTGACCGCCTCGCAGACAACGCTGGCGCCCTCATAGGCGGCCCTGAAGCCGGACTGGCGCACGCATGCCTGATGCAGGAGAATGTCGCCTTCCGGGCCACTCGATGGTTTTATGAATCCGTAGCCCTTGGCGAGGTCAAACCATTTGATGAGGCCGCTGACTTCGAACGCAACACCGCCCAATTCCGGCCCCAACTCCGGCAATGCCGTAATTGTTGTATCCATCCCCGACGCCCCGACTTTTTTTGAACCCCAAGCAGTACGCGAAAAGTTAACACGATCGTTAGGGTAGGGGAAGAAGGCTAAGGCCTGGCACTTCCACAGAATTGCGAAAATTCTGCCGGCGCGATACTAACCTGTTGCTAGACCTTCGTTCTTGCTCATTCGAGAGGACTGCTCCAGCTCATGGATTTTGCCGGCCGATACACCGTTGCCGCCTCGCCGGAGCTCGTCTGGGCTGCGATCAATGATCCTGAGATCCTCAAAAGCTGCATTCCGGGCTGCCAGTCGCTGGTCAAGACCGACCCGACACATTTCGAGGCGGCCGTCACGCTCAAGATCGGGCCGGTCAAAGCGACCTTCAAAGGCAAGGTGGCACTCGAAGACCTCGATCCGCCGCGGTACTGCCTGCTTCGCGGCGAAGGACAAGGCGGGGTCGCCGGCTTTGCCCGCGGAGAGGCGAAAGTGACGCTCACACCCGAAGATGCGGGCACTGTCCTCACTTACGAAGCCAAGGCAAGCGTGGGCGGCAAGCTGGCGCAGATCGGCCAACGTCTGATCGACGGCGCGGCAAAGCAAATCGCCGACGACTTTTTTTCCAAATTCGCAAGCGCCGTTGCCGCCGGACAGGCCGCCGAAGCGGCCTTGGAAGCCGAAACCCTCGCGCTGGCCGAATCCGAGGCGGTCGGTGTGCCGACCGAACCGATGGCGGCGATCGCCTCGATGTCGCCCGGCGCCCCGGAACCGGCATCGCCGCAGGACCGGCCGAGCCGCCAGGGTGGCGGACGCGAGGGCCTGCCTCCCGAGATCTGGGTGGCGGGACTGATCGCTGTCATCATCATCCTGCTTGTGCTGTTCGGGCTCGTGTTGTAACGGGCTGGGGCGCTTGACCGCTTCCCCCTGCGGTCCGAAACTGGCGCAATCATGGCCTCTTAAAGGGAGAGACTGCATGGCCACCGTATCCATGACGGTGAACGGCAAAGCGATTTCCGCGGATGTCGAAGACCGCACGCTTCTGGTCGAGCTTTTGCGCGAGACGCTTCGGCTGACGGGCACCCATATCGGCTGCGACACCAGCCAATGCGGTGCCTGCGTCGTCCATATCGACGGTCGCGCCGTGAAGTCGTGCACCATGTTCGCGGTCCAGGCCGCCGGCAGCGACGTCATGACCATCGAGGGCCTGGCCAAAGACGGCACGCTCCATCCCGTACAGGAGGCTTTTCGCGAACATCACGGCCTGCAATGCGGCTTCTGCACCCCGGGCATGATCATGACCGCGGTGGACATGATCCGCAGAAAGCCGAAGCTCGACCGCAAGACGATCCGCGAGGAACTCGAAGGCAATATCTGCCGCTGCACCGGCTACCAGAACATCGTCAACGCCATCGAGGCGGCGGCCAAGGAGATGGGAGCTGCGTCGTGACCACCTACCCCTTCAGCTATACGCGGGCGAAGTCGCTGAGCGAAGCTGCCGCCCTGATTGCAGCGACGCCGGAGGCCAAGTTGCTCGCGGGCGGCCAGACGCTGATCCCGACCATGAAGCAGCGATTGGCCAGCCCGACCGCGTTGATCGACATTTCCGGGCTCAAGGAATTGGCGTTCATCCGCATCGGCAGCGATGGGGTCGTGATCGGCGCCGCCACACGGCATGCCGATGTCGCCGGCTCCAGCGAGGTCCAAAGGGCCATTCCGGCGCTCGCCTTTGTGGCCGGGCAGATCGGCGATCCCGCCGTGCGCCACAGGGGCACGTTGGGCGGCTCGCTGGCCAACAACGATCCGGCCGCCGATTACCCCGCCGCCGCACTTGGATTGGCCGCCACGCTCAAGACCAACAAGCGCGAGATCGCCGCCGACGATTTCTTCACCGGCCTGTTCGAGACCGCGCTGGACGATGACGAAATTCTCGCCGAGGTGGCCTTTCCGCTCGCCGAGAAGGCGGGCTACGCCAAGTTTCCGAACCCGGCCTCGCGTTACGCGATGGTGGGCGTGTTCGTCGCAAAGACCAAAGCCGGCGTGCGCGTGGCGGTGACCGGCGCTGGCTCTTGCGTATTCCGCGTGCCGGAAATGGAAGCGGCGCTGGCGAAGAAATTCGTGCCCGAAGCCGTGGCCTCGATTGCCGTCCCCGCCGACGACCTCAATTCCGACCTGCACGGCTCGGCCGAATACCGCGCCCATCTCGTCACGGTCATGGCCAAGCGTGCGGTGGCGGCGGCGCTTGGCGGATGAGCGCCGGCGAGGAGGACGTTCTCGACACGGCTGCGCGATGGATGGCCGAGGGGCACCAGGTGGCTCTTGGAACAGTGGTCAAGACCTGGGGTTCGGCGCCGCGCCCCGCCGGCAGCCAGATCGCCGTACGCGATGACAGCGCCTTTGCCGGCTCGGTCTCGGGTGGCTGCATCGAAGGCGCGGTGATCGAAAGCGCGCTCGAAGCGATGAAGACCGGCGGCGTCAGGCGTCTCGAATTCGGTGTCAGCGACCAGCAGGCCTGGAGCGTGGGGCTGGCCTGCGGCGGACATATCGAAATCTTCGTCGAACCGCTGGCGTGACATGCGCAAGGAAACTCTGGCCGCGTTGAACGATGCCCGCCGCGCGCACCGCGCCATTGTGCGCGCGATCGATCTGGAGAGCGGCAAAGAACGGCTGATCGATCCCGCCACTCCGTCCGACGAACTCGGCCACGCCGCCGCCGCGGCTGCGCGCGCCGACAAGAGCGGCCCTGTCGAGATCAATGGCCGGCAGTGGTTTCTGTCGGTTCACAACCCACCGCTCGATATGGCGATCATCGGTGCCGTGCATATCGCCCAGCCGCTGGCAGGAATGGCCGTGCTGGCCGGCTATGGCGTACGCATCATCGATCCGCGCACGGCCTTCGCCTCGGCCGAACGCTTTCCGGGCATCGCCTTGTCGCATGACTGGCCGGACGAGGCACTCGCCTTGGCACCGCTAGGCCAGCGCAGCGCGCTGGTCGCACTCACCCACGACCCCAAGCTGGACGATCCGGCGCTGAGCGCGGCCTTGCGCTCGCCCTGTTTCTATATCGGCGCGCTCGGTTCGAAGAAGACTCACGCGGCCCGGCTGGCCAGGCTCAAGGAACACGGCTTCACGGACGAAGACTTAAGCCGCATTCATGGGCCTATCGGGCTTGCGATCGGCGCGCGGTCGCCGGCGGAAATCGCGATATCGATTCTGGCTCAGATCACTGAGCGGCTTCGCGCGGACGCCGGAGGGGCGCACTCCAACGCCCGCGCGAAAGCCTGACCGGGGAATGTGGGTTACCCCGGCCTTGCGCCCCGCTCACCACGAACGATGCGGTGCGGGGGAGACAATTCATCCTTGGACAGAACACCGTCCTTGTTGCGGTCGAGGCGCGCAAACAGCTTGTCCGCCGGCGCCGCGAATTCCTTTTCGCTCAGTTTGCCATCGTGATTGGCGTCGAGCCGTTTGAAGCGGCGCCCGTCCGCTGTCTGAAACTGGCCTAGCCGTAGCCCATAGAATGCTTCGGACGTCATTGCTTTGCCGCCCTTGACGGCGGCGGAATATCGGTCGGCGACGGCATTGTCGAATTCGGAATGCGTGACCTTGCCGTCCTTGTTGAAGTCGGCGGCACCGCAGAGCGCAGCCGTGCTCGCCCTCAGGCGCGGATGCCGCGCGGACGCCCCGGCCTTGACGGGCTGCGCAGCCGGCGTGCACGAAATCGCGCTCTGGCTGTTTGAGGCTTCGAAACGGGCACGGATCGGAGCGCGGAATTCCTCGAGCGACAAGACGCCGTCGCCGTTCCAGTCTAGACGGTGGAACATGGCGTTGGTGTCTTGGCGAAGCAGGTTTTCGTGCGATTTGAGATATTGCGCTTCGCTCATCGTTGCCGCGCCGCCTGTGGCCGCGGCGAAGCGCTCGGCCGTGGCCTTGGTCAGCTCGGCTTTGGTGATTTGGCCGTCTTTGTTGAGATCGAAATCGCGAAGCGCGCGGCTTGCCAGCCGGCCGCGTGCGGGCCCCTGTCCGTAGAGGTCCGGCGCCGCGGGAGGTGCCAATGTCTGCGCCGCCGCAATTGCCGTCCCCATTGCCAAGAGCGCGGCAGTCAAGAGCACCGGCCGGATATGATGGGTCATGGGAAGCTCCTTCCGGGAAATCCGTTCCACCGCCACCGTGCCCCTCGCGGCTCGCAAAACTTTGTCCGCCTGCACGAAAGTCGTCGCAAAGTGTGAGCGCGCCCCCCTACCCGGCGACACTTTGCGACGATCTTGTTTGCCGGGCGCTGGTGAACAGGCCATGCTGTAGGCAGGGTCAACCATGGCTACCGAAGCAAGTCCTCATATCCTGGTCGTCGAAGACGCTCGCGACATCCGCGAGCCGCTCGCGCGCTATCTGCGCCAGCACGGCTATCGCGCCAGCACCGCTGCGGATGCCCAGGCCGCCCGCAAACTCATGCGGGTGTCGGCGATCGATCTGGTCGTGCTCGACGTCATGATGCCCGGCGAGGACGGGCTCAGCCTGTGCCGATCCGTCCGTGAGACGACGCAAATCCCGGTTATCCTGCTGACCGCCCGAGGCGAAGAGGTCGACCGTATCATCGGGCTGGAAATGGGCGCGGACGATTACATTCCCAAGCCCTTTTCACCACGCGAGCTGGTCGCGCGCATCGCCGCCGTGCTGCGCCGCACCCAAGCCTTGCCGCCGCACCAGAAGGCGCCGGATTCCGCCCGCATCAAATTCGGAGACTGGACGCTCGACACCGGTCAGCGCGAGCTGATCGGCCGCGAGGGGCTGGCCATGCCCTTGTCCAGCGGTGAATTCCGGCTGCTGATGGCGCTGCTTGAACGGCCCAAGATATCGCTGACGCGCAACCAGCTCCTGGACCTCACCAAAGGACGCGAGGCCGAGCTGTTCGATCGCTCGATCGATAACCATGTCAGCCGCCTGCGGAAGAAAATCGAGCCGGATCCCAAGAATCCGCGCTACATTAAAACCGTCTGGGGGGGCGGCTATATGCTGGCCGTGGAGCCGGAACCGGCATGAAACCGAAGATCAAAGCATTCTGGCCGCGTACGCTCGCGGCGCAACTGATCGTGGTGACCGCCGCAGCGGTGCTGGTTTCCAATATCGGCATCGCGATCTGGTTCACGGTCACACACGAAAGCCTGACCGAAAGTGCCTTGATGGAACGGCTCCTGGATCGTGCGGCGTCGGCGGCGACGCTTCTGGCGGGGATTCCCCATCGCGAGCGCGAGGCTGCCGTCCAGACCATGAGCTCCGGGCCCTGGCATTTCACGCTGCATGAAGGCGCTCCAATCACCCACAAATCGATTCCCATGGATAGCGAGGAACTGGCACTGGCCGCGCGCGTGCGCTCGATGCTGCCGGAGAACCGCCAGAACGAGGCGGTGAGCGTCCATCTGCTCGATCCCAAGCATCATCCCGAGATCAAGCCGCCGCCCGGCTTACACCGCCGTTACGGCTCGATTCTCGAAATCACTCTGCCGGTCGTGCGTGGCACCGAATTGATCACCCGCTTTTTTCAACCGCCTCAACCGGGCCTGCCCTTCCAGTTCTTCCTGGCGGCCCTCGTCGCGATCGTGACCGCTTCGGCGACAGCGGCTTTCGCAGCCATGCGGGTTGCCAGACCCCTGTCGAAACTGGAAGCGGCGGCTATGGAAGTCGCACGCGGCGGCGACGCGCCGCGCGTGCCCGAAGAGGGTCCCGACGACGTGCGCCACGCCGCCGAGGCCTTCAATGCCATGACCGATCAGGTGCAGCGCACACTGGACAGCCAGCGGCAGCTTCTTTCCGCTGTCGGCCACGATCTGCGCACGCCGATAACCGCGATGCGCATCAATATCGAATTCATCGAGGACTCGGAGGTCCGAGACCGGCTCGAGAAGATCCTGGAAGAGTTGCAATCGCTGACGGAAGCCGTCCTGAGCGCGGCACGCGGCACCGGCGGCGAGAAGAGCCGCAAGATCGACCTTGCCGCCCTGATCGAGAGCGTGTGCGCCGATCTGGAAGAGATGGGCAAGCCGGTGCATTGGCAGGGGCATGCGCCCATGCCCGCCATCTGCAGGCCCAACGAGATCCGGCGCGCCGTTCGCAACCTCATCGAGAATGCGGTCAGCTACGGCACGGCTGCCAATGTACGTCTCGAAGAAGCGGACGGGGGCATCTCCGTCGTGGTGGAGGACGAGGGCCCCGGCATTCCAGAGGCCGACCGCGTCCGGGTCTTCGAGCCCTTTGTCCGGCTGGAGAGCTCCCGCAGCCCGGAAACCGGCGGCGTAGGGCTCGGCCTGACCCTGGTCAAGGCCATCGCGGAAGGCCATGGCGGCTCGATCGCACTCGAAAACCGCGGCAACGCACCGGCCTCCGGGCCACCCTCCATTTGCCGCGGATGGCCGAGGCTGCATAAGCTGCCGCCATGCAATTCGGGTCCGTTCCCCTCGACAAGGCGCAGGGCGCCATCCTCGCCCATGCCGTGCGCGCGGCCGGGCGCGCCTTCAAGAAGGGACGGGTGCTGTCCGCACAGGACGTATCGGCCCTGGCGGCCGCAGGCGTCTCGGCCGTGGTGGTGGCACGGTTGGAGGCCGAGGACGTCCCCGAAAACGAGGCGGCAGGCCGTGTGGCCGCGAAATGCGCCGGTAGCGGCACGAAGACTGCCGCTGCCTTCACCGGCCGCGCCAATCTGTACGCAGGGGCGGCCGGGCTGGCCCTGATCGATGCGCCGCGGGTGGATGCGCCTCAACGACATCGACGAGGCGATCACCCTGGCGACCGTGGCGCCGTTCAGCCGCGTCGCAGCCGCGCCAGATGCTGGCGACCGTCAAGATCATCCCCTTCGCGGCTGCCCGCAGCGCCGGTCGAGAGCAGCCGAAGCGCTCCTGGCGCGGCGGCCCCGCTCGTGAGCGTTGCGCCCTTTTCGCGCCAGACGCGTCGGGCTCATCTCCACCGCCCTGCCCGCCACCCGCGACGCCATCCTCGACAAGAACCGCGCCGCCCTCGATGGACGGCTGAAGCCGCTCGGCTCGCAGATCGTGTTCGAGCGGCGCGTGCCCCACGAAGCCGAGCCGCTGGCGCGCGCGATCGGCGAAGCCGCGCGCGGAAGGCGCCGATCCAATCCTCGTCTTCGGCGCCAGCGCCATCACCGACCGGCGCGACGTCATCCCGGCAGCGATCGAGAAAGCGGGCGGCCGGATCACCGCTTTCGGCATGCCGGTCGATCCGGGCAATCTTCTGCTGCTAGGCGAGCTCGGCGGGGCGACGGTCATCGGCCTGCCGGGCTGCGCGCGCTCGCCCAAGCTCAACGGGTTCGACTTCGTGCTGTGGCGGCTGCTGGCCGGGCTGCCCGTCGGCCGCTGCCGAGATCGCGGCGATGGGCGTCGGCGGCCTGCTGAGCGAGATTCCGTCCCGGCCGCAGCCGCGCGAGGAGCACGCCGCCGAGCCGCCGCGCGCGCCCAGGATCGGCGCCGTCATCCTCGCGGCGGGCCTGTCGTCGCGCATGGGGACGAACAAGCTCCTCGAAGAGATCGGCGGCAAGCCGATGATCCGCCACGCGGCCGAGGCCGCCCTGGCCAGCGCCGCCGAACCGGTGGTTGTTGTCACCGGACATGCGAGCAGACGAGATCGCAAGCGGCGCTTTCGGGCCTCGCTATCGCAATTCGCCAACAATCCAGACTTTGCAAAGGGTTTGAGCACATCGCTCAAGGCTGGCCTCAGCGCGCTGCCCGAGGATTGCGATGGCGCGCGTGATCCTGCTCGGCGACATGCCGGGCATCGAGCCCGCGCTCATCGACCGGCTCATCGCCGGCTTCGACCCCGCCGAGGGCCGGGCCATCTGCGTGCCGACCATGGCCGGACGGCGCGGCAACCCGGTGCTCTGGGCCGAGCGCTTCTTTCGGCGAGATGCAGGCGATCGAGGGCGATGTTGGCGCTCGCAACCTGATCGCCGCCTACGACGAGCTGGTCTGCGAGGTCGAGGCGGCGACGACGCGCCCTTCGCCGATATCGACACGCCGGAGGCGCTCGGCGGCCTATCCGGGCCGGGCGATGAGCGACCCGCTCTACAAAAGCGAACTGCTGCGGCTGGCCGCCGATGCCCATGGCGCCGGCCACCTCGCCGGGCCGCGCAGCCATGGCAGCGCCTACAATCCGGCCTGCGGCGACCAGGTGGACGATCGATCTCGCGCTCGACGACGGACGCATCGCTGCGCTCGCCCACCAGACCCGGGCCTGCGTGCTCGCCCAGGCTTCGGCCTCGATCCTTGGCGCCAGGCAACGGGGCTCACCCGGGCCGAGGTCGAAAAGCTCGCGCAGCGAAGTGGCGGCGATGCTGGCGGAGCGCGCCGACGCGCCTGCCCCGCCCTTTCATGACTATGCGGAGTTTCGACGGCGCCGCCGCGCATCGCAACCGCCACACATGCGTGCTGCTGCCGATCGAAGCGGTGCTGGCGGCCTTCGACGCTTCAGAGACGGAGAAAGAGCGCGGCGAAGGGGCCAGCGTGAGCGGTCGCGCCCGCCTTCTCGATTTGCGCCGCAGCCGATGCCGCAGAGCTGTGCCGCTGGCGATGGCCGGTCGCGTCATGGGCGGCTCGTTGCCCCGCTCATGTTGAACACGCAAAGCACGCGTCTCGCTCTCGAAGCTGCGCGCGAAGGCCAGAAGCGGCGACGGCGCGTCCGACGAATTCGATCTCGCCCCAGCGCAGCGCGGGCTGACCTTCCGCGCGGCGATGAAGCCGGCGCGTGAAATGCAGCGGCGAGCCCGGATCCGTCCCTGTGCGGACACGGCGAGCGGGCGATGGGCCTCGGCCATGCGGCAGCCAGGGCGTGCCCGACGTAAAACCGAGATTGTCGGCTCCGCCGTCCCACGGCATCGGCGTGCGGCAGCCGTCGCGGCCCCGGAATAGGGATAATAGAGATCGCCGACCGGATCGCGCGAGCTGGTCGCGGCGGATGTGCGCCTGCGGCAGGCCCAGCTCCTCGCCCTGATAGAGCAGCACCGTGCCGCGCAGCGACAGCAGCAGCGCAAGCAGCAGCCTGGCCAGGCCCGGCGGCGGCGTGCCGCCGCCGAAGCGGGTCACCGCGCGCGTCACGTCGTGATTGGAAAAGGCGATCGAGGGCCAATGGCCGGGATGCTTCGCGAGCGTGGCGTAGTGATCGCGGACGAATTCAGCGCCCAGCGCGTGCGGCATCGAGGCAGCGCAAAATTGTAGCCCGCATGCAGACCCTCGTCGGGCGCCGCGTAGCAGCCGCAGCGCTCGAGCTCTTCGGAGAATTCGCCGAAGACGAAACGATCGGGATAGCGCTCGACCGTGCGCGCGCACCTCGTCCAGTGCCTCGAGTGTTTTCCGTCAAGATTGCTGTCGTGGTGATGGCGCTGCATGTTTGCCGCCTGCGACCATTGATAGGCGCTCGCGCTCGATGCGGCACCGGCGGATTGTCGGCGAGCGCCGCGTCATGGAGAAAGGCGTTGGCGACATCGAGGCGGAAGCCGTCGACGCCGCGCGCCGAGCCAGAGATCCAGCACCGCCAGCGCCGCCGCGCGCGCAGCCGGTTCGCGCCAGTTGAGCTTGGGCTGCTGGCGCAGGAATTTGTGGTGGTAATATTGCCGCCGCGCCGGCTGATAGGACCAGGCCGGGCCGCCGAACACCGACAGCCAGTTGTTCGGCGCGGTGCCGTCGACGCGGGGATCGGCCCAGACATACCAGTCCGGCCTTGTCGCCGCCGCTGCACGCTATCGCGGAACCAGGCATGCTCGTCGGAGGTGTGGGCCAGCACCTCGTCGGTCAGGACCTTCAGCCCGCGATCGTGCGCGGCCGCAAGCAGCGCGTCGAAATCGGCGCTCGTGCCGTAATCGGGATGGACGGCCTCATAATCCGAAACGTCATAGCCCCAGTCGCGATTGGGCGAAGGATGGATCGGCGACAGCCAGATCGCATCGACGCCGAGCCCCGCCATATAGTCGAGCTTCGACGACCAGCCCGGCGAAATCGCCCTGCCCGTCGCCGTTGCCATCGGCGAAGCTGCGCACATAGATCTGATAGATCGACCGCGCCGCGCCACCACGGGGCTGCGGCGCTCACCGCTCAGACCTCGTCTGCCCGGCTGACGACCTTGGCGACCAGGCCGTATTCCACCGCCTCTTCGGCGCCCATCCAGAAATTGCGCTCGGTGTCGGCGACGACCTTTTCGTAAGGCTGGCCGGTCTCGGCGGCGATCTCGCGGTTGAGCCGCTCGCGCATCTTGAGGATCTCCTCGGCCTCGATCGAGATGTCCGAGGCCTGGCCGCGCACGCCGCCGAGCGGCTGGTGCAGCAGGAAGCGCGTGAAGGGCAGGCAGAAGCGGTTCTCCCTCTTGGCGCCGAGATAGATGTGCGCGCCCGCGCTCGCCACCCAGCCGGTGCCGATCATCTTCACCTGGGGGCCGACGAAGCGGATCATGTCGTGGATCGTGTCGCCGGATTCGACATGGCCGCCGGGCGAATTGATGATGACGCGGATGTCGCCCTCGCTCTCGGAGGCCAGCGCCAGCAGCTGGGCGGTGACGCGCTCGGCCATCTTCATGTCGACCTCGCCGAAGATCAGCACGGTGCGCGACTTGAACAGCGCCTTGGCGACCGGCGTGGCTCTGCGGCTCGGGCGGCTTGGCGTGTTTCGGGCTTTGTCGTCTTCTTCGTCGAGGCGGGGCAAGGCGAACTCCTCAAGAGGCTGTGAGAATCGGGGGGCCATACTCTAGCCGATCGCCACTATGCCGTCCACCGCCCCTTATAGGGCGTTAACGGCGGCTTCGCAGCGTGGGACCGATGTCGCTGCGGAGCACCAGATCGGCGCGGCGGTCCAGGCCGGTCGGCTCGCGGTTGACGATGGCGAGCTGGGCACCGTTGCGGCTTGGCCAGCAGCGGAAATCCGGCCGCCGGATAGACCACCAGCGAGGAGCCCAGCACCAGAAAAAGATCGCAGGCCAAGCGTCGCCTTCTCGGCACGCGCCATTTCCGCCTCCGGCATGGCCTGGCCGAAGGAGATGGTGGCCGTCTTCACCAGCCCGCCGCAGGCCGGGCAATCCGGGCGGCTCGCCATGGGCCTCGAAATGGGCGCGGATCGGGCTCCAGCTCCTGGCGCAGCCCGCAATCGAGGCATTTGGCGTAGCGGGTGTTGCCATGCAGTTCGATCACCTTGTCGTCGCGGCACGCCGGATTGCCTGGTGCAGATTGTCGATGTTCTGGGTGATGACGTGGCTGACGCATGCCGCGCGCCACCAGCTCGGCGACGGCGCAAATGGCCGGCGTTGGGTTCGACGCCGGCGAACATCTCCTCCATGGCGAAGCGGCGGCGCCAGGCCTCGCGCCGCATCTCGGCCGAGGCGACGAAATCGTCGAAATCGATCGGCGCCATCTTGGTCCACATGCCGCCGGGCGAACGGAAATCCGGAATGCCGGATTCCGTCGAGATGCCGGCGCCGGTGAACACGACCGCGCGCTTGGCCTGGCGCAAAAGGGAGGCGAGCAGCGCGCCTTCGCCCGCGCTCGCACCGCAGGCTTCAGTGGCCGACATTACCGCAATCGGCGGAAATCCACTTCCCGTCATACAACTCGATCACGTTGGCCGGCTGACCCTGGTTGGTGCCGGTGAACGTCATCTTGCCGCTGTAGTGCTCGGGCGCGTCGTAGCTGACCATGACGTGACCGTTGCCTATCACCTCGCCGGTACAAACCACGTCCGCGCTAAAGGTTTGGCCGCTGGTTTTCCGGTTGCTCATCGTACATTCGGCACCGGGCTGCTGCATCGAATGCAGGGCATCGGAGTTGACGTCGGCTGCGGTCATGCAGTGCTGCACCGAGATCGTGTGGGCATTGGGCGAATCGATGCCCATGGCCTTCATTTGCGCGCGATCGGAGGCCGACAATTCGGGCACGTTCCGGCCCGGCATCTGCATCGTCACGGTGATCTGCCACAGCCCGGCCTTGCCATGAGCAGCCAGCGCCGCGACCGGCAGCGCAAGCGCTGCGGCGACAAGCGCGCCAATGAGAAACCTGGGGCGCGGACACAATTTCATACCAACCTCCCGAGCAACGCCGACAACCTGCCCGACCCTCGCACGATCCTGCCGCGCTGGGAAGCAGGCCGCCGTGAACGGGAGTGGGCCGTTTGAAATCGGGGGCTTTGAGGGGCAAAATGCGGCCCAGGATCATGATCGATTTGCGGTCGAACTGGGGGACCGAAATGAGCGGCCGGGTAGCTGTCGTGCTTTATGGGGTGGCGATGGTGGCCATCATAGTCGGCGTGGACGTGGCGTTCTTCAGACACCGATTCTGGGAACGGCTGGCAGCGAACATTGGCATTGTCCTGGTGTTCGCAGCGTTCTATCTGAGATTCCTGCGGCATCCATGAACCCGCCGCGCGAGCGCCGGTCCCAAGCGCCCAGCCGCCATTCGTCGCCGCACGCACCGCACCGCACCGACAAAACCGGGATCGAGCAATTACGGGGACATAATACTTAATTCCGCAATTACGGGGACATAATACTTAATTCCGCGGTGACACGGACGACGTTTCCGATGCCGTTATAGCCGCTCCGGCTGGCGTCATAAATGCCGCCTCGCGGCCGGCGCACAAAGTGGCGCGGGCAAATACGAAATCTAAGCCGTTGAACGGCTGGCATTATCCGCAAGCCACGCGATGCCGGCGGGTCCGCGCGCGATTTAGTCGTACACAGATGAAAATACAAGTCTTTGAAAACAGGCCGCAATTCGCAATCCGCGTGACGGTGCCGCTTTGATGGAAGGAATCTTTTTGTCAATTCTTGAAGGCACCTGTCGCTACCCCATTTCTCCCGCAGCGATTAGAACGGAGATGCCGGACAAGAGAATTTGGTAGACGCGAGGACATACAGGACGAGGATGCGGACTCTTGCGCGCATCCATGCGAAGCGAAGGGACAAGCCGGATCGGCGCGGGTGCGGATGAGCGGCCCGGCCTTCGGCCCCGACGCCAGCGAAGTCCGAGGCGGGACCAAGGTGCGATGCCGGCGCCGCGTGAGACGCGCGCAAGGATCGCCTGCCGGACTTCCGAAGGTCCGGGCGGGTATCGGCGGGCGTGAGTGGCGAGAAAAAAGAAGCCGCGCACGTTCATCGTTCCCGCCCTCGGTCTTGTCGGGGTACCGGACGTCAGAACTCAGGGATCGGAAGGCAGAATGAATGGCGAACCGGACGGGATGAAACTGGGCACTGGGAGGTGATGGTCTCTTGGCCCTAAACGGCAGCGGCTTTTCTTGAGCTATTTCTACTCTGACCCCAACTTTTCGTGACCCCAAATTTTCGCCAAATTTTTCGATGCGTTCGGGAAGGCTGGTCCTATTCAAAGCGAATTAAGTCAGACTTATAAATTCTGGGCTGCCCCTTCCCATGTACCTCAACGTGCCTACTCACCGCATCGACGTTTGCGGTTCCATCATCTAAAACGCAGAAACAAATTTTTGCGGGTTCCTGATATTCAATTTCCATCTGTTCGTTAGGCGCCAAGACTTCAACGTCCGCCCATGGCTCGATGCCAATTGGCACAGGTTTCTCGCTCAAATTTTTAACCGTGAATCTGTGGCATAATATCTCTCCAGTGTGTTTCGTAGCTAAAACACGATAACAGAAGGCATCTTATTGGCTATATCCCGCAGTCCCTCCGCGCGAAATCGGAACTGCTGTGCGCCGGGGTTCCTTTGAGCCGCGTCCCTCATAAAAACGCGCAGCTTCTTCAACATTTTCTTTGGTGAAACCGCTTCTTACCAGCGTTTCTACGATCTTCTGTGCGAAGCCGGGATCGTCGCGAAGTTGATCAAGCCACCGCCCAGCATCCAGGCCCTTACCCCAATCCATGATTTTTGCCAAAGTCAGATGGTGTGAGGCCGGGAGGTAGCCAAGGAAATTTTTTCGTTCTGCCGAGCGTGCGTGACAAGTCTTCAATTAGTGGCCGTCAGAGCTTCCGTGAAAGGCACGTCCAATTGGGCAAGTTTAACACCACTTGCTCCCGCCTAAACCCAGCTCCGCTTATGCCGCCGAAATCCCCCGGTCCACTGGTGTCGCCCCCCCGGTGAACTGCGTCAGTGATAGTATGTCGCGACTAGCTGGTTGTTCTGATAAGTCCCGCACCGTCGACCAATACTCCCGCCGACGAAGCAAAACATCACAGCTTCCCGCATAGGCTGGATCGCATTGTGGGCCCAGCGGCGCCAACCCGCTTGGGTCGGTCGCATTGACGGGATCGTTTCCGACATAGGCATAGAGGTTCATGCCCGCGCTGTAGCCGACGGGATCGGTTTGCAGGAAGCGGCCGAGAAAGGTTTGGGGTCGGAGTAAAAACTCCCGTTCGCCCCGCCCGCAGCCGTTTCGTCCGTCTGCCATCTGTACAGGGAAATTTGCGCCGGAGTTGAATGGCGCAGGCTCCATCGGCGCCTGTCACAAAGTGGCGCGGGCGAATGTCACGTCCAAGTCCCTGAACCTCCGGAAATATTAGCAAGCAACGCGATGCCGGTGCGGCGGCGCGCGATTTATTCGTACGCGGATGAAAATGCAGACCATTGAAATCACGACAGAATTTGCAAGCGTCGATCCGTGCGCAATCTGAAAAAAGAAATCTGTTTGTCAACGCCTTGAAGGCACCTGTCACTACCCCATTTCTCCCGCAGCGGTTGGAATGGAGATGCCGGACAAGAGAATTTGGTAGACGCGAGGACATACAGGACGAGGATGCGGACTCTTGCGCGCATCCGCGTGACGCGAAGGGACAAGCCGGATCGGCGCGGGTGCGGATGAGCAGCCCGGCCTTCGGCCCCGACGCCAGCGAAGTCCGAGGCGGGACGAAGGTGCGATGCCCCGCGCGCGTGAAATCGCGTGAGGCGCCGCCTGCCGGACTTCCGAAGGTCCGGGCGGGCATCGGCGGGCGAGTTGCGGCGAAAATAAAGAAGCCGCGCACGTTCCTCGTTCCCGCCCTCGGTCTATGGGGGTGAGGAAGCTGGAACTCGGGAATCGGAAGTCAGAAAACAATGGCGCACCGGACGGGATGAAACTGGGCACTGGGAGGTGGCCGTCGCACGGCCCTGAAGGCGCGCGGTCCTTCGCGAGCTGTTTCTACTCTGACTCCAAATCCTTTTGCAAAATCGGCCGCTCAACTATACGTGACTGCTTGTATTTTAGAACGTAATCTCCAAGCCATCTGTGAACGCGCAAGTTGGTTTCCCATTCTCGAATGTCAAACTGGTCCGGCTCCTGCATCTCAGCAATACCCGCAACTCCCGACGGAAGTTTTTGATCATAGCCACCCACTATGTCGAGTTCGTGGAAGTCAATTACCAAGTACTCTAATGCCTTCTTTGGCATTGGGATTACGAACCATAGTTCGAACAGGCGTATCAAAAGGAGCACAAAATATTTCCCCTTTAGCCTGATCAAGTCCTCGCCCTGAACAGAGCAACCCAGCTTCGCCTTATGTACACTTTGAGCATCCACGGTGCCATTCGTGGCTGATTCCACGTATCCAAGCGCCTCGGCCGCTGCGATTTCAAAAGCCGACGTAACCGCGTGCTTTTCGAGCCAGAGTTCGTCCAGCATGGGGTATGCATTCTTCATCGTCATAGTCCACCATATGGGGGATATGCGCCCCTAAAGTTGTTAGGAAAGCCCGAGATTGGCGCCCCCGGAATGAAACGTTGGTGAGTTAGCTCGGGTGTACCGAAGAGAAAATCTCTATTAATAGGAACAAGATATTCGAATACGCCCATCTGCCCACCGTTATTGCCTTCTGCTTGCAGAAGCAGAGAATAGTTATAATAAGCCTTCGAGTGAATTATGAAAATTATCCCCTCTTCTATGGCGCGATTTCGAGCTGCCGGCGATGCAGCGACAGCGACGTTCGGATCGGTCGCAATCTTATCCCGCGCGCAAAAATGACCGCCAGAGCATAGTCGGGATGCAGCCGCGATGACGTTCAAGCGGCGATTCCGATGTCGATGCAGAGGCAAAAATCGTGCGGTCGATGCGCAAATTCAGTGACGGATTCACGTCGCGACTGGCCCACAAAATCACTCTCAGCCTAAACTCTGGATGCCACGCGAACGGGTAAATTGGGGCATCACGATGAACATGCGCTGCGGATTCTTAGTCGGATTTCTGTTGCTCACGGCCGCACCTGTCAGCGCCGGTGAGCCGTCTTCGTTTCAAGGTTTTTGGGATGCGGTTACGCACGATCCCGACTGCAAATCTGCACAGTATCCAGACTTCATCCTCGTTACCTGCGAGCGCGAGCAAACTCTTTGGTATTTCACAAAGCCCAACCATCCTGCGTATCCAGGCGTCATCAGGCGGTATCTCTATGAGAAGGATGGTGCGTGGTTTGCGAAGGAAGATGGACATTCCTTCGCCTCCGATGCTGCACAACCAGCGTTCAAAGCGTGGCTAGCTCAGATTGCTGATCTTGATCGTCAGGCGCGGGAATGGATCAAAAAGCAGCACAGCCAGAACCCCGCCGGGCGTTCAAACTAAGACGCCGCCCCTGCACTTGTTCTGCCGTGCCAACGTGGCTTCCAGCGCCCCCTTGATGTCAACAAAGATCACATGCCGCCGGTGTAAGCGCACCCATATGGGACCAACAAGAGCAGCGTAATTATCAAGATACCCGTGCCGACACCGGACCATCGAGTTCGACGAAGCAAGAGTGGAAACGCCAAAGATATGGCGACCATGAGCAGCGGGAAGGCGACGTAAAATTCAATTTGCTGACGATTTGGATAACCAGGAACGTGCTGCGCTTGCACACCTTTCATGCCGTCTAATCCCGACCAAACAAAGTAGCCCCACAAAATGAGGTTGGCCGCCATGAGCGCATACGTTGATTTCTTCATGCGTGCGGTTCGCCCTAATGGCCTGACCTCGGTTCGGATGACACCCGCTTAAGCTAATCCAGCCTTCCTCTCGAAGTCCATTGGGCTCAGATAACCGATTGTCGAGTGCCTGCGTTTGGCGTTGTAGAAGCGCTCAATGTAGTCGAACACATCGGCCCTGGCTTCATCCCTCGTGCGATACGTCTTGCGTGCGGTGCGCTCCGTCTTCAGCGAGGAGAAGAAGCTCTCCATCGCTGCGTTATCCCAGCAATTGCCCGAGCGGCTCATCGAACAGATGACACCGTGATCGGCCATCAGCCGCTGGAACTGTTCGCTGGTGTACTGGCTGCCCCGGTCGGAATGGTGCAACAGCGCGCGTGGCTTGCCCCGCCGCCAGATCGCCATCACCAGCGCATCGGTGACGAACTGCGCCGTCATGGTCGCGCTCATCGACCAGCCGACGACACGCCGGGAGAAGAGATCGACCACCGCCGCAACGTACAGCCAGCCTTCCGCCGTCCAGATGTAGGTGAAGTCGGCGATCCATTTGCGGTTCGGAGCCGCCGCTTCGAAGCTGCGGTCGAGCACGTTGGGCGCGATGGCGCCGGCCTGCCGCTCACCCAGATCGGGCGGCAGCCGTCGCCGTCGCGGACGCGCTTTGAGCCCCTGCTGACGCATCAATCGCTGAACGCGATGCAGTCCGCAGGCCATCCCATCTTCGATCAGGTCGTGCCACACGCGCCTGGCCCCATAGGTCCGGTCGCTGGCCAGGAAGCTCGCACGGACCTTCGCTCCCAGCTCTTCGTTGCTGCGGTTGCGCTGGCTGCGCGGTCGCGTCAGCCAGGCGTAGAAGCCACCGCGCGAGACACCGAGCGCCCCGCACAACCATGCCGCCGGCCAGATCCCCCGGTGCTTCGCGATGAAGGAGAACTTCACATGCTCTCCTTCGCGAAGTAGGCCGCGGCTTTTTTTAGAATGTCGCGTTCGGCCTTGAGCTTCGCCACCTCGCGCTTCAGCCGTGTGATCTCGGCCTGCTCGGGCTTCTGCTGCCCATGGCCGGGAAAGGCCTGCACCGGATCGTCGGCGAATGCCTTCACCCAATTGCGCAGCACCGTCTGATGCACCCCCAGATCGCGCGAGGCCTGCGCGTACGCAACGCCCCGCTCCTTGATCAGCCTGACAGCCTCAAGCTTGAACTCCCGCGTAAACTTCCGTCGTTCCATGATCCACCTCCGGTTCCATAAAAACACCTAACTCGGTGTCTTCGAAACCGGGGACAGGCCATAATGCGGTCCAAACGGAGACGTGTTCACACCCGTGTTGGGGTTGAGTGTGCCATATGCTTGCATAGCCAAGCCGAAGAAGATGGCCGGGCCGAGGATTTGATTTTCCTCAGCATGTGCTCCTGTCCCATTCCCCTCTATGCGCTCGACTACGACACCTGACTGATCTTGCACAATCGATAGCTCCACAGTTCCGGGGTAGTATCTGTGTCCGGGCAATGTGGTGTTCAAAATCGTCATGGCCTTCGGGTCCACGGTCTGGAGAATAGGATTGCCTCCGGTGAGTATCACCTTGTGAGTGCCAGCTTGAGCATACGGCGCACCAGGCGCGGAAGCTGGTCTTATCGCTTCAAAAGCGTCGCTCGGCGCACAACCAAGGCATAGCGGGACATCAAAACCATAGTGATGCGGCACACCGATGCCTGTCGCCCCATTTGTGCCGATGGACCACCCAGAAGGGGCAGATCCAGCCAGTGCCGTCTCAAATCAAATAACTATCGATCTTTCCCCCAGGAGGAAGCGATAAGATTCGTATTGCTCCGTAATGTCAGTAAACGTCAGCGAATGACCATGATCAAAACGCAGCGTTAAGCTGCGCGAATTCGCTACGGCCACGTCAATCACATTATGGTCGAGGAGCTCCACTAATGCCGCATTCGTCGGAGGTACGGATACGACATGACTTCCTTGAGACGCATTCGGCGTGCCGTGAGTAAACGGAGCCTCTGCGCATATCTTCATGCCTCCGTCGAAATGCAAATAGACCTGATTGGAATTCAGACAGATCATTTCCAAGGTCCTACCGAAGAACTCCTTGCCATCAAAATCATCTGGAAATTTATACATGTTATAGTACCTCGCCCCCAGGTGAAGGGAACGGTATGTGGGTTTCGGGCCTACCTCCGGGCTTCATAGTCGATGGATCGATAGGTTGCCAACCACCATTATCCATCGGCTTCTCTAATTTCCAATACCCGTTTGGGTAATCCTTTGTGGGCCCCATTCTACGAATGCGCCACCCTTCCGGAATCTTATCTGGCGGATTTTGTGGCGGATTTGTTGGCTCCTTCAAGTTGGGAGACGTTTTCGGCGTCCCCTTTGGAATGATTTCAGGAGAAAGTTCTTCCTCAGGAACAACCGGCGGTTTTGCGGCGAGGGAATTTATGAATGGCGCCAAGATCGGGTCCACTTGCGCAACCTGCGTTCCCCCATTTGTGCCTGTGGCGCCCCCAATTGAGCCGCCGCCAATACCCTGATTTCAGAAATACTCTGTCCACAACGCTTTGCCCTGGGCATCAAGCCCTTGCTCCCTGGTCCAGTAACCACCATACACAAGGCAGTTTGCCAGACCGGAAATGCACGGGTCCCCGTTCGAATTCGAGTTTTGCCCGCCGTAATCCGTGCTCAGACCGCTCGGATCGGTCGCATTGACGGGATCGTTTCCGACATAGGCATAAAGGTTCATACCCGCGCTGTAACCGACCGGATCGGTCTGCAAAAAGCGTCCGATGGCGGGATCGTACATGCGGGCCTTGTAGTAGTAGAGCCCCACAGCCGCCAGCGCGACCTGGCCGGTGTAGCGGAAGGCCGGCCCGCCGGAGGCGAAGCCGCCCTTGGGCTCGCCGGTGGCGGAATAGGCATAAGTCGCCGTCACCGCGCCCGAGGAATTCGTGACGGCCACCGTCGAGCCGAGCTGGTCGGTCGTCAGCCATGACGGCGAGGACAAGTCCGAGCCCTCATACCAGACCAGCGTCTCGTCCGCGCCCTGGCCGGGCACGTAGCGGCGCAGCACATTGCCCGAGCCGTCGTATTCGGCGATCAGCTGGCTGCCGTCATAGAGGTATTGCTCGGTCGTCGAGCCGGCCACGGTCTGATGCAGCCGGTCAAGCGGATCGTAGCTCAGCGTCATCGCGGCCGAGCCGGAGACACCCGTCAGCCGGTTGTCGAGATCGAAGCTGAAGCTCCGCGAGCCGTCGGAGGTGAGATTGCCGCGTGCGTCGTAGCCGTAGGCGGTCGAGTTCACGCTGGCATATTGGTTGAGGCCATTGGGCGTGTAGCTGGTCGAAGCGGACGATGCGCCATATTCGTAGTTGGCGTTTGTGGTGTCGATGCTGCGGCTCGCCACCTGCTCCCCCGGCGTGTAGTCCATGCCGAAGGTCACATCGTTGCTTGTGCCGCTCGGATTCTGATCGAGCGTCCAGGCCTGCGAGGTGGCGCT
>CAVZHX010000003.1:0-238419 GCA_963775165.1 uncultured Pseudomonadota bacterium | reverse complement strand
CTGCGCGGCGATGGCCGCATCGGCTGCCTCCGGCGTGGTGACGCCGCAGATTTTGACCAGGACGCTCATGGGGCGCCGCTTATCGCCGCCCCACCCCCGGAAATCAAGGCGAGCGGCCGGCGGCGATTTCGGCGGCGATGGCGGCGGCGGCGGCGGACGGATCCTTGGCCGCGGTGATGGGGCGGCCGATGACCAAGATATCGGCCCCGGCGGCGATGGCTTCGGCCGGCGTCATCACCCGGCGCTGATCGCCGAGTTCGGCCCCGGCCGGCCGCACGCCCGGCGTCACGATCAGGAAATCCTTCCCGCAGGCTTCGCGCACCAGCGCGATCTCCTTGGGGCTGCAGACCACGCCATCGAGGCCGGCGGATTGCGCCAGCTTGGCCAGCCGCTTGACCTGCGCAGCCGCCGGGGCCCCCTGGCCGACGCTTTCGAGATCGGCGTCGGCGAGGCTCGTCAGCACCGTGACCGCGATCACCGCGGCCGCGGATGGACTTTGCGGCTTCTGCCATCGCCGCGGCTCCATCATCGCCGCCCCGCCTGAAGCATGGACGTTGAAGATGTCGATGCCGAGCTCGCACACCGCGCGCGCGCGCCGGCCACCGTGTTGGGAATGTCGTGGAACTTGGTGTCGGCGAAGACCGGCAGGCCGAGCTCGACGATCCTCGCCACGCCCTCGGGCCCAGCGCGGTCAGAAATTCGAGGCCGAGCTTCAGCCCGCCGACATGGGGCCTGACCGCCCCGCCAGCGCCAGCGCGCGGGCGAGATCGGGCGTGTCGAGGGCGACAAAGACGGGATTGGCGAGCGGCTTCATTCCTCGCCGGGTTTAGAGCCGCCGGTCCTGGCCGGCAAGGCGGCGAGCCCGGATTTCGTGGGTTTGGCCGCCTTGGCCCTGGCCCGTTCCCGGCCCATCCGGGACAGATGGGCGGCGAACCCGCCCAAAAGCGCGCCCAGGGCCAGCGTCACCAGAAGCAGCATGAACAGCGGCATCTGCACCGACAGGCTGGCCGAGGGCTGGTTGCTCCAGAAGGGATTGAGGCTGAAAATGACGGATTGGCGGTTGGCGATGGCCACCACCGCTGCCACCACCACGGTGGGCACGGCGATCAGATAGGTCGACAGTTTCACGGGCTGGCGTGCGGGCCGCCGTTCAGCCTTTCGCGCAACTCCTTGCCGGTGCGAAAGAAAGGCGCCCGCTTCTCGTCGACGCTGACAGGCTCGCCGGTGCGCGGATTGCGGCCAAACGCGCCGGCCGGACCTTGACCGAAAAAGCCCCGAAGCCGCGCAACTCGACGCGATGCCCCTTGGCCAGAGCCTTGGTGATTTCATCGAGCACAGTCGTCACGATCCGCTCCACATCGCGATGGTAGAGGTGCGGATAACGCTGCGCGAGACGCGCGACCAGTTCCGATTTGATCATCCCTGCCCCCGAGGGGATCCCCCCGCTGCCGAAATCGTGCGGTCACGACTCCGACAGATGATTTACCTTGTCAGAGGGGCGAAGGGCCGTCAACACGAAAGCCCTTGAAGCGGCTGAACATTTCTTGGCACTGTGGGCGGTTGCTGCCGCGATGGGGGCTCGCTGCCATGCGTCCTGCCGCCTGTGCCCAAATTTTGGGCGCGCTTGCCGCCTCACTGGCGCTGGCGGCCCATGCCGGGACGGCTTGCGCCGGCACCGTCAAGGCCCGGCTGACGGTCCAGGCCAAATACGAATTGACCTCAAACGAGGATGTCCAGGAGAACGGCGAGACCACCCAGGGCTCGAGCAAGCTCAGCGTCACGCTGTCGATCTCCCGTAATGTCTATCTCGAATATGGCGGGCCGGGCGGCGCCGACGTCCGCGACATCCCGCCGGACGAGATGACCGCGGCCGACAAACCGAAGACCTCGGGCACCCTCAGCTTTGCGGCCGACAGCACGCTCAGCGACCGGAATGGCGGCTCTATCCATGCGACCCAGAATTTCGCCGGGCCTCTGTCCGCCGAAGAGACCAGCGCCAGCCCCGGCTTCGACAGTGGCGGCATGAGCGTCCAGCTGGGTGCCGGCGGCAGCTTCAACGGCCATTGCGACGAGGTGATCAAATCCAACGGCCAGCCGCCCCAGACCAGCACCGATTGCGGCACCAACATCGCCGGGCAGGTGGACACCGCCGTGCTGGGAACGCGCGCGGCCGGCGCCGGCGCGGCGCCGGATCAGGGCACGCTGGCTGACATCGAGGCCAGCTTCAACGTCTCCTCCAAGGCGCAATCGCCCGACGCCGTTCCGGGCCTGCCGCCTGAGGCCGCCGCGCAGATGGCGTTCCTCGACGATGGCTGGTACGGCGCCAAGACCACCGGCACCGCCCAGTCCGGCTTCCAGCTCACGCTCGACAAGACCAGGAAATTCAGCCCACGCAAGGGCCTCGACGAAACCAAGCGCCTGCAGGTGACGGCGAGCCTGGTGCCGCTCGGCGCCGAATGCATGTTGAACGAAGCGATGATGCGTGCGGCGATGGCGCGGGCGATGGCGGGGCGGCATATCGCGACGCCGCCGCAATATCTCACCACCGCCCAGCACGATCCCGATTTTCTCACCTATGCGGTGCGGCTGGGCGCCGACGACGATCTGTTGCCGACGCAAGCCTGGGTGCGGAATGCCGTGGCCCATGGCGCAAAGCCGCAGCCCGGCGCGAGCTATCTGATGCTGGGATCGGCGCAGCTCTCCGACGACACCTATCGGGTGACGGTGCGCGTCGTCAGAACCGAGACCGGCGAAGTGCTGGTGGCCGCGCGCCATGACGGCAAGAATTGCACCTCGGGACTTGCCATAGCGGCGACCGGCGCGCTGGCAAGCCTGAACGCACCGCTCAAAAGCTACCGCCCGCGCTGAGCGCCGGCTCTAGGTCCGGCGTTTCCTCGGCCCGCGCTGGCGCGGTCAGTGGAAATTCGACGGTGACGGCGGTGCCCATGCCATCCGAGCTTTCGATGCGCATATGGCCGCGATGCATCTCTGTCAGGCCGCGCACCAGCGCCAATCCCAGCCCCGTGCCTTTCTAGTCACGCCCGGCGCCTGACGGAGCTGCACGAAGGGGCTGCCCAGGCGCTTAAGCTCATCGGCGGGAATGCCGATCCCGGTGTCGCGCACGCACAGCGCGCAGACCTTGTTGCCCGCCGCATCGCTGCGCACCGAGGCCTCGACGCAGACGCGGCCCCCAGCCGGCGTGAACTTCACCGCATTCGACAGCAGATTGAGCAGGATCTGCTTTAGCGCCCTCGCGTCGGCCTTCAGACCGATCGGCTTGCCGGGGAGCGCGACGGCCAGTTCGAGCCCGGCCGCGCCCGCGCGCGCGCCCATCAGCGCGACGCAATCGGCCACGAGCGCCGCCAGATCGATGCGTTCATGGCGGATCTCGAACTTGCCGGCCTCGATCTTGGCCATATCGAGCACGTCGTTGACGAGTTCCAGAAGATGGGAACCGGCGCCGTGGATGGTGCCGGCATATTCGCGATAGCGCGGCACGCCCATCGGCCCGAACATCTCGTTCTTCATGATCTCGGAAAAGCCGATCACGGCGTTGAGCGGTGTGCGCAGTTCGTGGCTCATATTGGCGAGGAACGACGATTTTGTGCGGCTGGCATCTTCGGCCGCGTTCTTGGCGACCAGTGCCTCCTCGCGCGCGTCCTTGGCGTGTTGCAGAGCCGCGGCCATGTCCCGCTCCAGCCGCCGGCGGGTTTCGAGCGTGACCCCGGTGAGCGCGACCGTGAAGCTGATCACCGCGGCGAACAGGAGCACGACGGTGATCTGCTGCTGCAGCGGTAGCCCGCCCTCATTCATCAAGGCTCGTCCGGACAGCACCGGAACGAGCAGATAGAGATCGCATACCACAAGACCGACTACGCCGCCCGCAATGCCGCGCATCAGCGTCATCACCAGAACGGCGGGAAAGAACAGAAAGGCGAACGGAGAGTCGCGGATCGCCAGGCTGATGAAAATGACGGCGGCGAGCGGCAAGAGCGACAGAAGCGTGCCGCGAATCTGCCGTCGCCCGAACAGGCTCCGGAAATCGGCGAGATAGGCGCCCATCAGCGGTGGCACCAGCGTGACCAGACCCAGCGTGTCGCTGAGATACCAGCAATTGACGCTGGCCCAGAACGGCGCGCCCGCAGACAGATGTAGATAAAGCCCCGCCAACAGCGCCGATGCCGCGGGCGCCGGCACCACCGCCAGCGCGTAAAAGGCACCGAGCGTCCTGGGCGACGCGAAGCGGCCGTCGAGCCCCAGGCGGCGCAAGCCCGCGACCACGATCACGACCTCGACGATGTTGCACAACGACAGGCTGACCGCCGTGGCCAAAGGGTCGCCCGAGGCCAGATCGGCGGCCAGATTGGCGAGGAAGCCAATGAGCAGCACCGGCGCGGTGTCGAGGCGCCGGCCCTTCAGCGCCCACACGATCATCGCCGCATTGGCGATCCAGATCGTGGCCACGCGGCCCGTGATGCCGGTGAATGCAATTCCCGCCCAGGCCGAACCGAACACGAGCAATGCCAGAACCGCGAGCGCAGGCGACGCGAACGGCCGCAGCGCAGCGCCCAATCCTTCACGCGAGACTGTGTTCGGGAGGCTGATCACACTTGGCTCCAGCGGCAGGCGGCCGGCACACCCACCCACGGGAGGCACGCACACCAAAGCTTAGGAAGCCGAGGATAATCAGGCGTTAATGCGGCCCATCCTGGCAGCGGCAAAAAGGGCGCATGGAACGTCCATGCGCCCTTTCCACAGGATGTGAACCGGAGAACCGCTTCCGGTATCCCTTATTCTTCGCTTTCGCCTTCGCCGTTGCCGTTGCCGTCGCCATCGTCGCCGGTGCGCCGCTTGAGCGCGGCGCCCAGAATGTCGCCCAGGCTGGCGCCGGAATCGGAAGAGCCGTATTGCTTCACGGCCTCCTTTTCCTCGGAGATCTCGCGGGCCTTGATCGAGAGCGAGATCTTGCGGGCCGATTTGTCGACGCTGGTGACCATGGCATCGATCTTGTCGCCGACGCCGAAGCGCTCGGGGCGCTGGTCGGCGCGGTCGCGGGCGAGATCGGCGCGGCGGATGAACGCCTTCACGCCGTCGGCGAGGCTGACCTCGATGCCGCCGTCATTGACTTCGGTGACGGCGCAGGTGACGACGGAACCCTTCCTCAAGGGACCCATCTTCTCCATCGGATCGCCTTCGAGCTGCTTGATGCCCAGGCTGACGCGCTCCTTCTCGGCGTCGATGTCGAGCACCTTGGCTTTGACGGTCTGGCCCTTCTGATAGTCCTTGACCGCCTCGTCGCCCGATTTGCTCCACGACAGGTCGGACAGATGCACCATGCCGTCGATATCGCCATCGAGGCCGATGAAGAGGCCGAATTCGGTGATCGACTTGATCTCGCCTTCGATCGTGCTGCCCGGCGGATAGCCGGCCGCGAACGCCGTCCACGGATTTTCCATGCACTGCTTCAGGCCCAGCGAAATGCGGCGCTTGTTGGAATCGACTTCGAGCACCTGCACTTCGACGTCCTGACCGGGCGAGACGATCTTGGACGGGGCTACGTTCTTCTTCACCCAGCTCATTTCCGAAACGTGGACCAAGCCCTCCACTCCCGGCTCCAACTCGACGAAGGCGCCGTAATCGGTGACGTTGGTGACCTTGCCGGTGAAGCGCGCGCCGACCGGATATTTGGCGCCGACGCCTTCCCACGGATCGGTCTGCAAGCTGCTTCATGCCCAGGCTGATGCGCTGGGTCTCCTGATTGATCTTGATGATCTGGACGTTGACGGTCTGGCCGACGTTCAGCACTTCGGTGGGATGGCTGACGCGGCGCCAGGCGATGTCGGTGACGTGCAACAGACCGTCGACGCCGCCGAGATCGACGAAGGCGCCGTAATCGGTGATGTTCTTGACCACGCCTTCGACCACCTGGCCTTCCTTGAGAGAGGCGACGAGCGAGGTCCGTTCCTCGGCGCGGCGCTCTTCGAGAACGGCGCGGCGCGAGACCACGATGTTGCCGCGGCGGCGATCCATCTTGAGGATCTGGAAGGGCTGCGGCTGGTTCATCAAGCGGGCCGACATCGCGCATCGGCCGCACATCGACCTGCGAACCCGGCAGGAACGCGACCGCGCCGTTCGAGATCGACGGTGAAGCCGCCCTTGACGCGGCCGAAGATCACGCCGCTCACGCGGTCCTGGCTGTTGAAGGCGCTTTTCGAGATTGATCCAGCTTTCCTCGCGGCGCGCCTTGTCGCGGGACAGCACGGCGTCGCCCAGCGCATTCTCCACGCGCTCGAGATAGACCTCGACCTCGTCGCCGACCTTCACCTTGGCCGGCAGGCCCGGCATCGAGAATTCCTTGAGCGCCACGCGGCCCTCGGTCTTCAGCCCGACATCGACACGGCGTTGTCGTTCTCGATGGCGACGATCGTGCCCTTGATGACGGAGCCTTCCTGCGGCGACGGCCTTCGAAGCTCTCTTCGAGCATGGCTCCGAAATCGGCGCGGGAGGGGGCGGCGATGGATTCGGCGGCGTGCTGTGCCATGCAATCTCCTTGGACGAAAAGTCGTGCCGGCCCGCCGTTGGCGGAGCGGACTTCTGCGACGGGATCGTCCCCGCGCAGCGGGTTCGGGTGCGTTGGATTTGGAACGCGGGCGGGCCCGGAAAGAAGCGCCGCCGGGTCTCCTTCAACCCCTGGGCTCGGCCTTGAGCGCCCCTTGAGCCTTGGTTCCACCAAGGCGAGGGCTGCCGCGAACGCGGCGTCTATACCCAAA
The DNA here is from genome assembly GCA_963775165.1 of uncultured Pseudomonadota bacterium. GTDB lineage: Bacteria > Pseudomonadota > Alphaproteobacteria > Micropepsales > Micropepsaceae > Rhizomicrobium. The sequence goes on along the minus strand of CAVZHX010000003.1, from coordinate 231,649 downwards.
TCGGAGGTGTCGAGCAAGTCGGCGTCCGGCGCCTGCCTGAGCGGCGAGACCGTCGCGGGTGCGGTCGGCGGCGTCGCGGGCGACGATTTCGGCCGAGATCGCGCCTCGTCGCGGCGCGATGCCCATGGCTTTGAGCTCCAGCCAGCGGCGGTGGGCGCGCACGTTCGGGCGCGGCATCGACGAACAACTTGGCGTCGGCCTGGGGCGCGATCACCGTGCCGATGTCGCGGCCGTCCATCACCGCGCCGGGGCCGCCGCCCGGCGGATGGGCGAGAAACCTGCGCTGGAAATCGAGCAACGCGGCGCGCACCGCAGGGATCGCCGCCACCTTGGCGGCGGCGGTGCCGACCTTGTCGGTGCGGATGCGCCGGATCGCCCGCACGCGCCAGATCGATCGCATTGCGCGGCCCTGACGCGCATCGGCTTCGTTCGCCGGGTCGCCGCCGGCCTCGAGCACGCCAAGCGCGGCCAGCCGGTAGAGCGCGCCCGAATCCAGATGCGCGAAAGCCGAAATGGCGCGCGAGTTTCTTGGCCAGCGTGCCCTTGCCGCGACGCCGCGGTGCCGTCGACGGCGATGACGATGGTTCATCGGTCAGCGCTGCGAACTCCGCGCCCAGCCCGCTCATCAGGCCTTCGAATTCGGGGAACGAGGTCGCGATCATCGCGGTGTCGTCCACGGTGACCGGCTTCTTCGCGGCCAGCCCCATCACCAGAAACGCCATCGCGATGCGGTGATCCATATGGGTGGCGATGGTGCCGCCGCCCGGCACCTCGCCGCCCATGCCTTCGACGATGAGGCCGTCGGGCAATTCCTCGACCGCGACGCCGCTGGCCTCGAGGCCCGCCGCGATCGCGGCCAGCCGGTCGCTTTCCTTGACGCGCAATTCCTCCAGGCCCGCGCATCACCGTGCGGCCCTCGCGCGAAGGCGGCGGCGACGGCCAGGATCGGATATTCGTCGATCATCGACGGGCGCGCGTTCGGGCGGCACCTCGATCCCCTTGAGCGCGGACGCACGCACTTTGAGATCGCCGATCTCCTCGCCGCCGCTCTCGTGCAGGTTGGCGATCTCGATGTCAGCGCCCATCTCGCGCAGCGTCTCGATGCAGGCCGATGCGGCGCGGATTGAGCAGCACGGCCGGGATCGAAACCTGCGAGCCCGGCACGATCAGCGCGGCCACCAGCGGAAACGCCGCCGAGGAGGGATCGCGCGGCACTTCGATCTGCGTGCGGGCTTCAGCTCGGCCTCGCCCGCGATGGTGATCGCCTCGCCGCCGCCCGTCGAGCGGCTCGACCGCGATCTCGGCGCCGAAGGCGGCCAGCATCTTCTCGGTGTGGTCGCGGGTAAGCGCGCCTTGCGAGATGCGCGTGCGTCCGGGCGCGTTCAGCGCCGCCAGCAGCAGCGCCGATTTGACCTGTGCCGAGGCGAGCGTCACGTGATGCTCGATCGGCAAAGGGTCGCGCGCGCCGTTCAGCGTGAGCGGCATGCGCCCGCCCTCGCGTGCTTTGGCCGTCGCGCCGAACAGCGAAAGCGGATCGAGCACGCGGCCCATCGGGCGGCGGCGCAGGGATTCGTCGCCGGTGAAGACGGCCGTGACCGGCGTCGTCGCCATCACGCCCATGACCAGGCGCGCGCCGGTGCCGGAATTGCCGAAATCGAGCACGCCCGCGGGCTCGCCGAGCCCGCCGACGCCCACGCCATGGACCGACCAGCCGGCTCCGTCCCGCGTGACCTGGGCGCCGAAGGCGCGCATGGCCGCCGCCGTCGCCAGCACGTCGGCGCCTTCGAGCAGGCCCGCGATGCGGCTTTCGCCGACCGCAAGCGCGCCCAGAATCAGGGCGCGGTGCGAGATCGACTTGTCGCCCGGAACCGGCGCCTCGCCGGCCATCGGGCCGGACGCGCGCGCGCGAAGCGGGCGGGCGCCCTGAAAAAGAGTGATGTCATCGTGCTCGGCGGCCATGGCCCGCTCTGGGTACCCGAACCGGCGGCGGGGTCAAGGTCCTTGGGCTGCGGGCGGGTCCCCTTGGAAGCCCCGCCGGGTTCCGGACCGGACACCCAACTATCGCTTTGACAGGGGCGCCCTCCCGTGGCAAACGACCGTCCCTTCGCAACCCGACAACACGGCGGAAGCACAGAATTGGTCAAGGCGGATCTCGGAACCAAACGCGCATGCCCGAGCTGCGGCGTACGTTTCTACGACCTCAACAAACGGCCGATCGAATGCCCCAAATGCGCATTCAGCTTCGAGCCCGAAGCGCTCTACAAGCAGCGCCGGCCGCGTCAGCCGGAACCGCAAGCCCAGCCCGAGCCCGGGGTCGAAGAGGAGGAAGAAGAAGAAGAGACCGCTGAGGAACTCGAGGAAGAGGAAGAGGTCGAAACGGCCGAGCCCGAAGCCAAGGCGCCCGCCAAGAAAGAAGCAGAGGCCGACGACGAGGAAGAAGACGTCGAGGAGGAGGAGTTCGAGGACGCCGGCATGTCCGTCGTCGAAGGCGAGGAGGAGGAAGCCGAAGAGGACCTCATCGACATCGACGACGAAGAGGTCGAGGACGGCGAGGATGAGGACCTCCTGGCCGAAGTGGACGAAGACGAAGAGGAAGACGTCACCGGCATCATCGATGCCGACATCTCGAAGGATGAACGCTAGCGTCCTTTGCGTGTTTCCCCCGGGCAACCCCAAACCCGGAATTCTGGACGGGGCTGTAGCTCAGTTGGGAGAGCGCGTGAATGGCATTCACGAGGTCAGCGGTTCGATCCCGCTCAGCTCCACCAGCCTTCGCTCCCGCTGACGCGGGAGCTGCGGCCCGGCAAGCCAGCCAAGCCGCGATAAAGCCCGACGCCGGCCCGCGTCCCCCAGCACCATCGCAATCCCCATTGCAGAGTCGCCCCGATTGGCCGAACGTACGCGCCGCAACGAGGCAAAATCGATTGCCGATCCTGGGGGGAAACACGCATATGAAACGTTCGCTCGCACTGGCGCTCGTCTCGCTCGGCCTGGCCTATTCCGGCACGGCTGCGGCGCAGGACCTCGTCATCTCCAACGCCCGCATCATCACCGGCACCGGACAGGTGATCGAGCACGGCGCCATCGTCGTCCATCGACGGCAAGATCGCCTCGGTCAGCGAAGGCGCCGCGCCGTCCGTCGCCGGTGCCCAGACCATCGACGCCAGCGGCATGACCGCGATCGCCGGATTCATCGACGACCACCGTCATCTGATCCAGGGGCGCGGGCCTGACGGCGGTGGCGAAATTCCTGCAGGACAAGGCGGCTGGGAAAATGATGGAGCTGCTCGACGCCGGCTTCACCACGGTGCAGTCGGGCGGCGACGACAATGCCGGCATCCTCGAACTCAAGAAGATGGTGGCGAGCGGGGCGATCAAGGGCCCGCGCATCATCGCCTCGGGCCGGGTGCCGACGGACAAGCTCCCGGACGAAGCCGCCGTGCGCGCCGCCGTCGACAAGGTGGTCAAGGACGGCGCCGATTCCATCGCCGAGGTGCATTATCCAGCCGGGCATGGCCCTACGATCCTACCGATCAAGGAAACGAAGAACCTCGCAGGCCGGCATCGCCGAGGCCAAGAAGCTGGGCGTCGAATTCCAGGTCCATGCGGTGAGCCCGCAGGCGCTGTTGGGCGCGGTCCGCATCGGCGCCACCAAGCTCGTCCATTCGGTGCATTTCGGCTGGCTCTCGGCCGGAGAGGCCAAGGAAGTTGCTGCAGCCGGCGCCAGGTGCCGTCTTCGACCGGCTTCGGCGTTCCGGTCTTCGGCGTCTTCAACCAGGACAACAAGCCCACCTTCCGCGACGGCAAGCCCTGGCCCGAAGGCATCATCGCCGGCCAGGGAACCGGACAGGAAGCCGGCTACAAGCCGGTCAATCTGCGCACGCTCTACGACAACGGCGTCAAGGTCGACCTTCTCCACCGACACCACCTATGACGCCCAGGCCGGCTTCGCGCACGAGCTCAAGGCGCTCAATCTGGTGTTCTCGCCCACCGATCTGATCCCGATCCTGGGGATCAACTCGGCCGAATTCCTCGACATGCAGAACCAGATCGGCACGCTGGAGAAGGGCAAGGATGCCGACATCGTTCTTCTGGGCGGCAATCCGCTCGACGGCTACTGGTACTTCCTGACCGCCGAGGTGGTGATCAAGGGCGGGGCGATCATGGTGGACAAGCGCGGGACACCCGACGCCGGAAAGCCGATTGCACCGGCCAACTAACCGGCTCAAGACAAATCCCGTTGCACCGGCTCGGCGAATGAACCAACGTTCGCGCCGCATAGACAAGCATTGCCGGCGGCCGCCGGCGCTGCCCCTTTCGACATAACAAACCGAAGGAAACATCCAGATGAGACATTCGCTTACGGTGCTGCTCGCTTCCGCCTGCCTTGGCCTGGCCATTTCCGGCACGGCGGCGGCGCAGGACCTTGTCATTTCCAACGCCCGCATCATCACTGGCACCGGGCAGGTGATCGAGCACGGCGCCATCGTCGTCCACGACGGCAAGATCGCCTCGGTCAGCGAGGGCGCGGCGCCGTCCGTCGCCGGCGCGCAGACCATTGACGCCAGCGGCATGACCGCCATCGCCGGCTATATCGACGATCACCGCCACCTGGTCCATGCCCGCGGCGCCGACGCCGTCGCCAAATTCCTGAAAGACGACGCGCCCACCACCATGATGGAGCTGCTCGAAGCCGGCTTCACCACGGTGCAGTCGGGCGGCGACGACAATGCCGGCATCCTCGAACTCAAGAAGATGGTGGCGAGCGGGGCGATCAAGGGCCCGCGCATCATCGCCTCGGGCCGGGTGCCGACGGACACGCTTCCGGACGAAGCGGCCGTGCGCGCCGCCGTCGACAAGGTGGTCAAGGACGGCGCCGATTCGATTGCCGAGGTGCACTACCCCGCCAAGGTCTGGCCCTACAATCCGTCGATCCAGGAGACCAAGAACCTCGAAGCCGGCATCGCCGAGGCCAAGAAGCTGGGCGTTGAATTCCAGGTCCATGCGGTCAGCGCCCAGTCGCTGATCGGCGCGGTGATGATCGGCGCCAAGAAGCTTGTGCACTCGGTGAACGTCGATTGGATCTCCGCCGGTCAGGCCAAGGAAGTCGCCGCCGCCGGTGCCCAGGTCGCCTCCACCACCGGCTTCGGCGTTCCGGTGTTCGGTGTCTTCAACCAGGACAACAAGCCGACCTTCCGCGACGGCAAGCCGTGGCCTTCGGGGATTCTCGACAGCCAGGGCGAGGGCCAGGAAGCCGGCTACATGCCCGTGAACCTGCGCACGCTCTACGACAACGGCGTCGCCGTCAGCCTCTCGACCGACACGGTGTTCCCCGGCCCGGCAGCGCTTGCCCATGAACTCAGGGCGCTCAGCCTCGTCTTCTCGCCGACCGATCTCATCACGATCATGGGCATCAATTCGGCCAAGTTCCTCGACATGCAGAACCAGATCGGCACGCTGGAGAAGGGCAAGGACGCCGACCTCCTGTTGCTCGGCGGCAATCCCTTCGACGGCTACTGGTATTTCCTCGACCCCGAGGTCGTCATGAAGGGCGGGGTTATCATGGTCGACAAGCGCGGGACACCCGACGCCGGCAAGCCGATCGCACGGGGGTTTTGAAGGCCCGCCGCGAATGTCACCGCGCGAATCGCGCTTAAGCGAGCGTGCTTTCGGCGAAGCTTTGCTTCCGCAGCGCGCGTGGCGATTGGCCAAACCGGGATCGGAACACACGTGAGAAATAAGCGGGATCGCAAAATCCCAGATGATAGGCGACTTCCGCAATCGTGACGGGAGTGTATAGCAACAGACGCCGCGCTTCGACCAGTCGTCGTTCCTGGATCAATTGTGCAGGCGAAGAACCGGTCACCCTCATGCAAGCAGCCCGCAAACGCGACGGACTGATTCCCAGCTTGTCGGCATAGGATTGAAGAGTCAGGCCGGCATGAAAATTCTCTTCGACCAGCGCGCGGAAGCGCGCCACCGTCCGCGTATGGGGCGTCGGCGGAACCTGGTGCTGGCGGGAATGGTTTTCGACATGTCGCAATAGGTCAATCAGTATTGTCGTCAACCGAGATTCGACGGCGCCGTGATGGTACGGCGCCGTTCCATTCAGTTCGTTCAGGAGGCGCCCGATTTCAAATTGGACCGCTTGCAGTTCGTACTTTTCAGGCTCAATCGACAATCGCTCGGCTTTTTCAAACAGCATTCTGAAGTTCGGCGCGCGGACACATAAGCCATCGAGGCAAATGTCGGAAATCGTTAGCATCCACCCGGTACTATCCTTTTGCCATTGAAAGGCATGAACTTCCCTGGCTGGGATGAGCAGCAGCGCAGGCGCCTCATAAGGAATGCGGTTGTGATCGACGAACATCTCTCCGCCGCCTCTGCTAACCCAAAAGACGTGATTCAAGTCCGCATGCGTATGGGCCCGGATTGTCCAATCAAAAAGATGACAGCGCGACTCGATGGTCTCCAGCCGGAGAAAATCTCCAGCGTCCGGTGACGGCGGTTCGCCGTACATCGCGAACTGCGGAATCAATTTGGCCGCGACATTCATCGTCTCCGTCCCCTTACCGGCGCCTGGGTCGGGCCTGTCAAAATAGGTCCGCCTAAGGCGGGCGGCTCCCCAAATCTGGAGGCGACTACGAGTTAATGCCGTATCCGGTCGAGGTATAATTGTATAACGGTAACCTGATCCGATTATGCGATTGTGCGCCGCAGCATCTGCGGCAAGCTGTGGCGTTATGACGAGCGACCTGCCTTGCGAAAATGGTGGCTTCTTCATGTGTTGCGGGAGGCGGCGACCGTCGTACGCCGCCCCCTCCTGCTCGCCATAGGTCGGGCTGACGCTCGAATTCATTCCCAGCACGGCGGCCTTGGGCGGACGTCGGCTCTGGACTCGATCTATCCATTGACCGCGTAAATTGCTGAAAGCGGCGAAGTTCTGGTCGCTCGCGAGCCAATTCGTCTCGAAGCGTCCGATCTGGCTTGCGGATGCGGCCTGTCCCGAGACAGCGTGACCGCCGTGAGCCCGAACGCCTCATCCAATTCGCGGTGGGCGAGCAACTCGGCATCGGATGTGGCGCTGTCGCCGTGAAACTCCACCTTCAGACGGCAGTCGAAATCGAGCCGGTGAGCAGCCAAGTCCATTTCACCCGCCGGGTGCGCCATGACCACCCTCGATTCGATGACATAAGGCTCTAATCCCGACGTCCGAATCGACACTTGCGCCCTTGCAATTGCAATCTCATCCGGCGCATGCGGAATCAAATAACACAAGTTTATACGAAATTTCCCCCTTCCCCACGGCATCAAATCTGGCTGCACTCGCAATCACAAAGGGCGGCTACGCGGGCGGTGGCGATTACCCTGTTTCAAACGCGTGCGAAATCTCCAACAGGGGAGCAATCATGCCGCCCACAAGCGCTTGGACGGAAAGTAGAGCAGTGAAGTAACCACTCCAGAGGGGGGAGAAATGACGAGGAAAAGCGGTTTTTTGCGCAGCAGCGCAATTTGCAAAAGGGCACTTCTTATCGGAACAGCCATGGCGACCACGCTCTATGTGGGAACGGCTTTCGCCCAGCAACAAGATCAGCTCGAAAGCGTCACCGTCACTGCGCAGCGCACGCGGCAGCAACTGCAGGATGTGCCGATGACTGTGCAGGCGATCTCGCTGCAGCAGTTGAAAATCGAAGGTATCAGCACGGGCCAGCAACTCACCAATATGGTGCCCGGCCTGACCGTCGGATCTTCAGCCACACCCGGCATCGAGAGCCAAGTCACCATCCGCGGTATTCCCGAGGTCGGCCTCTATGTGGACGGCATCTGGCAGCCGGATATCGGGTTCAGGGAAGGCGGCATGGTCGAGCTGCAGCGGGTTGAAATCCTGTACGGCCCGCAGGGCACGCTCTTCGGCCGCAACACCAATGGCGGCGCCATCAACTACATCACAACTCCGCCGGCCGACAAATTCGGCGTTCACGGTTCCTTCGAGATCGGCTCCTTCCAGCACCGTTTCGTAGATGTCTCTGTGGACGTGCCGTTCGGCGACACCTTGCTCACCAAATGGACGGCAGCGATCCACAATCAGGGCGGGTGGGCGAAGTCCCTGTTAACTGGAAAGATGTATGGCGGCCATGACAACAAGGTATTCCGTGGCGATATCCTGTGGCAGCCCGCGAGCAATTTTTCGCTGCGGCTGACGGCCCAAGACAGCTCCATCGTGGGCTCGGACGATTATATAAACCGGATATATCCGGGCCTGTCCGATACGGATTATGGAGACCACGTCGCTTACAATATCGCGGTGATGAATCCGGCATACGGCCCTTATACCTGGTACACCGGCTCGACAGAATGGCTCAGCCGTTTCAAGTACGGCAACGAACTTGATCCTCAGCATGATTCCTGGGGCTATCCAAATGGCCCCGCGGGCGGACTGTCGCCCAATCCCCTGGTGAATTGTGGTGCCTCCGTTTGCACAGGACCCGGCAGGGTCGGCAAATGGGAAAACACCATGAACGCGCCGACGGATTCCCAACAATATCAGATGACCGAATGGACGACCACCGCGACCTGGAATATCAATTCACACACGACGTTCACCAATAGCGCGGCCTATATAGATAACCATTACTACTATTACGTCGGCGTCCAGCACGAGGCGTTGGTGATCTGGCCCATGGTGCGCAAATGGTGGTATCGCTACTATCAGGAAGAAGCGCATCTGAGCGGCGACCTCTTCGACAACAAGGTCAATTACCTGGTCGGGTTCTATTGGCTCCACGAGCATGATCTGTCGCGTACCACCGCCTCTGGCATGCCCCAATTCATGGTGGCGAGCGATCCCAGCAATCCCGTTCTGGACAACGGCAATCACCCGATCGTGGATCAGACCCTGATCGATTTCATCCATCAGTGGGGCCAGCATATGGCCGGCACGCCGATCGGCAACACGATCGATAATTGGACGGGCCAAACCTATGCCAAATATATGGCCACTTGGGTGCCCAACTTTCCTTATTTCGGCCAGCAGGGGCCGTCATATTTTGGGGACGTGGGCAGTTTCGCTGGCAAACTCACTAACGCCACCACGGACGACCACTCCCTGTTTGCCAATGTCACCTGGCACGTCCTGAGCGATTTGGACATACAGGGCGGCCTTCGCATGTCCTGGATCAACGGCGTCAGCAATAGCGAAACCCCAACGGGCGCCTTTCAGACCTTTCAGACTCCGATCGATTGTTCCTGCTATGGCTATGGGCCCGGTAATCCGTTTGCAGGCGGCCCGCCTACAAATACGACCGATCCCTATCCGGGCGGCGTCACTTTCACGCCGATGGCCACGATCACCTATCACTGGACCCCTGCGGTCAACACGTATTTCCGCTATGCGCAGGGCTACACGTCTCCATCGAAGAGTTTCAATTCTCAGGTGAACATTACCTACGACCTGCCTCCGGAAACGGTTTCCGATTACGAAGGCGGTCTGCGCGCAGACTGGCTCAACAATCGCCTGCGCACCAATGCGAGCGTCTACTGGTATAATTGGGCCGGCCAGCGGATTACTGAGTTTTTCGGAACCTCCCAGGGGCTGACCACATTTACAGCCGCCGCCGGCGAGTCGCGGGCGTATGGCTTCGAGGGCGAAGTCGATGCCCTTCCGTTGCCCGGTCTGCAGTTGACCGCTCAGCTGGCGTACCTCAATACGAAATATCTCAAGCAAGGAACCTCGAAGGTGGCTCCTGGGGCGCCGTGGCCGTATTCGCCCAGGTGGATGTTCCATCTGGCCGCGCAATACGACATCGAACTGCCCAACATGTCCGACCTCACGTTACGCGCCGACTATGGCCATATGTCCTCATATGTGCAGGCTGCCGATCCGACGGTAGCCCACGGCCCGGAGCCTGCCTACGGCATCCTGAATGCGCGGATCCAATACACGCCGGCGGATGCGCACTGGAACGTGGGGCTGTTCGGCACCAACCTGACCGATACCGCTTATGTCACCAACGGCTCAGGCGGGAACTCGGACCAGGGTGTCGATCCGGGCACACTTGGCGAAAGGAGAATGTGGGGCGTGCGCGTGAGCTTCGATTATTGAGGCTGGCAGCGGCCGTTGGTAGCCAAGCACATTTCGGTTCTGCGCATATCTCCTCTGCGCAGAACCGAAATGACTGTTTGTGGGCTGGCACACTGTCGTCAGAGTATGTTCTGACTTGGCCTTTTGGACAAAGCCAATGGTCGGAGATTGGCTTGAACGAGAGCTTGGCCATGCCGAAGATGCGGTTCTGTGCCGAGCAGCCGGGACCGTTCTGAGGGGGCCGATGCTCACGCTCTACGATTTCGGCAATTCGGTGTGCTGCCAGAAGGTGCGCATCGTGCTGCGCGCCAAGGGCCTCGAATGGCAGGCCAAGGAGGTCAAGCTCTTCAAGGCCGAGCAATACGATCCTGAATATCTGAAGCTCAATCCCAAGGGCGTGGTGCCGACGCTGGTCCATAACGGCCATGCGATCCCGGAATCGACGCTGATCTGCGAATATCTCAACGACACCTTCCCCGAGCCGCCCTTGATGCCGGAGGACCCGTACCTGCGCACGCGGGCGCGGACGTGGAGCAAGATGGTCGACGAGGGCGTGTTCGAAGCCACCACCGAGATCAGCTTCTCGGCCATGTTCCGCGAGCGCATGCGCACCATGCCCGAAGAGGTGCGTCAGACGCGTTTCCGCAACATCGGCGATCCCCGGCGCCGCGACCGCTTCGAATCGACCTATGAGCTTGGCACACGCTCGCCATTCGTCCGCCACGGCGTCTTTGCCTTCGAGCGCGCCTTCAAGATGATGGAAGCGACCCTCGAGGAAGGCGGGCCGTGGCTGGTCGGCGAAGAGGCAACTCTTGCCGACATCGCCATGATGCCTTACGTCGCCCGCCTCGATTATCTTGAATTGCTCGATTTATGGGCCGCAGAACGTCCGTATGTGCAGGACTGGTGGATGATGGTGCAACAATGGCCCGCTTTTGTCACTGGTTTGGCCGACCTCATTACGCCGGCTGAATTCGTGGAGATGGCCGTGCACGGCCCCAAAATTGCTGACGAGCTCGCCGAGCTCGTTACCGAAGTCCGCGCCAATGTGGCCGAGGCGGCGCGCCTCATGGCGTGACAAAAAAATTGCGGTGCCATAGCGCGAACCATCAGATCGGACCGATCGATAGCAAATCCCAATTCAGGCTTCTTCCGTTACATTACGCCAGCCTTCTAGTTGTACGTGGAAGTGTCGCTTCCCAAACTGATGCTTCAAGGAGACGGAAATGAACGTTGCACGAGTGAACAAGCGGTCCTTTTCCTGGTTGGCCTTACTGGTTTGTTTTCTCATATGGCCCGCAGGATCACGGGCACAAAATCCGATAGAGGCGAAGAATGCGCCGTCTGGAACAAGCGCGAGCCAGAAGCCTGACGAGGGCCTCTTCACGCGCCCGGTCCTAGTAAAGGATTCCCCTACAAATCTTCAATATTTCGATGTCAGTTGGAACGACAACGCCACGCAGCGATATTATCTCGCTGACCGCACGAACAATGCCATCGACGTCGTCGAATTCGGCCACGGACACGTTCCTCAGATTCATCGGCAAAGGCCAGTTCACCGGGGCCAAGGCTTGCCCTGGCCAGCCCCACGAGATGCGCCTCTGCGCTGGCCCAAATGGTGTCGTGACGGACAATTTCGGACACATATGGTCTGGCGATGGCGATGGGAACATCGTCGAAGCATTCGCCAAGCCGGGTTCAGGCATTATTCGGAAGATTCCAACAGGCGGCACGGGCCGCCTGGATGAACTCGCCTATGACCCGGTGGACCATGTTCTGTTGGCGGAGAACGATGGCTCTTTCCCGCCATACGTCATCTTCCTCTCCGTCCCAAGCGGCAAGGTCATCGGTCGCCACGTCTATCCCAAAGGTCAGATGGGCATGGAACAACCAGCCTGGGTTCGTGCGAACGACATGTTTTATCAAAATGTTCCAGGGCCGAGGAACCGCCTTGACGTGTATGACCCCCACCACCTCCCCAATCCAGTGAAGAGTGTCCCCGTGGACTGCACCGGGGGATTGCTCGGGCTTACACTTAGCGGCCTGACAGTTGGACCAAACGCGCAGCTGATGACCGTGTGCGGCAGTGTGGGTGGCGTAACCGTCGACGCCAGGACTGGGAAAGTCGGAAAACCAATTCCTGAAGGCGGAGATGCCGACGAAGTCTCGTACGATCCGGGGTCCAACAACTACTACTTCTCTGGCGATAAAGGCGTGGCCGTGGTGAACGCCAAAACCGAGAAGTTTATTGAGTACGTTCCGCTGCCAAGCCATTCCGTTGCAGCGAATGCGAAAAATGGGCACGTCTTCGTTCCGGTTGCCGGCAGGGGAATTTTTGTTTTCGCGCCGAGACGGTGACCCACCGTGGCTTATGAAAGACTGCGTTCCGCCCTTCGTTTCACAGCTGCTTAAGGCAGGGGCGCACAATCCACCCAAGGCGCTCGTGCCCTTGGTTGCATGACCGGGCTAGGGGCCACGATGCTCCCGGCAGTTTTTTCTCGGGCGATGCCAATTGATCAGCGTCCAGTGCCCAGTTTCATCCCGTCCGGTGCGCCATTCCAAAACAAAAGCAAGCAACGCGACGGCGCCTCCGGCCGCTCCTCACCCCCTAGACCGAGGGCGGGAACGAGGAACGTGCGCGGCTTTCCGGACCTTTGGGAGTCCGGCAGGCGGTCCTTGCGCGCTTCTCACGCGGCGCCGGCTTCACCACCCTGCAGTCGGGCGGCGACGACAATGCCGGCATCCTCGAACTCAAGCAGATGGTGGCGAGCGGAGCGATCAAGGGTCCGCGCATCATCGCCGGCCAGGGGAGCGGCCGTGAAGCCGGCTACAAGCCGGTCAATCTGCGCGTGCTCTACGATGCCGGCGACCATGTCGCCTTCTCAACGGATACGACCTATGACGCCCAGGCCGGCTTCGCCCATGAACTCAAGGCGCTCAATCTGGTATCCTCGCCCACCGATCTGATCCCGATCCTGGGGATCAACTCGGCCGAATTCCTCGACATGCAGAACCAGATCGGCACGCTGGAGAAGGGCAAGGATGCCGACATCGTGCTCTTGGTCGGCAATCCCCTCGACGGCTACTGGTATTTCCTGACCGCCGAGGTGGTGATCAAGGGCGGGGCGATCATGGTCGACAAGCGAGGAACACCCGACGCCGGCAAGCCCATCGCCCGGGGGGGCTGAAGGCTTAATCGCCCCGGTGACGCGGGGTTCCGATCTCGCTACATAGGGCCATGCTCGAACCGGCCCGCATCACGAACGACGGCGTCGCCGCCGCGCCCGGTCCGGTCTGGTCCGAGCGCGGCAGCCCCGCCTATCGCCGCATCAATGTCGGCCTGTTCCTGGCGGGCTTCGCCACCTTCTCGCTGATCTATTGCGTGCAGCCGATCCTGCCGTTGCTGGCGCACGACTTCCATGTCGGGCCGGCGGGAAGCTCGCTGGCGCTGTCGATGACGACGGGCTTCATGGCGCTCGTCGCCGCCGCTGCCGCCGCCGGCTCCGAAGTGCTGGGCCGGCGCGGGCTGATCTTCGCGATGATCTGTTGCGCCGCACTTCTCAACATGGCCGACACCGTGGTGCCGGGATGGCACGGCCTGCTTCTTGCGCGCGCGCTGGAGGGCCTGGCGCTGGGCGGCATTCCTGCCGTGGCCATGGCCTATCTGGGCGAGGAGATACACCCCAGGAGCCTTGGCCTCGCCATGGGCGTCTATATCGGCGGCACCGCCTTCGGCGGCATGATCGGCCGCGTCGGCATGGGCATGCTGACGGAATGGACCTCGTGGCGCATCGCGCTGGGCGTGATCGGCGCGGTCGATCTTCTGGCCGGGATCGGCGCCTTCCTGTTCTTGCCGACGTCGAGGAATTTCGTGCGGCAGGCGCGCTTTCACGCCGCCTACCATCTCGACATCTGGCGACGGCAGCTGCGCCACCCTGCCCTGCCGCTGGTCTTTGCGATCGGCTTTCTCAACATGGGCGCGTTCGTGGCCATCTACAATTATGCCGGCTTCTATCTGATCGCGGCGCCCTTCGGCCTCAGCCAGAGCGAATTCAGTCTGGTCTATACGGTGTTCATCTTCGGTATCGCCGCGTCCGCCATGGCCGGCGCGCTATCCGACCGCTTCGGGCCGGCGCCGGTGCTGATCGCAGGCATCGCGATCTTCGCTGCCGGCGTGGCGCTCACGCTCGCCCAGCCGCTGGCCGCGATCGTCGCCGGCATCGCCATCGTCACCGTCGGATTCTTCATGGTGCATTCGGTGGCCAGCGGCTGGACCGGCGCGCTGGTCGATCGTGGCAAGGGCCACGCCGCCGCGCTTTATCTTCTCGCCTATTACATCGGCGCCAGCACCATGGGCACGGCCGGCGGCTGGTTCTGGCAGCAAGGCCGCTGGTTGGCGGTCACCGCCTTCACCGGCGCGATCCTTGCCGCGGCGCTCGGCGTGGCGTTGCGCCTCAGGCGGATTTCCGGGGCACAGCCCGCGCCGATTGCCGGACGTGGTGACGGGCTCTAACCTCGCCGCAAACACCGGGAGTATCGACATGAGCATGGACGTGATTGGCCTGGGCGTGGGGCGGACCGGCACCTATTCCCTCAAACTTGCGCTGGAGCGGCTCGGGCGCGGTCCCTGCCATCACATGGAAGGGGTGATGCAGGCCATGGCCGTGCAGGTGCCGCTGTGGTCCGCCGCGCTCGATGGGCGGGCAGACTGGGCGGCGATCTATGACGGCTTCAACAGTGCAGTGGACTGGCCCACCGCGGGCTTCCACCGCGAACTGGCAAAGGCCTATCCCTCGGCCAGGTTCATCCTGACCCATCGCGATCCGGGAAACTGGGCCGACAGTTTCGGAGGGACCATCTACAAGCTGCTGGGCGAAAGAGATCAGGCGCCGCCACATGTGAAAGACTGGCTCGACATGGCCGCTGGCGTGGTCATCAGAACCGGATTTCCCGAAGGGCTCGACCGTGACGGCCTGATCGCCGCCTTCAATGCCCACAACGACGCGGTCAAGGCGGCGATCCCGCCCGGGCAATTGCTGGTGTATCAGGTGAAAGAGGGATGGGGTCCGCTGTGCGAATATCTCGGCGTGCAAGCGCCCGACGAGCCTTTTCCGCGGAGCAATGACCGCGCCGAATTCTGGGAGCTTGTCAAAGCCGGTCTCTAACACCGCAAATCGAAACGCAAAATCCCGATTCCTGCACCTTGAAGGCTGTTCCAACACCAACAGCGGCGCCACGATGCTGAAAATGCTGCGGACCATATTAGGCATTTGGCAATCAGCTGGGCGGATGCTTGAGGCTGCGAACATGGCAGCGGCCATTCGATGAGGCATTGCCCCTATTTCGACATCTGGAGCAAACGGATCGCCAGGCGTACACGCGCGCTCGGCGAAGAGGCCCATTACGAGATCAAGGTGCCCTATTGCCGCCATCCGCAGAGCCCGGCGCCGCTCGAGGCGGCACAGCACGGCCTCGGCGACCATGCGGTTCTGACGTGCGGCGGCAACCTCCGCGAATGCCCGCTTCCCGATGGGATCAGGCCGCAGCCTGAGCCGCGGCCGCACATGGCTTCGGGCTCCGAGACCTGAAGCCCGCCACGCAACGGAACCGGCGAAGCTACTTGTCCTGAGACTTGCTGCTCGTCTTGTCGGCCTTCGCCTTCAAATACGAATTGTAAACCCAGCCCTGGCGCGGCGCCTGGCCGTTCGCCTTCGCGGGCAACCGCACCAGCGTCCAACTGCCTTTGTGCTCGAGTTGTGTGACTTCGGTACCGTGCGTCAGCGTGGTGACAGCATCGGATTTGACGGAAGGACCGCTGCGCAAGTTCACGTCGCGCGTGGCGACGGCCAGGTGCTGCGCGGACGCCGGCGATTTGCCCGCCCCGGGCGCGGCCTCCGGTGACACGGCGTCTGGGCCGTCGCTATCGGCACCAATGAAGGCCGCGGGAAGTCTCGCCTGCCATTCGTAAGGCAGGCTGGCCAGGATTTGCGGATAGAAATAGAACGCCGCCGCTGCCACGGCGGCGACGATCACCATATCGCGGAAGATGCCGCTTCCACGCGGCGCGGTCTCGCCCTCAGCCTTGCGCCTGCTGCGCTTTTTCTCTTGTTCGGCGGCCTCGTTCAGCGACCTGGCGCGGGCCAGCGCGGTCTTGCTCTCGGCCAGCATCGTGCGCAGCGTCGCGATTTCGCCGTTCAACCGGTTGACCTCTTCCGGCGAGTTGTCGGACACGCGTCTGCGCGCCTCCGCGAGCGCCGCTTCGGCGGCCTGGTAGCGCTCCGTCGCCTCTGCAAGCCCGGCCTCCAGACGTTCCTGCGACCGCGCACCGGCGGCCGCGATCGGCCGGCGCGTTTCCTCGCGAGCGGCGGCCTCGCGCAGGCGCCCCAGCTCGGCATCGCGCTCGGCTAGCGCTTCCCGCAGATCTTCCAGCTCGCTGCGCACATCGCGAGCGGCAGCGCTATCCTGATTGGGGAACGGTGGAGGCTGCACCTGGATGGCGCTTTCGGCGCGCGCGCATCGTTCCTCAAGCGCCGCCAGCGCGAGCGCCGCTTCCTGCCGATATTTCGCTTCGGCGGCCGCGAGCCGCGCGGCCTCTTCGGATTTCCAGCCGGCCTCGGCCTTGATGAGAGTCTCCCCGGAACTCGGTCTGCCAGTCGGCGCGGGCTTGCGCGGCGGCCGATCGCAATTGCGCTATCTCGTCGTCGCGACCGGCAAGCTGCTCGCGGAGCCCTGCCAGCTCTTCGTTCAGCCGGTCCAACTCGACCTGTTCCTCAGTGCCGGCATTTTCCGACGCGGCGCGTGCATCGGCGAGCATCCGCTCGGCCCGTTCGCGCCAACTGGCCTCGGCGGCCGCAAGCCGCGCCGCCTCTTCGGACTTCCAGCCCGCCTCGGCCTTGACCAGGGCCTCCCGCAGCTCGGTTTCCCGGCCGGCACGGACCTGCGCATTGACCGATTGCAATCGCGCCATCTCATCGTCGCGCTCGGCGAGGCGCTTGCGAAGCCCGGCCAGCTCGTCGCCCAGACGGCCGATTTCGGCCTGTTCCCTGTTGGCGGCGTGCTCGGCGGCGGTGCGTGCATCGGCGAGCATCCGCTCGGCCCGTTCGCGCCATCTGGCCTCGGCCGCCGCGAGCCGCGCGGCCTCGCCGGATTTCCATTCATCCGCGGCCCTGGCAAGGGCCGCCTCGGTGTCGCGCGCGGATTGTTCGCGCGTTTCGGCGATCCGATCGGACGCGCGCCCGTCGGCCTCCGCGGTCAGCGCGTCCAGCTCCTTCTGCCAGCCGTCCCGTGCATCCGTCAGCTCGGCGCGCAGGCTCTGCGTGTCTTGCCTGGCGGCGGCAAGCTCGGTTTCGCGGGCGATCAGCCGGCTCGCAATCTGCGCCAGCTCCTCGCGAAGACGGCCGAGCTGCTCGACTGCATCGGCGTTCGAGGCATCTTGCCCGACCGCTGCGATCGGAACCGAGCCATCCGGCGAAATGTCGTAATCGAGCAGCGCCGCCGTGGTGCCGCCCGTGGTGTCTATTACGGTGACACGGATCGCCAGCGTGTGCGGCTCTTTCATCTCCGCAGGCGGCAGGTATAGAAGGTCTTCCAGTTCATCGAGTGTGAGCGACCAGGTGTTGTCGCCATTGTTCCGCCCGGCGGAGAGACGCGCGCGCGGCTGCATGCGCTCGACCCTGATCACCAGACGTCCCTGCTTTTTGTAGGGCGACACCATGGCGCGAAGGCTTAGGGGAAGGGCAAATCGATGCTCTGACACCTCGCCGCCGGCAAGCCCCTCGCCTTCCGGCAGGCCGCGTGAGGGCATGGCCACCTTCCGTTGCGCCATTCGAGTCGCGCGTCCCGCCATTTCTAGGGCCTCAACCCCTTGCCTGACTGCGGCGCACCGGTTTTCGACCTGGCGGCGCGGCAACCTGCGTCTTCGGGCGCAATCCTTGCCCGTGGAAACGTTAACTCGAAGATCGTTTGCGCAGTGTTACCGCAATGGCTTGCAATTTCACGGCAGGGGCCGCGAGCGGGCCGGCCTAGCCCGCGCCGAGCGCGACGGCGATGTGATAGGTGGCGAAGGAGGCGAGATAGGCCAGCGTGATCATGTAGGTGAACATGATGACCGGCCAGCGCCAGGAATTGGTTTCGCGCTTGACCACGCCGAGCGTGGAGGCGCATTGCGGCGCGAAGATGTACCAGGCGAGGAACGCGAGCGCCGAGGCCAGCGACCATTGGCCGGCGAGCGTGGTGGCGAGCGTGGCGCCCTGGCTCGCATCGGAGATCGAATAGACCGTGCCGAGGACGCCGACGCAGACCTCGCGCGCGGCGAAGCCGGGGATCAGCGCCAGCGTCATCTGCCAGCTGAAGCCGATGGGCGCGAGCAGCGGCGCGATCGCATGGCCGAGCATGCCGGCCAGGCTGTAATCGATGGCCGGGCCCGACTGCGCCGGCGGGCGCGGCCGGGAAAGCTCGACAGGAACCACACCAACATCATCATCGAGAAGATGATGGTGCCGGCGCGGCGCAGGAAGATCTGCGCGCGCAGCGAGCAGCCCGCGCAGGATGTTCTTGGGATCGGGCACCTTGTAGGACGGCAGCTCGATCAGGAAGGGCTCGGACGCCCCGCGCCAGAACAGGCGGCGGATCACCAGCGCCACGCCCAGCGAACTGACGAATGCCCGACCGCATAGAGCCCGAACATCACCAGCCCCTGCAGATTGGCGAAGCCCCAGACCTCGCGGTTCGGAATGAAGGCCGCGATGATCAGCGTGTAGACCGGAATGCGCGCCGAGCAGGTGGTGAGCGGCGCCGCCAGGATGGTGGTGAAGCGGTCGCGTTTGTTGTCGATCACGCGCGCCGCCATGATGCCGGGAATGGCGCAGGCGAAACTCGACAAGAGCGGAATGAAGGCGCGGCCATGCAGGCCCGCCGCCCCCATCATCTTGTCCATCAGGAAGGCGGCGCGCGCCATGTAGCCGAAATCTTCCAGCAGGATGATGAAGAAGAACAGCATCAGAATCTGCGGCAGGAAGACGATCACCGAGCCCACGCCCGGCGATCAGTGCCGTCGACGATGAAGCTGCGCAGCAGCCCGGCCGGCAGCACCTGCGACGACGAACTGACCGAGCGAGGT
Organism: uncultured Pseudomonadota bacterium; assembly: GCA_963775165.1. Taxonomy (GTDB): domain Bacteria; phylum Pseudomonadota; class Alphaproteobacteria; order Micropepsales; family Micropepsaceae; genus Rhizomicrobium. The sequence continues at coordinate 212,450 of CAVZHX010000003.1, read as the reverse complement.
GAAGCCGGCATCGATCAGATCCATCGCCGGCGTCGCCCAGCTGAACACCGCCTGGAACATCAGGAACAGGATCGCGAGCAGGATCACCGTGCCGCGCCACCGGATGCAGCAGCACCGCATCGATGCGGGCGGTCCAGGTGTCGGGCCTCAGCGGCGGCTTGACATAGAGCCTTGTGGATGCGCACGGCGTCGCGTGGGCGGCGCGGATTTCCTCGGCCGCGCTGGGTTCGCGCCAGATTGGCCTTGCCGCCTGCCGCGCCCGATCGAGCCGGTCGACCTCGGCCAGCACTTCGGCAATGCCGCGCTTGCGCACGGCCACCGTGGTGACGATGGGAATGCCGAGCGCGGCCGACATGCCTTCGAGGTCGATGCGGATGCCCTGGCGCTGGGCGATGTCGTACATGTTGAGCGCCAGCACCACCGGCCGGCCGACCTCCTTCAACTCCAGAAGCAGCCGCAGCATCAGCCGCAGATTGGTGGCGTCGGCGACGCAGACGATGACGTCGGGCGCGGTCTCGCCGGCGAGACGGCCCAGCACGAAATCGCGCGTCACCGCTTCGTCGGGGCTGCGCGCGCGCAGGGAATAGGTGCCGGGCAGATCGACGACCGCGGCCCTGCGGCCGGCCGGCGTCATCACATGGCCGATCTTCTTTTCGACGGTGACGCCGGGATAGTTGGCGACCTTCTGGCGCGCGCCGGTGAGCGCGTTGAAGAGCGCCGTCTTGCCCGAGTTGGGATTGCCGACGAGGGCAATCAGCGGGTCGCGGCCAACCGCGTCGCTCATGCCGCCTGCTTGCCCTCGTCCAGCTCGACGATCAGCGCATCGGCATCGCGCCGGCGCAACGCCACGCGGGTGTCGTCCAGCTTGACCGCGATGGGATCGCGGCCGATGGGGCCCTCATGCAGGATTTCGAAGCGTGCGCCCTCGACAAAGCCCATTTCCAGCAGCCGCCGCTCGAGCTCGTCGGCGTCGATGGCGTCGGCAGCGCGGGCTGTGCCGGGCGGCCATGCCCACGATCACGCCCCTGGCCCCGCGGCCAGCGCCGCCAAGCCGGATCCGGCGGTCGCGGACCGGCGCGGCCGGGGCGAATGTCCCTTCGGGGGCAGTCAAGGTGGCGGTCAGTTCACGCATAGGTTTCGCTTGTGGGTTTCACTTGGCACTTCACCTGGAACTCGCGCGCCCTTTGCGGGCGATCTGATTTTGAAATTCATTCTCAAATATCATAGATAGCCTATCCTGAGGCCGACGCCAAGGGGGCCCCGCCTTTCGTCGCATCCGGATTGTCCCTTATGGGGGGACCGGACCGGAAAAATGGGCTAGAATCGGCGCAGAACCGCCTCAAAAGGAGCCGTTTTGCCCGCCTTTCTCGACGCCAGAAAAGTGGAGGCCGGCACCGAACTCACGCCGGACCTGGCCATCATCGGCGGCGGGCCGGCCGGGATTTCGCTGGCCCTGGCGCTGGCCGGAGCGAGGTTCCGGGTGCTGCTGCTGGAGAGCGGCGGCATGGAATTCGAGGCCGCCACCCAGAAGCTCTATGATGGGTCACGAGACTGGGCGTCGCCTATATCCCGCTCAATGCCACGCGCCTGCGCTATCTGGGCGGCTCGACCAATCATTGGGGCGGCTGGTGCCGGCCGCTCGACCCCGACGATTTCGAGAAGCGCGACCTGGGTCGCCCATTCGGGCTGGCCGTTCGGCGCGCAAGCGAACTGGAGCCCTATTACCCGCGCGCGCAGGAGCTGGTCGAGGCCGGGCCCTTCCTCTATGACGAGCTTGCCCGCAATACGCGCCGGCGCTTGGGCAGGATGGTGCCGCTGGGCGCCGGGCGGCGTCTATACGAGCTTCTTCCAGTTCAGCCAGTGGGCGGGCAATCCGCAGCACCTGCCGACCCATTTCGGCGAGCGCTATGCCGCCGACCTCAAGGCGGTGCCCAATCTGCAGGTGATGCTGCACGCCAACGTCACCGGGCTGAGGCTGGCGAACGACGCAAAGACACTCGAGCATCTCGATGTCGCGACGCTTTCGGGCAGGCGCTTTACGCGTGCGCCCGCGCCACACGGTGCTGGCGGCGGGCGCGATCGAGACCGCGCGGCTGCTGCTCGCCTCCGACGACGTGATGACGACCGGCGTCGGCAACGGCAACGATCTGGTCGGCCGCTTCTTCGCCGATCATGCGATCCCGCGCGACACCGCCACGCTCGTGACTCTTCGGCGGCGAGATCGCGCCCTATTACAGGACCAATCTCACCACCCAGGGCGCCCATTTCCGCGCCACGCTTCTCGCCGACCGAAGCCTTCAAGCGGCAGCGCCATGTGCTGGGCTCGCTCGCCACGGTGGAGCAGCACGTCAAGCTCGACGCGCTGGGCCAGGCCGCGGTGACCGAAACGGCGGCGGCGCTGGGCGTCGATGCGCGCGCAATGCCAAGGCCTATTCGCTGGGCTGCGGCATCGAGCTGATGCCCGATCCCGACCGGCGGCTGACGCTGACCGGCGAACGCGATGCGCTCGGCATGCCGCGGCTCAAGCTCGACATGACGATCTCCGACGACGATTTCGCGCGCTATCGCGAGACCATGAAGGAGCTTGGCCGCCAATTGCTGGCCGCGCGCACCGGCATGATCCGCGCTCGACCGCAAGACGCGCGCCGAATGGCTGGCGGTGATGGATTGGGGCAATCATCATCTCGGCACCGCGCGCATGCACGACGATCCCAAACAGCGGCGTGGTCGATGCCGATGGCAAGGTGCACGGCATCGCCAACCTCTTCATCGCGGGCAGTTCGGTGTTTCCGACCTATGGCTCGTCCAACCCGACGATGAACCTGGTGGCGCTGACGCTGCGGCTCGCCGATCATGTGAAGGGGCTGTTCGCATGAGCGACGCAGGACAAAGGCATCGCGCGGCGCCCGCTGCTGTGGGGCGCTGGCCGCCGCTGGCCGCGGCCCTGGCGGCTGGGCGGCGCCTATGAGGCCGGACTGTTCCGCTTCGGCCCTACGCCGATCTGCTCGGCAAGCTGCCCGACCGGACGAACGCGCTCACACTGGGCCGGGCCGTGCTCGCCGAGGACGGCCGCGCCGGGCCCAAGGACATCGCCGCCGCGCTTCATCCGCGCCTCGACAAGCGCACGCCTCGCCGACGCCGTCGACGACGATCTTGCCACGCATGCGCATCACCGAAGTGCGCGGCTGGGTGCTGCCGATACGCTGGCGCAGCTCTGCGCGCTGGCGGCGGAAGAAACTCGCTAAGCCGGAACCGCCGCGATCAGGCCGCGCAGCGAATTGCCGAAATAGACGCGCTCGCGCGGGCGAGATCGGCGGGCATGAGCGTGGCCTCGGCGCATTCGCCGGCATCGAGCAGTTCGCGGCGCAGGCAGCCGTCGAGCATGCCGGCCGACAGCGGCGGCGTGACGAGCGCCGCCTCGCATCTCGGCGAACATATTGGTGCGCGCGCCTTCGGCGACCTCGCCGCGTTCGTTGAGGAACAGGACCTCGTCGCAGCCCGCGGCGGCGAACTTGGCGTGCTCGCTTTCGTACAGCATCGCGCCAGTTGGTCTTGTGCCGCTGCAACAGATCGGTGCTGACGCACGCGCTCGGCGAGATCGCGTATGCGCCATTGCGCCGGCGCCGGGCCGCGACAGCGGCGCGGCGGTGGCGGCGAAGCGGCCCGTCTCGTCCAGCGTCAGGCGCACCCGCAGCGGGCCGGCGGCGTTCGCGGCCGCGCCGTCAAGCGCGCGCAGCGCGGCCGTCGCGCGTCGAAGGCAAGGCCGAAGACCGGCGCGGACTGCGCCATGCGCGCCAGATGCAGTTCGAGCCGCACGAAGCCGTCGCCTGGCGCATAGCGCAAGCGTCTCGATCAGTTCGAGCGGGCGGCGCGCGGCCTCGTAATAGCGCGCCTTGAGCAGGCATTCGGCATATTCGGCACGCCGCGCGCGAATCGTGCACCACCGCGCCGCCGATGCCGAGCTCGCCCTGCGGCCGCCCGCGATCGTCAGTGTGCGGATGGCGACGTTGAAGCGCGCGCCGACCCGTCCGGCGCGAAATGGCCGATGGCGCCGCAATAGACCCCGCGCGGGCTTGCTCCAAGCGCCGAGATGATCTCCATGGCGCGGATCTTGGGCGCGCCGGTGACCGAGCCGCAGGGAAACAGCGCCCGCAAGATGTCGGCGATGCCGGTGCCGGGCTTGAGCCTGGCCGTCACGGTCGAGACCATGGTGTGCAGCGTCGGATAGGTTTCGACCGCGAACAGATCGCTCACCGCCACGCTGCCGATTTCGGCGACGCGGCCCAGATCGTTGCGCAACAGATCGACGATCATCAGATTCTCGGCGCGGTCCTTGGCGCTGGCCGCCAGCGCTTCGCGCGCGGCGTCATCGGCTGCGCGTCGGCGCCGCGCGGCGCGGTGCCCTTCATCGGCCGGCGGTCAGGCGCGCCGTCCGGCGACGAGATCGAAGAACAGCTCCGGCGACAGGCTGAGGATGTGCCGCGCGCCGTCGTCGATGATAGGCGCAATGGGCCGCCGCCGATCGCGCGCGCAGATCGCCGATAGAGCGCCAGCGGTCGCCGGCAAAGGCGAAGCGGGCGCGGAAGCTGAGATTGACCTGATAGATGTCGCCGGCGCCGATCCAGTCATGGGCACGGGCGAAGCGGGCTTCGTAGGCCGGCTCGTCCCATTCGGGCCGCAAGGGCCCGGCATAGGCGCGGCCGGTTTCGAACGCCGCCAGCACGGCGTCCACGGCCTCGCCTTCGACGATCTCGCGGGGCCTCGAACACCCCGAACCACAGCAGCGGGACGTCGCGGGTCTTCGGCAGCAGCGGGGCGAGCCGGGCTCCAGGATCAGCCCCAGCTCATAGCTGAAATAGCCGGCCAGATGCCGGCCCGCCGCCTGCGCTTGCTCCATCGCCGCCAGTGCCGCGGGAACCTCGCCCGGCGTGTGCGGCGGCGATGACGCCCCGGGCGCCCGCAAAGCGCCAGCAGGCGAGCCTGGCCCGGCCGGGCATCGTCGAGCAGCACACAGGGCGGGGACATGGTCATGGCAGAATCCGGCCGGTCTGGGCTGCCTTCTGCCCCGCTGGCGGCCCGGCGGCAAGCGGCAGCCCGAGCGGCAACGATTGGGCGGAACGAAACCGGGCCACTTGAAGCCGGCCCCGGAATCCCCACATCTATGATACAGGCGCGGTGCCCTGGAGGGGCCGCGCGCAACAAAATTACCGGCCGCCGCGAAGGCGGGGCCGGCAAGGCGCCTCAAGGAGGGCTTTGGGAAATGTCTCGCATGACCGTGTTCAGCAGCCCGTTTCTTCTGGGCTTCGAGCATCTGGAGCGGCTCCTGGAACGGACCGCCAAGAGCGCCGGCGACGGCTATCCGCCCTACAATATCGAGCAGCCAGATCCCGACCGGCTCAGGCTCACCTTCGCGGTGGCGGGCTTCGCGTCCGAAGACCTGAGCGTGACGGTGGAGGACAAGCAGCTGGTGATCCGCGGCAAGCAGTCCGAGGCGAACGAGCACGAATTCCTGCATCGCGGCATCGCCGCCCGGCAATTCCAGCGCAGCTTCGTGCTCGCCGACGGGATCGAGGTGACGGGCGCCCAACTGGAGAACGGTTTGCTGTCCATCGAGCTCGCGCGGCCGAAGGCCGAGCCGGTGGTCAAGACGGTCGCCATCAAATCCAAGGCGAACGAGTTCATAAGCGAGGGACAACAAGGAGGTCTGCCATGACCGAACGTGACACCAATGAATTCGACGATATGTTCGCGAACATCTTCGAACCCTCGCGCATCGCCTACATCAAGCCGACACTCGCCTCCGAAGCGCGCAGGCTCGGCATCATTCCGGAAGGCATCAAGGTGCCCGATGCGACCAAGCTCTACGTGCTCCATGCCATCGACGGCACGGTGCTCGGCTTCACCGACGGCTGGGAAAGCGCCTATGGCGCCGCCGTGCAGAACGACCTGACGCCGATGAGCGTGCACTGAAACGATCGAACGTCCAGGACACGGAAAGGGCCGGAGGAAACTCCGGCCCTTTGCTTTGCGTACGCCGCAATCAGGCCGCGCAGGAGGTGCTGCTGCCGCTCTTCTCGGTCAAGAGCGCGTAGATCACTTCGGGATCGGTGGCCGCGCGCAGCCTTTCGCAAACCGTCTGGTCGCGCAAAAGCCGCGAGACCCGCGCCAGCGCCTTCAGGTGATCGGCGCCCGCCTCTTCCGGCGCGAGCAGAAGGAAGACCAGATCGACGGGCTGGTCGTCGACCGCCTCATAGGCGATGGGCGGATCGAGCTTGGCGAACAGGCCGGTGATCTGCGGCAATCCCTCGATCCGGCCGTGCGGGATGGCGATACCCTGCCCCATGCCGGTGGTGCCAAGGCGCTCGCGCTGGATCAGGATTTCGAAGATCCGCCGCTCCGGCAGGCGGGTGAGCTGGGCCGCACGCTCGGCCAGGTCCTGCAAAAGCTGCTTCTTGCTCTGCACCTTGAGCGCGGCGACGACGGCCTCGGGCGCAAGCAAATCCGTGATTTCCATGATGACCTTCTATGAGCCGGTCGGGAGATGATGCCGGAATTGACGCTGTCAGGGATGATGACTCTTGAGCTCGGCGCATATGGCGGCGCACCTGCTTCTCCAAATGTTCGAGCGCGACGTCGAAGGCCCGGTAGGCGTCTTCGCCGTCGCCGGTTGCCTTCAAGGTCGTTCCGGAATTGAGATGGGCGGAACAATCGGCGCGGAAGAAAGCGCCTTCATGAGAGAACACGACATTGGCATCCACGCCACCATCGAAATATTTGCCGATTGCCGATTTCAAACGCGCCCGCACCTGCTCGGGGAGCACATCCCCGATATCGATACGTTTGCCTGATACGCGTACTTTCATGGCCTCTCTGCACGAGCGGTGGAAGGTTTGGCGCACCGCGGGCGCCGCAGGCTTCGCGCACGCCCTTCTTCAGAAGGCGGCGGACCATAGGTCGGGGCCGCGCCCCGAGTCAACGCTCGATTTCAGCGTCCTGCCGCGACCGCGAAATCGCCGCTCTTCAGGCGCCTGCGTTCGACGGATGAAGGAATGCGCATGGCATCGCGGTACTTGGCAACCGTGCGCCGCGCGATGTTCACGCCGTCGGCCGTGAGCATCGCAACGATGCGATCGTCGGACAGAATCTCGGAGGCTTCGTTGTCGATCATCTCCTTGATGCGGTCGCGCACGGCCTCGGCCGAATGCGATTCGGCGCCGCCCACGGACTGGATGGCGGCGGTGAAAAAGTATTTCAGTTCGAAAATGCCGCGCGGAGTCGCAACATATTTGTTCGAGGTGACGCGGCTCACTGTCGATTCGTGCATCGAGATCGCGTCGGCGATGGTGCGCAGGTTGAGCGGGCGCAAATGGCGCACACCGTGGGTCAGAAACCCGTCCTGCTGGCGCACGATTTCGCTCGAAACCTTGAGGATGGTGCGCGCGCGCTGGTCGAGGCTCTTGACCAGCCAGTTGGCGCTGTTCAGGCACTCGGTCAGATATTCCTTGGAATCCTTGTCGCGCGCCGACGACGAAACCTTGGAGTAATAGCGCGAATTGACCAGCAGCCGGGGCAGCGTGTCGGAATTGAGTTCGACATGCCAGCCGCCGTCGGGGCCTACGCGCACGAACACGTCGGGCACCACCGGCTGGACCGGATCGGAACCGAAGGCCAGGCCGGGCTTGGGCGTGAGCGCACGAATTTCGGCGATCATGTCGGCGATATCCTCGGCATCGACGCCGCATTGGGCGCTGAGGCCGGCCATGTCGCGCCGGGCGACGAGATCGAGGCGGTGCAGAAGCGCCTGCATGGCCGGATCGAAACGGTCCTTCTCCTTCAGTTGCAGGGCCAGGCATTCGGCCAGATCGCGCGCGCCGACGCCGGTGGGATCGAAGCCCTGCACCACCGCGAGCACGGCCTCGAGCTCGGCCAGCGTGGCCCCCAGCCGCTCGGCCATTTCGGTGAGATCGCCGCGCAGATAGCCCGCCTCGTCGATCGAATCGATGATGGCGGCGGCAATGATGCGCTTGTCGGCATCGAGGCCGGCGATCGAAAGCTGTTCGAGCAGATGATCCTTCAGCGTCACCGCGGTGGTGAGCGAACCTTCGAGGCTGCCTTCCTCGCCCACGGGCTGGCCGCCCGATTTCAGCGTGGTCCAGTCGGTCAGCGGCTGGGCCGGCTCCGGCGCGTCGGCGCGGGCGGCATCGACATAGACGTCGTCGTGATCGGCGTCCATGTCCGCGGCCTTGGAGAAGTCGTCGCGTGCGAGCGCGGTGTCGAGGGTTTCGTTTTCGCTGGCGGTTTCGGTCCGGGCTTCGCGCTCGTCGGTGCCAGCGGCCTCGCGCTCGTCGCGCTCGAGCAGCGGATTGCGCTCCAGTTCCTGATCGACATATTCGGAGAGTTCGAGATTGGACAGCTGCAGCAGCTTGATCGCCTGCTGCAGTTGCGGCGTCATGACAAGGGACTGGCCCTGCCTGATCTCAAGCCGCTGTGTGACCGCCATACCCCTACGCCCCTGCCACTTCCCTACAGCGAGAAACGCTCGCCGAGATAAACCCTGCGCACGTCGCGATCACCGACGATGTCCTTCGGAATGCCTTCCTTCAGCATCTGACCTTCGTGAATGATGTAGGCGCGATCGATGATATCGAGCGCGTCGCGAACGTTGTGATCGGTGATGAGCACGCCGATGCCGCGGTCCTTGAGATGGATCACGAGGTCGCGGATCTCGGAGACCGCGATCGGGTCGATGCCGGCCAGAGGCTCGTCGAGCAGGATGTAGGAGGGCTGCGTGGCGAGCGCCCGTGCGATCTCGACGCGGCGCCGCTCGCCGCCAGAGAGCGCGACCGCCGGCGTGTCGCGCACATGGGTGACGCCGAATTCCGCCATCAGCTCCTCGACCATGGATTCGAGGCGGGCCGGATCGGTCTCGACCAGCTCGGCGGTGGCGCGGATGTTCTCTTCTGCGGTCAGCCCGCGGAAGATCGAGGCCTCCTGCGGCAGATAGCCGATGCCCATGCGGGCGCGGCGGTACATCGGCAGATGGGTGACGTCGTGGCCGTCGAGCTCGATGGTGCCGTAATCGGCAGGAATGAGGCCGGTGATCATGTAGAAGCAGGTGGTCTTGCCGGCGCCGTTGGGGCCCAGAAGGCCGACGACCTCGCCGCGGCGCAGCGTCATGCTCACCGCGCGCACCACCGGGCGCTTTCTGAAGCTCTTTCCGATGCGTGTCACGACAAGGCCCTGGCTTCCCTCCACCACCTGTGGCGGCTGGCGCGGCGGCTGGCCGGATTCGTGCGATTGATCGTCCGTGGCTGCTGTCATGGCAAGAACTGTGCCTATTCGTCTTTAAGGAACCGTGAAGCCTATTGTTTACCCGAATTCTCCCCGCGTTTCGGCGGGTTGAACACCCCCTGCACCCGACCGCCCGGCATGCCCGTGGCGCCCAATGTGGCCTGCCCGGTGTCGAGATTGACGGTGAGCGAGGTGCCGCGCATGACGTCCTTGTCCTTGGTCAGGATGACGTTGCCGGTCAGCGTCACCGTGCGCTTGCCCATGTCGTAGATGCCGCGCTGGCCGGACGCCGCACCGCTCGGCGCGTCGAACAGCACATTGCCGCTGGCGATGATCTCGTTGGGCTTGCCGTCGGCGACGGCGATGCGGACCTGGTCGGCGTGCAGTTTGAAATTGGCCTGGGAGACAATGACGTTGCCGCTATAGGTGCCGACCTTGGTCTGAAGGTCGCCGGTGAAGCGGTCGGCCGTGACCGAGATCGGCGCATTGGAATCGTGGCCGCCGAGGTTGAGGCCCTGCGCGGCCGCGGGGCCGGCGATCGTGCACAGCGCCAGCGCGCCAAAAATCGCGGCAAGGACGCGCGCGCTCATGTGCGCCCCCCCGATCCATGCCTGTAGAACACCATCTTGACGTGGCCCATAAGTTCAACCTGTTTCATGGTCTTGTCGATGACGAAGCTGTCGGCACTGAGCGTGCCGAGCGGCCCATGGCCGGTGACCGCGTGGTCGCCCACCATGCGCCCGGCGGCGAGGTCGACATCGGCCTGATCGGTGTGCAGCTCATAGCCGCTATCGGAAAAGGCCGAGATCGCGCCGTTCAGTTTGAGCGTCTTCTTGTCGGCGTCGAACAGACCGTTGGCGGCGTTGAGCGTGAGCCAGGTACCGCCCTTCAGCGTCATGTCGGCCTGGACGTTGACGAGGCGGGCGCGGTGCGCGTTCGGGCCGTCCTGCACCGCCTGGTCGGCGGTGACGACGAAGGGGTTGCCGGCGGAATTGGTACCGTGCAGCTGTGGCTTGATCATGGCCAGATCGTTGGCGACCTTGCTGATGCGCTCGAAGGTCATGGCAACGTTGTTCTGCTCGCGCGGCTGCAGCGAATAGGCGATCACCGCTGCGATCAGCGCCAGCGCCGTCAGAAGCAGCGCCCGCTTCATGATGGTAACGAAGCGCGTGTAGTGCTGCGGGTCGCCGCTTTGAAACAGCCGCGGCGGCGCCGGCCGCGGGCGCTCGCGCGCCGACAGCCGGTCGGCGATCGCACTTTTGCTCGTGCGCGGCTCCGTCATCTATTGCAGCCCCGCGCGCAGGCAGTCGTGGATGTGGAGGATGCCGAGCGGCCGCCTGGCGGCGTCGGCGGGATCGAGCACCAGAAGCTGGGTGATCTTCTTGTCGTTCATCAGGCCCAGCGCCTCGGCCGCGAGCTGGTTCGGGCGGGCATATTTGGGCTCGGGCGTCATCACCTCGCGGGCCTTGCGGGTGAGGAAGTCGGGGCCGATGTGGCGGCCGACATCGCCATGGGTGATGATCCCGGCCGCCCCGCCCTTGCCGTCGACGACGACGGCGCAGCCCAGCGTGCCCTTGGACAGCGTCGCCAGAACCTCGCCCATCGGCGCATCGAGCCCCGCCAGCGGCAGCTCCTCGGTGCGCATCAGATCGCAGACCCGGATCAGCATCCGCCCCAGCGAGCCGCCCGGATGCAGATCGCGGTACTGATCGGCGGAAAAGCCCTTGCGCTCCATCAGCGCCACCGCCAGCGCATCGCCGAGCACCAGCATCAAGAGGCTCGAAGTCGTCGGTGCCAGGCCCATTGGGCAGGCCTCGCGCGCCGGCGGCAGCAAGAGCGGCACGTCGGCGGCCTGCATCAGGGTCGACTCCCTGCGGCTGCTGACGCCGATCAGCGGAATGGAAAAACGCTTGGCGTAGGTGATGAGATCGGAAAGCTCGGTGGTCTCGCCGCGATAGGACAGCATAACCAGCGCGTCGTCGCGCGTGACCGAGCCTAGATCGCCGTGGCTGGCCTCGCCCGGATGGATGAACTGCGCCGGCGTGCCGGTGGAGGCCAGCGTCGAGGCGATCTTGCGGCCGATCAGTCCCGACTTGCCCATGCCCGAGACGATCACACGTCCCCTCACCGCAAGGATGGTGTCGACGGCGCGGGTGAAGCTTTGGTCGAGGCCGGCGCGGAGGGCGGCGATGGCCTCGCTCGCATATTCGAAGACGCGGCCGGCAGCGGTGCGGTCGCCGCCTGCCGGATCGGCGGCGGCATGCTTCGCGGCCGTGGCCGGGATGGCGTCTGCAACATGCATGGAAGGCCCTGTTCCGTTGTGCCGCGGCCCATGCCCGTGCGTTGCCGCGGCTCTAACCCCTTGGCGCCCCCCCTTGGCGCCATTGGCCGCGGCGCGGACGCGAAATTCATGCCAGTTCGCGAACCTAGGCGGTCCGGCGGGCCGGTTCAAGCCAGCAGTCGCGCCGGCGGATTATCAGTGGCTGAAAATGTCCACCTCGGCCCAGCCCGCCAGATCAAGGGCGGCGCGCACCGGCAGGAACTCGAAGCAGGCCGCTGCGAAGCCGGCGCGGCCTTCGCGCTCGAGCATCCTGTCGAGCGCAGCCTTCAACGCATGCAGATGGGCGACGTCATTGGCGGCATAGGCAAGCTGCTTGTCCGTGAGCTCGGCCGCGCCCCAGTCGGAACTCTGCTGCTCCTTGGAGAGGTCGACCCCTAGCAACTCCTTGACCAGATCCTTGAGGCCGTGGCGGTCGGTGTAGGTGCGCACCAGCTTGGAGGCGATCTTGGTGCAATAGACGGGCGCGGTGGTGACACCCAGATACTGCCTGAGCATGGCGACGTCGAAGCGGGCGTAATGGAAGAGCTTGAGCACCGCGCCGTCGCTCAGAAGCCGCTTCAGGTTGGGCGCGGCATATTCGCCGGCCGCGAACTGGACGGCATGGCAGACGCCGTCGCCCGCCGACAACTGGGCCAGGCACAGCCGGTCGCGATGGGGGTCGAGGCCCAGCGTCTCGGTGTCGATAGCGACCACGGGCCCCAGATCGAGGCCCGTCGGCAGATCGCCCTTGTGCAGTTTGATTTTCACGCGACTGATCCTTGCCGGGCCACGGCCCGGCGGCGACAGGCCCTACATCTCATAGAACCCGTCGCTGTTTCAAACGATTCGTCGCCGCTGCCCCGCGGGGCCTCAGCCGCCCTTCTTTTCCTTCATCTGCTTCATCTTCAACGACTGGTAGACGAGGCTGGGGAAGCGCTTGACGATCGGGCTGGCACTGGCGCCCCATTTCTTCGTCAGTTCGGCGAGCGGATTGTCCGCCATCGCCTGTTCCTCGGTCTTGCCGGCGGCGATCTCCTTGGCCATCAGGTCGCGAGCTTGCATCAGCATGTCGCGGAAGGCGACGAGATCGGCCTTGGTCGCGACGTGGCCGTGGCCGGGCACGATCTTGGTCTGGTCGTTGGCGAGCTTGAGCAGCGTGTTGTCGGCGGCGATCATGCCGTCGATCGAACCGCCGACGTTGACGTCGATGTTGGGATAGCTTTCCGAGCCGAAGATGTCGCCGGTCGAGATCACGTTGGCGTCGGGGAAATAGACATACGTATCGCCGTCGGTGTGGGCGTCGCGGACATGGCGGAGCTCGGCGGTCTGCCCGTCAAGATAGAGCGTCATCCGCCTCGTATAGGTGATGGTCGGCAGCGTCGCCGCGGCCGCCGGCGCGGGCTTCTGGCCGTTGAAGCCGACCGGCGGATCCATCAGGCGCTTCCTGACATTGGCGTGGGCGACGATTGTGGCGCCGTCCGTGGCGAAGGCCGCGTTACCGCCGGTGTGATCGCCGTGATAATGGGTGTTGACCAGGTAGCGCACCGGCTCCTTGGTGACGGCGGCGATGGCGGCCCTGATCTTGGGCGCAAGCGGCGCGTATTCGGAATCGACCATGATGGCGCCGTTCTTGCCGGCGGCGACGGTGATGTTCCCGCCCGAACCTTCGAGCATGTAGATGTCATGGCCGAGCGGTGTGGTCTTGATCTCGACCTTGGAGAAATCCTGCTGTTGCGCGTAGGCCGTGGCGGCAAACGCGACCAGCGCGGCGGCCGAAACGGCCAAGACGATCCCCTTCATGGAAGCCCTCCCTTGTTTGGCGCGATCATGCGCCAAGTGGGGAACGCTTCCAAGAGGAGCCTGCGTCCAACCGCAGCCGATCAATCGCGGTCGCGGCCGCGGCGGCCTTCGCCGCGATAGGGCCTTGCATAGCGGCCGCGGTCATAGCGCGGGCGGGCGTAGTAATTATTGCGCGGACGCGCGTAATAATAGCTATCGTAATAGCTTGGCGCGGCGTAGCCATAGCCGCCGTAATAGCTTGGCGCGACGTAGCCATAGCCGCCGTAATAGCTTGGCGCGGCATAGCCATAGCCGCCATAATAGCCGCTATTCTGCGAGCCGATGATCGCCAGCGCGCCCAGGCCGAGACCCAGCGCGATGGCGGCACCGGCGCCGTCGTGATCGCGATAGCCGTAATGGCTGCCATAGGCGACGTGGCTTTGGCGCGCGACGGCGGCGGTACTTCCGAGCAGCGTCAGCGCGATTGTGGCGGCGATAAGGCGTTTCATGACACCCTTCCTTTTCTGATGCATCTGCATCGTTGGCAGCCACTCTCGTCGTTGCCACATGAACGGTGTCTGAACGGGGCGATCGCCAAAATTGACTGTCGCCAATGTTCTCGAATTTCTAGGCCGGTGCCGCCGTTTTCGCCGCCCGGTGGAAGCGGCGGACGAGATCGAGATCCTTGGCGTGCGTGCCGGGAATATCGGTTTTCGTCTTCGAATCGACGCCGGCCGGATGCACGGCACCGATCGCCTCCGCGACGTTGGCCGGCCCCAAGCCGCCGGCAAGGATCACCGGCGTCTTGACGCTCAGGGCGATACGGCGGCTGATCGACCAATCGTGGGCGAGCCCTTGCGCACCGACCTGACTGTCGCCGGGACGATGGCTGTCGAGCAGGAGAAAATCGGCGACGCCGTCGTAGCTCCGTGCGAGCGCGAGCGCCTCTTCGCCTACCACCGGGATCGAGCGCATGATCGCAACACCCGGCAGCGCATGCCGCAGCGCCGCCGTCGCCGCCAAGTCCAGCAATTCGGGGGCCGCGCCCAGATGCAGGATGTCGGGCGCGAGCGCGAGCGCCATGGATTCGATGCGGCCCACGTCGGCGCCGAGAAAGAGCGCGCAGAATTTCGAGGCCGGCCCGATCGCCTCGGCGACGGCGCGGGCCTGGCTGAGACCCAGCTCGCGCGGGAAATCGCCCCACCCGACGAGAACGCCGATGTGATCGACGCCGATGGCGGAGATGGCATCGGCCGCGGCCGGGCTCTGCACTTCGTAGATCTGCGTCAGCATCGTGACATCCGCAATTCTTCTGGTTCCGGCCACGGATTCGCTCTAACTTCCGCCGCTTCAAGAGGGAAAACAATGCCGACACGCCAGCCGACCCGCCTTGTCCGCAACGTGATCATGGACAGCCGCCACTGGGACCGTTTCACGCCGCGCGACGACGATATCGTCATCGCCACGCCGCCCAAATGCGGCACCACCTGGATGCAGCGCATCGTCAGCCTGCTTGTGTTCCAGTCGGCCGCCCCGGTGCCGCTGCATGAGATTTCACCCTGGGTCGACTGCCGCTTCATGATGCCGCTTGAGGCGATGATCCCGATGCTGGAGGCCCAGCGCCATCGCCGCTTCGTCAAATCGCATCTGCCCTTCGACGCGCTGCCGGTCTTCGACGAAGTGCGCTACATCCATGTGGCGCGCGACGGCCGCGACGCCTGCATGTCGATGCACAATCACGCCATGAACTACACGCCGGACATGCTGGCCCAATTCAGTGCCATCGGCAGGGGCGACGAAACCATCGGCAAGCCGATGCCGCCGCTGGCGAAGGACCCGGGCCAATTCTTCCGCGACTGGATCAGCGGCGGTGAGGAGGCCCATGGCGGCCATTTTTTCGAGACCGAAACGAGCTATTGGGCCGAACGCGGGCTCCCGAACCTGCTGCTCGTCCACTACAACGATCTGAAAGCCGATCTGGACGGCGAGATGCGCCGTATTTCGGCGTTCCTCGACATCCCGGTGAACGAAGAGATATGGCCCGCGCTCGTCGACGCCGCGCGCTTCGAAAACATGAAGGCGCAGGGCCGCGATCTTCTGCCCGGAATAGAGAACGCATTCCAGGGCGGACATGAGAGCTTTCTCTATCGCGGCACCAACGGGCGCTGGCGCGAGGTGCTGAGCGACGACGACCTGGCGCTCTATGAAGAGAAGAGCGCCGCCGCGCTGACGCCGAGCCTCAGGAACTGGTTGGCCTGTGGCCGGCTCAACGCAGGCGATCCGCGCGACAGCGCCGACTAACCGCTCATTTCTTCGCGCGCTGGGGCCGGAAGTCCTGATCCGGGAACATTGCCGCGCGCGGCTCGCGGATGACGACGTTGCCGTGGCCCTGGCTCATGTGGCAGGCGTCGCAGGAACGGGTGAGCTCGGCGTAATCGGCATCGACGGATTTGGCGTCGTGCGCCTTGATCGCCGCGCGCAGGGCGTCCAGCGGCTGGGCGATGGTGGACGCGATCAGATCGGCCACCGCGGATTTGTTATAGGTGGGAATGGTGGCCGCGACCCGGCGGAAGGCGCCGCGCAATTCGCCCACCTCATAGGCCGCGTAATCCCAGTTCTTCGCCCGGATCGCCAGCCCCAGCTTGATGTGACGGGGCTGCACCAGCATCGTCATCATGTCGCCCATGCTGGGATGATAGACGGGCATCTCTGGCTGCGGCGCGGCCGCCACGGTGTGCGCCGTTTGCGCGGCGGCGCCGGCACCGAGCGCGCAAGCCGCGACGGCGGCCAGCGCCACGATATGCAGTTTCCTCATGACGGCATTCCCCTCCCCTTCGCTGCGCCATCTCGGCCAGCCTTCGGGCCAATTTGCAGCCGCGCGGCCCCGCGCGCAAGAATGGGCGGCAGGGAGCTGGCGGCGATGACGGCCAACACCACCATGACCACGGGCGAGGCGGCGACGGCCGCATTGCTCGCCCATGGCATCGACACGGTCTATGGCTTGCCGGGCGTGCACAACGATTTGTTGTTCGACGCATTCTATGGCGCGCGCGACCGGCTGCGCATGATCCACACCCGCCACGAGCAGGCCGCAGCCTTCATGGCGATGGGGGCGGCACTGGTCACAGGCAAACCGCAGGTCTTCACGGTGGTGCCGGGGCCCGGATTGCTGAACGCGGGCGCCGCGCTTCTGACCGCGCAGGCGATGAACGCGCCGGTGATCGGGCTGGTCGGCCAGATCCCGCAGCATTACATCGGCCGCGGCCACGGCTTCCTGCACGAGATCGACGACCAGCTCGGCATGATCGGCCATGTCGCCAAATACACCGCGCGCATCACGGCGCCGCATGAGGCGCCGCGGCTGGTGGCCGAAGCCATCGCGGCGGCGCGTTCGGGACGGCCGGGGCCGGCGATCCTGGAATGCGGCATGGACATCTGGGGCAAGCGCGGGCCGGTCGAGATGCCCGCGATGCCGTTTGCGGCGCCCAACCCGCCCATCGACAGCGACGCGGTCGAAAAGGCGGCGGCGATATTGGGCAAGGCGGAGCGGCCGCTGATCGTGGTGGGCGGCGGCGCGCAAGGCGCGAGCGCCGAAGTGACCGCGCTGGCCGAAATGCTGGAGGCGCCGGTGATCGCCTATCGCCGCGGGCCGGGCGTGGTGCCGTCGCAGCATCGGCTGGCGATCAACCTGCCGATCGGACACCGGCTGTGGAAGGACTGCGACGCCGTGCTGGGCATCGGCACGCGGCTGTTCGTGCAGCAGCTGCAATGGGGCCTGGACAAAAACATCGCGGTGGTGCGCATCGACATCGAGCCGGAGGAGCCCGCGCGCTTCCGCAAGCCCGCGGTGGCGCTGGTGGGCGACGCGGCGGAATACACGCGCGCGCTTTTGGCCGCCCTGCCCGCCCACAACCGCAAGCGCGCGGCCCGCGATCTGAACGAACATCGCGCCTGGTTCGCCGAGAGGTTCGCGCGGCTGGAGCCGCAGGCCTCGTTCCTGCGCGCCCTTCGCAAGGCGCTGCCGGAAAACGGAATCTTCGTCGACGAGGTGACCCAGGTGGGCTTTGCCAGCCGGCTGGCTTTCCCCGTCCATTCCCCGCGCAGCTATTTTTCGCCCGGCTATCAGGACACGCTGGGCTGGGGCTATGGCACGGCGCTGGGCATCAAGGCGGCGCGACCGCAGCTGCCGGTGCTGTCGATTTCGGGCGACGGCGGCTTTCTTTATCAGGCCAGCGAGCTGGCGACCGCGGTGCGCCACGGCCTGGGCGTGGTCGCGGTGGTGTTCGACAATCAATCTTACGGCAATGTGCACCTGATCCAGAAGGGGCTCTATGGCGGCCGTTTCATCGCCGACGAGCTGACGAGCCCCGATTTCGTGGCCTTTGCCCAGAGTTTCGGGGTGGCCGCGCGGCGGGCCGAGACAGCGGACGAATTGGAGCGCACACTGGCAAAGGCGCTGGAGGCGAACAAACCGGCACTTATTCATGTTCCGGTAGGGGAAATGCCCAGCCCCTGGGATATGATCATGCTGGAAAGGGTGAGGGGATGAGGGGATGACTGCGGTCGTGCCATCGTTCGCGTTGCGGCTGGTGCTGCTTGGCGGCGCCGCGGTCGCGACCCATCTGGTCATGTCCTTCAGCCAGACGGTGATGCACTACCAGCTCGGCCACCGCCGGCTGGGCGGCAAGTTCTTCCTCAACCACATCAACTTCCACCACACCTATTATTCCAAGGACCATCTGGTCTCGGGCCGCTACATGGCCGAGGAGGGCAACAACACGCCCTATTTCCTGATCCCGGTGTTCATGGTGGGGGCCGGTGCCTATTTCGTCCTGCCGCTCGATTTCTTCGTGGTGGTGTCGGCGGCCTGCGCGGCGTCGTTTTACGCCCACGTCTTCTTCGACAAGGAATATCACGTGGAGGGATCGTGGCTGACGCGCTTCGCCTGGTTCCGCCACATGCAGGAGCTGCACTTCGTCCATCACCGCCACGCCGGCACCAACTTCGCCGTGATCGATTACTACTGGGACCGGCTGCTCGGCACCTATCGCGCCCCGGACGCGTGAGGTGGGGCGGGCATCCGCGAGCCCCTGCGACATGATCATGATGGAGCGGGTGAGGCGTACAAACACGTGGAAGCCGTCGGATGAGGAAAATGTCAATTCACCTTTCCGCTCTTGCGACATATGTCCAACCTGAGGGAAGCGATAAAGCTAATATTGGCTCGTCTTTCATCGTCAAAAATGCGACGCACAATTATTTCCTCGTCACTGCCGCACATCTACCCACTAACGCGCAGCCCACTAGCGACTTTTCAAAGTGGCCGGAATACATTACGGTGCTCAATGCCGTTAATAGTGGTGTCCGTTTCAACTTGTTCAACTATGTTGCCGAGACACGAATTCCCACATTTAAGCACATCTTAGCTGATGGCGGACGTGTCGCTGATATCATGGCGCTGCCCCTCGCCCCACATTTTGTCCTTCCGCGTGGGACTTTTGAAAACCGCTACATTGTGGACCTATTACAACCGGTAACAGCTACGCGCGGTCCAGGAAAAATTATTGGGTTTGGCTATCCGGATCGAGGAGGCACTTGGCCCTATAACCCAGCCGATGAAATCCACGGAGAATTCCTCCATCTGAATCAGAGTATGTACGAAGGTAAATTGCAGACTTGCGTCGGACACTCGGGGGGGCCGGTGTTCGATCACACGGAACAGTTTGTGGGAATGATGATCGGTGAGACCAACGGTCTCGCCAGGATAGTCCCAGATTTTGTTATTTCAGCGCTTTGTGATGGGCGGATTACAACGAGCACGCCGCCTCCGTGATTTGACTACCGCTAGCGCCGTTTCGAATTCGGGCTTGAGCTTGTCGTACTCGGCGCGGAACGCCGGGTCTTTCATCCACCCGTCCTTGAGCTTCTTGAAGCGAATGTTCATGGTTCGAGATCTCTTCCACGAACAGCGGGAGGTCAATTCCCAGCAAGATAGTGTGTAAGCGCCGCCGCGACGACGGATGTGACCACATTGGCCCCTATTTTCAGGGCCCCAACTGATGCCTTTGAGAGCAGTGCGGTAAACCAACGACCCGTCGCGCCCTCTAACGTGGGCTTTCCACGTTCGGAAGTGTCTTGGTCCAGAGCCTTCTTCAGTTCATCCAGTTCGGCTGGTTCGACACCTACATCCTTTAGCGTTGCGAACAGGTCGGCTTCGCTTGTCACTTTCGTGTTGCGCACGATTTGCCGGATATTGCTGCCGAGATTGATCGTAACGTTATCGCCGAACACCGCACCATGGAAGGCGCCCACCATATCCAGCTCTTGAGATCGCTCTTTTAGCTTATCCGTCGAGACATCACGTCCCACGTTCGCGCGGAGTTCAAGCATGAAGTCCAAAAGACGAGATCGGACTTGCGCAGGAATGTTCGCCAAGTGTACGTCGCCAATTTCGACCCAAGCCTGATTAATGTGAACGCCCTCAGCGAGGCCTTTCGCCAGTACACCATTTGCCTCCATCGGCAGAGGCCGCTGGACCCTACCCCCCGATTTTCTCACCAGAGCCTCGATAACGGGGAGCCCATCGCGTACCTCGCTGCTTTCAAGGTGCTCGCGCTGTTCGGGCTCGATGTGGGCCAACGGAATTGGATGACTCTCGACCCTGAAGGTCATTGCGATCAAGTTTGCACGCACCTGGGCCGGAACAACTCTGTAGGCGGGCAATTCTGCCGCGTCTGGGTACCCGTTAAGCTCACGGTTGACCCAGCCCACGAGTTCCGGCTGCTCGATGTCGGCTAGAAGCACCTTCGTTTTTAGAAGAATGTCCGTAATGCTTTGGCTTTCATCACTCAGCCGTGCAATCAGATCATCCAGATGCATTCCGGTTTCTCTCGCTCTGTGCTCTCGGGCAGCTCCCGGAACTGGATGGCGCACCTATGTCAAACGTGCTGCCCGCCATTGACGTGAATCTCGGCGCCGGTGACGTAGCTGGATTGCTCCGTGCACAGATAATAGATCGTCTTGGCGACTTCCTCGGGCAGGCCGAGGCGGCGCAGCGGAATGGTCTCGACGATCTTGTCGGTGCCGGGCGACAGGATCGCGGTGTCGATCTCGCCCGGCGCGATGGCGTTGACGCGCACGCCGAGCGGGCCGAAATCCGCCGCCATCTCGCGCGTGAGCGCGTTGAGCGCGGCCTTGGAGGTGGCATAGGCCGCGCCCGCGAAGGGATGGACGCGGCTGCCGGCGATGGAGGTGACGTTGACGATGGCGCCCCTGGCCGCCGACAGCTCGGCCATCAGCCCCTGCGCCAGCCAGATGGTCGAGAACAAATTGACCTCGAAGACCTGGCGCCACACCTCCATCGGCGTGGCCAGCACGCCCATGCGCGCGCCCGCCCTCGCCCTTGGGTGAGATCCCGGCATTGTTGACCAGGGCGTGGAGCTTGCCGCCCGTGAGCCGCGCGCGCATCTCGGCGACGGCGGCGAGCGTGAATCGCGGATCGGCGAGGTTGACCTGGATGTGATCCTCCGGCCCCGCCGCCCAGGGGCAATTCTCCGGAAAGGCATGGCGCGAACAGGTGATGACGCGCCAGCCCGCCGATGAGAAGCGCTTGACCGTGGCGTGGCCGATGCCGCGGCTGGCGCCGGTCAGGATCAGGGTGCGGCGCTCCTCGGGCGGGTCGGCGGGCGGATGGGGCTTGAGGTCCGTCATGGCCGCGAGTTTAGGGCGAATGGCGAATGGCGAATAGCGAAACTTAGCTTTGCGCCAGACGCGGCGGTTCTTCCAGCCCCGCCGGATCCTGATGGATCATGATCTCCGCGGTCGGGAAAGGCGGCCATGACATCGGCCTCGACCGCGTCGGTGATCTCATGGGCGCGCGTGAGGCTGATTTGCGGGTCAAGCTCGATGTGGAGCTGGATGAAGGTGGCGATGCCGGCCGCGCGGGTGCGCAGATCGTGCAGGTCGCGCACCGCCTTGTGGCGCCAGCACGATGGACTTGATGCGGTCGCGGTCGGCGTCGGGCAGCTCGCGGTCCATGAGCTGGTCGTAGCTCTGGCGCAAGACATGCCAGGCGCTCCACGCCAGGACCGCCGCCACGCACAAGCCCGATCGACCGGATCGGCCTCGATCAGCCCGAACTGCGTCGCCAGCACGATGCCGACGATCACGCCCAGATTGGTCAGAAGATCGCTGAGGTAATGCATGCGGTCGGCGCCGATGGCGAGCGAGCCGGTGCGCCTCACCGTGACCTGCTGCAGCGATCACCAGCGCCGCCGGTGACCGCGATGGAGACCACCATCACAGCGATGGCCGAGCGTGCCGTGCTCGATGGCGTGCGGCGCGATCAGCCGCGACACCGATTCGATGGCCAGGAACGCGACCGAACCGGCGATGAAGGCGCCCTGCATCAGCCCGGCCAAGCGGCTCGGCCTTGCCGTGGCCGAAGCGGTGCTCGGCATCGGCCGGCGTCAGGGCGTGGCGGATGGCCAGCAGATTGACGGAGGAGGCGAAGACGTCGAGCGCGGAATTGGCCAGCGACGCCATCATCGCGATCGAGTTCGGTGAGGAGATAGGCGACGCGCCTTGATGGCGATCAGAAAGCCCGCCACGCGCCACCGCCGCCAGCGCGCGCGTGCGCATCAGCCCGCCATGGGCCGTCGCTCACCGCGTTCACGGAAACAGCCTTTCGGTGCGCCAGGGCGCGGCTTCGCTATCGCGGCGATAGACCAGCCGGTCGTGCAGGCGGAACGGCCGGTCGCGCCAGAACTCGATCTCGAGCGGATGCACGCGAAAGCCCGACCAGTAGGGCGGGCGCGGCACTGTGGCCAGCGCGTATTGCGCGGCGAATTTCGCGATCTCGCGCTCGAAGACGAAGCGGCCTTCCATCGGCCGCGACTGGGCCGAGGCCCAGGCGCCGATCTGGCTGTCCTTGGGGCGGCGAGGCGAAATAGGCGTCGGCCTCCTCGCCGCTGACCGGCGTCACCGGCCCGCGCACGCGCACCTGGCGGCGCAGCGATTTCCAGTGGAAGCAGAGCGCGGCATCGGCATGGGCGGCAAGCTCGGCGCCCTTGGCGCTTTCGAGATTGGTGTAGAAGACGAAGCCGCGCGCGTCGGCGCCCTTCAGCAGCACCATGCGCACATTGGGCCGGCCGTCCGCGTCGACGGTCGCCAGCGCCATGGCGTTGGCCTCGTTGGGCTCGGTTCTTGGCAGCTTCCGCCATCCAGGCCCCGAACAGCGCCAACGGATCGTCGCGCGCCGCGATGCCGCCATCGTCGAAGGGTCCGCCGATCTCGCTCATGGGACCGGGATAGCATCTCCTCCTCGCACCGGCCAGAATTTGCGTGGCCGCCTGCGGCTGATAGCCTTGCGCCCGATGGCCAGGGCGAGATTCACCAGACGGGTTTTGACCGGCGCCTGCATGGCCGGATGCCTCGCGCTCGCCGCTGCCTGCACCACCACCGAGCCCGCCCAGCCGGCAACGCCGCCGCCGGCCAACGCCCTTTCGCCGCTTTACGTGCCCGGCAATCAGAAGCTGTTCGAGGCCGGCGTCGAGGCCTTCGACGCCAAGGACTATGCGGCCGCCTTCAAGATTTTCTCCGACCTCTCCAAGAAGGGCGACATCGCCGCGCTCAGGAACGTCGCCTTCATGCAGCGCGAGGGCCTCGGCACCGAGAAAGACATCAAGGCCGCGCTCGACAATTACGAGACCGCGGCCGTTGCCGGCCTGCCGACCGCGCAAGCCGATCTGGGCCAGATGCTGCTCGACGGCGAAGCGGGCAAGCCCGATCCCGGTGCCGCGCTGTACTGGCTGAGAAAGGCCGCCGAATCGAACCACCCCGTCGCCCAGTATCTTCTGGGCACGATGTACGAAGCGGGCAACGGCGTGGACCGCGACCTCGACCGGGCCAAAACCCTCTATGCCGCCGCCGCCGCCCACGGCGACAAACAGGCACTGTCACGGCTGGCGGCGCTCAAGGGCTGGCCGGCACCCGGCACCGGCACCGCCGCCGCCGCCACGGCCCGGACCTCCGGGCTCAGATCGTCGGAACCGTAGGAAATTCCCTTAACGAGCCGGGAAGCGGTTCCCTATATAGTGGCCAGTAACCAAACAGCGCCGGGCGCGCGGATCCGGCGGGAGATACGATGCGAGATCCCTACGACATTCTGGGTGTGTCCAAATCGGCCAGCGAGGCCGAGATCAAGAAGGCCTTCCGCAACCTCGCCAAGAAGCATCACCCCGACACCCATGAAGGCGACGACAAGGCCGCCTCCCGCTTCCAGGAGATCAGCGGCGCCTATGACATCCTTGGCGACAAGGAGAAGCGCGCCAAATTCGATCGCGGCGAAATCGACGCCCAGGGCAATCCGCGCGGCTTCGAGCCGGCGCGCACGGCTTCCGCGGCGGCCCCTTCGGCGGTGGCGGAGCCGGCGCCCGCGAGTTCCACTACGATGGAGCGGGCCGACTGGCGGACCGGGGGGCCCCGAGCAGGCGGAGGGCTTCCGCGCCGAGGACATCTTCGCCGATCTGTTCGGCGGGCTCGGCGGCGGGCGCAGGCGCACCCAGCCCCAGCGTGGCGAGGATTTCGCCTTCGCCATGACGATCGCCTTCGATGAAGCGGCCAAAGGCGGCACGAGGCGCCTCGCCCTGCCCGACGGGCGCGAGATCGATGTGCGCATTCCCGCCGGCATCAAGGACGGCCAGCAGATCCGGCTGCGCGGCCAGGGCGGACCGGGCCGCAATGGCGGGCCGTCGGGCGACGTGCTGGCGACCATCACGGTGGCGGCCCATCCCTGGCTCAGCCGCGACGGCAACGACCTCAAGATGGACCTGCCGGTGACGCTGAAGGAGGCAGTTCTGGGCGGCCCGGTCACCGTGCCGACGCTGACAGGGCCCGTTTCGCTGAAGATTCCGGCCGGTTCCAACACCGGCGCGGTGCTGAGGCTCAAGGGCAAGGGCATAGAGGCCAAGCCCCATCCCGGCGACCTCTATGTCCGGCTGGTGGTGAGCCTTCCCGACAAGCCCGACGCCGATCTCAGGAAATTCGCCGAAGGCTGGGGCGCCGACTACGACCCCCGCGCCAAGCTGAAATAATCGCGTTCAGCATTTAATGGTCTGGATTCCTTGAATTTCTTGGCCTATTGCCGCGAGCCTCATTAGGATGGCGGAAGCGGGAGAACCAAGCCATGTCCACAGACGGGCTCATGACGGGCAAACGCGGCCTCATCATGGGCGTCGCCAATGAGCGCTCCATCGCCTGGGGCATCGCGCCAGGCCTGGCCGGAGCGGGCGCCGAACTCGCCTTCACCTATCAGGGCGAGGCGTTCAAGAAGCGCGTGGGGCCCCTGGTCGACGCCGCTGAAGCCGGCGGCGCTGATCGATTGCGACGTCTCCGACATGGACTCCATCGACGCCGCCTTCGCCCAGTTGGGCCGGGTCTGGGACACGCTGGATTTCCTCGTCCATGCCATCGCCTTCTCCGACAAGGAGCAGCTCAAGGGCCGCTATGTCGACACCACGCCCGAGAACTTCCGCATGACGATGGACATCTCCTGCTACTCCTTCACCGCGGTCGCAGCCCGGGCCGAGAAGATGATGCCCAAGGGCGGCGCCATGGTGACGCTGACCTATTACGGCGCCGAGAAGGTGATGCCGCATTACAATGTGATGGGCGTGGCCAAGGCGGCGCTGGAAGCCTCGGTGCGCTATCTGGCCGAGGACCTGGGCAAGCAGCGGATCCGCGTCAACGCGATCTCGGCCGGGCCGATCCGACGCTGGCCGCCTCCGGCATCGGCGATTTCCGCTACATCCTGAAGTGGAACGAATACAATTCGCCGCTGAGGCGGCTGGTCACGACCGCCGAGGTCGGCAATGCGGCGCTGTTCCTGTTGTCCGACCTCGGCCGCGCGGTCACCGGCGAATGCCTGCATGTCGATGCCGGCTATCAACATCGTCGGCATGAAGGCCGAGGACGCCCCCGACATCACCGTGACGAGACCGAACGGCGAATGAGCGACAACAGTTTCGGCCATCTGTTCCGCGTCACGACCTTCGGCGAGAGCCACGGGCCGGCGATCGGCTGCGTGGTCGACGGCTGCCCGCCGGGCATTGCGCTGACCGAAGCCGACATCCAGGCCGATCTGGACCGCCGCCGCCCCGGCCAGTCGAAATATCGTGACGCAGCGCAAAGAGCCCGACCGCGTGCGCATCCTCTCCGGCGTCTTTCAGGACGAGCGCATGAAGGCGCAGGTCACCACCGGCACGCCGATCGCACTTCTGATCGAGAACGTCGATGCGCGCTCCAAGGACTATTCCGAGATCCGCGACAAATTCCGCCCCGGCCATGCCGACTACACCTATTGGGCCAAATACGGCGTGCGCGATTATCGCGGCGGCGGACGCTCCAGCGCGCGCGAGACCGCCAGCCGCGTGGCGGCGGGCGCGGTGGCGCGCAAGGTTCTCAATCAGATTTACAAAAAGGTGACCATCCGCGGCGCCCTGACCCAGATGGGCACAATGACCATCGCACGCAAGAACTGGGACTGGGCGGAAGTGGCGAACAATCCCTTCTTCTGCCCGGACGCCAAGGCCGTTGCTCCGTGGACGGAGTATCTCGAGAAGCTGCGCAAACGCGGCTCTTCCTGCGGCGCGGTGGTGGAAGTGGTGGCCGAAGGCATTCCGGCGGGCCTCGGCGCGCCGATCTACGGCAAGCTCGACGCCGACCTCGCCGCCGCCATGATGAGCATCAACGCGGTCAAGGGCGTGGAGATCGGCGACGGCTTCCAGACGGCGGCGATGTCGGGCGAACAGAATGCCGACGAGATGCGCAAGGCCGCCAAGGGCAAGCCGAAATTCCTCTCCAACCATGCCGGCGGCATATTGGGCGGGATTTCGACCGGCCAGCCCATCGTCGCCCGCTTCGCGGTCAAGCCGACGTCGTCCATCCTCAGCCCCCGCAAGACCATCAATGTTTCGGGCAAGGAAACCGAAATAGTCACCAAGGGCCGTCACGATCCCTGCGTCGGCATCCGCGCGGTGCCGGTGGGCGAGGCGATGATGGCGCTCGTGCTGGCCGACCATGCGCTCAGGCACCGGGCGCAGGTGGGTTAACGATCGTGTCGAAGCGCCTCTTGCAACGACACATATCGCTCATCTTTGCGGCCATTGCGGGTTGCACGCTCGCTTCGGCGTATGCGGGAGAGACATCCCTTGCCCACGCAGGCGCTCAGCCGCCCAGGGAAGACACAATCCCCGCCAACGAGGTTCATTTTACCAATCTCAAGGCGTTCGAAGCGCAAATCCGCCGCGACCTCCCGGTCGGAACGTCCAAGGCGGTTGTCGAGGACCATCTGCGTCGCATAGGCATTCCGCATTTCTATGCAGACAAGGGTAGTGGCGGCGATACCTTCTATGGGACAATCAAGAATATCGGCGCACGAATGGGTTTCGAAGCATCCCTCGCAGTCCGAATTCATCTCGATGCCAAAGGGAACGTCGATAAGATCTGGTTTCGTGTCGATTACGACGCGCCATAAGCAGAGATCACAACGAATTCGTTCGACATCCCATACCTGTCATTCCCGGCCGAACATCGCGCCCGCGATGTGAGGGGAAGGGAACCCAGGTATCAACGCTGCCCAGATGTCGACACCTGGGTCCCCTTCCCTCGCATCCGCATCGTGATGCGGATGCTCGCCGGGGATGACAATCAGAGCTAGCGGCGCGCGCGCTTCGGTTTCTCAAACGCCATGATCTTCGTGAGATAGGCGATGTCGACGCGCCCCGGCACCAAGCCGTCCTTGGCGAACAATTGCTTCAGATCGGTCTTGGCGTAGCTCGCGTAATAGGGTTCGTGCATCAGCTCGGGAAAGATGTCGAGCTGGCCGTCGAAGCCGGGCGCGTCGCCATATTGGATCGAATCCGCCAGCACGAAGAGCCCGCCGGGCTTCAGCACGCGGGCGATCTCCTTGGCCACGGCCGTCCGCACCTTGGGCGGCAATTCGTGGAACAGATAGATCGCGGTGACGATGTCCTGGCTGTTGTCGGGCAGCGGAATCTTTTCGGCTGGCGCGGCCAGCGTTTCGAGTTTCTGGCCGGTCTTCGCCGCGCGCTTCTTTGCGCGCGCCAGATAGGGCTCGGAAAGATCAAGCGCGGTGGCCCGCACTTCCGGCCGCACCGATTGCACGAACGACAGAAAGCGCCCGGTGCCGGCGCCGGCATCGAGCAGCTTGGGCGCCTTCAGTTTGCGGCGCGCGAGATAATGCGCGATGGGCACGAAGGCACGGCGGCGCATGGCATCGGCGGTGCCGGCGAACAGGGCCTCGACCTGGAAATCGTAGAGACCGGCCGAGTGGTCGCTTAGATAGCCGTCGGTCTGGTAGTGGAAGTTGCGGCGGTAGTAGCTGGGCAGACCTTCGCCCTTGCCGTCGATCTCGTTGTGGACGCGCTTGCGGCGGCGGTCGAGCACCGACGGCATATCGGCCAGATAGCGCGCGCTGGCCCGCGCCGCGCGGATCTCGGCCGCCAGATCGAGCGGCGCCGGATAAAGCCCGGCTTCGACGTTCTTCCAGTCCTGCGCGAACAGGCGCGCCACGTCCCTCAGCGTCTGCGACAGCGGCGCGACGGGGTGGCTCGGCTTCGCAATGCGCGGCTGATCGCGCGCCATCATGCGGGCGGCGAAATAATGCGCGCCGTAGAACACCACGCGCGCCGTCTGCAACCCGGCAAAGGCGAGCCTGTCCGCGCGGCTCGTCGCCATTACGCCATACCTCTCATGGGCCCGATCATGGCGGGCGCGGGCGCGGCGGTCCAGCGCTCAGCGCCAGTGCGGCAATTCGGGCAGAATGTCCATACCGACGAAAATCTGCGGATCGGACGGCGGCGACAGATGGTCCTGCCGCTCCTTTTGCGCCACACAACCTTCGGCCTCCTTGGCCAGAATCGGGAACCCGGTCGAGGCGGGGAGCGATTGCAGCACGCAGGCGTCGAAATAGGGATATCTGTCGTTGTCGCCGCAGCCGAAAGAGGTGCGGTCGGGCCTCGCCGCTGTCATGACGAAGCGGTTGGGCCCGGCAAGTTCCGGCACGAACACGCCCGAGAAACAGGCCGACAGGATCACCACCGTCGGCCGGGTGGCGCAGGAATTGTTCAGCATGGATTCGAGCTGGTCCGGCGACAGGATCGAATCTCCGAGCAGAATGCCGTCGGGCGAGCCGTGCGAGCTGAAATAGACCAGACACCCCGCCGAGGTGCGGTTCGACAGGTCCCACAGCGTGTCGGCGACGTTCTGGGCATTGGACTGCTGCACGTCTGGATTGCCGTCGAGGTCGGGCTGGGCCGTGAACTGGACCAGATTGGCCGGGCTGACCCCGATATGCTCGAACGCGGCGGCGACGTCGCGGCGGGCATTGTCGAACACCTGGCTGGGTGCGCCGGAGTGGGAATGCCAGTCGCCGGCCACCACGATCGCGGCCCAGCCGGCGAAGGTGCCGGCAGCCCGGGCCGGCAGCGCGAATGCCGCAATCGCCGCGGCGACGATGGAGAGAACTGCAACTCCGCGTTTCATGCCGCCCTCCCCGTTCATGGCTTCTCGAAACCAGCCACCAGTTCAGTATGCGACGACCACAGGAATTGGTCCACCGGCGTGACGGCGCCGAGCCGATAGCCGGTGGCGGCGAGCACGGCGGCATCGCGCGCGAAGCTCTCCGGGTTGCAGGAAACATAGGCAATGCGCCGCACGGCGCAGGCGGCGAGTTGCCGGAGCTGTGCCAGCGCGCCGGCCCGCGGCGGATCGAGGAGAACGGCATCGAAGCGTGCAAGCTCGGGCGCGGTGAGCGGCAGCTTGAACAGATCGCGCGCCTCGGTGGTGACGGGCTTGAGCTTCGGCGTGTGGCGCGCGGCAGCATCGAGGGCACCCAGCATCGCCCGATCCAAGTCGACGGCATGCACGCGGGCGCGGGCCGCCAGCGGCAGCGCGAAGGTGCCGCAGCCCGCGAAAAGATCGGCGATCCGCTTCGCGCCGCCGAGGAGGCCGACGACGATCTCCTGCAACGCCGCTTCGCCCTCGCGCGTCGGCTGCAGGAATGCGCGCGGCGGCGGGTTCACCGTGGCAGCGCCGAAACTGAGCGCGGGTTCAGCCAGTTGCACGACGGTGTCGGCGTCCATGGTGATGCGCGCGAGTCCGAGATCGCTCGCCCATTTCGCCAGCGTGCCCGTCAGCGCGGGCGACATCGCCCGCTTCCAGCCAAGCGCAACATCGAGGCCGGTGCCGGTCTCGGTGACGTAGAGTTCGGCCTTCTCGCCGTCGCGCAACATTGCGGCCATCATCGCCCGCAGACGCGGCACCGCTTCCATCAGCGCGGGCGTGAGCAGGCGGCATTCCTGCATATCGACGATGTCGTGGCTCTTGCGGGCATGGAAGCCGATCACGGTGGCGCCGGGCGTCTTGGCCGCCTTGAGGGCGGCGCGGCGGCGCGTGTGCGGCGCCACCGAGATCACGTCCCGGACCTCGGCGCCCAGGCCGTGGCGGGCGAGCGCCGAGACCACCGCGTCACGCTTGGCTGCCAAATATTCTGTATGCGGAACATCCTGCGTCAGGCAGCCGCCGCAGATGCCGAAATGGCGGCAGAGGGTCATGCTTTGGTCGCCGCCAGCAGATATTCGCGGTTGCCGTCGCCGCCGGTGATGGGACTTTCCATCGTGCCGACAACGCGCCACCCATGCTCTGCAAGAAGCCAGCGGGCGGTTCCTGCGAGGACCTCTTTCTGAGCAGCTTCGTCGCGAACGATCCCGCCCTTACCAACCTTGCCGCGCCCCACTTCGAACTGGGGCTTAACGAGCGCGATCAACCAGCCACCTGAGCGGACGAACCGCAGCGTTGGATCAAGAACAAGTCTGAGACTGATAAAGCTGACATCGGCGACAATGCCATCAACCTTCTCCGGAATATCGGCATCGGTCAGATCGCGCGCATCCTTGTCTTCAAGGAGAACCACGAGCTTGCTCTTCGCAAGTTCCGGATTCGATCTGCCCATGCCCGACATCGACGGCATAGACCTTCGCCGCACCGTGCTTCGACAGCGCATGCGTGAACCCGCCGGTCGATGACCCGATATCGAGACAGACCGCATCTCGCGTGAACCAGCCACCCAACATCGGCGCAAAATGATTGATCGCAGCGTTGAGCTTCACGCCGCCACGCGAAACGAAGGGATGCTCGCGGCGGTACTCGATGGTCATCGCCTCGCTCAGGGTCTGCGATGGCTTGGCCACAATGCGGCGGTCCGCACGAACATTTCCGGCCTTGATGGCCGCCTGCGCTTCGGCGCGACTGGCGGCGTAGCCATGGGCGACGAGGAAGAGATCGGCGCGTTGGGGAGGAGTGCGCATCGAAACCGCCGCATTGTTTTCCTCCCCGTTTACGGGGGAGGAAAACCATCCGATCCTTACGCGATCTGGCCTTACGCGATCCGGCCGACGGCCGCGGCGTCTTCGTCGCGGCCCAGCGCGCCCAGCGCCATGGCGACGATCGCCTTGGCGTCGAGACCGGCCGCTTCGTACATCTTCTCCGGCGAATCGTGGTCGATGAAGCGGTCCGGCAAGGTCATCGGCCGGATCCTGAGGCCGCGGTCGAGCAGGCCTTCGAGCGCCAGTGCCTGCATCACCTGCGCCGCGAAGCCGCCGATCGCGCCTTCCTCGACGGTGATCAAAACTTCGTGCTCGCGCACCAGCCGGCGGATCAAATCGAGGTCGAGCGGCTTGGCGAAACGGGCATCGGCAATCGTCGCGGACAGGCCGTAGCCGGCCAGCTTCTCGGCCGCGAGCAGGCACTGCTGCAGGCGGGTGCCGAAGCTGAGGATGGCGATGGAGTTGCCTTCGCGGACGATGCGGCCCTTGCCGATTTCGAGCGGCGTGCCGATGGGCGGCCGTTCCAGCCCGACGCCCTCGCCGCGCGGATAGCGCATGGCGCTGGGCCGGTCGTCGATCTGCACCGCGGTGGCGACCATGTGCATCAGCTCGACTTCGTCGGACGGCGCCATCAATACGAAGCCCGGCAGCGTGCCGAGATAAGCGACGTCGAAGGCGCCGGCATGGGTGGGACCGTCGGCGCCGACGAGACCGGCGCGGTCCATCGCAAAGCGCACTGGCAGGCCCTGGATCGCCACGTCATGCACGACCTGATCGTAGCCGCGCTGCAGGAAGGTCGAATAGATCGCGGCGAACGGCTTCATGCCGTCGGCAGCGAGGCCGGCTGCGAAGGTCACCGCGTGCTGCTCGGCGATGCCGACATCGAAGGTGCGCTCGGGGAAGGCCTTGCTGAAAATGTCGACGCCGGTGCCCGACGGCATGGCGGCAGTGATGGCGACGATGCGGTCGTCCTTCTTGGCTTCCTCGACCAGCGTCTGGCCGAACACGTTCTGATAGGAGGGCGCCTTGGAATTGGATTTCTTCTGCTCGCCGGTCAGCACGTTGAACTTGGAGACGCCATGATATTTGTCGGCGCTCTGTTCGGCCGGCTCGTAGCCCTTGCCCTTTTTGGTCACGACATGAATGAGGATCGGCCCGTTCTTGGCGTCGCGCACATTCTCCAGCACCGGGATCAGGTGATCCAGATTGTGCCCGTCGATGGGGCCTACGTAATAAAAGCCCAGCTCCTCGAACAGCGTGCCGCCCATGGCGATGCCGCGGGCATATTCCTCGGCACGCTTGGCGGTCAGCTCCATCGGCTTGGGCAGCCAATGGGCGATGCGCTTGCCGAACTCGCGCAGTTCGCGATAAGGCCGGCTCGAGACCAGACGCGCCAGATAGGCACTCATCGCGCCGACCGGCGGGGCGATCGACATGTCGTTGTCGTTGAGGATCACAATCAGGCGCGCGTCCATGGCACCGGCGTTGTTCATCGCCTCATAGGCCATGCCCGCGCTCATCGCACCGTCGCCGATCACAGCGACGACGTTGCGGTTTTCCTTCTTGAGATCGCGCGCGACCGCGAAG
This sequence comes from uncultured Pseudomonadota bacterium, assembly GCA_963775165.1. Classification (GTDB taxonomy): domain Bacteria; phylum Pseudomonadota; class Alphaproteobacteria; order Micropepsales; family Micropepsaceae; genus Rhizomicrobium. Next base: position 180,068 of record CAVZHX010000003.1, on the reverse strand, counting down.
CCCAATCCCGCCGAGATCGAGGTTGAGGAATGGGCGGCGCCGAACGGATCGTATTCGCTTTCGGCGCGCTTGGTGAAACCCGAGAGGCCCCCACCCTGCCTCAGCGTGCGGATGCGATCGCGGCGGCCGGTCAGGATCTTGTGCGGATAGGCCTGATGGCCGACGTCCCAGATCAGCTTGTCGTCGGGGGTGTTGAAGACGTAGTGCAGCGCCACGGTGAGTTCCACGACGCCGAGACCGGCGCCCAGATGGCCGCCGGTGACCGACACCGCATCGATCATCTCGGTGCGCAACTCGTCGGCAAGCTGGCGCAGCTCGGCACGCGGCAACGCGCGCAGATCGCTCGGGATATCCACCCGATCAAGCAACGGCGTCTTCGTCGGCGGCGTCATTCGCTACTCCTTCACAACCAATCTTCAGCCACGCCCTGCGAATTGCGCTGCTATGCACAAAAGTCGGCCTTTTCATCAGATAAATCAAGGTGACGAATGGCTTGCGCCGCCATGACCCGCCGCCCGCGCCAATTCTCGCGTCAATTCGGCACGGATATACGAATCTCCAATGATCTCTGTGGCGCCCGGCAGCGCCGGAAGGACTTGCAGCCGCCGGCCCCGCTCAGCCCAGATCGGCTGGCTCGACGCCTTCGCCGCCCTTGGCGCCCTGCACCACCTTCTCCAGGCGCCCTTCGGCGGCTTTCAGCTTGGCCTCGCAGCGGGCCTTGAGCGCTTGACCGCGCTCGTAGAGGCGAATCGAATCCTCGAGCTCGACCTCGCCCTGCTCCAGACGGGAAACGATATCCTCCAGCTCGTTCAGCGCCGCCTCGAAGCTGAGCTGGTCGACCGGCACCGGTTCGGATTTTGCCTTCGCGGCCATGGCTCAGCCCTCCATCAAGGCGCGCGTATGGGCGGCAGCCGAGCGCGCCAGCGCGGCGAGGTCATAGCCGCCTTCGAGGCTCGAAACAACGCGGCCGCCGCAGAGGCCGCCGGCCAGCGCACAGATTTCCGCCGTGGCCCAGGCGAAGTCGCTCTCGTCCAGGCACAGCGAGGCCAGCGGATCGGCGAGATGGGCGTCGAAGCCGGCGGAGATGAAGACGAATTGCGGAGCGAAGGCGGCAAGCGCCGGCAGGATTCGCTCGGCGAAGGCGGCCCGGAACGCAGGCCCGCGCGTGCCCGGCGGCAGCGGCACATTGACGATATTGCCGGCGGGGCCGCTCTCGTCGGCGGCGCCGGTGCCGGGATAGAGCGGGAATTGATGGGTCGAGGCGTAGAACAGGTCCGCGTCGGCCATCGCGACATCGGCGGTGCCATTGCCGTGGTGGACGTCGAAATCGACCACCGCCAGCCGTTCGAGGCCATGGGCCGCGCGCGCGTGTGCCGCCCCCACCGCGACATTGTTGAACAGGCAAAAGCCCATGGCGCGGCCGCGCTCGGCATGATGGCCGGGCGGGCGCACCGCGCAGAAAGCGTTCTTGAGATCGCCCGCCACCACCAGATCGACGGCGTCGATGACGGCGCCAGCGGCGATGCACGCAGCGTCCGCCGAGCCCGCACTCATCACCGTGTCGGCGTCGATATGGACATAGCCTTCGCGCGCGGCTTCGGCCGCAAGCGGTCCCAGCACGCGATCGACCAGCGCGCGCGTGTGGACCCGCAGCAAGGCCTCGCGCGAGGCCGCATTCGCCTGATGACGCGACAGATATTGGAACCGCTCCTCTTCCAGCGCGTGCAATACGGCCCGGAGGCGGTCGGCGGATTCGGGATGACCGGGCGGGGTCTCGTGCGCCAGGCATGCCGGGTGCGTGATAAGGCCGGAGGTCATCGGCGCAAGGGCTCTCCAGGAGTTCGACGGCAAACGGACCCCGCTTCTACACCTCGCTCAGTTCAGCGGCAGGTTGGTGGCCCGCAGTTCCACCCCGCCCCGCGGCGCCGCCGCGACCGCGCCCAGGATGGCGCGCGCCGCCGGCGTGTTGGCCAGCGTCGTCCAGCCCTGCAACGCGCGGATGCTCGCCTGCGAACCGCCGAGCAGATCGCCAAGCGACTGCAACAGCCCGCGCGGGCGCGGATAGCGCTCGAACACGACGCGGCTCGATGCCGGAATCTTCGCGAGCTGCTTGACCTCGGCGACCGCCGTCCAGAAGCCGCCCAGCGTATCGACCAGTCCGTTCTTCTTGGCGTCGGCGCCCGACCACACGCGGCCCTTGGCGATGTCGTCGACCTTGGCCAGCGGCAGCCTGCGGCCGGCCGCGACCTTGCTCTTGAAATCGGCATAGATCGCATCGGCCTGGGCGTTGAGCGAGGTGAGCTGGTCTTGCGTGTAGGGCGTGATGGACGAATCAAACAGCGCGTTCTTGCCCACGCCCACTTCGCCCATGCCGACACCGATCTGGGCCAGAGCCTGGCCGAAGCTGACCTTGCCCGTCAGGACGCCGATCGAGCCCGTGATCGTGCCCGGCTCGGCGACGATGCGATTGGCCGAGGTCGAGATGTAATAGCCGCCCGACGCCGCGGTTTCGCCCATGCTGACGACCACCGGCTTGCCGGCCGCCTGCGCCTTCTTGATTGCGTGCAGGATCTGGTCGGAGGCGAGCACCGAGCCGCCGGGCGAATCGATGCGCAAGAGGATCGCCTTGACGTCCTTGTTCGCTGCGGCGTCGCCGATAGCGCGGGAAAAATCGTCGCCCGCGATCACGCTCTGGCCGGCGAGCGAGCCGCCACCGGCGGTGCCGTCGACGATGTCGCCGCTGCCGATGACCAGGGCGACGCGGGCGCCGCTGCCGAAGCTGGAGGTCTGATCGGTCGCGTCCGCGTAATGGCGCAGCGACACCGCCCTGGCGCCGTCGCCGGCGCGCTTGAGTGCGGCAGCGCTGGCGTCGTCGTCATAACCGATGGTGTCGACGAGACCGGCCTTCTTGGCGTCGGCGGCGAATTGCGGGCTGGCCTGAAGTGTCGCCGTGAACTGGGCCAGCGTGATCTTGCGCGCGGCGGCCGCCTCGCTCGTGGCGGCGTCGTACCAGGTCTGCAGCAGCGCGGTGAGTTGCTCGTGATCGGCCGGCGTCATGTCCTTTTCCATATACATGTCGGCGGCGCTCTTGTACTCGGCGCGTTTGACCATCTGGGGAACGGCCTTGACCTTGTCGAGCAGCCCACGGAGGAAGATTTCGCTCACGCCAGGGCCGGAGGGACTGAACGGACTGCCCTGCTGCATCCAGATCTGGTCGGCGCTCGAAGCCAGCAGGTAATCGCCCAGTCCGGTCGACAGGAATCCCTGGGCGTCGGCGATCACGAATTTTCCGGTGGCGCGGAAGCGCTTGACGGCCGAGGCCAATTGTTCGGCCGCGGGCACCGAGATGCCGGCACTGCCCAGCCGCAGGAAAAATCCCCTGACGCGGGAATCGCGCCCGGCCCGATCGAGCGCCAGCACCACATCCATGACGCTGAGAGGCTTGGCTCCGAAGAGGAAGCTCTGCGACGTCGAATCGGGAATGGCACCGCGCAGGGTTGCCGTCAGCACCATCTTGGACGGCAGGCCATCGCCCTCGAGCAGCCCAATCACCACCAGCACGCCCAATACGAGGACGATCGCCAGCGCCAGCTTGACCATGCCGTTGAGGGTGCCGATCAGGATCGAGCGCGCCCAGTGCAGAAATCTAACCATCCGATGACTCCTTCGCCTCTGCGCTGCCGCGTCCGGCCGGCCGCTGCCGTGCGCGCGCCTCTGTCCGTCGCCTACCCATAGAAGCAGGCGCGTTAAAGAACTCCAATCAGGGCCGGCCTCAGGCCAGGGGAAATTTGAGGCGGATGCCGCGGCCGCCCTCCGGGCTCGCTTCTCCCTCGCCTATCAGGCGGACGCCGGCCCCGTCGAGCGCAGCAATCAGCTTCATCAGCAAATCGACATTGCCCCGGATGACGCCTTCGCTGGCCTCCATCCGCTGGATCGTCGGGACCGAAAGCCCGCTGAGCTCGGCGAGCTGACGCTGGTCGTGGCCCAAAAGAGCGCGGGCCGCCCTGAGCTGGGCTGCAGTGATCACGGCCGATCTGTCGCCTCCAAGCCTGCCGCCCTTCCCATCTCCGGCGGAACTCTATCCGCGTCATCTCGGCGTCCGCAACGATGCCCGGGGCGCGCCGCAGTCACCACCATAACAGCCCTCATGGCCGGCAGATGGCCGACATTATACGACGAAAATAATCGGCCGACGCCGGCCCGCCGCCATTCGCAACCGGACATGCCCCTGATAGGGTGCCGCCGCGCGTGGAGTATTTGCGATTTTGCATCGTTTCCGGACTGCGCCATTTTCTTGCGCGCATTCGAGGGGAGACTTCACATGACCGAATTGCACACACTCAGAAAGACGCTTGGCCTGGCTGCGATCTGCGCCGGGCTCATGAGCCTGCCGCTGGCCGCGAACGCCGCCGACGCCAACACCGAGATCACGACGGCGGCCACCCATGCCGGCTTCGCCGCCAACGCCGACAGCATCGACATGGTGCATGCCCACATGCATCACGCGCTCAACTGCCTGGTCGGGCCCGGTGGCAACGGCTTCGACAGCACGGCCTTAAATCCCTGCAAGAACAGCGGCAACGGCGCTATTCCGGACACGACAGACCCCGCGAAGAAGGACGCCCTCAACAAGGTGGCGGCGATGTTGCGTACCCAGGTGATGGGCGACGACCTCGCGATCGGGCATAAGGCGGCGGCCTACATCGAAGCCGAATTGAAGAAGCTTAAGTAGCCACTTGACGGCCGATCGCGCCGAGCACGACGTTTTCGGTCAGAATCTGTGGCAGCGCCTTCGCGTCCGCCGCGCCCGGCGCGGTGATCTTTGGATTGCGGTTGGTCCAGTCCGCGAGCGGATAGGCGACGGCATGGTAGCCGCATGGCCAGCAGATGGCTGCAATTATACGACAAAATAACCGGCATAACCGGCCGTCGCCCGTCATCTGTGCATTCGCCATCGGACGTGGCTCCTGATAAGGTGCCGCCGCGCGCGGAACTTTTGCGACATCGCATTGTTTCCGAACTGCAGTTTTTTTCTTGCGCGCATTCGTGGGGAGACTTCAGATGACCGAATTGCACACACTCAGAAAGACGCTTGGCCTGGCAGCGCTCTGCGCCGGGCTCATGAGCCTGCCGCTGGCGGCCAACGCCGCCGACGCCAACACCGAGATCACGACGGCGGCGACCCATGCCGGCCTCGCCGCCAAGGCCGACAGCATCAAGATGGTGCATGAGCATATGCATCACGCCCTCAACTGCCTGGTCGGGCCGAATGGCAAAGAGTTCGACAAGATGGCGCTTAACCCCTGCAAGAACAGCGGCATGGGGGCCATTCCCGACACGACCAACGCCGGCCAGAAGATGGAGCTCCAGAAGGTCGTGAGCACGCTCAATATGGGCCTGACGGAAATGGACATGAAGAAGGCCCAGGACACCGCCATGATGGCCGCGGGCGATCTCAAGAAAGCCGCGATGATGAAGGAATCCAAATCGTCCGGCAACTCGGGTTACTGATATCTCGCCTCCGGGGGCGGGCGCCCTTGCCCGCCCGCGGGGCCCGATCGCCGTCGGCCCGATCACTGCCGGATTGCGGATAGCAGCGAATCCTCGGTGAGGATTTGAGGCAGCACATCTGCCTTGGATGCACCGGGCGCGTAATAAAGGTAGAGCGGCACGCCGGGCCGGCCGTGCGCCGCAAGCAGGGCCGTGATCTCGGGATTGCGGTTGGTCCAATCGGCGACCAGATAGGCGACGTCGCCGCGCTTGAAGGCAGCGCGAACGGGCCCGGCCGACAGCGCCACCTTCTCGTTGACCAGACAGGTGATGCACCAGGCCGCCGTCGCATCGACGAAGACGGCCCGGTTCTGCGCGCGCAATGAAGCAAGCCTGGCGTCGCTGTAAGGCTCGGCCGCGAGCCCAGCCGGCGCAATCGAGGCCGATGACGCCGCAGCCGGCTGCCCGGTCCCGGCGAAACCGAGCAAAATCAGCCCCACAGCCACGGCCAGCGCTGCCGCGCTCGCGCCGATCATCCGCCATCTCGCATGGGCCTTGCGGCTCGTGCCCCAGGCCCAGGCGGCGAAGGCGATCGCGATCATCGCGCCCAGCGCCGCCACAAGGCCCTCCGGGCCCGCTTCCTGGCTCAGCACCCACAAGAGCCACACCGCGGCCCCATACATCGGAAAGGCAAGCGCCTGCCTCAGCCGCACCATCCACAGGCCCGGCTTCGGCACCAGCCGCAGCAGCGGTGGCGACAGCGAAACGGCGACGAAGGGAAAGGCGAAACCGATGCCGAGCGCGAGAAAAACAAGCAGCGCGGTCGCGACCGTTTGCGTCAACGCATAGCCCAAAGCCGCGGCCATGAAGGGCGCGGTGCAGGGCGCGGCGACAGCGACCGCCAGCACGCCGGTGAAGAACGCGCCCACTGGCCCGCCGCGGCGCGTCAGCGCATCGCCGCCGGTGATGCCGGCACCGATCTCGAACACGCCGGACAGATTGAGCCCGACCGCGAAGATCAGCAGCGCAAAGCCGGCGACCACGATGGGATCCTGCAGCTGGAAGCCCCAGCCGATGGCCGCACCGCTTGCGCGCAACAGCACGACGGCGGCGCCCAGCGCGAGGAAACTCAGGATCGCGCCGATGCCATAGGCAAGACCCTCGCGCGCGGCCTCGCTCTTGTGGACATGGGCCTTGCCCGCGATGCCGAGCGCCTTCATCGCCAGCACCGGCAGGACGCAGGGCATAACGTTGAGGATCAAGCCGCCCAGAAAGGCGAAGAGGAGTGCGAAGCCGAGGCCGAGCCCGCTGCCGGCTGCTTCGAATTGCGTTGGCGGCACGGCACCCGGCGTCGCCTTGACATCGAGCGCCTGAACCGAGCCGTCCGACGACGTCAGCACCAGCACGCCCTCGAGCGGGCCCTTCAATTTGCCGCCGGGCTTGAGACGAAGAACCAGACCGCCGCCGGTGAAGCCCAGCGATTGCGGCGCGGCGCCGTCGATCGCACCCGGGCTCGCGGGAAAGAACGCGGCGTCCATCGGGCGCGCATTGGCAAGCGACGGCGAGGCGACGAAGAGATCGAGCCCGTTGGTGGCGGCATAATGCACCGGCCATGGCGACGGCGCCGGCAGCTTGTTGCGCGCGGCCGCGAATCTGTCGGCGATCGTGGCATATGCCGGCGAGGGCGAAGCGCTCACCGTCAGCGGCAAGGTCAGCTCCGTCTCTTCTGGAATGCAGACGTCCTTGCAGACCAGCCAGCTCGCATGGGCTTTGAAATTCACGACATCGCCGGGCCTGGCGTCTGCGGGCGCAGTCAGCTTGGTGAGCAGCCAGACCGTGCCTTCGTAGCCGTAATCCATCAGCGGGCCGACCGGCAGGCGCTTGGGATAAGGCCATTCGATGGCGCCGGCCTTCCAGCCCGCCGGCATCTGCCATTGGAGCGCCGAGGGCGCGCCAGCATCGCCGGGATTGAGCCAATAGGTGTGCCAGCCGGGCGGATCGCCTCCTGAAAGGCCACAGCCACCGTGCCGCCGGGTGCGATCTCGCCCTGCTCGGCGATCAGGCTGGCATGGACCTTGGGCAACGGGCCGATCTGCGCGGCGGCCGGCAGGCCTGCAACCGAGGCCAGGACCAAAGCAATCACGAAGCGAAGCGCACGCGCCATGGCGCCGCTATAGCGCCACCAGCCCGCCGCTTCCAGCCGCTCGCGCCGGTGTGAGATCATGGGCTAGGCTTGCGCGCGCCACATTTCGGGAGCGTTAACAGACACATATGCGCGTGACGGGAGGAGATCTGCGAGGGCGGGCACTGGCCGCACCGGCCGGGGCGGCCACGCGGCCGACCTCGGACAAGGTGCGCCAGGCCATCTTCAACATCCTGACGCACAACGATTTCGGCGTGGGCTTCGCGCTTGAAGGCGCCCGCGTCGCCGATCTTTTCGCCGGCACCGGCGCCATGGGGATCGAGGCGATCTCGCGCGGGGCCCGGTTCTGCCTGTTCGTCGAGGACGCCGCCGAAGCCCGGGCGCTGATCCGCGAGAATGTCGAAGCCTTCGGGCTCACGGGCGCGACCAAAATCTGGCGGCGCGACGCCACCGATCTGGGGCCCATGAGTGCGGGCGCCGGTGGGCCGTTCGATCTCGTCCTGCTCGACCCGCCTTATCGCAAGGGGCTGATCGGCCCTGCTCTCGCCGCGTTGCGCGACGGCAAATGGCTTGCGGCGAACGCGATCGTTGTCGCCGAATGCGCGGCCGGCGACGATATTCCGCCTACGGATGGTTTCGCGATCCTCGACGAGCGCACGTACGGCGAGACGCGGGTTGTCTTTTTGAAGGACTGATCAAGGCTCGCGTTCCAACACTTCGATCTGCGGACGCGGACCTTCCGCCTTGCCGGTGATCGGCGGCTTGGGCAGGCGCGCCTCGCCCGGCTCGATGACGAAGGTGCGTGCCAGCGAATACCAGCGGCCCGTCACGTCCGGATCCGGCGCGGGCGGGCCCTCATGCGGCACGTAATCGGCGACCAGGGCCTCGGTGACGCCGAACTGCGCGTCGGTCTCCAGATTGGGGTCGTCGCTGGAATATATTTGCGAGAACTGGGTCTTGAAGCCCGGCTTGTAGATCAGGACGTGGATATGGGCCGGCCGCATGTTGTGACGGTGGAGCGCGCGGAACAGGTCGCCGGCCGGTCCGTTCGCGGGAATGGGATAGCCCGCGGGCTTGACGCTACGGAAGGCGACGTGGCCTTCGGCGTCGGTGGTGAAGGTGCCGCGCAGGTTCATCTCGGCCTGCTCGGGGTCCTGGCTTTCGTAATAGCCCTCGGCGGAGGCCTGCCAGACGTCGAACATGGCGCCGGCCACCGGGTTGCCACGCGAATCCTTGACCCAGGCATCGACGAACAAGGGATCGCCCGGCGTCGGCCCGCGCACGATCGAGCTACCGCTGGGCATGGCCGGCGCGTCCATCCGCCAGAACGGGCCCATCATATTGGCCGTAGTCGGCTCCTGGCCGCCGTCGCCATTGTTGAGCAGGCACACCAGTTGCGAGACGCCGAGCGAACCGGCCATCAACACCACCTCGTTGTGCGAGGCCGTCGTGAGCTGGCCCAGCCGGGCGATGATGCCGCAAGCCTTGTGGAATTCGGCCTCGGTCGGGCGCGCCTCGCGCACGAAGGCGTGCATGTGCCGCACAGCCAGCGTCAAGAGTTCGCGCAGGCGCGGATCGTCGGCGCGCGCGATCTCCGACAGCACCGCCGGCGTCACGTCGTGTTCGGTTTTGATGACCATCGTTGCCTCTTGAGCCCTAGCGCCGTCCGAACAGGCGTTCGATGTCGGCGAGCTTGAGTTCGACATAAGTGGGCCGGCCGTGATTGCATTGGCCGGAATGAGGTGTCGCCTCCATTTCGCGCAACAGCGCGTTCATCTCCTCGGCGGAGAGCCTGCGGCCCGCGCGCACGCTCATATGGCAGGCGAGCGTGCCGGAGACCTCCTCCAGCCGCTCCTTGAGCGAAAGCGCGTTTCCGCTCTCGGCGATGTCGTCGGCAAGATCGCGGATCAGCGATTTGACGTCAATCTGCCCCAGCATCGCCGGGGTCTCGCGCACCATAACTGCGTCCGGCCCGAAAGCTTCGACGACGAGGCCCAGTTCCGCGAGCTCGGCGGCACGGGCCTCGATCCGCGCGACCTCGGCGGGATCGAGCTCGACAACCTCGGGGATAAGCAGGGGCTGGCGGGCGACGCCGCCACTGGCCAGCGCCTTCTTCATGCGTTCGTAGACGAGGCGCTCGTGGGCGGCATGCTGATCGACGATGACGATGCCGTCGGCGGTCTGCGCCACCACGTAGGTCTCATGCAGTTGCGCGCGGGCGAGCCCCAGCGGCAATTCGTCATGCGGCGCCTCTTGCGGCACCGCTTCGACTCTGGCCGACCAGGAGCGCTCGGGCTCGGCCGCAAACAGGGGCGCGTGGAAGTCCCGTGCGGCCTCTGCGGCGGCCCACGGCACATGCGCGGCTTGCGGCCGGGTGGACCAGCCGGGCGCGGCCTGCGGGCGCAGGGCCGAAAGCGTGGCGCCGGCCACCGTGGTCGAAGCGCGATGGCCGGCTTCGCCGAGCGCGTGCTTGAGCGCGGCCACGATCAGCCCGCGCACCAGACCGGCATCGCGAAAACGCACTTCGGCCTTGGCCGGATGAACGTTGACGTCGACGAAACCGGGATCGCAGGCGAGGAACAGGGCTAGCGCCGGATGGCGATCACGGGCGAGGAAATCGGCGTAGGCCCCGCGCACCGCGCCGATCAACAGCTTGTCGCGCACCGGCCGGCCGTTCACGAACAGGAATTGCGATTGCGCATTGGCGCGGTTGTAGGTGGGAAGGCCCGCGAACCCCTTGAGCGTCACGCCTTCGCGCACCGCATCGATGGCCAGCGCGTTGTCGGCGAATTCGCGGCTCATGATGCGGGAAAGTCTCTTGAGCCGGCCAGCCCCCTCGCTGTGTGAGGCCAGATCGATCTCGCCCGGCAGATCGAGGCTCTTGCGGCCGTCCACAGTGAGCGTGAAGGCGACATCGGGACGGGCCATGGCGAGCCGCTTGACGATGTCGGCGGTGGCCATGTCCTCGCTGCGGGCGGATTTGAGGAATTTGAGGCGGGCGGGCGTGGCGAAGAAGAGCTCGCGCACTTCGACGCGCGTGCCCGACTGGCCCTTGGCACCAAAGGCCACGGGCGCCGGCGCGCGCACGCTGCCGCCATCGACGCGGATTTCATGCGCCTCGCCGCCGGCCGTGCGGCTGGCGATCGCAAGCCGGCCCACCGCCCCGATCGAGGGCAGCGCCTCGCCGCGGAAGCCCATCGTCATGATGTGGGAGAGATCGTCGGCGCCGCCCGCCACCGGCAGCTTGGAGGTGGCGTGGCGCTCGACGGCGAGCTCGAGATCGGCCGCGCTCATGCCCTCGCCATTGTCCTCGACCAGGATCAGATCGGCGCCGCCACGCGCGGTGGCGATGTCGATGCGCGTGGCCCCGGCATCAAGCGCGTTCTCGACCAGCTCCTTGATGACGCTGGCCGGCCGCTCGACCACTTCGCCCGCGGCAATGCGGTTGATCGTGCCTTCGCCGAGGCGGCGGATCTTCTGTGAACTCGGGGACCATGGCGGCACTGTAGCAGAGGCGGGCCAGAGGCACAGGCAGGGGGCGCAGGCTTGGGGGCCCGCCTCGTCCACAGCCGCGTGCTCAATGCGCGGCCGGGTCCTCCTTGGCCGGCGGCGGCAGGCTGCCGGCCACCACCACGGTCAGTTTCGCCGGATTGAACAAGCGCGCAGCCACGTGCCTGACATCGGCGGCCGTCGCCGCCTCGATCAGCGCATTGCGGTTGGCGACGTAATCGACGCCGAGGCCTTCGCTCTGGAAGGTGTTGAGCTGGCGGGCGATGCCGACATTGGAATCGAAGGCGAGCGGGAAGGAGCCGGTGAGATAGGTCTTGGCGTCGGCGAGTTCCTTGGCCGTGGGCCCGTCGGCGGCAAATGTCTTCATGGTCTGGCGGACGATTGCGATGGCCTCGCGCATGCTGGCGGTCTTGGAGGAAACCTGGCCGATCCAGACCCCGCCCTGCCTGTAGGGCTCGAGCCTTGTCGAGATGCCATAGGTGAGGCCGCGCTTCTCGCGCACCTCGTCCATCAGCCGCGAAGAGAAGCCGCCGCCGCCCAGGATGTAATTGGCGACAGTGGCGGCGATGAAATCCTTGTCGCTGCGCTTGATGCCGGGCAGACCGAAGATGGCAGCGGGCTGCGGCACGTCCATTGCCACCACGTCCAGGCCTGGCGCGCCCGTGCGGCCGACGGGCGGCGGCGCGGCCGGCGGCGCGGGCGGCAATTTGGCGAAGGCGCTGGCGAGCAGCGATTTCAGCGTATCGGCGTCGACATCGCCCGACACCGCAATCTGGGTGCGGCCGCGCACCCAATGGCTCTTGGCGAAATCCTTGAGATCGGCCGCGCCAACGGCGCCGATGCTGGTGGCGTCGCCGTCGACGGGGTGTGCGTAGGCGTGGTCGCGGAAGAACTTGCGATAGAACTCCCGCCCCGCGACGGTGCCCGGATCCTCCTTGTCCGCCTCGAGCGAGGCGAGAATCTGCGCGCGCACGCGCGCGATCGCATCGCTGTCGAAGCGCGGCTGCGACAGCGCGAGCCCGAGGAGCTGGAAAGCCTCGGCGGCGTGTTCGGTCAGCGTCACCAGCGAGATGTGCACCACATCGCGGCCGGGCGCGACCGACAGACGGATACCGCGGCTGTTGAGCGCCGACTGGAACGCCTGCGCGTTCATCTTGCCCGCGCCTTCGTCCATGAGCGCGGCGGCGAAGGCGGCAAGCCCGTCCTTGCCCGCCGGATCGTAGGCGGAGCCGGCCGGCAGCGTCGCCGACATCGCGATCATCGGCAGGCTGTGATCTGTGACGTACCAGACCTCGAGGCCCTTGCCGGCGTCGAGGGTTTGGATGTCGAGCGCCCACGCGAAGGCCGGCAGCGCCACGACGAAGGCGAGCGCCGCAAGCGCGATACGCAGCGCGCGGCGGGCGCTCATTTCGTCGCTTCCTTGTTGCGCGGCGCGCGCGCGGCCGGACCACGCGCGGCCGAGCCGGGTCTGAGATAACCGGTCACCGCTTCGTTCTTGACGAGTTGGCTTGCGGCCACATCGCGCACCTCGGCGGCTGCGACCTTGTCGATCCGGTCGGGCCAATCCTGGATGTCTTCGGCGGTCAGCCCGATGACGAGCGCGCGGCCATAGGCCATGGCCATCGCGAACTGGCTGTCCTGGCGATAGACCGATGCGGCGACGAGCTTGGTCTTGGCACGGGCGAGATCGGGGGCCGTCCGCGGCGACTTCTGCATCGAGGCGATTACGGCGTCGGTCGCCTGTTCGAGCGTCTCAAGGCTGACACCCGGCCGCGGCACCGCATAGACGGTGAAAGCGCCGGCGTCGCGGCGATAGCCCTCATAGGAGGCACCCGCATCGGAGGCGAGCTTCTTGTCCACCACCAGACGCCGGTAAAGCATGCTGTTGGCATCGCCGCCCATCAGTTCGGCAAGCACCGCCAGCGCCTCGGCCTCGCCCGGCGTCGCCTCCGTGTAGCTGACGACGCGGTAGATGCGCTCGAACAGCGGCAGCTTGACGTCGGGACGGGTGATGGTGAGCCGCGTCTCGCCCAGGCGCGGCGGCTGGACATAATCGGCGCGCGGTACCAGTTCGCGCGCGGGGAGCTTGCTGTAGGTGGCTTCGGCGTCGGCGCGCACCTCGGCCGGTGTCACATCGCCGGCAACCACCAGGATCGCGTTGTTGGGGGCGTAATGGTGGAGATAGAAATCGCGCGCCTCGACCCGGCCGATATGGCGGATTTCGCCGGCCCAGCCGATCACCGGGCGGCCATAGGGATGGGAGAGCTGGAGCGCGGCCTCCATCTGCTCGTCCAGAAGCGCGCGCGGATCGTTGTCGACGCGCAGCCGCCGTTCCTCCAGAACGACATCGCGTTCGGTGCGCACGTTGCGGTCGGAGAGATCGAGATTGGCCATGCGGTCGGCTTCGAGCCCCATCACTGTTTTGAGCCGGTCCTTGGCGATCTGCTCGTAGAAGGCGGTGTAGTCGTGGCTGGTGAAGGCGTTATCGCGCCCGCCGTTGCGGGCCACCGCGCGGGCGAAGGCGTCGCCCGGCAGCTCCTTGGTGCCGCGGAACATCATGTGCTCGAAGAAATGGGCAAGTCCGGAAAGGCCGGGCGGATCGTCAACGGCGCCGACGCGATACCACAACATCTGCGTGACCACGGCCGCGCGGGTGTCCGGCACCACCACCACCTGCATGCCGTTCTGCAGGGCGAACTGGAAGACCTTGTTCTGACCGGGCCCGGCGGGCGCAGGCTGTGCGGCGGGAGCTTCCGGCGGCGCCCCTTGGGCAACGGCCGGCGGCGCCAGGAGCACCGCGGCGATCAGCGACGCGCGTGCGCCGAACCTAGAAAATGCCATCGAGCCAGCCGCCGCTGTCCTTTTGGATCGGGGTGGACTGGCCGGCCGGCTTGGCGGACGCCGTTCCGGCCTTGCCCTCGCCCAGCCGCTTGGCTTCGGCGTCGGCATCGAGGGCCTTGCCGGGGCTGTTGTCGCTGGAGCCGAACCCAAACAGCAGGCGGTTGGTGAAGCTCTCGTCCGCGGACTGCATCGCGCGATTGTCGGCAGCGACCTGCTGGCGGATCATGTCGCTGGCGCCATTGGCCGCGCCCGCCTTGTTCAGAAGTGCAGCTTCCCCGGCGCTGAAGCGGCCCTGCTTGGCGGTGGGCGTCTGCTGGTCGCCGTAAAGCGTCGACTCGGCCGTCGCGGTGGGCGAGTTCTGGTTGGTCGGCGACTTGCCCGGCTTGGGCGGCTTCAGGTTGAAGTCCGGCGGAACGACCAGCGGCGCCTTGGTGACGACGGCGAATTCGTCAGGCGGATCCTTGCTCATTCCGGCCGCCACTCGATGGTCTGGCAGCCCGCCAAGCTCATCGCCACGCCCGCCAGTGCAGCCACAAACGCAACCCGTCGCATAGGCATCTCACTTCTCATGTTCGGCTCCCGGCTTGTGCGTCCGTGATGGCCCATCGGCGCTGCCGGCATCCGGCCGCAGCAGGGCATCGTAAACGATCGCAACCACCCCGAAGGTGATCGCACAATCGGCCACGTTGAACACATACCAACCATAGCCGAAGGCGTGAAAGTGGAAAAAGTCCGCAACCTTGCCATAAACCAACCGGTCGATCAGGTTGTTGCCGATAGCTCCGCCGATCACAAGACCGAGACCGGCCGCAAAGGCCTTTCGGGGCGTCCAGAACCACAACCATGAGCTGAGGCCGACAATCGCCACGAACGTCAAAATATCAACACGACCCACCCGATCTGGGTATGGACGGCGAAAAGGCCGTAGCTGACCCCCGGATTCCAGACCATGACGAGGTCGAAAAACGGCAGCACAGGGATGCTCGCGCCCGGCGCCATGTGGATGAAGCCGAAGCCGTAGAGCAGGACCAGCTTGCTGATCTGGTCCAGCGCCAGCGCGCCTCCGGCACAGACCAGGCCCAGCTCGCGCGGCGAAAGGTCCCGGATCATTTGAGCCCCTCGACCACCCCGGCGCAGCGCCGGCACAAATGGGGCTCGGAGGCGACGGTGCCAACCTCCGGCAGGATCATCCAGCAGCGGGCGCATTTTTCACCCGTTGCCGGCTGGAACACGGCCGCAGCGCCGGCCACCTCGGGCAGGCGGAAAGCGCCCTCGGGCGGGGCGTCGGTCGAGACCACGGCGGCGGAGGTGATGGCGATCTCGGCCAGATCGAGACCGTCGAACAGGGCGGCGTCCTTCGGGTCTTCGAGATAGAGGACGGGCGCGGCCTCGAGGCTGGCGCCGATCACCTTGTCGCGGCGCACGATCTCCAGCGCCCCGGTGACGACGCGGCGGAGCGCACGGATGCGGCCCCACTTCTCGATCAGCCCCGGATCGGACCACTGCGCGGGCGTGGCGAAGAAATCATGCAGATGCACGCTTTCGGCATCGCCCGGGAAACGGGCCGTCCACGCCTCCTCCATGGTGAAGACGAGAATCGGCGCGAACCAGGTGACGATTCGGCGGAAGATCTCGTCGATGGCCGTGCGGGTGGCTCTGCGGCGCGTGCTGGCGGCGCCATCGCAATAGAGCGCGTCCTTGCGAACGTCAAAATAGAAGGCTGACAGATCGTTGGTGCAGAAATTGAAGAGAAGCTGATAGGCGCGGTTGAAATCGAACTCTTGGTAGGCCGCGCGCACATTGGCATCGAGATCGGCGAGCCGCGCCAGCATGTAGCGCTCCAGCTCCGGCATCTCGCCCCGGGCCACGCGCTCGTCCTCGCCGAAACCGGCGAGATTGGCCAGCATGAAGCGGATGGTATTGCGCAGGCGGCGATAGGAATCGACATTGGCCTTGATGATGTCCTGGCCGATGCGCAGGTCTTCGGTGAAGTCCGAGCTTGCCGCCCACAGGCGCAGGATGTCGGCGCCGTTCCTGTCGGCGATGACCTGGGGCGCCAGCGTGTTGCCCAGCGACTTCGACATCTTGTGGCCGGTCTCGTCGAGCACGAAGCCATGGGTGAGCACGGCCTTGTAGGGCGCGTGACCTTGCGTCGCGCAACATTCCAGCAGCGAGGACTGGAACCAGCCACGATGCTGGTCGGAGCCTTCGAGATAGAGATCGGCGCGCTCGGCTTTCGGCCATGAAGGTTCGATCGGGTGCTCGACAGCGAAGACATGGGTCGAGCCGGAATCGAACCAGACGTCGAGGATGTCTTTGACCTGCTCGAAGGCGTCCGCGTTGTATCTTCGCCCAGGAAATCGGACGGCGCCCGCGTGAACCAGGCGTCCGCCCCCTCCTTGCGGAAGATATCGAGGATGCGGGCGTCGACTTCGGCGTCGTTCAGCACCTCGCCGGTTTTCTTCTCGACGAAGATGGCCAGCGGCACGCCCCAGGCGCGCTGGCGCGACAGCACCCAGTCGGGCCGCGATTCCACCATCGCGCCGATGCGGTTGGCGCCCTGCGGCGGATACCAATCGGTGTGGGCGATGGCCTTGACTGCGAGCTGGCGCAGCGTCTCGCCGCCGAATTGGGCCAGCGGCTTGTCGAGCGCGGCGAACCATTGCGGCGTGGCGCGGAAGATCACCGGCGCCTTGGAGCGCCAGCTATGCGGATAGGAATGGCGCAGGCTGCCCTTGGCCAGCAGCGCGCCGGCTGCGATCAGTTCCTTGATGACGGCGCCGTTGGCATCGCCATCCTTCTTGCCGTCGCGCGAAAGAATGTGCTTGCCGGCGAACAGCGGAACGTCGGGATAAAACTTGCCTTCCTCATCGATGGTGCGCGGTATTGCCGTGTCAACTTCGGGATCAGGCACACCTCTTTCAAAATTTTGCCACAGCTCAAAGTCTTCCTCGCCGTGACCCGGAGCGGTATGGACAAATCCTGTTCCAGTATCAGCGGTTACATGCTCTCCCCATAAAAGCGGCACATCAAAGTCATAGAATGCGCCTCGTCCTCTAAGCGGGTGCGCGCAGACGATCTTGTTTTCGCGGAACAGGCCAAGGATTGGCCATTCCAAGTGTTTTGTTATCCCTGCATGGGCGGCCATCTGGGAAGCAAGGACATCGGCGACAATCAGTTTGTCGCCAGGCACAGCAAATGATCCGTCCTTAACTTCCTGAACTTCGAGAACCACATATCGAAGATCATTGCTCCATGCGATCGCGCGATTGCCGGGAATCGTCCATGGCGTCGTCGTCCAGATTACGACGCTCGCATTGTCCAGTTTATCGGCACACGCCCGATTGGCATGACTAACAACGGGAAACTTCACACAGATTTGTGGCGAGGTTTTTTCGTGATATTCGACCTCGGCTTCGGCCAGTGCGGTCTTCTCGACCGGCGACCACATCACCGGGCGGAAGCCGCGATAGAGCAGCCCGTTTCCCACGAATTTGTGCAGCTCGCCGGCGATGGCGGCCTCGGCGCGGAAATCCATCGTGGTGTAGGGATTGTCCCATTCGCCGATGCAGCCCAGCCGCTTGATCTGCTCGCGCTGCACGCCCAGCCAGTGCGCGGCGAAGGCGCGGCATTCGTCGCGCAGTTGCGCCGTCGGCACCTCGTCCTTGGCGATGCCCTTGGCGCGGTACTGCTCCTCGACCTTCCATTCGATGGGCAGGCCATGGCAGTCCCAGCCGGGCACATAGGGCGCGTCCTTGCCCAGCATCTGCTGGGAGCGGATGACGAAATCCTTGAGGATGTGGTTGAGGCCGGTGCCCGAATGGATGTCGCCATTGGCGTAGATCGGCCCGTCATGGAGCACGAACAGCGGCCGCCCCCTGGAGGCCGCGCGCAGCCGGCCATAGAGGTCCATCGCCGCCCAGCGCGCGAGCCATTCCGGCTCGGCCGCCGGCAGGCCAGCCTTCATCGGAAAATCGGTCTGGGGCAGGAACAGCGTCGCGCGGTAGTCGCGGGGGGCGGAATCGCTCGTCTCAGGCATGTCTTCGGGCATGTCTCTTGAATAGCTCAATTCTTGGGAACGCGCGCACGCTAATGGCCCGGAGGCGGCGGGTCCAGCGGACGGGCCGCGAAGGCGCGCCTAGCCTTGCCCGGCCTCCAGCTTGTCCTGCGTTTTGGTGTCGAAGTCGGCGGCATCGTGGCGCTCGCGCAGCTGGCTCGCCGGCTCGCCCATCACGCGGTTGACCATGCGGCCGCGCTTGACCGCGGGCCGCTCGCCAATGCCGGTGGCCCAGCGCATGACGTTCTTGTAGTCCTGCACCTGAAGGAACTCGGCCGCGCCGTAATGGCCGTCCCTGGCCATAAGCCCGTACCAGGGCCAGATTGCCATGTCGGCGATCGTATAGTCCTCTCCGGCAATGAAGGGACGATCCGCCAGCTGGCGGTCGAGCACGTCGAGCTGGCGCTTCACCTCCATCGCGAAGCGGTTGATGGGGTATTCGATCTTCTCCGGCGCGTAGGCGTAGAAATGCCCGAAGCCGCCGCCCAGATAGGGCGCGCTGCCCATCTGCCAGAACAGCCAGGAAAAGCATTCCGCCCGCTTCGCCGGATCGGACGGAAGAAAGGCGCCGAACTTCTCGGCCAGATAAAGCAGGATCGCGCCGGATTCGAAGACGCGGGTCGGTTTGGGCGTGCTGCGATCCATCAAGGCCGGAATCTTGGAGTTCGGATTGACGGCGACGAAGCCGCTGCCGAACTGATCGCCCTCGGCGATGCGGATGAGCCAGGCATCGTATTCGGCGCCGCTGCGACCGAGCGCCAGCAATTCTTCGAGCATCACCGTCACCTTGACGCCGTTGGGCGTGGCCAGCGAATAGAGCTGCAGCGGATGACGGCCGACCGGCAGCTCCTTGTCATGCGTCGGGCCAGCGACGGGGCGGTTGATGCTGGCGAATTGCCCGCCGCTTTCCTTGTCCCAGGTCCAGATCTTGGGCGGTGTGTAGGGTCGTGTCTCAGTCATGTTTGGCGCTCTTCTTGCCTCGTGGGGCCGGTTGCGATGACGGCGATGGCGGGGCCTCGCCCGCGCGCGCCAGCGATGCCGTGGCGGCGGCGATATCGGCGGCGATCTGCGTCTTCAGCCCGCCCAGCGAATCGAAGCTGGCTTCGGGTCTGAGAAACTCGATCAGCTCGACCGAGATGTGCTTGCCGTAGAGGTCGCCGGAGAAGTCGAACAGATAGGTCTCCAGAAGCGGCGACGGAATCGAGAACATGGGACGAATGCCGAAATTCGCCACCCCGTCATAGCGGGGGCCGGCGGCGTCGCCGTCCATCAGCGTGGCGCGGACCGCATAGACGCCGAAGGCCGGTGCCAGCGAGCCCTCCCAGCGCATGTTGATAGTGGGAAAGCCGATCACCCGGCCGCGCTTGTCGCCGTGTTCGACATGGGACTTCGATGGCCCACCAATGGCCGAGAAGGGCGGCGGCTTCGGCGGGCCGGCCGGCCTGGAGCAGCTCACGGATACGGGTGGACGAAATCTTGCCGCCGCCCGCCATCGGCACCGTGTCGAAAGTGTCGACGCCGAAACCCTCCATCTCGCCCATATAGGCGAGCACGGTGGCGTCGCCCGCCCTGCCCTTGCCGAAGCGGAAATCGGACCCCACCAACACGCAAGCCACTTCGAGTCCCTCGACCAGCACTTCGAGCACGAAATCCTCGGCGCGCTTCTTCGCCATCTCGGCGTCGAAATTGAGCGCGAACATGACCTCGACGCCAAGCTCCGCCAGAAGCCGCGCCTTGATGCGAAAGGGCGTCAGCCGGAACTGCGCGGCGCCGGGATGGAAGAATTCCTGGGGATGCGGTTCGAAGGCGATCACGCCCAGCGGGGCGCCGAGGGCTGTGGCATGGCGGGCAGCCTCGGCGATCAACGCCCGGTGGCCCAGATGCACGCCGTCGAAATTGCCAAGCGCCACCACCGCGCCATGAAAGGTAGCCGGAATCCCGGTGTAATGGCGAAAGATGCGCATGGGCGCTGTGTCAAGCTTTCGCAGGCGCAGGCGGCATGACAAGGACATCGCCTTCGACGACGACGGTATCGCCGACCTTGCAGACGCAATCGAAGGCGACACGGCGCCTCTCTCGGATCACCTCGCGCACGGTGCAGACGGCGGTCACGGTGTCGCCGATTCGCACCGGCGCCCGGAAGCGCGCGCTCATGCTCAGGAAGATAGTGCCGGGACCCGGCATCTTCATGCCCAGGACCGTCGAGATGTAGCTCGCGCTCAACACGCCATGGGCGATGCGGCCCCTGAAAGGCGTGGTGCGGGCGAATTCCTCGTCGAAATGGAGGGGATTGGTGTCGCCGGAGATTTCCCCGAAAAGCTGAACGTCGCGTTCGGTGACGGTCTTGGTGAAACTTTCGGACATGCCGGGCTTCAGGTCGTCGATGGTGTAGGGCATCTTGGGTTCCAGTGCTTTCGGCAGACGGGGTTTACCACATCAGCGCCGGACTTGCGGCCATGGCCGTGACGCCGGCGTGGGCGAAAAGGGTCTCGAGCCGTTCCGGCGTTAGCTCGCCGATATCCTCGCCGTGCACGCCGTCGGCGATGAATAGTGCATCGATTCCCATCGTATTGGCGCCGGCAATGTCGGTGCCAAGCCCGTCGCCGATGGCAAGCGGCCGGGCGATGGGCCTGCCGGCGGCCGCAGTCGCGCGCGCCAGCGCCACCTCGTAGATCGGCCGGTGCGGCTTGCCGTAATAGACCACGGAGCCGCCCAGTTCCTCATACAGTTTGGCAATCGCGCCGGCGCAATAAACGAGCACGCGCCCGCGCTGGACCACGATGTCGGGATTCGCGCACAGCATGGCGAGCCCGCGGCGGACGAAGCCGCCGAGCAGCCCGCGGTAATCCTCGGGTGTTTCGGTATCGTCGTCGTAAAGCCCTGTGCAGAGCACGATTTCGGCCTCCTCCGCCCCGACACACTCGATCGCAAGGCCTTCGAACACGCCCCGGTCGCGGTCCGGGCCCAAATGCAGCATCCTGAGCCGGGCGCCGCTGGCGCGGCGCTCCAGATCCTCCCGCGTGGCCATGCCCGAGGTCATGATGGCGTCATAGCAGTCCGCCGGCACGCCGAAGCGCGCGAATTGCGCCTCGACGTCTTCGCGCGGCCTGGGCGCATTGGAGACGAGGACCACCGGGCGCCCGCCTGCGCGAAAGCGCCGCAGGGCCTCGACCGCGGGCGGCCTGGCGGCGTGGCCGTCATGGAGCACGCCCCAGACGTCGCAAAGCAACGCATCGTAGCGCGCCGCGATCTTCGACAGACCCGGCAGGATCTCGGGACGGGTGGACATGGCGCTAGCGGATCGCACGGGCGCGACGCCCGGTCAATGGCGGCCTGTCTAGCCGGCCCTTCTGAGCGGAATGATGGGCGCCGACGGCAGACCTTCGTCCAAAGCCTTGAGGGACTCGTCGCGCACCGCGCGCGGCTCGCCGAACAGATAGCCTTGCGCGAAATCGACCGAGAAATCGAGCAGTTGCACCACGGTCTTCTCGTCCTCGACGCGTTCGGCAATGAGGTTGATGCCGTGGCGGGCGAGCAGATTCTTGAAATCCTCGGCGGCGACATCGGCCTGCGCCCCGCTCATGCCGTTGGTCAGCGTTTGCGCACGCACCTTGATGTGGCGGAAGCCGAGCTTCTGCAGCCGGGTGAAGTCCACGCCCAGCGATTCGACATGGTCCATCGACAGCGCGAAGCCGAGGCTCGCCAGATAGGACAGGTTTTCCTCGCCCTTGACGCCGGCCTTGACGACCGAGCCTTGCGCGAATTCGAACACGATCTGCCCGGCCAGATCGCGGTTGTGATGCATATATTCGAGGAATTGCGGGAAGAATTCCGCGTCCGTCAGCGTGTCGCCCGAGATGTTGCAGAAGACGCCGATCTCGCGGTTCTTCTTGACGAGACGGCGCACGATCTGCACGCAGCGGAACAGAAGCAGGTTGTCGACCACGCTCATGAGGCCGGCGGGTTCCGCGACCTTGATGTATTGCGCCGGCATGATCACCACGCCATCCTCTGACCTCAGCCGCGACAGCGCTTCGTAGAAGCGCAGCTTGCGCTGCGGCAGGCTGACGATCGGCTGCAGGTAAAGATCGACGCGGTTCTGCTCAAGGCTCGCACGGATGGTTTCGAGCAGATCGGACTCGCCCAGCGATTCGACATAGGCGCGGGCGCTGTCGCGGGCGCGGCGCTGGAGCAATTCATGGTCCTCGTATGGCAGCGCGCTCGCCTTCTCGCTGATGCGGGCCGCGAAATCGCGCATCAGGCCCTCAAGAAGCTGAAGCTCGGCGACGATCTTCCGCGACTGGGCGCTGGCCTTGGCTTCGATCGCCGATTTCATCTCGGCCATCTTGCCGCGAGTCTCTTCGAGAGCGACGCCGGTGTCGCGCGCGACCAGCTTCAGCTTGCGGATGTCGGCGGCGGTTTCGCGCCGCTCGCGCCCGCGCAGGATCGAGCTGTGAACCTGCGCCGCCAGAAGAAATTCGACGAGGCCGACCAGTGTGGCCAGCGGCGGCGAGACGCTGCCGGACGCGTTCAGCACCCAGGCGACGGCCGCAGCGGCCATCGCGTAGGTCGCGACGATCAGGGCATTGGTCATGGGTTCCCCCGGGAGGCGATCTGGGCCCATTGTGAGGTCCTGCGGATTTCCAATTCGTTAACCACGCCGTAGCGCGGATCGCCTGGCGTCCAGGAATGTGCGAAAATCGTCAGCGCAGGGCCGGCCGTGTTATAGGGGGCCATGACCAAGGCCGATCCCAAGCTGCTCTCCCGCCTGTCGCGCGTCGAAGGCCAGGTGCGCGGGGTCGCCCGCATGATCCAGGAAGAGCGCTACTGCATCGAGGTGCTCGACCAGATCCAGGCGGTCAAGGCGGCGCTGAAAAAGGTGGAGGAGGAAATCCTCAAGGGCCATGCCGACCATTGCGTGGCCCACGCCATTGAAAGCGGCGATCGCGACGACCAGCGCCAGAAATTCGCCGAACTGATCGAGCTCCTGGGCCGCTACGGCCGCTGAGGCACGGATCTAGCCCTTGCCAATGTGCGGGACGATGCGGATTTCCACGCGCCGGTTGCGCGGCTCGTTGACATTGTCGCCGGTGGGCACGGCCGGATGGGTTTCGCCGAAGCCGCGCGGACTGATGCGGGCGGCGTTGACTCCATCGGCGACGAAGACGTCGGCGACTGATTCGGCCCGGCGCTGGGAGAGCCTGAGGTTGGTATCGGCGCTTCCTGTGGTGTCGGTATAGCCGTTCACTTCGATCAGCGTCTTGTCGTATTGGCGCAAGGTTTGCGCGATCTCGTCCAGCGTGCGCTGAGCGCGCGGCGACAGCGACGCCGAACCGGAGCCGAACAGGATTTCGCTCTGCAGCATCAGAACGATGTCGTCGCCAAGACGGGCCACGCGCACGCCGCTTGCGCGCAAGCGCCGGCGCAGCAAGCTTTCCTGAGCGTCCATATAGCTGCCGGTCTCAGCCGAGGCGACAACGCCGACAGGGCCGCCGAGGACGGCTTGATTGGACGGCGGATGCGGAGCGGGAGCGGGCGCCGGCTGCGCCGGCGTCGCGGGGGCCGGCGGCACCTGCGCGTATGGCGGCCGCGTCTGGCAACCCGCGACAAGCAGAGCCGCGAATATCGCCACGATCGCAAATCTCTGCATATGCCAATCTCCCTTCGCGCCGCTGCGCGAATCTACGCGCGCGCGGCGATTGCCCGCCAGCCCAATCCGAACCTCACGCCCGGACAAATTTGAGGCCGGCCCGGTCCTCCCCTTCGTGACAGGGACTTCATCCGAAGGCCAAGAACATCTGCTAGTGTCGGCGCGAGCATCGAAGGGCAATATGCGCACCGGAACGAAAATCGGCATCGCGG
This sequence comes from uncultured Pseudomonadota bacterium, assembly GCA_963775165.1. Lineage (GTDB taxonomy): Bacteria > Pseudomonadota > Alphaproteobacteria > Micropepsales > Micropepsaceae > Rhizomicrobium. The sequence continues at coordinate 156,165 of CAVZHX010000003.1, read as the reverse complement.
CGGCCGTCGTGGTCATTCTTGTGGCCATCGTCGTATGGCGAATTGAGGCGGTCTCGGCACGGATCCTCGAAACGCATTATCCGGCTCCCGCAAAGGCGCTCGCGGTCTCGCCCGCGCAGGGCCCCGTACGGGGCCCCATACAAGGCAATGTCGCAAATGGCGAGCGCGTGGCACGTCTCGCCGGCTGCTTCGGCTGCCACGGGCGCGAGCTAACCGGCCGGCAGGTGTTCTCAGGCCCCTTCGGTACGCGGATCGTCTCGCCCAATCTCACCCTCCTCGCCCATCGTCTCTCGGATGCGCAGCTCGCGACCGGCATCCGCTACGGCGTCAGGCCCGACGGCACCAGCGCGATCCTCATGCCGTCGAGCCATTTCGTCGGGCTTTCGGACAGCGACATCGCCGATCTGATCGCTTTTCTGCGTTCGCTGCCTGAGAAGCCGTCGGCGGCCGGCCGAACGCAATGGGGCTTCGGCGGCAAAGCGATGCTGGCGATGGGGATGTTCCCCGTCTCCGCGAAGATGGTCGATCCCGCGGCGCACGGGCCGGCCGAGACGCCGGGCGAACCCATCGCGCTCGGCCGCTATATCGCCAGCGCCTATTGCAGCGCCTGCCACGGGCCTGACCTTTCAGGCGATCCGCAACTGGATTCGCCCGATCTGCGCCAGGCGGTGACGCATTATTCCGTCGGCGAATTTGCCCACTTCTTCGCCACCGGCGAAGGCCGCAAGGGCCAGAACACCCAGCGCATGTCAGGCATCATCCGCCGCCAACTCAAATATCTGACGCCGGCAGAGGTAGGCGACGTCTACGCCTATCTCACCGCCCTGAAACCGAAGACTCAGGGGACGAAGGATGCGGATGAGGCGCAATAGGGCACTCCTGCTGGCGCTGCTGCTGCCGGTGTCCGTTCCGGCGGGCGCAGCGGGCCCGGGCGTGACGCCCAGGCCTGTCCCGCGCGCCGACGGCTTTCCAACGCCGTCGCAAACGATCCAGAAATGGATCGTAGGCGGAGACAGAAAAGCGACGCGCCATCACGCTTGGCAATTGTGGGCCGGCATGAACGCACGCTCCGGCGAAGGGGGCTGGCCGGTCTGGGAAACCTGGGAGGACAACGACCAGGTGTTCTTTCCCGCTTCGGACGGAACGCGCGCCGCATCGCGTCCGCGCCACGTCTTTGTGATCCCCAAGCAGTTCATCGACAAGAGCCAGCCGGACAAGCCGGTGTTCCCGTTCCTGATCGACGACCGTTACAACGCTGCGGCCGCGACATTCATCGCCGAACCGCACAAGGGACCCGGCGGCCGCAGCTATCGCTACAACTCGGCCGCTAGCATGGCCGCGCTCAATGCAGCCTGGTCCGCGGACACAAACGGCGCCGCACGCGGCATCGAAGAATTTCCGGCCAATGCCATCGAGATCAAACCGGTCTACAGCCTGGTCAAGGCGGCACGGCGCGGAGCGCCGGCGCATCTGACGCCGCAGCCGTTGTGGCGCGGCGCTGGAGGCGCGACCGACAAAACGCATCCGGTGCCCGCGAGCTGGACGACTTGCGTGCTGGTCGACCCCCGGCCGGACGCATCGGGTCCGCTCAGGCCGGCGACCGCCGCTGAGATCGCCATGGCCCAGCCAATCCCGCCAGGGGCGTTGAGCTGCGAGGCGCAAAGATATCTCTATGCGCCGCTGTCCTCGCTTTATTCGTTCAAGCTGACGCGAGCCGAGGCGGACAGGTTCAACAGCCAGGCGCATCTGACAAAGTCGTTCATGGCGGAAGCGGGCGATTACGCCGTGCTCGTGGCCATGCATGTCAGCACCAAGGAAACGCCCCTGTGGACCTGGCAGAGCTTCTATTGGTCGCCCGATGAGCACGGCGATGCCGGATTTCCGGGCAGCAAGGCGGGGCGGCCGGCCGGACTCGCCGCCCCATGGAGCCATTACGCCATGTGCGCGAGCTACGATCAGACCACCACCTACCGCGGCGCGACGATGGACGTCTGCTTCAATCCCTATCTGGAATCCGGTCTCATGATGACCGCGGGCGTCAGCTCCAACTGCATGAGCTGCCACGGCACCGCCCGCTTCGGCAACGATCGCAGCCTGCCTGCCAATTACAAGAAACCGATCCTGCTTTTCGCCGATCCGAAATATTTCAACGCCGAAGCCACCCACACCGACTTCTCATGGGCGATCGGCTTCACCGGCGCGCCCTGAGGCGCCCGTTTGCGTTCCCATACCCAGCACGGATTTCGCGCTTTCGAGGGCAGTTTCTGCGCCTCGGGCCCCAGCTCGGCCAGCGCCAGCGGGAAGGGCAGCGTCGCGTCGTTGAGGGCGAAAATCAAGGTGCGCGCCACCGCGCCGGGCATGTTTGCGACACGATAACCCACATAGATATCGTCGTGCAGTCCGATGGTCTCGCCCGCCATGGTTTCGACCAGCACCTCGTGGCCGCGCGCGGTCAGCTCGCGCATGGCGGCCGGCGTGAGACCGACGCGATACTCGTTGTTCTTGATTTCCTTCGGCACGCCGATGCGCATGGCTTCCTCTCAGTCTGGGGACGGCGCCCCCCATCGCGCCCTGGCTTCGAACACCGCAATGATGAAGAAGAGGATGAATTCGCAGACGCTGACCAGCCGCACGACCCCGGGGGCGATCCCGCGATGGGTTTCATCGAGCACGAATCGCGCCGCATCGTAGCTGAGTCCCGTCAGCAGCGGCGGCACCACCAGAACCATGACCAGGAGAAATGCGCGCTTGAGTGCGAGCATCGTGGAGAACTTACCTCACGTCAGTTTCGACAATACCGTCCTTACGCCTTCAACCATGCGCCCGATCTCGGCTTCGCCGGCGACCAGCGCGGGCGCCAGCGCGATGGTGTCACCGCCGATGCGGATGACGAGATTCTCGTCGTGGAAGGCGCGGCGCATCGCCTCGTAGCCGCGCCGGCCGGGCGCGGCGGGATCGGGCTCGATGTCGATGGCCGCAGCCATGCCGACATTGCGGATGTCGGCGACCAGCGGCGCGCCTTTCAATGCGTGCACCGCCTCTTCGAGCACCGGCTCGAGCGCACGGCCGCGCTCGAACAGCGCTTCGTCGCGATACAGATCGAGCGTTGCCAGCGCCGCCGCACAGGCCAGCGGATGGGCCGAATAGGTGTGGCCGTGGAACAGCTCGATCGCGTGGTCGGGGCCGCCGGCCATGAAGGCATCGTGGATATGGGACGCGACGATCACGCCCCCCATCGGCACCGCCCCGTTGGTCACGCCCTTGGCGAAGGTGAGAATGTCGGGCGCCACGCCATAGCGCTCGGCCGCGAAGCCATACCCCATGCGGCCGAAGCCCGTGATCACCTCGTCGAAGATCAGCAGAATGCCGTGGCGGTCGCATAGCGCCCGCAGGCGGGGGAGATAATCCTTCGGCGACGCGAAGACACCGGCCGAGCCCGCCATCGGCTCGACCATGACCGCGGCAATGGTCTCGGCCCCGTGCAGCGCGACGAGGTTCTCGATCGCGTCGGCGTAATGGGCGCCCGATTGCGGCTCGCCGCGGGTAAACGCCATGCTCGCGCGGTCATAGGGCAAGGGCAGATGATCGTCCGTGCCCGGAAGAAGCGGGCCGTAGGCCTTGCGGTTGTTGGCGATGCCGCCCGCGGAAATCGCGCCGAAGGTGACGCCGTGATAGCCCTTCTCGCGGCCGATTAGGCGGAAGCGGCCGCCTTGCCCGCGTCGGCCATGGTAGGCGCGGGCGATCTTGAGCGCGGCATCGGCAGCCTCCGATCCGGAATTGACGAAGAAGACGTGATCGAGGCCCGGCGGCGCCAGCGCAGCCAGGCGCTCGGCCAGCGCAAAGGCGTCCGGATGGGCGAACTGGAAGGTGGGCGCGAAATCGAGTTCGCCGGCCGCCTTGCGGACGGCCTCAGTGATTGCGGCGCGCCCGTGGCCCGCATTCACGCACCACAGCCCGGAGCAGCAGTCGAGCAGCGCGCGACCGGCGTCATCGTAGAAATACATGCCTTCGGCGCGCGCCAGGATGCGCGGCGCGGTCTTGAAGTGGCGGTTCGGCGTGAAGGGCAGCCAGAATGCATCGAGATCGTTCGGCAGATCGCGCGAGCGCGGCTCAGACATACCCGATTGTCCCGGAAGCTCTGGAGGCCAAGCTAACAGGGAAAAGGTGCCCGTCAAGCCGCGCGGCCGCGGCACCGCTCGAGCAAAAAGCTCCGGCGCGCTTTGCGCCGGAGCCCATGCGATATTGCTCTCGCTTGCCGTGCGTTCGTGGCGGCCGCTTCAGCGGCGACGACCGTTCACGTGCGCGCCGGCTCTTGCGCCGCTCCCGACCCTGACCCTGCCGCCCGCGCGACCCCTGAACTGGACTCCGCCGCGCACTGCGCCGCCTCTGAACTGGACGCCGCCACGCACCACGCCGCCGCGGAACTGACCGCCGGTCCGGCCGCGCCATTCGACACGCGGCGCGATCCGCCCACGCCATTCATTGCGGCGCCAGCCTCCATTCAGCCAATAGACGCGCGCGCCGCGGTCCCAGCGGTAATAGATCGGACCGCGATACCAGTTGCCGCCCCAGTAGACCGGACCAAGATAGACCTGATCGCCGCAATAGCCCGGCGGCAGGCCCCAGGGCGCCGGCGCGTCGTAGGAGTTGTAGTAGCCGCATGAGTTGCCATAGGCGTAGGCGGGATAGCCGGAATAACCGGGATAACCGAGGCCGAAAGAAACCCCGACGCCGGCAGCCGAGGCCGGCGCCGAGCCGGCAAAGGCCACTCCGCCCAGAACCAGAGCGCCGAACGCCAATTTCGCGAGAACCTTCATCCTTCCATCCTCCAGCTGCCCAACCCGCATGATGCAGTTTCGGGGCCTCAGCCTGAACCTCGGATGAACAACATCATGAACCGCTGGCGCCGCGTTCGGCCATTGGTATTCTAGCAGCACCTCTTCCTCAAGCTGGCGAACCTCTTGGAAGAATGGGACCGAACATGCTGCGCATCGTCCTAGTATTTGCAGCGGCGTTCCTTTTCGCGGCGCCCGCACTGGCCCAGGACGGCGGCTTCTATGCCGGCCTGGACATCGGCTACCACGCGCCCGACCGCATCGACACCACCGTTGCCGGTGGCAACGCGTCATGGTCATGGGGCGTCCGCGATGACGTGACCGAGTTCGCGCGCCTCGGTTACGAGCTGGGCTCCGGTTTCCGCGTCGAATTGGAAGCGGGTTACCGGCCTGCCAACCTCAATGCGATTACCGCCGGCATCTTCCTTCCGCTGCTGCAGCCGCTCGCGCAACCTGCCCTGCGTCCGATCGGCGGCGTGCATTTCTTCGAAGTTCGCCGGCCACGTCGACGCGACGACATTGATGGCCGTCGGCTATTACGACGTTCCCATCGATCTGCCGGTTCAGCCGTTTTTCGGCGGCGGCTTTGGGCTCGTGCACACGAGCGCCGCCGGCGCGGGCAGCTATCCCTATTGTGCGGTCTGCGTGGTCGCGCCGCCCCTGTGCTATCTCAGCTGCGTCACCAGGGTCGATGTGCACGGCAGCGCCGATGCGTTCGGATTGCAGGCGGCGGGCGGCCTGGACTGGCGCTTCGCGCCGCAATGGACCCTCGAGGTCGCCTACCGCTACGTGCATGCGAACGGGATCGGCTGGGGCACGCGCTCGGCTCTGTACTTCCCGGCGGCGCGTTACAGCGGCGATTACTCCGACAATTCCGTGACGGTGGGCGTCCGCTATTGGCTGGGCGACCTGTTCTGACCGCCCCGTGGGGCCCTGGCGCCCCCGGCGTTCCCGCCATCAGCCCTTAACCCAGCCCGCAGGATCGCGCCCGGGACGGGCCGCCACCCCTTGACGGCTCACCAGACCGTGACTATCTACCGCGTCAACGGTTAGCACTCTCTTGGCGAGAGTGCTGCCACCACCCGGCTCCAATCGGGCCGGATTCCATCAAGCGCTTGTATTAACAAGAACTTTCGAGGAGAGCATCCATGAAATTCCGTCCGCTTGGCGACCGCGTGGTCGTCCGCCGCGTCAAAGAGGATCAGAAAACCTCCGGCGGCATCATCATTCCCGAGACCGCTCAGGAAAAGCCGCAGGAAGGCGAAATCATCTCGGTCGGCCCCGGCGCCCTCGACGACAACGGCAAGCGCGTCGCCCCCGAAGTGAAGGCCGGCGATTTCGTGCTGTTCGGCAAATGGTCGGGCACCGAGGTGAAGATCGATGGCGAAGAACTCCTGATCATGAAGGAGTCCGACATCATGGGCATCATCGAGGGCCGCAAGGGCGCCTCGAAGAAGGCCGCCTGAGAGCCTCGAAGCAACCGAATTCAGGAGACTACGCAAATGGCAGCCAAAGACGTCAAATTCGGCGCCGATGCCCGCGAGAAGCTTGCTGCGCGGCGTCGATATCCTCGCCGACGCAGTGGAAGTGACGCTGGGCCCCAAGGGCCGCAACGTCGTCATCGAGAAGAGCTTCGGCGCTCCGCGCACCACCAAGGACGGTGTGACGGTCGCCAAGGAAATCGAACTCGCCGACAGGTTCGAGAACATGGGCGCCCAGATGGTGCGCGAAGTCGCCTCGAAGACCAACGACGCGGCCGGCGACGGCACCACCACCGCCACCGTTCTGGCCCGCGCCATCGTGCGCGAGGGCGCCAAGTCGGTCGCCGCCGGCATGAACCCGATGGATCTGCGCCGCGGTATCGAGAAGGCGGTCGACGCCGTCGTCGCCGACCTCAAGAAGCGCTCCAAGAAGGTCAAGTCCAACGAAGAGATCGCCCAGGTCGGCACGATTTCCGCCAATGGCGACAAGAACGTGGGCGCGATGATCGCCGAAGCGATGGCCAAGGTCGGCAATGAGGGCGTGATCACGGTCGAAGAGGCCAAGAGCCTGGAGACCGAACTCGAAGTCGTCGAAGGCATGCAGTTCGACCGCGGCTACATCTCGCCCTACTTCATCACCAACGCCGACAAGATGGTCTGCGAGCTCGAAGAGCCCTACATCCTGATCCACGAGAAGAAGCTGTCCACGCTGCAGCCGATGCTGCCGATCCTGGAATCGGTGGTGCAGGCGGGCCGGCCGCTGCTCATCATCGCCGAGGAGATCGAGGGCGAGGCGCTGGCGACGCTCGTGGTCAACAAGCTGCGCGGCGGGCTGAAAGTCGCCGCCGTCAAGGCTCCGGGCTTCGGCGACCGCCGCAAGGCCATGCTCGAAGACATCGCCATCATCACCGGCGGCCAGGTCATCAGCGAGGACCTCGGCATCAAGCTCGAGAACGTCAAGGTCAACATGCTGGGCACCGCCAAGAAGGTGCGCATCGACAAGGACGACACCACCATCATCGACGGCTCGGGCAAGAAGGCCGACATCCAGGCCCGCGTCGGCCAGATCAAGAAGCAGATCGAGGAAACCACCTCCGATTACGACAGGGAGAAGCTGCAGGAGCGTCTGGCCAAGCTCGCCGGCGGCGTGGCCGTGATCCGCGTCGGCGGCGCCACCGAGGTCGAGGTCAAGGAGCGCAAGGACCGCGTCGACGACGCGCTCAATGCCACCAAGGCCGCGGTCGAGGAAGGCGTGCTGCCAGGCGGCGGCACGGCGCTTCTCTATGCCACCAAGGCGCTCAAGGATCTCACCGGCGAGAACGAGGACGAAGACGCCGGTATCGCCATCGTCAGGAAGGCGATCCAGTCGCCGATCCGCCAGATCGTCGAGAATGCCGGCGTGGAAGCCTCCATCGTCGTCGGCAAGCTGCTCGAGCAGAAGTCCAACACCTACGGCTTCGACGCCCAGAACGAGGCCTATGTCGATCTCGTCGAGGCCGGCATCGTCGATCCGACCAAGGTTGTGCGCACCGCGCTGCAGAATGCAGCCTCCGTGGCCGGCATCCTGATCACGACCGAGGCGATGGTCGCCGACCGGCCGAAGAAGGAATCCGGTCCGGCCATGCCCGGCGGCGGCATGGGCGACATGGGCGGCATGGACTTCTAAGTCCCGCACCCAAGCGAATGCGGAAAGGCCCGGTGGCGACACCGGGCCTTTTTCGCTGGCCTGCTCAGGACAGCTCGCGGAAATAGGGCTCGACGCTACCCTTGTATTTGATCGTCATCGGATGGCCGTGGCGGTCGACCGTCTTTCCGACTGCCAGCCGGACCCAGCCTTCGCTGACGCAATATTCCTCGACATTGGTCTTGTCGACGCCGTTGAAGCGGACGCCGATACCGCGTTCGAGCAGACCAGCGTCGTAATAAGGGCTTTTCGGATTGGACGAGAGGCGGTCCGGCGGTGTGTCGGCCATGGTTGCTTTTCAAGACATTGCGCGGCCCAATCTAGGGGAGGCGGCCGCGGAAAAGAAGACTGTGCCCGCCGGCACGCCGCGGGAGATTTTGCCGGCTTGCGGCGTTGATATAGAGCAAGGTGGCGGACGGCACAGCAGGGCAGGATTTGGATATGGACGAGACCCGCATCATCCCCTGCCCCAATTGCGACGCGCTGAACCGGGTTCCCGCGGACAAGCCGGCAGCCGAAGGCAAATGCGGGCGCTGCGGAAAACCGCTGTTCACGGGCCATCCGATCGCCCTGACCGGCGCGCGCTTCACCCGACATGCCGAGGCAAAGGATCTGCCGTTGCTGGTCGATTTCTGGGCGGAATGGTGCGGTCCGTGCCACGCCATGGCGCCGGTCTTCGAAGCAGCCGCGCGCGAATTCGAGCCGCGTCTGCGCTTCGCAAAGATCAACTCGGACGGCGAAGGCGAATTGGCGGCGCGATTCAACATCCGCTCCATTCCGACGCTGGTGCTGTTGCGCGGCGGCCGCGAGACCGCGCGAATCTCGGGCGCCCTGCAGCTTACGGATTTGCGCCGCTGGATCGGTGCCCACGTTCCGGTCTGAGGCGCGGACGCCGCCGGCTATGCGGTGAGTTGGCGGGCCGCGAGCGCCATCGCTATCAGCGAGGTGCCGGCAAAGACCAGATCAATACCGAGGATCAGGCCGAGCACCCAGGCCGCCGAATTGGGCAGCAGCCACACGATCAGCGCCGCCAGAAGCAGGTCGAGCACGCCGTTGACCAGGACCCAGGTCCAGCGCTGCGATCCGTGGCGGCGATGCTCGAGCCCGTAGAAGATCGAGACCACGCCGTCGATGGCGAGAAACGCGGCCAGCACCAGCGTCAGCGAGAGCATGCCGCCCACCGGCCACAGGATCAGCGCCGCCCCGGCGATGATCGCAACCGCCGCCGAGAGCAGCGACCAGATGAATCCGGGCGCGTGCCGGCTCATGATCGTGGTCGTAAGACCGACGATGCCGCCGACGATCAGCAGCCAGCCGAACAGGAAGGTCGCGGCGAGCGTGGCGATTGAGGGCAACACGATCGCCGCCGCGCCCAGCACGACCAGCACGATGCCCTCGATCAGAAACAGCACCCAGTGTTCGCGTACGGATTTGGGCCGGCCCGGGAATCCGGGCAGCGTGTCCGGTGTCTGTCCGGCATCGTTCATGACAAGCCTCCCTAGCGCAGCATCATGCACATCAACGCCACCGGCATGCAAACGCTCCGCAGCCGACCCTCACCAGAAATGACCCGCCGCTCAGGTCTTGTTTTCGGTCTTCTCCTTGGCTGGCGCGGTGTAGGACGCGAAATTGCCCAGCATGCAGGGCTCTTGGGTTCGGATCACGGCGATCGGGATGTTGGCGATGGTTTTCCTCGCGGGAGTACCTCCTGGTTTCGGGCCTATTGCTCAGTCGTCTTCTTCGGGCGCGTATAGGGCTCGAACGCCCCCAGCGAACACACCGAACCGCTGTTCAGGGCCTTGATGATTTGGACATTCTCGCAAATGTCGCCGTTAGGAACCGGCGAATAGGCGAAGCCGTCGAACCTCAAGCCCGGGCAGGGGCTCGTCAGCGTGTTCTTCCAGACCTTGCCGCCATGCATGTAGAAAAGAATGGTCTTGTTGTCGCGAATTTCCGTGTGATCGATCTGCATGCTGTTGAGGCAGATGGCACGCTGCTTTGCCGGAGCATCGCCGGCCGCGGACGCGGTTTGGGCGGCGCCAAGCGTCAAGGCTGCGAGCGCCGCACCGATGATAAGGCTTTTCATTTGAACCTCCTGTTGTGTCTCCTCCCGGCTCTATTTTGAACCGCTCCCAGCCGGCAGGAAATGGCGATCTCCGGGCGAGCCCGGGCTTTCGGGTGCATTCGCCGCTCAATTTCAGGCAAATTCATGTCAGGCTGGCACCCTGCGCCCCTCCGCTCATTGACTTCGCGCAACGCGTTTCGGATGGTCCGACTTCCCGTATCTGAAGGAATCGCCCGTGTCCGCGCCAGTATCCGCGTTGCCCAACGTGACCATCACCTTGCCCGACGGCAAGGCGATGACGTTCGCGCGCGGGGTGACCGGCGCCGAAATTGCCGCCGCCATCGGGCCGGGCCTGGCCAAGGCCGCGCTGGCGGTCGAGGCCGACGGCAAGATCGGACCTCTTCCGGCCGATCGAGCACGACGCCAAAATCCGCATCATCACCAAGAAGGACCCCGAGGCGCTGGAGCTGATCCGCCACGACGCCGCGCATGTGCTGGCCATGGCGGTGCAGGCGCTCTACCCCGGCACCCAGGTGACCATCGGCCCGGCGATCGAAGACGGCTTCTATTACGACTTCGCGCGCGACGAGCCGTTCACGCCCGAAGACCTGCCCAAGATCGAAGCCAAGATGCATGAGATCGTGAAGGCCGGATCTGCCGACCCGGCGCGAAGTGTGGCCGCGCGACAAGGCGATCGCGCATTTCGAAGGCATCGGCGAGCACTACAAGGCCGAGCTGATCGCGGGCCATTCCCGAAGGCGAAGACGTCTCGATCTACTGGCACGGCGACTGGCACGACCTCTGCCGCGGACCGCATTTCGCCACCACCGCGCACATCGGCGATGCCTTCAAGCTGACCAAGATCGCCGGCGCCTATTGGCGCGGCGACGCCAAGAACGCGCAGCTTCAGCGCATCTACGGCACCGCCTGGCGCGACAAGAAGGAACTGGACGCCTATCTCCACCGGCTCGAGGAGGCCGGAGAAGCGCGACCATCGCCGGATCGGCAAGGAGCTCGAGCTTTTCACCTTCTCGCCCGACGTCGGCGCGGGGCTGCCGCTGTGGATGCCCAACGGCATGGTGATCCGCCAGGAGCTGGAATTCCTCGCGCTGCAGGAAGAGCGCAAGGACGGCTATCACCGCGTGGCCACGCCGCACATCACCAAGGAAGCGCTCTACTATCCGCTCGCGCCACCTGCCCTATTACGCCGAGGTCATGTATTCGCCGCTCGATATCGACGGCGAGAATTACTACCTGCGGCCGATGAACTGCCCGCACCACCACCTGATCTATCTGGCGACGCGGCATTCCTATCGCGAGCTGCCGCTGCGGATCGCCGAATACGGCCAGGACTACCGCTACGAGGCGTCGGGCGGGCTGTCGGGGCTGATGCGCGTGCGCGGCTTCTGCATGAACGACGCGCACATCTATTGCCGCTACGACCAGGCGAAGGACGAGTTCATCCGCGTGATGCGCCTGCACGCGCGCTATTACGACCTGATGGACATCAAGGACTATTACATGCGCCTGTCGCTGCCCGACCTCGACAAGCTCGACAAATATGTCGACGAGCCGGAGAAGTGGCTGGCCGCGCTCGACATCATCCGCGAGGCGATGGAGGAATCCGGCTATCCCTATGTCGAGGGCAAGGGCGAAGCCGCGTTCTACGGCCCCAAGATCGATTTCATGATCAAATCGGCCATCGGCACCGAATATACGATCTCGACCAACCAGCTCGACTTCCTGGCCACCCAGACCTTCGGCCTCACCTATATCGGCGAGGACGGGGCCGAGCATCCGGTCTATGTCATCCACCGCGCGCCGCTCGGCACCCATGAGCGCTTCACCGCCTTCCTGATCGAGCATTATGCCGGCGCCTTCCCGACCTGGCTGGCGCCCGTCCAGGCGCGCGTCATCCCGATCACGCGAGAAGGTCACCGACTATGCCGAGAAGGTAGGCCGCAAGCTGTTCGAGGCGCCGGTGGTGAACGGTACCGGCGGCCTCGCGTCGACATCGACCTGGCCAGCGAGCGCATGCAGAAGAAGATCCGCGACGCCCAGCTCAAGAAAATCCCCTATATGCTGGTGGTGGGCGAGCGCGAGGCGGCCGAAGGCAACGTCGCCGTCCGCCTGCGCTCGGGCAAGGATTTGGGGGCCATGCCGCTCGAATCCTTCATCGCCCGGATCAAACAGGAGGCGGAATCCCGCCAGGATGTGGCCGAATAGCCCTTGCGAAACCCGCAGCGGCTTCCTATTCTTGAGCGGAATCGGTCCGCTCGCGTGAGCGGCCGTTTCACGCGTCCAGCGTTATCGACAACGCCGGCGCCACCGTCCGAAGGGAATCCAGCCCCCGCCCATGAACCGATCGACGTTTCGCGAGGCACCGGTCGGACCTCGCGAGACGTGCGTTCGCGCGCGATTCAGCAAAGGAGAGAAGTCATAGTCCCAAGACGTTTTCCAAGGACGCCGGCAGCCACCGGCCAAGGACGGCCCCCGCGTCAACGAAGAGATCTTCGCCCGCACCATCCTTCTGATCGGCGACGACGGGCACAAATATGGCGAAATCGGCATCGACGAAGGCCGCGCCATCGCGGAGGAAAAAGGCTTCGACCTGGTCGAGGTCTCGCCCGAGGCCAAGCCGCCCGTGGTCAAGCTGATGGACTACGGCAAATACAAATACGAACAGCAGAAAAAGGCCGCCGAAGCGCGCAAGAAGCAGAAGGTCATCGAGATCAAGGAGATCAAGATGCGCCCGACCATCGACGATCACGACTACGACGTGAAGATGCGGTCCATGCGGCGCTTCTTCGACGAAGGCGACAAGGTCAAGGTCACCCTGCGCTTCCGCGGCCGCGAAATGGCCCATCAGAATCTCGGCATGGAACTGCTCAACCGCGTCCAGAAGGACACCGAGACCTTCGCCAAGATGGAGCAGTATCCCAAGATGGAAGGCCGCCAGATGATGATGGTGTTAGCGCCCCGCTAGCGTCTGAATCATCACCCGAAAGCCAGGTGTCTATGCGGCGTGTCGGTCGCGACCCTGCGACCGACGGCGCTAACGCACCGCGGTAGCTGGCGCCTGCCGCTACGGCGTCGGAAATCGTGCGCAGCAATCCGCCAGTGTGTCCGGGTCGCAATTGCCGCCCGAAAGCACGATGCCGATGGCGCGCCCCTTGGCGTCAAGGCGGCCGGCCAGCAGAGCGGCGAGACCCGCTGCGCCGCCCGGCTCGACCACCAGCTTTAGCCGCCTGACCGCATAGCTGACAGCGCGGGCAAGATCGGCGTCATCGACCGCGAGCCCGCCAGCGAGCAGCGTCCGCGCCAGCGCGAAGGGCACCTCGCCCGGCATCGGTGCCATCAGTGCATCGGCCAGGCTCGGCGGCCCGCCCGGCGCGGCCAGGCGCCGGCCGGCCCACAGCGAACGCCCCATGCCGTCGAAATTCCCGGCCTCCACGGCCCAGACCCGCGTGCCGGGGCTTTCATGCCCGAGAGCGAGTGCCACGCCGCTGACGAGCCCGCCGCCGCTACAGGGCACCAGGACATCGTCCAGATGAATCCCGCGGGCGGCGGCCTGCCGCGCGAATTCGAGCCCCGCGGTGCCCTGCCCCGCCACGATGTCGGGATCGTCGAAGGGCCTGACCAGCGTTGCCCCGCGCGCGGCGCAGATCTCGGCGGCAATGGCTTCGCGGTCGTCCTTTGCGCGATCATAGAAGACTATTTCAGCGCCGAGCCCGCGCGTACCCTCGATCTTGGCCGCGGGCGCGTCGGCGGGCATGACGATCACCGCCGCAATGCCGGCGAGCGCCGCGGCCGCCGCGACGCCCTGCGCGTGATTGCCGGAGGAAAAGGCGACCACGCCCTTGCTCCTCGCCTCCTGCGGGATGTTCGAGAATGCGGTTGCAGGCGCCGCGGAATTTGAACGAGCCGGTGCGCTGAAGCGTCTCAAGCTTGAACAGCACGCGCCCGCCGGTCCGGGCATTGAACTCCGGGCTTTCGACCACCGGCGTGCGCACGGCCCAGGGCGCGATACTCGCAGCGGCAGCTTCGATGTCGGCGAAGGTCGGCAATCTTTCCATGGCTTCTGATAGCGCCGGTCCCGCCGATCGGCTAGAGCTTGGCCATGCGCCTCAGCCCCATCGCCCTGGCCCTTTTCCTCCTGGCGGCCGCCGGTCCGGCATGGGCGGCCGGCCGCCCCAGGTGCTGGTCACGATCAAGCCGGTCCATTCGCTGGTCGCCGCCGTGATGGAAGGCGTGGGCCAGCCGGCGCTGCTGATCGGGCGGCGCACTCGGAGCATTCAGCTATGTGCTCAAGCCTTCCGACGCCCGCAAGATCGCCGCGGCCAAGTCATCTTCTGGATCGGGTCCGATCTCGAAACCTACCTCAAGACGCCGCTGGCCAATCTGGCGCCCGAGGCCACGCATCGGTGGCGCTCGAAGCGTGCCCCGGGCGTCTACCTGCCTCGCCGCGCGCCCCGGCGGGCTGTGGAAGGGGCCGCCGCAACGCGCAACTGACGGACACATCAATCCCCACATCTGGCTCGATCCGGTCAATGCCATCGCGATGACGCACGCACATCGCGGCCACGCTGCCGGCGGCCGATCCGGCGCACGCCGAGACCTATGCGGCCAACGCGCGCGCGCCGAAACCGCTCGCGCTCAAGGCGCTCGACGGGAACTCGCCGCCCAGCTCGCGCCCGTGCGCCACACCCCCTTCATCGTCTTCCACGATGCCTATCCTTATTTCGATGCCCACTACGGGCTAACGCGATCGGCGCGGTGACGCGTCGCGCCCGACCGCCCAGTGGGCCCGCGCCGCATCGCCGCGCTGCAGGAACGCGCTGCGTGCCGGCAAGGCCGTATGCATCTTCCGCGAGCCGCAATTCCCGCCGGCACTGATCCAGACGCTGGCGGCGGGAACCGCAGTGCGCATCGGCGTGCTCGATCCGCTGGGCGCCGATCTAGCGCCCGGGCCCGGCCTCTACCCCGCACTTGCTCACGCGCATGGCCGACGCGCTGGTGAGCTGTCTCACTGGAAACCGCTAGCCTTCGGCCCGAAAAAGCCTTAGCGCCGGGGCCGTCCGGAGGTATGGTCTGCGCGCACGGTCCAATTCGCGCCGGAGCTGGACCGTTCAATCGTCTTCGCGTGGATCGGATCGAGGCCAGGCATGCTGAAAACCTATCAGCTGCAGAATGGCGGCCTGAAAGGCACGCCCGTCACCGAGGGCGAGGCGATCCCGGACGACCAGCCTGTGGCTCGACCTGATCGATCCCGACGCTCGAAGAGCGGCGCGCCGTCGACCAATTCCTGCACATGGAGCTTGCCGACCCGCGCCGACATGGAAGAGATCGAAATCTCCAGCCGGCTCTATCAGGAAGACGGCGGCCTGTTCATGACCGCGACAGTGCTCTCCAACACCGACACCGAGCGGCCGGCGCCGACGTGGTGACCTTCGTGCTTGGCGCGCGAGCGGCTGATCACGCTGCGCTATATCGATCCGCAGCCCTTCCGCACCTTCGCCGCGCGCTGCGACCGGGCGATGATGCCCTTGGCCAAGGCGGAGCTGGTCCTGATCGGCCTGCTCGACTCCATCATCGACCGCATGGCCGACGTTCTGGAGCGGATCGGCGCCGAGGTCGAAACCATCTCGCGCGAAATCTTCGAGCACGATACCCAGCGCGGCCCGGCGGCCGCGATTTCCAGGACGTGCTGCGCCGCTCGGGCCGCAAGCACGATCTGACCGGCAAGATGCGCGACAGCCTGCTCAGCATCGGCCGCGTGCTCACCTTCCTGACGCAGGCGGTCGATTCCAAGCCGAACAAGGAAGTGCAGGCGCATATGAAGACGCTGACCCGCGACGTGCAGTCGCTGCAGGATCATTCGTCCTATCTCGGCGGCAAGATCAGCTATCTGCAGGACGCCACGCTGGGCCTCATCAACATCGACCAGAACAACATCATCAAGATCATGTCGGTCGCGGCCATGGTGTTCCTGCCGCCGACGCTGTTCGCCTCGATCTGGGGCATGAATTTCCATTTCATGCCGGAGCTCGACGAATGGTGGGGCTATCCGCTCGCGGTCATCGTCATGATCGCGTCGGCCATCATCCCTTATATCTGGTTCAAGCGGCGCGGCTGGCTCTGAAACGATGACGCGCCCGACGCTGGGGATTGGGCTGAAGCTGGGCGGCACGCTGGGCTTTTCCCTCATGTACGCGGCGATCAAGCTCGCCGGCGACGTGCCCACGGGCGAGGTCGTGTTCTTCCGTGCGTTCTTCGCGCTGATCCCCGTCTTCGCCTTCACGTCGCTCACCGGCGACATCCGCGATGTCTACAAGACGAGCCGGCCGCTGATGCATCTCGGCCGTTCGCTGGCCGGCGTCAGTTCGATGTTCATGAACTTCGCCGCGCTGGTGATGCTGCCGCTGGCGCATTTCACGGCGCTGGGCTTCGCCATGCCGATCTTCGCGGTGGTGCTGGCCGCGTTCCTCCTGCACGAGCGGGTCGGGCCGTTATCGCTGGAGCGCGGTGATGGCCGGCTTCATCGGCGTGCTCGTGATGCTGTCGCCGCAGGGCCAGCTTTCGGGCATTGTCACGCATGGCTTTTCCGCAGGTGCGGCGCTTGCGCTTGGCGGCGCGCTGCTGGGCGCGGTCGTCATCGTCTTCATACGCCAGATGCATTCGACCGAGCGCGGCGAGACCATCGTCTTCTATTTCATGACGACCAGCGCCACCGTGGGCGCACTGACGATGATCTGGGACCGGGCGGCGCTGTCGCCGATGGCGGCGATGTGGCTGGTGCTGTGCGGGTTGCTGGGCGGGGTAGGCCAGATCTGCATGACCTTCAGCTACCGATATGCCGAGCCGTCGATGCTGGCGCCGTTCGACTACACGGCCATGATCTGGTCGGTGGTGCTGGGCTACGCGATCTTCGCCGAAGTGCCCCAGCCGCTGGTCATGCTGGGCGCGGTCATCGTCATCGGAGCCGGGCTTTTCATCATCTGGCGCGAGCACCGGCTCAGGCTGGTCAGTGTCGGCCGCGCCAGCCCGCCGCTATAGGCGCTTGCCGAAGATGGCGAGCCCGTCGCCGTCGGCGTGATAATCCGGGACCACCGCATGAAGGGCGAGGCCGTTCGCCGTGTAGAAGGCGCGCGCCACCGCATAGTCGGACCGCGTCGAGGTCTCCGCGAACAGATGCGTGCCGCCGAGCGCGCGGACTTCGCCTTCGGTGGCCGCCAGCAGCGCCCGCCCAAGGCCATGGTGGCCCAAGTTCGGATCGACCGCGATCCAGTAGAGCTCATAGCGCCGCTCGGTGCCGGGGATGGGGCCAAAGCAGGTGTAGCCGTCGATGCCGCCCGCGCCGTCGGCAATCAGGAAGCGGTAATCGGTCCCGGCCACCCCCGCCCGCGTCTCTTCGACAAGCTCGCGCGCAATCACGACCTCGGCCTCGTTGAAAACGCCTGTGCGCCGGACCAGTCGCACCACGGCGTCCGCATCACCGTCACGAAGTTCGCGGCGCAATTCAGACATGACCGGCGGCCTCGGCGATGCGCGCGATCAGCGCCTCGTAGCGATAGCCCGCTTGCCTTGCGGCGGCGGCAAAGCCCGCAGACGGCTCAAGGCACGGATTGGGGTTGATTTCGAGGATCGTGGGCTCACCTTCGCCATCGACCCGGAAATCGACCCGCGCGTAACCGGCCAGACCGAACAGGTGCCACGCCTCGAGCGCCATCTCGCGCAGGCGCGCGGCCAGCCCCGGCTCGTCGGCCTCGCAGCCGAAGCTGCGCACCGTCTTGATGGCATCGGCACTGGATTCGTCCCATTTGGCGGCATAGCCGACGATGCGGGGCCGGTCCGGAGCCCAGTCCGTGAATCGCATTTCGGCGGGCGGCAGCACGCGAGGCACGCCGCTTTCATCGAGTATCGCGAGGTTGAATTCGCGGCCCTCGACATAGGCCTCCGCGAACCAGCGCCCGCCGAATTCGGCGGCACTGGCCTGCGCCCGTGCAGCGACAGACGGCCCACGCACCACCGCATCGTCGTCGAGCCCGATAGAGGCATCCGCTGTCGCGGATTTGACGATGTAGCGCGCACCCTTGTCGAGGCCGGCCCAGGCTGGCGGCTCGGCCCAGTCTGGCGTCGCCAGCCGGGCCGCCCGCAGCACCCGCTTGGCCGCGGGCTTGTCGGCCGTGAGTGCGATGGCGGCGGCATTGGACCCGGTGTAGGCGAAGCCCAGTTGCTCCAGCATCGCGGGCGCCAGCATCGCCAGCTCGTCCCGCCCGAAGACGCTCTCGACCAGATTGAAGACGAGGTCGGTATCGCCGATGAGCGCGCGCAACGCCTGCGGATCGGGCACGAACGGTGCCTGGGTGGCGATATGGCCCGCTTCCATCAGTGCGACGGCGACGGCTTCGGCCGCAGCGAGCGTATCCAGCTCGTCCGGTCTGGCATCCGGCGCGACATCAGAATGTAGGACGAGCACCCGCATCCGTCAGGCGGCGGCCGCGCTCCGCTTCAATTGCGGATAGCGCTTGATGAATGAGGCCATGATCCGGCCGATCAGGTCGCGATAGTCGACACCCTTGCGGTCGGCCATCAGGCACAGATCCGAATAATTGGGCCTGAGGCCCGCCAGCGGATTGGCCTCGATGAAATGCGGGTTGCCGGCGGCGTCGCAGCGGATGTCGATGCGCCCGCCGTCGCGACACCGGAGCACCTGCCAGGCAGCCAGCGCCACCGCTCCCGCGGCATCTGCATTCGCCTCATCAGCGAGCACGACCTCGACCTTGTGTTCCCAGCCGGTTTCCTTGTTGGCGTAGCCGTAGCCGTGACCGACGAAGGCGGGCTTGGGCCGGATTTCCGTGACGCCCAGCACGGACGCTTCGGCGCCCGTGCCGGTGATGCCGACGGTGAATTCGCGCCCCGACAGGAAGGTCTCGACCAGCACCGGCTGGTGGAATCGGCGCAACAGATCGGCGGTGACGGATTTGAGCTCGCCTGCGTTGCGAACCATCGATCTGGCGTCGACGCCCTTGCCCGAGCCCTCCGCCACCGGCTTCGCGAACAGCGGAAAGCGCAGATCGACCTTGCGCAGATCGGCCAGCGTTTCGACCACGGCAAAATCCGCCGTGGGCACGCCCGCGGCGCGCACGACACGCTTGGCCATGGCCTTGTCGAGCGACAGCGCCAGCGTCAGCGGGTCGGAGAACACGTAAGGGATGTCATAGGCCTCGAGCAGCGCCGGCACCTGAGATTCGCGCGCCACGCCCTTCAGGCCCTCACAGATGTTGAAGACGCCGTCCCAGCGTTCGCCGGCGGCGAGCCGCGTCACCAGCCCGCGGATGTTGCCGATCCTGACCGGCTCGTAGCCAAGGCTCGAAAGCGCGCCCTCGATCGCCTCGATGGTGACAGGGCTGTCGAATTCGGCGGTCTCTTCCTCGCCGTAGCCCTCGGCCAGATAGTCGGCGCGCAGGTCGTAGGTGATGCCGATGCGCATGGCTATTCGGCCGCCATCGCGGCGTGTTCGCGGCCGAGCGTGCCCTCGGGATCGGGATAGCGATAGGTGCCGCCTTCGAAATTCCGAAGCAGCAGATCGTCGCCGTCGCGGCCGACGACCGGGTCCGGCGCGATCAGGATCTTGCCGCCGCCGCCGGGCGCATCGATGACGAATTGCGGCGTGGCGTAACCTGTGGTGTGGCCGCGCAGACCGGCGATGATCTCAAGGCCCTTGTCCACGGAGGTGCGGAAATGGCCCGAGCCGCGAATCGGATCGCATTGGTAGAGGTAATAGGGTTTGACCCGCCGCCTGAGCAGGCCTTGCATCAAGGGCTTCATCACTTCGATGTCGTCATTGATCCCCTTGAGCAGCACTGTCTGCGAACCCAGCGGGATGCCGGCATCAGCAAGCCGGGCGAAGGCCTCGGTCACTTCCGGCGTCAGTTCTTTGGGATGGGTGACATGGATGCTCATCCACAGGGGATGATGCTTCTTCAGCATCCGCACCAGATCCTTGGTGATGCGCTGGGGCAGCACCACCGGAATCTTGGTGCCGATGCGCAGGAACTCGATATGCGGGATGGCGCGCAGCCGCGTCAGCAGCCAGTCGAGCTTGTCGTCGGCGATCGAGAGCGGATCGCCGCCCGAAAGCAGCACATCGCGCACTTCGGTATGCGCTTCGAGATAGGCCAGCGCCTGTTCCCACTGCTTGGGCGAAAACTGGTATTCGCCGCCCGGATTGCCGACCGCACGCGCGCGCGTGCAATAGCGGCAATAGGTCGAGCAAGTGCCGGTGGTCAGGAACAGCACGCGGTCGGGATAGCGATGTACGAGGCCGGGCACCACCGTGTCGTGATCCTCGCCCAGGGGGTCGTCCGCCTCGCCTGGAAGGCGGATCGATTCGGCCCGCGTCATGACATGGGTGCGGCGCAAGGGCTCGTTCGGATCGTCGAGGCCCATCAGGCTCGCGTAGTAGGGCGTGATGCCCACCGGCAGCGGACCCTTGTGGCTCGTCACGGCGGCATATTCGTCCTCCGAGAGGCGGAAGACGCGCGCCAACTCCTCTGGCGTGCGGATGCGGTTGCGGAACTGCCAGTGCCAGTCGTTCCAGTCCGCGGCAGTGGTGCCGGGCCAGAGGCGGCGATAGAAGTCCTTGGTGTCGGGGTTGACCGGAAAGCGAAGCGCCGTCTTGTGAAGGCGCAGTCCCGGTTGGACGAAGGGGGTGGTGCCCTTGGAAGAAATTCCGGCGTTAAGGGCCGGCCTGCGGCGAGCGTGCCGCGACGGAGGCTTCAGATCGTGCCCCCGCACTAGATGGAGACTCATTGTGGTCTTGCCAGATTCCTCAGAACGCGCCTCGCAAAAGCCCCTGCGGCTCCCCGTCAAACAGCACGTCTTATTTTCGGCGGATATTTAGAGCGATATTCGAATTCGTCAAGAGAAAGATCACGAATACTATTATTGGCACAAATTGACCAAATATTGGCAACCAATACAGTGGCAGTTTTATTGAAGTTCGCGCAAGTAATGAGCAGGCTTCGCGCCCGCCTCCCCCGCCCCGCTCTCGCAGGATACGAGAAGGCTTCGTGAAAAAAACCGCTCACGGACTCTTCGCGAAGACTCTATGCACGCCTTTCGCATGCAGGCACGGGCGCCGCATAGAACCCCTTTGCGACTATCACGGAGCGTCGAAGGATTGCCGCGATGTTCCTAGCGGAGCGGGGCCGGACCCTTGAAGCCGCGCGCATCGTAGAGCAGCGTCACCTCCCGGTGGTGGTCGCCGAGGGGTATCGAAATCGCCCCGATCTGCTTTGCCGACTCGAAACTCGGCGGCACCACGTCCACCTGCTCGGGCAGCAGCACCAGCAGCACGCGCCAGGGCCCCCGTGACAGCGGCATCGTCATCTGGAAGTGATCGGCCGGGCGGGCGCGGCCGTTCCACATGCGCAAGGGCACCGGCAGCGGCCGGCCGTAATAGGTCATCTCCGCCGTGATCGCGCTATTGGCCGGCACGATGGCGTCGAAATGCCCGGCGCGGGCGACAGCGTCGATGGCCGTGCATAGCTCCCGCCAGCCTTCCTCTCGCTTCAGAACGTTGCCAAGCCCCATTGCGCTGCCGGCCACCGGCCAGGCCAGCGCCAGCCACAGCACCACCATCGGCAGCCCGTCGACGGCGAAGGAGAGCCACAGCGCCCAACGGCGCGCCGTCGCCAGCAGCACGGCCACCGCCAACGGCGTCGCCGAGACATAGGCCGCCGCAGCCCAGTTGGCATTGGCATGGGAGATGAATCCCTGCGCGGTCATGATGACGAGTGGGGGCAAGGCGAAGGCCGCGAGGATAAGATCGCCGTCGGGCCGTTTGGGCCCGCGCGCCAGCCGCCACAACGCGACCAGAAACCCCGCCATCAGAATCGGGCCGAACACCCCGAACTGGCTTCCGACAAAGCTCAGCGCATCGACCACGTCGAAATGCGGATGGCCCCAACCGGCATTGGTCGCCGCCTGGCTGACGGTCGGAAAGTCACGGGCCGCGTTCCAGGCAATATTGGGGGCGAGCACCAGCAGGCCCATGACGACGATCACAAGCCCGCGCAGGCTGAGCACCAGCCGCCTTGCCCTGGGCGAGACAATCGCTGCCACAAGCGCGCCCGCTACGAAATAGGCCATCGCGTATTTGGCGAGCATGCCGTAACCGAGCGCGATGCCGCACAAAAGCGGCCAACCCCAGCCGCGCTCGTCGAGCGCGCGTAAAAAGGCGTAGAGCGCCGCCGCCCAGCAGAAGAGCAGCGGCACATCCGTGGAAACCAGCCCCGATGAATAGGAGACGCCGGGCAACGTGGCATAGGCGAGCGCGCTCCACAGCCCCAGACGGGCATCGCCCACCCGCTTGCCGACCGCGAACAGGATCAGCGCTGTTCCGCCATGAAGCAGCGGCGAGGCCAGCCGGATCGCCCATTCTGCGTCCCCGAAGATCGCGGTCGTGGCCCAGATGATCCAGGCGATCAGCGGCGGCTTGGAGAAGTAGCCGAAGTCCGGCGCCTGCGCCCACCACCAATATTGTGCCTCGTCCGGATAGAGCTGGAGCGGCGAGACCACCAGCACGGCGAATTGAATGACCGTCAGCGCCGCGATCACATAGAGGGCGATGCGCGCGAGGCGCCGGTCGTCGCTTTCGTTCATGGTCACTCCGCTGGTGCCGCCCGGCTCACGCGGTAGATCGTGATGTGCTCCGGTCTGCCGCGGGAATAATCGATTCCCGACAGCCGATCGACAGGTCTGGCCGCCACTCCCAACTGCGCCAGGCGTTGCACGAAGGCCGGCTTCTGCCGGTCATCGACAAGGACGAGGCCGCCCTCGCTCAAGGCGATTTGTGCGGCGCGCGCGCCCGGCGCGATCCGAGTGCCGGTGCCGAGCAGGAAAATCAGGCTGGGCTCGTCATAGCCAGATGTGACGACCGGGGGATCGCCGGGTCGCTTGTCCTTGGCCACCAGGGCGGCGAGACGCGGGCTGATCCAGATCGCGGTGAGCCGCGGCGCCGTGCCCCACATCAGGCTGGGATAGACAATCAGCGCAGCAACGACGGCCGCGGCCAGCGCGGCAAAGCGTGCCCGTGCGAGCATCAGGCCGGCGGCGGCAAGGCCCGCGAGACCGCCGAGCGCCGCCAGTGCGACCAGCCAGATCGGCGCGCCGGCGCCATAGAAGTCCGGAGCCACGGCCACGCCTGCAGCAAGCAGAAGCGCCCCGAGCGCAAACTGTGCCGCTGCCACATAGCGAAGCCACTTCTGAGCCCTCGTCTCGGCCGCGTCGCGGCTCGCCATCAGCCACATCGCGCCAAGAAAGGCGAGCACCGGATAAACGGGCAAGATGTAGTGCGGAAGCTTGGTGGGCACGAGCGCGAACATCAGCCAGTTGGCACCGGCCCAGGCGAGCAGGAAACGCATGGCCGGCCGCTGGCGGCCCGCGATTGCCGCCCAGATCCCGGGCAGGACGAAGAGCGTCGCCGGCCACAGCGTGACAGTCGAAAGCAGCACGTAATAGCCAGGCGGCGCACCATGGCCCTCCTCGCCGCCGACGAGCTTGCCTGCGAAATCGTGGCCGAATGACTGGGCGTAGAACTGGCCATGCGTGGCCAGACCGATGGCGACGAACCAGGGCAGAACCAGGACGAGCAGAAACACCAGCCCCGGCAGTGGCCGTGTCGCCACGAGCCAGCGCCAATCACGATCCCACAGAGAAAGTGCCAGCGCCGTCAGCCCGAGGACTGCAACGATCACCGGCCCTTTGACCAGTATCCCGACCGCCATTGCAGACCAGCCCGCGAGCGCGAGCGCCAGCCCCGGCTGTTTGCTCGCTCGGCCGCGGGCGGCCAGATAGACGCGTATGAGCACGCCCTGGGCCCCCAGAATGGAGGCCAGCAAGACCGCGTCGGTCTTGGCGATGTGGGCCTCGGCGGCCAGTCCCAGCGTCAAGGCCAACAGACTCGCGCCGACGAGCGCCGTGGCCGGTGGCGCAAGCGCACAGACGCACCAGAAGGCGAGGAAGACGGCGACCACCGCCCCCGCCAGCGACGGCAGGCGATACGTCCAGATCGCGTCGAAAGGCGGTGAGCCGAGCAGCTTGGTCGTCACGGCCTGCAGCCAGTAGATGCCCACTGGCTTGTTGTTCCGCGCCTCGGCACCGAAGCGGATGTCGACCAGGTCGCTCGTCTCGATCATTTGTTTGGACGCCTGGGCGAATCGCGCCTCGTCGCGATCGAGTGCTGGCAGGCTGAAGAAGCCGGGCAGCCAGGCGAGCAGGCACAGCGCGAACAGCGTCAGAAGCGGCCGCCGCACCAGAGCCGCGGCCAGAGCTGGCGCCGGTCGCGGTTCGGGCAGGGCCAGCTCGCTCATCTCAAACGCCTCTTGAATGTCCGCTTTTTTCCTGACGGAATGGAGAGTTAGGAGCCTGCGCAAGGGGCCTGGCCGACACAGGCCTGTTTCAAACCGGTGAGGGCCTGTATAAGCCCACCGCCCGCGTATCGGTGCGAGACGTGGCTGGCCCTTGGAGCCGACCATGGCCCGCGCGGGACCTTATTGGATTGGACACACGAACGGAACCTGGGCATGGAGTTGGCGCTCTCGGTGGTCGTGCCGGTGAAGGACGAGGCAGACAACGTCTCCCAGCTGGCACGGGAGATCGCCACCGCCATAAAGGACGAGGGTCCCGCCGAGATCATCTTCGTCGACGATGGCTCGTCCGATGGGACGGCGGCGATTCTGGCGACGCTAAAGCCCGAAATTCCTTCATTGCGGGTGATCCAGCACGGCAGCAATGCCGGCCAGAGCCGGGCTGTCCGCACCGGAGTGCGGGCGGCATTAGCGGACATCGTCGTCACGCTCGACGGCGACGGACAGAACGACCCTGCCGACATCCCCAAGCTGACGGCACTCTTCGGCCAAGACGGCGCCCGACTGGGGATGGTGGCCGGCGTCCGCGTGGGCCGACGGGACAGCACCGCCAAGCGCTGGGCCTCGCGCACGGCCAATCGTTTGCGTAGCTGGCTTCTGGGCGACGGCGCGACCGACACCGGCTGCGGGCTCAAGGCCTTCCGGCGCGACGCCTTCCTGGCGCTGCCCTATTTCGATCATATTCATCGCTATCTGATCGCGCTGATGCTGCGCGAGGGCTACGATGTGCGCTATGTCGATGTGGCCCACCGGCCGCGCCTGAAGGGGCAATCGAAATACGGCGTGCTCGACCGCGCGCTCGTCGGAGTGAGCGATTTGATCGGGGTGCGCTGGCTGCAGAAGCGGTTCCGCGGCGGCGCCATTAAAACCAGGGAAATCTGATGCCGTCTTATGTGCTCGGATGGTTGAGCTTGGACCACATCTGGATGCTGATCGGGTTCGCCGGCCAGGGACTGTTCGCATCCCGCTTCATCGTGCAATGGTTCAAAAGCGAGATCGAGGGGCGCAGCGTCATTCCGCTGGCCTTCTGGTACTTCAGCATTTTCGGTGGCGCCATTTCGCTCGCCTATGCGATCCACATCCAAAGCGCGCCTTACATCACCGGACAGGCCGCCGGTCTGATCGTCTATTCGCGCAATCTTTATCTGATCTTCCGGGAGCGCGCCCTGCTCCGCGAGGCTGCCGCAGGCGGCGAACCAGCGGCCTGAACCGGCCTTTCCGGCCGCCCTATCCTCAATCTTGCCCATGTTAGGCCCGCCCGCCCAAGTCCTGTTATGATACACTATTGTCCAGGGTTCGCTCGAAGGAGGTTCGCCGTGCTCCGTTCCTTTCCACTGCTGTTGCTCGGCATCATCTTGTACAACGTACTGGCGGCGATCCATGGCTACGATGCAACGGCCACCGACCGCGTCCTTGCCTTTCATGAACAGGTGAGGATGTTCTCCGGCCAGATATGGAAATTCAGCGTCGGCGATCTTGTGGTCATCGTGGGTCTCGCCCTGCTCTTTGTCGAGGTCGTCAGGGCGACGCGGACGACGGCGATGGAAGTGCTCAACCATGGCCTCTCGATGCTTACGTTCATCATCGCCCTGGTCGAATTCATCGTGCTTCCGGCATTTGCAACCTCGCCGTTCTTCTTCCTGCTTACGATGACCGTGTTCGATGTGGTGGCGGGCTTCACGATTTCCATAGTCGCGGCCAAGCGCGATTTCGGCATCTCCGGCGGCATGATCGGCACAAATTGATCGGCGTATCGGCGATCCTCTAGGCCCATCACGCTTTCGGCGCACGCGCCTTGCGCGGCCGCAAGGACCGGCGATGCTGGGCAGCTGGCGCACCGGCCAGCTTGGAGAGCGCGGCGACGTCCGATCGCACGGCCCGGCTTGCCTTGGTCTCCACCGCGCGATAGCGAGCCAGCAATTCCTGGCCCAACGCCGTCAGCGTGGCGCCGCCGCCCCTGGCGCCGCCGCGCGCGGTCTCGACCACGGCGCTGCCGAAGGTCTCCTCCACCGACTGCACGAGCAACCAGGCCTGACGATAGCTCATCTCCATGGCCGCGGCCGCGCGGCGGATGGAGCCGGTCTTGGCGATCGCTTCCAACAGCCGCGCCTTGCCCGGCCCGAAGGCCGTTCGGCCCCCGAAATCGATGCGAATCGTCAACCGCGTCATGGCGTCGACAGTGCGGTCGGCGATCGGCGAGGTCCAGTCCGCACCGCGACGGCAAGGCGAAACCGGCTGCGCGAAATTTCCGGTCCCGATTCTTGCCGCCCCGGCTCAAGCCGCTATAGTCCCGGCCCTTCCAAGGGCCTGCGCCCTGAAGCAGTTGCGGACAGGTGGCCGAGCGGTTGAAGGCGCACGCCTGGAAAGTGTGTAAACGGTGATGAGCCGTTTCGAGGGTTCGAATCCCTCCCTGTCCGCCATTCACACTGCGACGAAATTTCTCCGTCGCTCTTGTGGCCGGTGAAAATCGCCAATATTCGCGCGAGTTTTCCACAAAAGCTCCGGACCGAGTGAACCGCGCCAGAGCCCGAATTCCTCTCTCTCCGGCCGTAATTCTCCAAAGCTCCTGACTGCGGCCAAACGGTACGGATTTTGAAGCCGCTGATCCGGTTCAACTGTTTGATCAGAGAAATTCGCCCTTTTTGGAAAGCCGCCGCCCTCTCCCGCGAAAACCTAGCGTCGAACCGTCCCCCTGGAACGCTGGATCTAGGGATGATGTAACCCGGAATTGGATTGAGGCACGACCGCCGCCGTGGTCCGTTTCCGGTTTGATCGTGGGCTAACGCGGCCGTCGGCGTATGTCGCTGTTGCACCAGGTGCTGACATTGCCAGGCTCCGGTTGTGTGGCCTGTCCCCGGTTTCGAAGACGCTGAGTTTGATGCTTCTATGGAACCGGAGGTGGGTCATGGAACGACGGTGGTTCACGCGGGAGTTCAAGCTTGAGGCGGTCAAAGCTGATCAAGGAGCGGGGCGTTGCGTATGCGCAGACCTCGCGCGATCTGGGCGTGCCCCAGGCGGCCCTGCACAGTTGGGTGAAGGCGTTCGCCGACGATCCAGCCAGCGGTCAAGGCATGTTGCGGGATCAACGCCCATGGAGCCGGCGCGCTAGCGCTTGTCGCGTATTTTTTCCAAGGTACTGGCGAGGACCGCCTTCAGCTTGTTGGCGGCGCCATGGACGGCCAGCTCCATGGTCTCGGCCTGATCCGTGACGGCGGTGGGCTGAAGACCCTCGAGTCGGGCTTCCATCATGCAATGTTTGTCGTCGACACCGCCCTTTTCGCGGTTCGCGTCGCTCAGGTGAACCTCGACCCGCGTCACGTGTTCGCTGACGTGGGATAGCGCGTGTTCGACCACGGCTTTCACATGCGCGATGAGAGACTCGCCGCCCGGAATATCGTTGTGCCCGCTGACTTCGATCTGCATGGTCACCTCCAAGGGACATAAAACCATGGTTTGCGCCGGCTTTTATTGATCCTCCGCAAGGATGGTGATCGCCCGGCGTGGTGACGTCTACAAGACCGTACCATCGGCGGTATGGCGGATCAGGCCGTCCCCGCTCGCATGAGCGAACACGCATGACAGGAAGTCAGCCACCCGGAATTGGATCGCCCGCGATGTTGAGGCGGATGCTGCGCGCCGCAGCGGTGGCCATGCTGCTGTTCGCCTGTGCGGCGCCGGCCCTGGCGCAGGATGTCGCTCCAGCCGCGCCGCGGCAGGCCGTGACGGTCGTTCCCGAAGCGAGCGATACGAAGATCGCGGGCCGCCTGCAACGCATCCTGAAATCGACCGGATGGTTCCAGGCGACGCGCGTCTCCGTGCATGACGGGGTGGTTTTCCTCGACGGCACGACGGGGACGCAGGAGCATCGGGCCTGGGCCGGCACGCTGGCCGAAAACACGCAAGGCACCGTCGCCGTCGTCAACCGGATCGAGGCCGACGCCGATGTCGGCTCCACCTTTGCCCGCGCCGGCGAGGAATTCACAAGCTTCTACCGGCAGATGGTCCGCGCCTGGCCGCTGGTGGCGCTTGCCGCCCTCATCATCCTCGCCACATGGCTGATCGCCAGACTGTTGGCGCTGGCGGTTCGGCTGCTGTTCGCGGGCCGCATCGAGTCCCCGCTGCTGCTGTCGGTGGTGGCGCGGGCGTTTGCGATTCCCGTCTTTCTGCTGGGCGTCTATTTCGTGCTGCAATTTTCCGGACTGACGCGGCTGGCCATCACGGTGCTGGGCGGCACCGGACTGATCGGCATCATCATCGGCTTCGGTCTGCGCGACATTGCCGAGAATTTTCTGGCGAGCATTCTGCTCAGCGTGCGCAATCCCTTCCACAGCGGCGACCTGATCGATGTCGGCGGGCACACAGGCGTGGTCCAGAACCTGAATGTGCGCAGCACCGTGCTGCTCACGCTCGACGGCAATCAGGTGCAGATCCCCAACTCCACCGTCTACAAGAGCATCATCAAGAACTACAGCAGCATTCCGAGCCGCCGCGCCGAGTTCACGGTCGGCATCGGTTACGATTCCTCGGCCGCCAAGGCGCAGACCCTGATCGCGGAGGTGTTGCGGGAGCATCCCGCCGTACTTGAGGCGCCCGAGCCGCTGGTGCTGGTGGAGGAGCTGGGTCCGGCAACGGTGAATTTGCGCATCTATTACTGGTTCGACAGCGCCACCTACTCGCCTTACAAAATCAATTCGGCGTTGCTGCGCCAGACCAAGAACGCACTTCTCAAGGGCGGCATCGAACTGCCGGATTCCGCGCGCGAAGTGATTTTCCCCAAGGGCGTTCCCGTTATCCAGATGACGAGCGCCGCGGAGGCCGGGCGCGAAGCCGAAAGCGCCGCCGGCGCAGCCCATGCCGCAGACGAGACGAGCGATACGACGCCCAGCGAAGGCGACCTGTCCAACGAGACGGTGGAGATGCGCGAGCAGAAATCCGAAGGCAATTTGCCGGAAGCCCAGGAAAACCTGCTCAAGAAATAGCGTGCCCAGTCCCGCGCCATTCGTCCAACAAGCAGAATTCAGCGCCCACTTCGGTCCAGCCCATCACCTTCGCCTGCTGCGTCAGTGCAAGAGCCTGACCGGCCAGAATGCGCTTGACCATTACGTCCTCATGATCGCGAGCGGCCGCGACCGAAGTAGTAGCGGCGCTTCCGGAAGGCGCTCACGCCGCCGGCTTTCTGTAGGCCAATAAGGCAACGAGCCAAGGTTTTCGTAGCCTCCGTCTCACCGGACACATGCACAGTCGCGCGTAATCCCCGCGGATTTTTCCTCCACGATGGACGGAACCTCGCCTGATACAGATCAATGACGCCTACCGATGCGGGCGTATTCTTTCGATGATCGGGGCGCGGAAAGATTCGGGCGCTCTTCGCGGGAGCGAGGCGATGTCTCCTCTCAGCTATTTGTTCGGAGAATCTGATGAACATCATTCTCATTGTTCTCGTACTGCTCCTGCTCTTTGGGGGCGGGTTTGGCTTTTCCCGGTGGGGATATCGCGGCGGCCTCGGTATCGGCGGGATTCTGCTGATTGTGCTCGTCGTCTACTTGTTGATGGGTCACGGCTGAGGTGACGGGCGCCTCGGCCCGCACGAACTCAGATCGTGCGGCGATGACGAAATTCCCGTGATCTGTATCAACAACGGCTTCGGGTGTACGGCGCATCCTTTTGAGGCAAAGCGCGGAACAAGTTGGGCCTCTCTCCCCGGACGGGGATGGAAGTCCCAGGATGAAAGGAAATGGCCATGGACAAGGATCGGGTTGCCGGATCGGCGAAGGTCGTCAAGGGAAAGGTCAAGGAGGCCGTCGGCAAGGCGGTCGGTGACTCCAAGCTGGAGGCCGAAGGCAAATCCGACAAGGTCGTGGGCAAGGTGCAGAACGCCGTCGGCGGCGTCAAAGACGCGATCAAGGGCAAATAGGCGGCGGCGTGGATGGCGGCATGCCTCTGTCCGGCTCTGCCACAGCCGCATGCTGTTCGTGGGGGCCTATCTGCCCTTTGCTCAGTCTGGCGGCCAGATTCTGTTCGACCTGATCAGCCGCCTTTACGAGCGCACTTCGGTCCTCGTCACGACCAACCTTGGCTTCGGCGAATGGCCGGCCGTGTTCGGCGGCTCGGAAGTAAGCCGATTTCATTGAGGGAGGCTCGTATCCCAACGGTTCTCTCGGCCACGCGGCTTTCTAGCTTGTGGGACCGCCTGCACACTAGTTTCTGGTTCCTGCCAGCCGCGATGTCGGGCGCTGCCGTCGCGCTATCGTTTGTGCTGGTCCAGATCGATGCCTGGCTCGGCGTCGACGCGGTTCGGAATTTCGCGCTTGCTCTACACCTTCGGACCTGCGGGTGCGCGGGCGATTCTGTCCGTCATCGCGAGTTCGATGATTACGGTGGCAAGCCTCATCTTTTCCATCACTATGCTCACCCTTCAGCTTGCCTCTTCCCAGTTCGGGCCCAGGGTCCTGCGCAACTTCATGCGCGATCGCAGCAATCAGATCGTGCTCGGCACGTTTATCGCGACCTTCCTCTATTGTCTGCTCGTGCTGCGCACGGTTCGGGGCACGGAGAATTCCAGCTTCGTACCACATTTGTCCGTTGCATTTGGTGCGCTTCTTGCCATCGCGAGCGTCGCGGTTCTGATCTATTTCATCCATCATATCGCCACTTCAATTCGAATAGAGACACTGCTGGCCCATCTCGCGGCCGAAACGCGATCCGCCGTCGACCGGCTCTATCCGGAGCGGATGGGCCAAAACCCGTCGCGAGACAAGGACGGGACAGCGGAGCATCTAATCCCGAGCGACTTCGAAGGAGGTGCCCGGCAGGTTCGCGCCGATGGAAGCGGCTACGTGCAGCGTATCGGCGTGGACGTGCTAATGCGGATTGCTATTGAGCATGATCTTGTCGTGCGAATCGAGACGCCCCCCGGTCGTTTCGTGAGCGAAGGTGACCCCATACTCGCGGCTTACCCGCGCGACCGAGTGTCGGACGAAATCGCCAATGACCTGGGGGGCGCGCTCGTCATGGGCCTGGATCGCACGCCCGAGCAGGATCTCGAGTTCTCAATCCGACGCATCGTTGAGTTAGCCCAACGATCCTTGTCGCCCGGCATCAACGACCCGACCACGGCGCTCTACTGCATCGACCGGCTCGGCGAGGTGTTCGGTCGATTGGCTGACCGTGAGATCCCGTCTCCAATGCGTTTCGACGAGAAGCGGCAGCTGCGCATCGTGACCGAGATCAATACCCTCGGCGAGTTGGCTTGCCACGCCTTTGCGGCCATTGCGCGGTATGGAATCACCGACGTGGACGTGATCGCGCGGCTTCTCAGCACCATGGACAAGTTGAGCAGGGCATCGCCGCGCGAGGCATGCGAGGCCATCAGTGGGCTCCGCGAGGCGATCCGTCGGGAAAGCGCGAACCAGGTGGCTCTCGCCTTCGACCGCAAAGTGATTCAAGCTTTGCCTGAGAGCCGTAACCAAGGTTTCTGATAATTCCTCGATCATTTGGGCTTGCGCAATAGGGCTTGGAGCGAACCTCTTGGTAGAGTGCGACAATCGGCAAAAATTCGGAGATGTTGATTCGCGCCCAGAGCGATTCTGTTGTATTTTCAATACGACAGTTGGAACCCAGTCGCCCTCCCTCGGGCAAGTTAGCGACCTACAAATTCAGAGACCGTTAAATCTCAATTCCCAATCCTCCGCCATCCCTCCCCCGATCCTGCCGCTCTTGCCACATAAGTCTTTGATAAGTATTGATTTTATGTTCTAGGGAGCTTGGTCCTTGCGCGCCTGACAAATGAGATTCGCATTGGCGGATGGCGCGGGTATGCTGGCCGCCGCAAGATTGCTTCAATAAGCTTTGGATCGGCTGTCGGCGATTCATCGTCGGCTGTCCGTGGACGCTGCACGTACGAAAACTGGGGCAGTGCAGGCGCCGCTTCCTAGCCATCGCGACGCAATCATTTCCGGTTCTGCGTGTTTGAAGAGATTGAAGGGGGACAGCATGGCCGACGGTGCCGGATCGAAACTCAGGCGTGACGCCGGCGTGATCGGCCTTCTGTTCGCAAGCCTTGGCGGGATCATCGGCTCGGGCTGGCTGTTCGGCCCCCTGCATGCGGCCCAAAGCGCCGGCCCGGCGTCGCTGTTCGCCTGGCTGATCGGCGGGGTGGCGGTGCTGCTATTGTCGTTCGTTTATGCGGAACTGGCGACCGCTTTTCCGCGCGCAGGCGCCGTGATCGCCTTTCCGAAGCTCTCACATGGCAGCTTGATGGCAACGGTGATGAGCTTCGCCGTCTTTCTCGGCTATGTCGCGGTGCCGCCGGCCGAAGCCTCGGCCGTGATCACATACGGCAACAATTACATCCCCGGGCTGGTGGGTCCGAGCGGTGTGCTCACCGTCTTCGGCTTCTTCGTTTCGGTGCTGCTGATGCTGGCCTTCGCCGGGATCAACGCTCTGGCCGTGCGGCTGCTGCTCGCTGTGAACAGCGCACTGACCTGGTGGAAGCTTGCAATTCCCATCCTCACGGTAATCGTGTTGATTGTCATTGGCTTTCATCCGCAGAACCTGACGGCGCACGGTTTTGCGCCGCACGGCGTGGCCGGCGTGTTCTCGGCGGTGGCGACCTCGGGCGTGATCTTCTCTTATCTCGGCTTTCGTCAGGCGGTGGAACTGGCCGGCGAATCGAGCAACCCCAGGCGCAACCTGCCGATCGCGATCGTGGGCTCGGTGCTGATCGCACTAGTGCTTTATTGCGGGCTGGAGATCGCCTTTATCGGCGCGGTGCGGCCCAGCGATCTGATGAACGGATGGGATCATTTGTCCTTCGCCGGAGCGTCCGGCCCGTTCGCCGGCCTGGCCACGATTGTGGGGGCGACCTGGCTTGCAGTCCTGCTCTATATCGACAGCGTCGTTTCGCCGGCCGGCACCGGCATCATCTATTTCACCACCACCGCTCGCGTCGTTTATGCCTCGGGCCAGGAAGGACTGATCGGCGGGCGGCTTTTCTCGCGATTGTCGGTTGCCGGGGTGCCGATTGTCGCTCTGATCATGACGCTGATCGTCGGCGTGCTGTTTCTGTTTCCGTTTCCATCCTGGCAGAAGATCATCGGCTTCATCTCCTCGGCCTCGGTGCTCTCCTACGGCACCGGCCCCATCGTTTTCCTCACTTTACGCAAAACGATGCCAGTGGAGCAGTACAAGCGACCCTATCTGCTTGCCGGCGGGCCGATTGTGGCCATAATCGCCTTCATCATTTCGAATTTCATCATCTTCTGGAGCGGCGCCAGCACGAACAATTTCCTGTTCGGCCTGATCCTGATCTTTACGATCATCTATGTGGGCTATGAGGCGATCTTCGGCGCCGGCATCGGCAAATTGCATTGGCGCGGTGCCTGGTGGCTTGCGCCATACTTCTTCGGGATATGGCTGCTGACCTATATCGGCCCGAAGAGTCTGACGGGCGGAATGGACCTGCTCTCCAATCTCAGCAGCTCGATCATCCTGGTCGTCTTCAGCTTGGCCGTGATCTGGCTGGCGATGCATTCCGGCATACCGGATCCGGAGGAGGCCAAGGCGACGATTCTGGCTGGGGAACCAGAGCTTCTCGGTGCGACGGACTGATTGCGCGGTCGGGGCATGTCCCCATCGCATCTCTTGGGCCCGCAGCTTCTTCTCCGCCATAATCGACGCCACCGCCGTCGAAGCGAAGGAGAAATCGTGATGCGCTTGGCGCCGCTCGCGGCATTCGCCGCCATGCTCCTTTGTGTTACACCGGTGTGCGCCGCCACGCCCGATGCGGATGCGATCTTGCGCGCGGCTTTCGACAATTGGCGCGCCAAGAGCTCGACCGTCGATATCGCCATGACCGTGCACCGCCCCGATTGGCAGCGCAGCATGGAGATGACGGCCTGGACCATGGGCGACGACGATGCGCTGGTACGGTTCACCGCTCCGGTCAAGGACGCAGGCAATGCCACGCTCAAGCTTGGAGACCAGACCTGGATATTCAATCCCAAGCTCAACCAAGTGATCAAGCTGCCGGCCAGCATGATGGCGCAAAGCTGGATGGGATCGGACTTCTCCTACAACGACCTGTCCAAGGCGGACGACATTCTCACCCAATATACGCACAAGCTGATCGGCAGCGAAAAATCCAATTCGCACACCGTCTACACGATCGAAGCGATCCCGAAGCCGGGCGCCCCCGTGGTCTGGGGCAAGCTCGTGGCTGAGGTCCGCGACGACGGCGTGATGCTGGGCGAAAGCTATTTCGATCAGGACATGAAACTCGTGCGCAAGATGGTGACAGATCAGGTCGGCAAGATCGGGGCACGCGATTATCCGGTGGTCATGACGATGCATCCCGCGGACAAGCCGCAGGACTGGACGCGGATCGTCACCAAGTCCGGCAGCTTCAATACGGCGCTGCCAAGTTATGTGTTCACGCTCTCCAATCTCCAGAATCCGAGGGACTGAACGATGCTGGCTGAGCTCGCCTGGCGGAACATCTGGCGCCAGCCGCACCGCACCATCCTGAGCCTTTGCTCCATTGCGCTCGCCTGTGCCGTCACGATCTTCCTGCTGGCGCTGCAGGAAGGGAGCTACGACACCATCAAGGAGAACGTCCTGCGTCTCGCGGATGGGTTTGCGCAAATCCAGCCCCCCGGTTATTCGGAGGACCCGGGCCTCGACAAGGCGATCGCCCATCCCGGCGTGCTGATCGGGGAACTCGACCGCGTGCCCGGGGTGACCGCCGTAGCGCCGCGCGCCACCACCTATGTGATCCTCTCCAACGGGCCGCGCAGCTATGGCGCCGCCGTCATCGGCGTCGATCCGGCGCGGGAGCGCGCCGTCTCCACGCTGGCCGGAACCATCGCCAAGGGGCAGTACCTTGCGTCGGGTGACAGCGACACCGTCGTCGTGGGCGCCGCCCTTGCCCGCAATCTAAAGCTTACGGTCGGCACAAAACTGACGATGCTGGGCGGGGCGCGCGACGGCTCCGTCGCGGCCGACATATTGCGCGTGACGGGCATCTTTTCGACCGGCGTTTCGGAACTCGACCGCCAGCTCATCGAGATGCCGCTTGGCCGGTTTCAAGCCGATTTCGCCATGGAGGATCGCGTCAATACGCTTGCGCTCGTCGGACACAGCCTCGCCGACATCCAGGCGAGCCTTCCGGCCTTGCGCAAAAGCGTTCAAAAAAGCGGGCTGGTCGTGCGCGACTGGAGCGACCTCGAACCGGCGATGTATGACGCGATTCTGCTCGATATCAGCATTTCGCTGCTGTTCTACGTCAGTCTGATCGTCATCGTCGTCTTCATCATCCTCAACACGCTTCTGATGTCCGTGCTCGAACGCACGCGCGAGTTCGGCATGTTGATGGCGATCGGCATGCGGCCGGGCCAGATCGGCCGCATGATCTGGCTGGAGCTGCTGTTCCTGTCGTGCACGGGCGCGGGACTCGGCATCGCGTTCGGCGCGGCCATCACCGCCTGGCTCGGGCACGAGGGCATCACCTTTGCGGGCGCCGACGCGCTGTTCGCGCAGTGGCATATGTCGGCCACGCTTCGTCCGCAACTCGATCTCACCAGCGCGCTGTCGGGTCCCCTTGCGATCACCATGGCGATCGCGATCGCCGGGATCGTGCCATATGCGCGCACGCGCCGGCTGCAACCGGTCGCTGCCATGAGGGCCGGATGATGGGCCAGCTTCGCCTCCTCCTGCCCATTGCATGGCGAAACCTGTGGCGCAATCCGCGCCGCACGATCATCACGATGCTGGTGGTCAGCGTCGGGCTCTGGTCGATCATCGCGTTTGCCGCCCTGTCCCTCGCCTGGGCCACAAGCAGCCGGGACACGACCTTGAAACTGATGACCGGTGAAGCCCAAATCCATGCGACCGGCTACCGGGACGACCCCACGATCGCCCATCGCATGCCGGCGCCCAAAGGTGCGCTTGCGGATGTGCTGAATTCTCCGGAGGTCGCCGCCTATGCCGAACGGGTGCGTGTCGGCGCCATCGTCCAAAGCGAATACCGGACGCTTCCGGTGACACTGACGGGCGTGGTGCCGCGGCGTGAGCGCGAGGTCTCCATCCTGCCGGGCCGGACCATGACGGGGCACTATCTGACGGGGCCGGACGATGCCGGAATTGTTCTGGGACGAAATCTCGCCCGGCGCCTGAAGACCCGCGTCGGCAAGCGCGTCGTGATCCTGGTTCAGGACGTGAACGGCAAACTGGCGGAACGAGCGTTTTCCGTCGTCGGCCTTTTCTCTTCGTCGCAGGAAGCCGAGGACGAGTTCGCGTTCACAGGCATCCGCGCCGCGCAGGCCCTGACCGGCGCAGGCGACGACTTTTCCGAAATCGCCCTCGATTCGTCGGCTGACGAAGCGCTGCCGAAGCTGATAGACGAGCTTCGTCGCGCCGCCCCCACCCTGGATGTCCAATCCTGGGAGGCCCTGGCTCCGCTGGCCTATGCGGTGAGCACCTTTTTCGGCGATTTCGTGATGATGTGGCTGGGGATGATGGTTCCGCTCATCGCCGTTGGCATCGTCAACACGCAATTGACGGCGGTGTTCGAGCGCAGGCAAGAATTCGGCCTGCTGCAAGCGCTCGGCATGCGCCCCCATCTGGTGATCGTGGACGTGGCGCTGGAATCGGCCCTTCTGATAGCGATCGGCGTCCTGATCGGGCTCGCCGCGGCCGTGGCCACAATTGCGGCGTTTCCGAACGGCATCGATCTGGGCTTCCTCGGCCGGGGCTCCGAATATCTCGGCGCCGGCCAGATTCTCTATCCGCAGATCGATCTCTGCGAATTCGTCTTCTACGGCGTTGTCGTGTGGGCGCTGAGCATGATTGCGACGTTGTGGCCGGCCTGGCGCGCGTCGAGGGTCAGCCCGGTCGAAGCCATGGCGCGGGCATAAGATCGGGAGATTGCGTATGAGTGCGATCGTCGAATGCCGCGGCATCATCAAACACTACCGCCAGGGCATGATCGACGTGCCGGCGTTGCGTGGGATCGATCTTGACATCGAGCGCGGCGACTTCGCTTCATTGGCCGGACCTTCCGGCTCGGGCAAGACGACATTGCTGAACATTATCGGCGGGCTCGACCGGCCGACCGCGGGTCACGTCAGCGTCGATGGCGAGGACATCACCGGGCTCGACAACGAAGCGCTGGCCGACCTGCGCCTGCGCAAGATCGGCTTCGTCTTCCAGGCCTACAACCTCATTCCCGTGCTCTCTGCCATCGAGAATGTTGAATTCATTCTCCAGCTGCAGGAGCTGCCCCAGGCCGAGCGGCGAGCGCGGGCGAAGACGCTTCTGCACGAAGTGGCGCTGGACGGGCTGGAGGATCGCCGCCCCGCGCGACTGTCGGGCGGGCAGCAGCAAAGGGTAGCCGTGGCGCGCGCGCTGGCCAGCCGCCCCTCGATCGTGCTGGCCGATGAACCAACCGCCAATCTCGATTCCGAAACCGCCGAAAATCTGATCACGCTGATGTCGGACCTGAATCGAAGCTCCGGTGTCACCTTCCTGATGGCGACGCACGATCCGCGGGTGATCGCGCGTACGCGCCGGCGCATCGTCATCACCGACGGTCGCATCACGTCCGACGAGCGTGAGGCGCCGGCCCCTCCACGGCCATGACCCGGAGCTGGCTGGCGTTCAGCTTTGGCATCGCGCTGCTCGGAGGGCTGCGTACAGCGTCGGCCGAGCCGATTCACGGGCGTCTGCAATTGCAGGATGTCTACGCGCAGGAGGATGCGCAGGGACTGGGCGCGGCGCTGGGCGCGCGCCGGCGCAATGACGTGCTGGGCGATTTGCGCCTGAGCTGGGCGCCGCGCTGGGACGCCTGGAATTTCGACTTTGCTTATGTGATTTCGGCCGATGCCGGCGGCACGCCTGGCCTTGTGGCGCCGGAGACGGCGCTCAGGCTTCTGCCGCCGGCCCCTCCGTCAACATGGTGGAATCTGACCGACACATTCGTCGACCAGACGCATCTGATGGCCACGCAGGGCATCGATCGGCTGTCGCTGGGCTATGCGAGCGCGCATCTGGTCGTGCGCGCAGGCCGGCAGGCGCTGACCTGGGGGGCGGGCCTCGTCTTCCGTCCCATGGACCTGTTCGATCCCTTTGCGCCCGATGCCACGGACACCGAATACAAGCCCGGAACCGACATGGTCTACGGCCAGTACCTGTTCGACGACGGCTCAGACCTGCAGCTTGTCGTGGTACCGCGCCCGGCACGGCGTGGCGGCGGGCTCACGGCTGATGCGAGCTCATTCGCCCTGCACTTGCACACGAGCATCGGGGCGCTACAGACCACGTGGTTGCTTGCGCGCGACCACGGCGACGTGGTTGCCGCTGCCGGCGTGAACGGCGCACTGGGCGGGGCAACGTGGAATGCCGAAATCGTTCCCACTTTCGTCGCCGGGGGCAACACCTATACCTCCGTGGTTCTCAACATCTCCGACGCGGGAAAACTCTGGGAGCGCGACATCACCTATTTCGCCGAATATTACCGCAACGGTTTCGGGCTTGGCACGCGCCACTATTCGCTCGCCAGCCTGCCCGCCCCGCTCGTCGACAGGCTCCAGCGCGGACAGGTGTTCGACACCGGCCGAGATTATCTGGCCGCCGGTGCCCGTCTCCAATGGACGCCACTCATCTCCGTCGCACCGACGCTGATCGTCAATTGCGACGACGGCAGCCTCTATGCCATCGGCGAGGTCACCTATTCGCTCAGCGACGATCTGAACATCGGCGCCGGCGTCAGGCTACCGATCGGGCCCGTGGGCAGCGAGTTCGGCGGAGTCGGGATCTCCGGGGCCACGCCGCCCTATCTGGAACAGCCGTCGCGCTTCTACGTGCAGATCCGGCGCTATTTCTGAATTTGGCTGCGACGCAAAAAAACGGGTGCGCCTCCGGAAGGAGGCGCACCCGCGCAGATCGTGCCAATTGGCGACTACTGACGATAGATCATCTGGATGCCCAGCGTGCGCGGGACCGGCCCGCTGATGGAGCCAATCGGAGTATAGCTGGAGTAGACCGAGCAAGCCGCATTTTGGCACCCGTTCCGACCGCCGGTAAAGTCTCCGTTCTTGTTGTCGAACAAATTGGTGGCAAAGGCGTTGAAATCGTAATTGCCGTAGTCCACGCCGAGACGCAGGTTGAACAGGTTCTGGGTCGGGACATGGTTGCCGTCGGGTGTGTAACCGCCGAGCCCGGGGGCCGACAGGTCGTACCCGCCCTGCACGCGGTAATCAACGCGGACATAGGGGTCATAGTCGCCATAAACCACGTCATAGCGCACGCCGGCCGACAGCGCCCATGGCGGGAGCGCGAACTTCTGTCCCTTGATGGCCGAAATCAGGTCGGGATTGCCGTTCCGGCCATGCACCGCAATGGCGTCCGAGGTGTACTGCGCATCGTCGTACTCGAAGGATGCGTTCGCCGTCAGCGCATCAAACAGCCTTGCCTGCGCATCGATTTCGACGCCCTGGCTGCGCGCCGTGCCGGCATTGGCCGTAAAGACCAGACCGCAGCTATGGCCTGCCGTCTGGGTCGTCTGAACGCTGTCCCAATCGATGCGGTAGACATCCGCATTGATCTGGACGCTCTGGTTGAAAAGGCCGAGCTTGGAGCCGACTTCATAGCTCCAATCGTAGTCCGGTCCATAGGTCGTGGGCAGATCGTCGGCAGTGACGCCGTAATATGCAAGCCCGGTTGCCGGCGAGGTCGCTGTCGCTGCTTGGCCATCGCAAATGGCGTTCGTGGCATGGTTGTTCACGCCGCCCGGCCGGAAACCGCGCGTCGCCGAGAAATACACGAACTTGGTCGGATCCAAATTGTACTTGATGCCGACTTTCGGGTTGGTCGGCCAGGATGTCGTCGACCCGATATTCAGAGAGTTGTTATACAAGCTCCCCGTTGTAAGCCCGGTGACCGGCCCGTAATGCGACGCCCAAAAGCTGAAGTGGTCCATGGACTGGCGCAGACCCACGGTGAAATCCCAAGAGGGGGTGGGCTTGTAATCGACCTGGCCGTAGATCGCCGCGTCGGTATCGCGCAGGCTCTGGAGTTCGGTCGCAAAGTTCACGCGATTGTAGCCGAACGGCACCACCGGCGAACCCCAGCGCTGCGTGCCGGTGATGCCCAGGCCAACCAATGCCTGCTGATCGATGCCGTCCATGCCCACCGGCTGGGTACTAATGGTGTCGGTGCTATTCGGCCCGCCGGCATAGGTATTGTAGAAGTTGGCCGGATGGGTGTTGGCCGAGAAAAAGATGCCGGCGACCCACTGCCACGGCGAGTCCGCGTCGGTGGAAGTAAAGCGCAATTCCTCAACGATCTGCTGGTTCAGGTTCCGCGAGATGAAGTCCGAAATGGTATCTTGCGGAAGCCCATTCAACTGAGAGATGTATGGCGCTTCAAAGATTTCAATGCCGTTGTAACTTGCATACTCGTTGCCGTAATAGGCCGAACCGGCCGAATTCTCGCGCGCATTGCTGATGCCGAGGGAGCGGAAATAGGAATTGTCCCAATTCACCGCAAAGCTCGGGAAGTCATATTCCACATTGAGCGAAGCGATATCGACCTCGGTGCTCGCGGCCTGCTGGCCCTGCCACAGCGATTGAATGCGCTGGTAGGGCGACAGAGTGTAGGGGCCCAATGTCGACGGCCCGCGGACATAGATATATTGCCCGCCCGGCCCG
This sequence comes from uncultured Pseudomonadota bacterium, assembly GCA_963775165.1. Lineage (GTDB taxonomy): Bacteria > Pseudomonadota > Alphaproteobacteria > Micropepsales > Micropepsaceae > Rhizomicrobium. The sequence continues at coordinate 114,962 of CAVZHX010000003.1, read as the reverse complement.
CCAGGCAGGGTCGCCGTGGCGCGGGAGTTCGGGTTGCCCGTGGCGGCAAACGCTGCGTTCTCGGCCGCGGCTGCCGCGCTCAAAATGTTCACGCCCCCCGGGAAGTTCGGATTGCCGACAAGGTCAGGACTGACATAAACCGGAAGCGTGGGATTGGCGGCAATATAGGCCTGGCATGCGGCCAAGTTGGTCGCATTGTCGGTGCTGGTCGTGATCTGCGGAACACCGCCAACCGCTTTATTGGGAGCAGATCCGAGCACCTCGTGGTTCGGGGTGTTCACCTGCCGGAAGCAGTCGGTCGGCACCTGGATCGCAGATTTGGTCGAGAGGTTGTATCCGCTCTGCGCATCCGGTGTGCTCTGCCTGGAATAGAAGCCGCCAAAGGTCAGGCTGAAATTGTTCGTCGGCTTGACCAGCAGTTTGCCCTGCAACTCGAGCACGTCGGTCGAGTTGATGTCCTTCGCGGCCACCTTGCCTGAGAACGGATCGACGGTGTCGAGATAGCCGCCGATGTGTTGCCAATAGGCGCTGACGCGGTAACCCACCTTGTCGGTGATGATCGGGCCGCCGACGGCAAGGCCCATATTGTAACCCATGGAACCATATTCGACCGAATTGACTTCCGCCCTGGCGTAGACGGAATAGTTGTCGAGGCTCGGCGTCGGCGTGATGTAGCGGATGGTGCCGCCTTCCGAGCTCGCACCATAGAGAGTGCCCTGCGGTCCGCGCAGGACTTCGATGCGCTGCAGATCGAAGATCGGCGGCAAAGGCGTGCCGTTGGTGCTCGATCCCCCGTTGCCGCCGACGTCGCGGGTCTGGATCGGCACGTTGTCGACATAGAAGCCCACGGTGGACGCACCCGCGCCACCCTGGCTGAGGCCGCGAATCGAAACGTTGGTCAGGCCCGTGCCCAACGATGACGTTTGCACCAGGCCCGGCACTGCGGTCAGCAGATCGTTGAAGGTTTCGACGCCCTGCTGGTCAAGGTCAGCCTGAGTGACGGCTGAGACCGCCAGCGGAACCTGGTTCACCGTGCTGGTCGTGCGCGTGGCGGTGACGGTCACCTGTTCAAGCTGGTTGCTACCAGCTTGCGCTAATGCCCCGCTCGCAGACAGCACTACGGCAGCTGCAGTGCCTGCAAGCCAAACACCGCGCCGCGTGTATTTCCGTGTATTATGCATGATATTCTCCTCGGTTTATGCCCTGCATTCGTAACTCTTCGTCATGTCACCTGCCGTCATTCGCTCGACGGCCGAACCTGTCATTTCAAGAAATCCCCGCCCGCATCTGCTGCCAGATTCTCATTTTGCGAACTCAGCCGGGCGATCGATCGTAGCTTATTTGGATTCCGTGTTCGCCTTGGCGGCCCCCTCCTGCTTCATGAGTTCGGCACCATAGGCAATCGCTTTGTTCAAGGCCTCGTTCTGAATGTTCGCTGGCTCACGATAACTCTTTTTGACCATTATGGTTTCGCCCGGCAAGAGGAACGTCGACCCGCCATGTGCGGTTTGTATGACATTGTTGTTTTCAGCACACGACCACATGTCCATGCGCGCGTTAAGGGACGTATTGCGCTTGAACGAGTGGGTGCCTTGCCAAGGCTGCTCGAGCGCCAGCGGGTCCCAGAGCGTAATGGCGTCCTCGATCGTGTTCGGATCCACTCTGCGGATCCGCTCGACCGTGCTCGCCTCGTTGCTGATGCTGGGTTGGACTCTTTGGAGCTCTTCAGACCGCATATAGAGCGTATGAATCACCAGCGTGTCGCCGTCCCAAAAGCCGATCGAGTCGCCCTCCCACATCGGGAAGGACTCGTCCGGGGAAATGTGGCCGCGGCCGTCGGTGTAGATGTGCCGCACTTCGGATTGCGTCGAAGCGGTGATCCATGTCTGCGGCGGCGTCACCGTGAATTCGCGATCAAAGGGGTCGATGACATCGCGCGGAAAGCCCGCGGGCAGACAATCGGTAAGCTGATCCCATTCGAAGCCATGCGCCACTGCCGTGAGCTTCTGACGGAACTGCAGCGCGTATTTGGGCGTCAGATGCGCGGTCATGGGCCCGCAGGGGAAGGTCTTGCATTGCGCCAGGAAGTCCATCAGCCCCTTCTCGGAGAACGGCACGCCCTTGCTCTGCGGCCAGTCAAAATTGATGCCACCGGCATGCGTCCACAGGCCCGACCAATCCGGCATCTCGGCGTATGTGGCCCGCGTATAAACGGTGCCGCCATGCGCCTTGGCCTTCATGTCGAGATAGGTCTTGTAGGAGTCCTGGGACCAGGCTGGAACCGGGGTGTTGGGCGACGGCTCCGCGACCGCGTCCGAACCGGGGACAGTCGACCGAATCATGATGTGCTTGCCGTCGGTCGAGCCCTGCGAGGATTGTGCCAGGGCAACGCTCGAACTCAACTGGACGCCGGCGCAAACCACGCCGATCGCCGCCAGGGCAGTCACACTCAAATATCGACCCATCGTTTGCTTCCCTATCAATTTCCAGCTCTGTGGCACATCGTTTGATGGTGTTCTCGAACTCGCTGTCACGCCGGAGCCGGCATGCCATTGCGTTTGTGGACCGCGCCCATCGCCTCGCGTTCGGCGGCATGAGGATCGACGACCACTTTGCAGGTATCATTCAGGATCATCACGTTGCGCTGCGCTGCCGAGTAGCCCGGCCAGGGCGGGATCGACGCAATATCGGGCTTGCCCGTGCGCGCGAAAGCCGTCCAAGCGCCGCTCATCTTTGCGGCCATCTCGATGCGGTCCTTGCCGGTGCCGACCATCAGCTTCGCTGTCGGCAGGTCCACATTGTCGAAGACATAGTAGAGCTCCGAAGTGTGCGGAGTTCCGAGCTTTCCACCGTCCGCCGGAACATGCTTCTCGAAGTGATAGACGTAGGACGGCGCCTTGTTGAGCGCGGCGCGGCGCTCCGCAACAAGCGCCACGTCGGCCGTCATCCAGTTGTCACTGGCGATGATCTGGTAGATGCGGACGTTCGACTCGGCCGGATAGTCCTTCTTGTAGAGGACAATCAGGCGGTCTGTCTCGGCATCGTCGCTGCGTGTGTTCTGTTTGACCAGTTCGTGCAGCATCTTGTCGTCGATTGGACCCAGCGGCGTGTTGGCGAAGAAGGTGACTTCCGTCAGCACGCTGCCCAGGATCAAGGGCACGTCTGCCGACAGACTCGTAGCCACCGGGTCGAACGGGTTGGCGGGGATCGAGCGATGATCGACGACCGGCCCCAGCCTGAGACCGGCGCCGGCGCCCGCATCGGGGCCGGCGAACGCCGCCTGCGCGGCCACGATCTTCTGCCATGGCATCTTCTGGAGCTCATCGACCTGACTGGGCTTGAGCCCGAGCTTGCGCATCAGCCGGTCGGTGGTGCGTTCGGCTTGCTCGATGGTGCCGGCACGGATATCGAGCCCGCTTTCGGCGATGGCCCTGTGGAACAGGCCCTTGGCCGGGACCATGCCCATCAGCGTCGTCACTTTCCCGCCGCCGCCCGATTGGCCGAATATCGTCACATTGTTGGGATCGCCGCCAAAGTCGGAGATGTTGTCGCGCACCCATTCAAGCGCCGAAACCAGATCGAGCACGCCGACATTGCCGGAATCGGCAAACCTGTCGCCGCCAGCGCCAGCCAGATAGAGGAAGCCGAAGGCGTTGAGACGATGGTTGACCGTGACGAGGACCACGTCGTGGAACCGCGCCAGATTGGTGCCATCATAAGAAATCCAGCCGCCCGAGCCGCGTGCATAGCCACCGCCATGGAACCACACCATCACCGGGCGCTTGCCGGAATTGGAGCCGACTTGCGGCGTCCACACGTTCAAAGCCAGGCAGTCCTCGCCCATTGGCGTGTGGTCCACAGCGGCGCCCCAGGCGTGAATGATCCCGGTGTCGGCGCCCTGCGGCGCCTGATGCCCCAGCTTGGTGGCGTCGCGAATGCCCGACCAGGGCTGCACCGGCCGCGCCGGCATGAAGCGGTTTGCCCCACCTGTCGGCGCGCCATAGGGGATGCCTTTGAAGACCTTGACCGGGCCATTGTTGTAGCCGCGGATTTTCCCGGAGATCGTCTGGGCAACGGGGGCGGCGGCGGCTCTCGCGACGCGCGGAAGAACCAAGGCGAGGCCGGTTGCCGCCCCGCCCGCGATCAACGCCTGGCGCCGGTCCATGCCGCTGCCGATCTTGCCCCCCCCCGGAGCTTTCATTTTTTGCTCCCAGCTTTCTTGGCGGCGTCTTCCGCCATCAGCTTGGCACCATAGGCGATTGCACGGTCTAGCGCCTGATTCTGAATGTTCTGCGGATCGCGATAGCTTCTTTTGACCATTATGCTCTCGCCCGGCAGGATGAAGGTCGATCCGCCAGTCGCCGTCTGAACGACGTTGTTGTTTTCTTCGCAGGACCACATGTCCATGCGCGCGTTCTCGGAATCGATGCGGGCAAATTTGTGCACGCCGCGCCACGGCGTCTTGAGTGCCAGCGGATCGTAGATCGTCGCGTCGTCCGTGATGGTGTTGGGATCGGTCATCCGCACCGTCTCGATGACGCTGGCCTGTTTGCTGATGCTCGGCTGGTTTCTCTGCAACTCTTCATTGCGCACATAGATCGTGTGTATCACCATCGTATCGTCGTCCCAGAAAGCGATCGAGTCGCCTTCCCAAAGCGGGAAGGCCGAGGTTTCGGGGATGTGACCGCGGCCGTCGGTGTAGATCCGGCGGAATTCGCCCTCGGTCTCGGCCGACATCCAGGTCTCGTTCGGCGTGACGATGAATTCGCGGTAGAAAGGATCGATCAGCATGCGCGGGAAACCGGGCGGCAGGCAGTCGCTGAGCTGGTCCCACTCGAAGCCGTGGGCCACCGCTGTTATCTTCTGGCGGTACTGGAGCTTGTATTTCGGGGTCAGATCGGCCGTCATCCAGCCTTTGCAAGGAAAGTCCGGGCAGTGGTCGAGCATCGCCTGAGCCGCCGCCACACCGATACCCTGCGCCTCCCGACCGACTCCTGTTTCGTCCCAGGCAAACCCGCCTGAATGAGTCCACAGCCCGTCCCAATCCGGCATCTTCCACGCGGTCTTGCGCGTGTACTGCGTGCCGCCATGGGCCTTCGCCTTCATCTGAAGATAAATCTTGTAGGACTGCTGTGCCCAGGATGGCACCGGCGTGTTCGGCCCCGGCTCCGGCAGCGCCTTCGCGCCGGCGACGGTCGAACGGATCATGACATGCGGTGTGGAGTCCGACCCCGTGTCGGACTGGGCCATCGCGCCGGACGGAAGAAACAAGGCCCCCGCACCGAGCAGCCCGAGGACAGCAATTCCCAATCGGAACGAGTTTGATGCCCTGTTGTCAGCAGAGCCGACAAACTCAAGGCGCCCCCTTTCGCGCAGATACTTCCGCATCTACTCCTGCATCCCTCCCTGTTATGCTTTCTTGTTTCCCGGGCTCTGCTCGGCAGATACAGCCTCCCCGCCTCGTTCCCCTTTACCGCAGAGGGGTATACCGAGTTTGAGTTCTTGAAAGCTGTGATTGTCTCCCGCACCCTTGCCCGCGCAAGGCACCGTTATTTCAGTACCTTTTACAGATAATCTGAGAGCGAGATCAATGTCTAATAATACCTTGTGATATGGTGATCTAGTAATCTGATTAGCGACACATTCATCAACTCCACAGCTGCGCTATCTTGAAAATAAGTAATCTTATCGTTTGCGAACTACCGGTTTGGCCGGACACGGAGACAACGCGTGTGGTACCGGGCGCAAGAGTCGCCCCACCTCTTTTCGGCCCTCGCGCCGCTCAATTGGAGCCCTTCCTTGCCACGCCCAATGAACAACGTCCCGACGGGTTCCGGGGTTTCGGCCCGCATGCGTGGCGTGGACCATGTTTTTATATAACATATTGAAATCATTGTTATTATGTTTCTTTCCGCACGTCCGCGCCAGGCCGGAGCCATCCGTTATCGAGGTTTGTGCGGGTATGGGAGATGGCTCATAATGGGTGTTTGGGGCGGGGGATCAGACTGGATCATCGATGGAGCTTCGGCGTCTGAAGTGTTTTGTTGAGGTGGCGGAATGCATGCATTTCGGTCGTGCGGCGGAGCGTCTGAACGTTGTGCAGTCTGCGATCAGCCAGCAGATCAAGCTTCTGGAGAAGGAGCTTGGGGTTGAGCTTCTGGAGCGCTCGCGCCATCACGTGGAATTAACGCAGGCGGGTCGTCTGTTTCTGACGGAGGCCAGGCGGGTTCTGTTGCAGGCCGAGCGGGCGGCGCAGATTGCGCGGGAGGCGTCTGCGGGCAAGATCGGGCGGCTCAATCTGGGCTGCGTGGACAATGCGCTGTGGTCGCCGCTGCCCTCGGTTCTGCGGGCGTTCCGGGAGCGCTATCCGGAGGTGGAGATCTCGCTCTACACGCTGGACCGGGTGACGCAGATCAAGGCGCTGGAGGACCGCACCATCGACATCGGCATTTTTCCCTCGCCGCGGCCGGGAGAGGGGTTCGGCTGCGAGCTGTTCGTGGAGTCGCCGTTCGTGGCGGCGATCCCGTCGAACCACCGTCTGGCCTCGCAGGAGAGGCTTGCGCTTGAGGCGCTGGCGAAGGACCCCTTTGTGCTGTTCGCGATTTCGCTGCACACCCGGATCGTGGAGATCATCATGTCGGCGTGCGCGTCGGCCGGCTTCATCCCCAAGGTGACGCAGGAGGCCTACCAGCTGAGCACGCTGCTGGGTCTGGTGAGCGCGGGGCTGGGCGTGACGCTGGTGCCGCGCTGGGTGGCCTCGCCCTATCCGTCGGACGTTCTGTACCGCGAGCTGGAAGAGCCGCCGCGCTACGAGCTGGTGCTGGCGTGGTGGGAAGGCAAGACCAGCAACATCGTGGAGAACTTCCGGCGCACGGTGTCGGAGGTTGTGGGCACCGGCACACAGGCGCGGCCGGCCCCCCGGGGCACAGCGGGCAAGCGGCTGTGGCGCCAGGCGGCGGTCACGGGTGTGCCGTAGCCGGGCGTTGCGGCGCGGGGCATATTGCGTGAGGCGGCTTTGGAAGGCCGCCCAAGTCGAAGGCCGCCGAAGCCCGGTTCGGGACGGAGGGCCGGATGCCGATGGGGGGCGGGGTTTCCGCGTCCGCGCATGGGCGTCCGCACAACACAACAGGAGGGGATGCCCATGAGTGATGCGATCAGCGATGCGATCGATGTCGATCTTGCCATCGACCGGAACAGGATGAGCGGCTACCAGCTGGCGATCGTGGTCCTGTGCACGCTGGCGATGATGTTCGACGGCTATGCCAACCAGACCATCGGGGTGATCGGCCCCTCGATCGCGCGCGATCTGGGGCTTTCGGCCAAGGATTTCGGGCCGGTCTATTCGGCCGGCCTGTTCGGCATCATGCTGGGCGCCCTGATCATGGGGCCGGTCGCCGACCGTTTCGGGCGGCGCTGGTCGGTGATCGTCTCGGCGGTGCTGTTCGGGCTGTTCATGCTGGTGTCGACCGCGGCCACGAGCATCGGCGAGCTGACGGTCTACCGCTTTCTCACGGGTCTTGGGATCGGCGGAGCGATGCCCAATCTGGTGTCGATCGCCACCGAGTTCGCGCCCAGCCGCTACGAGCAGCGCATCGTGGGCTGGGTCTTCACGGGAATCCCGGCCGGCGCGGTGCTGGGCGGCATCCTCTCCGGCGTGCTGCTGCCGGTGGCGGGCTGGCGCTCGGTTCTCTATGTGGGCGGAGGCATCTCGCTCGTGCTGGCGCTGTTCCTGATGGCGTGGCTGCCGGAATCGGTGCGCTTTCTGATCACGGCCCGCCCCGATCCGGGGCGGATCGCGGCGATCATGCGCAAGGTGGTTCCGGGGCTGGAGATACCGCAAGGCAGCCGGTTCCGCTCCAGCCACACCGCCCCCAAGGGCATGCCGGTCGGCCATCTGTTCATGGAGCATCGCACGCTCGACACGCTTCTGTTCTGGCTGGCGTTCTTCATGAACCTGTTGATCCTCTACTTCGTGCTGAGCTGGTTCACGACCATGCTGGAAGGCGCGGGCATGGCAGTGACCGAAGCCATCGTCGCGGTGACGATGTTCAGCGTCGGCGGGGCGGTGGGCACGGCCACGGCAGGCTATCTGATGGACGCCATCGGCCCGCGCGCGGCGGTGATCTGGGAGCTGATGCTGACGGCGGTGCTGATCGTGGCGCTGGCGCTGGCGCACAGCTCGTTCTGGTTCGTGGTGATCGCGATCTCGCTTCTGGGCCTGGTGGTGCAGGGCGCCCAGGCCGGACTGAACGCGCTGGTGGCGGCCTATTATCCGACCTCGATCCGCTCGACGGGTCTGGGCTGGGCGCTCGGCATCGGCCGCATCGGCTCGATCGTGGGCCCGCTGGTCGGCGGGCTGATGCTGTCGCTGGCCTGGACCAATGAGAGGATATTCATGTCGGGGATGATCCCGGCGGCGATCGCGGCGCTGGCGGTGGCGGCGATCGTCGTCAGGCACCGCAAGGTGGCCGCGATGGTCAAGCCCACCCAATAGGTCCATGATGGGATTGGGAGGCAACCCCTCCCAACCCCAATCCTCGATCGAGGCACCTCATGTCGTCGAGCGCACCATGTCATCAAGCGCACTATGTCATCGAGCGCACTATGTCATCGAGCGCACTATGTCATCGAGCGCTGTGGCCAGGACCAGGCTGGAGGATTTGTCGCCGAGATCGACACGGAAAACCTGTCCCGCATCACAGGAAAACCCGCCCTCTTCAAACAACTCCGCAGGAATAACTGAGCTGATGGCTCAGTTCGGCGCGAAGGCGAGCACCACGTTTCCAGGAAAGTTGCTTTGTCGTCCATAGCCGGAGCCCGCGAACACCATGCCGCCCGCCACGGTGATGCCCTGCGACGACATCCCGCCGCCATGCGCGGCCACCTTGTTGACGGTGTCGAAACTGCCGCCGGTCGCATAGCTCCACAAAACCTTGCCGTCCGTCGTGGAGAGCGCGTACATCTTGCCGTCCATGCCGCCCAGAAAGATCGCACCCGGGATTACTGTGGCCGGCGTCGCGTGCGCCTCCATGGGCCCGCCGGGTAACTGAACGTTCCACAGCCGCTTGCCGTCCGAGAGCCGCAAGGCCACCGCGCCACCGCCGCGGTTGAGCCCGTAATAGATGACGCCATTATAGACGCCGCCGCCCCACATCATGCCGGGCAGCCGACGGGCCTGATCTTTCGGCATGTCGATGGCGAGCTTGTCGCTGGTCGCATTGACGCGCCACACCAGCTTGCCATTGTCGTCCGGATCGACGGCGAAGACGTCGCCCGGCTTGGTCGCAGTGACCACCAGCCGCTTGCCATTCCTGAGCGTGACCAGCACCGGCGACACCGGGATGTCCCAATCCGGGCCCTGCACCTCCGGACAATTGTCGGTGGCGGTTTTGCCTCCGCAGCCGCCCAGGAAGGATCGCCGGTTTCCGACTGATAGCTCCACAGGATCTTGCCGGTGTCCATGTCCATCGCCAGCAGCGCATCGATCGTATCTGGGGCGGGATAGGTGGTGCCGTCACCCGAGCCGACATAAATGGCATTATGCCTAGGATCGACGGCCGGCGTATTCCACACCGCACCACCGGCGGGCGCATATTGCTGCACGCCCATGGAATTCTTGCGCGTCGGTTTGGGGCGCTCCTTGATGACGTAGCTTTGCCAGAGATGCTTGCCGGTGTTGGCGTCGAGCGCGACCACGCTGCCGACCGAGGTGCAGCAAGAATAAGTGAGCACGCTGGCCGAAAACTCCTCCCAGGACGAGATCGGCACAAACAGCTTGCCGTGATAATAGGCCGGCGGCGCGGTAATGCGCGAGAAGTATTCGGGATCGGCTGCCGTCTTCCAGATCAGTGTACCGTCCTGTGCATTTACCGCATACATATTGGCGCGGAGGTCGCCGAAATAGGCGACATAGATGGTCTTGCCGTTCATGGTCATGGGCTTGATCGTCAGCGCGTTGCGCACCCCGCCATCGGCTGCGAAAGACCAATAGACGCAGCCCGTCTTGGCATCGAGCGAATAGATGTAGCCCGTGTCGCTGCCGAAGAAGACGCGGCCCGAAACCACGACCGGCTCGCTATAGCCGTTGATGGCGTTCGGGATTCCGAAGGCCCATTTGAGCTTCAGATTGGGGACCTGGGCCGCAGTCAACCCCGCCGCCTTAGCTGGCTGGAAGCGGGTGTTATGCATGTTGTTGCCCCAGCCGTTCCATGAGGGGCTGGCGGCGGGATCGCTCATCGGCGGATTGGCAGCGCAGCGGTTGGGCATGTCTTTGGCGTCGCCTTTGGCCGTGCTGCCGATCATCCGGCCCGACACCGCGTCGGCTACAAGCCTACGCTGTGTGTCGGTCAGCGTGGCACCGACCGCTTTCATGGGGCCGGTGGTCAGCGCGTCATAGATGCGCTCGGGCGAAAAGGTGCGCAGCGTCGCTGGCGACGGAGCCTGGCTGTATTCTGGTTTGCCGTGACAAGCCAGACAGGTTTTTTGGAAAATCCCCCATCCAACCAATGTCCGGTTGGGTGCGGCGGCTGTGGGTGCCGCTGCGGTTGCCTGCGCGGCCGGAGCGGGATTGGCCGGCGCCTCAGCCTGCTGAGCCGAGGCATCCGGCATCATCAGGGCGACCGCCAGCGCCGCGGCGGCAAAGAGCGCGACGCCTGCCGGCGTTCCAACATGTGAAATGCGCCCGGCAATCAGTCTCCACAGCCGGCGCGCATGGATTGGATCACGCATCATTCGAATTTCCCCCCGACGTCCCTCGCCTAATCCGACTATAACGACTTTCCGAGGCACGCGGAAGTCCAACACGGCTCGCCATATTGTCGACGGAGCGGCGATCGTTCGAAATATCAGATTACCAGATCACAACGCCTCATTAGACATTGATCTCGAATTGAGATTAGTGTCGGCTCCAACGAGAACAATGACGCCTTACACCAACAAGACGCACGGGGGGAGCGCACCGCCTTCAGGAACCCGAAATCAGCAGGGAAGGCCCGGCGGCAGAGTCCGGCCGAATAGGTCGTGATCCGAAGGCCATCGGACCGGTATGTGTTGATCTGTACGGTGCCTGGCGGGCTGTTGGCTGGCGAGTAGCGTAAGTGGGCTGCACGGCAAGCCCGTCGGCATGGTCGATGGGCAAACCCGAATCGCAACCCATAGCTGCTGTCGGCGGCGACGCGGACAACGGCGGGAATCTAACGTTAAGACGATCATATCGGATACGCTATCGGAATGCCCTGCCATGGAGATGGACATGCGAAACGCTTGGCACCAATCACCGACAACCGGAACCTCGGAGCTGCCGCAGGCCCGCGGATTTCATGCCGGCATGCAACGGCGGTTGCTCCGGTTTGGCTGCATCACGGCTGCCGTCGCAGCATTGGCTGCATTCGGCGGCCCGGCCGCCGCGCAGTCGAGCGGCTTCTTCCAAAAGGGGACAGCGCCCGCCTTCACAGCGGGCCAAGCCGACCGCGGCAAGGTGGCCTATGGCGACAATTGCCTGTCGTGCCACGGCGAAACGTTGGATGACGGACAGTTTGGTCCCGCGGTCAAGGGCGCGTCGTTTGCGGCGCAATGGCAGAGCCAGTCCGCAGACGCCTTGTTCACGTATATCTCTACAAAGATGCCGCCCACCAGTCCGGGCGAGCTGAGCCAGAAGACCTATGCCGACATCGAGGCCTACCTCCTTCAGCAGAACGGCGTCGCAGCAGGTGATCATGAACTGGCGCCGACCGCGACTGCGGCCAACAGTGGCCCTATCGGACCCCAGGAAAAGCAGATGGTTGCGGTGCGGCAGGAGCACGGCAATGTGCTACGCCCGGTTCACGATTCCAGTTTCGCTGCCGCGATCGCAGCGCGGCAGGCCAAGCTCGATGCCATCACGCCGGTCACCGCCGAGATGCTCCAGAACCCGCCGGACGGCGACTGGCTCACCTATAGGCGGAGCTACGCCAGTATCGGCTACAGCCCCTTGAAGCAGGTCGACAAGACCAATGTGAGCCAATTGCGGCAAGCCTGGGCATGGCAGCTTGCGCCCAGCGGGAACGAGATCACGCCGCTAGTGCATGATGGAATCATCTTCATCAAGAGCGGAAACAAGGTTCAGGCGCTGGACGGCACCGACGGTAATCTGCTCTGGGAATATGTCCGTACGCTGCCGCCGGCGCTGCGCAGCGGCCGCACCGAGGTCGTCAAGAACATCGCGATCTACCAGGACAGGCTGTACGCACCGACTGCGGACGGCCACATGGTCGCCCTCGACGTGAAAACCGGCAAAGTGCTCTGGGACCACGAGGTCCTGGGCCAGGACGAGACGTCTCATCATATGAGCCTCGACGGCGGCCCACTCGTCGCCGAGAACGTCGTGATGATGGGCACCAGCAACTGCACCACTTACAAGGGCGGCTGCTTCATCTTCGGCCTCGACGCCGACAGCGGCAAGGAACTGTGGCGCTTCCACACCATCGCCCGGCCCGGCCAGCCCGGAGGCGACAGCTGGAACGGCGCACCCGTGGACGAGCGCTATGGCGCGTCGGTCTGGACGTCGGGCAGCTACGATCCCGACACCAAACTCGCCTATTTCGGCATTGCCCAGACCTACGACATGGCGACGCTGCTGATGCCGCACGCGAAGAAGGGCAAATCCAACGATGGGCTCTACACCGATTCCACGGTCGCGCTCGATCCCAAGACCGGCAAGCTCGTCTGGTACTACCAGCACATGAACCGCGACGTGTGGGATTTCGACTGGGTGTACGAGCAATCCCTGCTTACGTTGCCCGTCAACGGCAAGCCGACCCCGCTCGTTGTCACCGTCGGCAAGCTCGGTATCTTCGACGCCGTCAACCGCGAGACTGGCAAATATGCGTTCTCGGCCGATCTCGGATTCCAGACGCTCGTCAAATCGATCGACCCAGGACCGGACACAAGAACATCGATCCGAAATTCGAGGTAAAGGCTGGAAAACGGGACTTCATGTGTCCGCACCCCGGCGGCGGGCGGAACTGGCCTGCGACCTCATACAATCCGCAATTGAAGATGGTGTTCGCGGAATCGCTGAAGTCCTGCATGGATTTCGAATGGAACCCGCGCAGCGCCGCGGAGACGGCGGCCGGCGGCGCCGACGATCTGTGGATTTGGCGCGTGCCGCCGAACCACGACGGCAAATTCGGCCGGCTTGAGGGCGTGAATCTCGAAACCAGGAAGGTCGTGTGGACCTATCGCCAGCGCGCGGCCCTGGCCAGCTCGACGCTGACGACGGCGAGCGGCCTGCTCTTCATCGGCTCGCGCGACCGCACCTTCATGGCGATGGACGCGTCGGACGGAAAGGTCCTTTGGAAGACCCGTCTTGACGCCTCGCCCAGTTCCACGCCCGTGACCTACAGCGTCGGCGGCAATCAGTACGTCGCCGTCGTCGCCGGCAATGGCGGCCCGCATGCCTGGCCTTTCCCGACGCCCGAATATGCCAATCCGACCGAGGGCACGACGCTCTGGGTCTTCAAACTGCCCAGCGGCGAGACGGGCGCGCAACAATAGCGCGCCCAGTCTCACCCGCCGTTTGGTTTGCGGTCCGATCCCTTACTGGACCGAGGCGTGTTCGGCGGCGGTGGCGTTCGGCGGCAAGACCTTGCAGGTGAAATTCGCCGGGTCGTTGGCGTCACCATGGCCGTTGTAATAGGGCAGTGCCGGATAGGGGCAGAGCGGGCGCTTGATTGGGGCGCCCTCCTTGCTGACAATGATCGTCGACGGCGGTGTCCCGCTCTCTACCCAATTGTCGATGGCGCCAGCCATGTTGAATTCGGTCGGCCCGGGGCCGTCGCCGCAATGATAGACGCCCGGCGCCAGGAACATGCGCACGTCCTTGGCGATGCTCGTCATGCCGCCAAATTCTGGCGCCATCGCATGCGTGACTGCCTCATAATATTTGATGGTCTCAAGCGGGCTCGGGCCGGGATCGTTGAATCCTTGCCACAACAGCAACTTGCCGCCGTGCTTGAGGAAGGGCGAGATGTCCGGATTCGTCATGAGCAATATCTTGGCGCCCTCGCTGTTTTCGATCTTTGAGATGTCCGTCTTGGGATCGAAGCTCATCAGATCGTAATGCGGATCCTCGAACAGGATATATGAGAGAACGCCAGCGCCGATCAGCGCATCGCTGCCCATGGGCATCCTGGCATTGCCGATAGATCGACTAAGCCAGTTCAATTCGCCGCCGCGCATGAAGGGATCCGCGGCGACGGTGCCATCGGCCAACGTGACACCGGCATAGTCGTTGCGAACAGTGGCGACCTGCTGCGCGGTCAGGCAGGTCTTGGCCGCAGTCGTCCCGCATTCGAGTTCTGCAGGGTCCCATTTGCAGGTGCGCGGATCGGTGATGATGTCGTCCTTGAGTCCGTCATTCGCGTCGCAGGCCTTGAGCACGGCCTCATGGACTGCGCGGACCTGATCGGCAGTCAGATTGCTGCCTTTCTCCTTGTGGAAGAACTGCGTGCGCAGAGTCGCGTTGGTGTAGACCTGATAATTGCTGACCGGCGCACCGGCCACGACGCCGTCGTAGTCGGCCGGATAGCGCGTGACTTCTTCAAGTCCCATGCGGCCGCCCGTCGAGCAGCCGATGAAGTAGGCCTTGTCCTCGGCGCGGCCGTAATAGTTGGCGATGACTTGCTTGCCGACGGTCGTCATCTCGTGGACGGCGCGGTAGCCGAAATCGATGATCTGGGGCTGGTTGAATTCGCCTTTCGCCTTCAGAATCCAGCTCGTGTCGCCCGCGTTGGCACTGGGATGACCGGCATCGGTCTGGGCCACGGCATAGCCTTCGCGCAGCTTGCCTGCCGCGGAATTGATGTATGAGCCCGCATCGAACCTGTTCAACGTGATGTTACCGGCAAAGCCGCCGCCACCGAGGCCGACCATCTTGCCGTTCCAGTGTTCGGGCAGGCGGTAGACGACACCGATATGAGAGCCGGGAACGGGGCTGATCGTTCCCGTCACTTCGCAATAGGCCGGCAGCTTCCCGGCCGCATTGGCAGCGATCAATTTCGCGCTGGCGATCGTGGTGTGATCGAAAAGGCCGGCCTTGCTCAGCGCCGAGCAGCTTCCGGCATCGGCGGCCGATGCGGCACCACTGGTCAACAGGACCAGTGCGCTTCCGAGCAGCGCGAGACGCAAGGATTTGCAGACGGGTTTCCGGCCGGGCCGGATTTCCGAAGATGTCATAGTGGCGTCCCTCTCGTAATTGCGGATTGCGTTTGGTTGCGGCATCTCTACCCGCCGTCGAATTCCTCTATCAGTTATTCCTGCGGAGTTGTTTGAAGAGGGCGGGTTTTCCTGTGATGCGGGACAGGTTTTCCGTGTCGATCTCGGCGACAAATCCTCCAGCCTGGTCCTGGCCACAGCGCTCGATGACATAGTGCGCTCGATGACAGCTCACATAGTGCGCTTGATGACATGGTGCGCTCGACGACATGAGGTGCCTCGATCGAGGATTGGGGTTGGGAGGGGTTGCCTCCCAATCCCATCATGGACCTATTGGGTGGGCTTGACCATCGCGGCCACCTTGCGGTGCCTGACGACGATCGCCGCCACCGCCAGCGCCGCGATCGCCGCCGGGATCATCCCCGACATGAATATCCTCTCATTGGTCCAGGCCAGCGACAGCATCAGCCCGCCGACCAGCGGGCCCACGATCGAGCCGATGCGGCCGATGCCGAGCGCCCAGCCCAGACCCGTCGAGCGGATCGAGGTCGGATAATAGGCCGCCACCAGCGCGTTCAGTCCGGCCTGGGCGCCCTGCACCACCAGGCCCAGAAGCGAGATCGCGATCACCACGAACCAGAACGAGCTGTGCGCCAGCGCCAGCGCCACGATCAGCACCGCCGTCAGCATCAGCTCCCAGATCACCGCCGCGCGCGGGCCGATGGCGTCCATCAGATAGCCTGCCGTGGCCGTGCCCACCGCCCCGCCGACGCTGAACATCGTCACCGCGACGATGGCTTCGGTCACTGCCATGCCCGCGCCTTCCAGCATGGTCGTGAACCAGCTCAGCACGAAGTAGAGGATCAACAGGTTCATGAAGAACGCCAGCCAGAACAGAAGCGTGTCGAGCGTGCGATGCTCCATGAACAGATGGCCGACCGGCATGCCCTTGGGGGCGGTGTGGCTGGAGCGGAACCGGCTGCCTTGCGGTATCTCCAGCCCCGGAACCACCTTGCGCATGATCGCCGCGATCCGCCCCGGATCGGGGCGGGCCGTGATCAGAAAGCGCACCGATTCCGGCAGCCACGCCATCAGGAACAGCGCCAGCACGAGCGAGATGCCTCCGCCCACATAGAGAACCGAGCGCCAGCCCGCCACCGGCAGCAGCACGCCGGAGAGGATGCCGCCCAGCACCGCGCCGGCCGGGATTCCCGTGAAGACCCAGCCCACGATGCGCTGCTCGTAGCGGCTGGGCGCGAACTCGGTGGCGATCGACACCAGATTGGGCATCGCTCCGCCGATCCCAAGACCCGTGAGAAAGCGGTAGACCGTCAGCTCGCCGATGCTCGTGGCCGCGGTCGACACCAGCATGAACAGCCCGAACAGCACCGCCGAGACGATCACCGACCAGCGCCGCCCGAAACGGTCGGCGACCGGCCCCATGATCAGGGCGCCCAGCATGATGCCGAACAGGCCGGCCGAATAGACCGGCCCGAAATCCTTGGCCGAAAGCCCCAGATCGCGCGCGATCGAGGGGCCGATCACCCCGATGGTCTGGTTGGCATAGCCGTCGAACATCATCGCCAGCGTGCACAGGACCACGATCGCCAGCTGGTAGCCGCTCATCCTGTTCCGGTCGATGGCAAGATCGACATCGATCGCATCGCTGATCGCATCACTCATGGGCATCCCCTCCTGTTGTGTTGTGCGGACGCCCATGCGCGGACGCGGAAACCCCGCCCCCCATCGGCATCCGGCCCTCCGTCCCGAACCGGGCTTCGGCGGCCTTCGACTTGGGCGGCCTTCCAAAGCCGCCTCACGCAATATGCCCCGCGCCGCAACGCCCGGCTACGGCACACCCGTGACCGCCGCCTGGCGCCACAGCCGCTTGCCCGCTGTGCCCCGGGGGGCCGGCCGCGCCTGTGTGCCGGTGCCCACAACCTCCGACACCGTGCGCCGGAAGTTCTCCACGATGTTGCTGGTCTTGCCTTCCCACCACGCCAGCACCAGCTCGTAGCGCGGCGGCTCTTCCAGCTCGCGGTACAGAACGTCCGACGGATAGGGCGAGGCCACCCAGCGCGGCACCAGCGTCACGCCCAGCCCCGCGCTCACCAGACCCAGCAGCGTGCTCAGCTGGTAGGCCTCCTGCGTCACCTTGGGGATGAAGCCGGCCGACGCGCACGCCGACATGATGATCTCCACGATCCGGGTGTGCAGCGAAATCGCGAACAGCACAAAGGGGTCCTTCGCCAGCGCCTCAAGCGCAAGCCTCTCCTGCGAGGCCAGACGGTGGTTCGACGGGATCGCCGCCACGAACGGCGACTCCACGAACAGCTCGCAGCCGAACCCCTCTCCCGGCCGCGGCGAGGGAAAAATGCCGATGTCGATGGTGCGGTCCTCCAGCGCCTTGATCTGCGTCACCCGGTCCAGCGTGTAGAGCGAGATCTCCACCTCCGGATAGCGCTCCCGGAACGCCCGCAGAACCGAGGGCAGCGGCGACCACAGCGCATTGTCCACGCAGCCCAGATTGAGCCGCCCGATCTTGCCCGCAGACGCCTCCCGCGCAATCTGCGCCGCCCGCTCGGCCTGCAACAGAACCCGCCTGGCCTCCGTCAGAAACAGACGACCCGCCTGCGTTAATTCCACGTGATGGCGCGAGCGCTCCAGAAGCTCAACCCCAAGCTCCTTCTCCAGAAGCTTGATCTGCTGGCTGATCGCAGACTGCACAACGTTCAGACGCTCCGCCGCACGACCGAAATGCATGCATTCCGCCACCTCAACAAAACACTTCAGACGCCGAAGCTCCATCGATGATCCAGTCTGATCCCCCGCCCTGCCTCGTGACTCGCCCCTGGATGGCGTGGCCTTCTACCACCCAAACAAACCGACTTCGCATGCCGTTCCGAACGACTGATCAGCGCATCATGGCGAGCACACGGGCACGTCCCGCGACGCCGCGCGGCTGGAACCCGAACGTCGGGAGGCGCTCAATTGATCGCGCCGGGCTTGTCCTCGGTGTGAGGCACCACAAGGTGCAGAAGCTTCAGAGATGCACCATCGACCGGCTTCACCGACGCGCTCTCCGACGGGCCAAGGTAGATGCCCATCCCGCGGCGGACTTCGTAGTCCTTGCCCGCGAGCGTGATCACGCCCTTGCCTTCCATCAGATACACGAGCTGATGGGTGTTCGCGAGCGGTCCGGCGTCGAGTTTGTCGCCGCTCTTCAGCCAACGCAGCATGATGACTTCGTTTTGTGCGTCACAGAGTGCGCGATTGACGATCTCGGTAACCTCGCCCGCTCCCGGGACGGTCCGGCGTTCGCATTTGCCGGTCTCAATGAAAGTGGTCATTGTTTCCTCGTTTGCGGTTCGGTTAGCTCTGCACCCAGACCTTGCCGTCGCGGTGCTCCCACAACAGGTCTTCGGGCGTTCCCTCGAGAATCGTAGTCTTGAAGCGGTTGGGGGCCTGGAACTCGAAATAGAACAGCCCTTCCTTGGTCCGCAGCCGGTGCTTGGCCTCGGGCGGAAAATAGATGAGGTCGCCCGGACCGACATCACGCGAGCCTTCGGGCGTATCGACCGTGCCGTTGCCCTCGAAGATGAAATAGAAATGCTCGCAGTTTTTGTGGAAGTGATACGGCGACGAGGCGTTCTTCGCGTAATGCATGATGCCCGCCAGCATGTCGTCGATCTTGGTCAGATCCTTGTTGACGAAAAATGTCCGCTCGCGGCCTGGCACCGTCGACACCAGCCTTGGCAGCTCTGTCTCATCGAAAATATAAGCCATGATAACACCCTTTCCTCAGGCATAGTTGCGCGGAGTTGCCTTTGCGCACCGCAACATGCCGCTGCCAAAACGCTATATCACGTCCGGGGCCCGCGCCAAGCAAAATCCCGTGTGCCCGCCGCTTGCGCTAAACCGCAACGCGTCAAAAGGCCGTCTCGCGAATGCGCGCGCTCGATCGTCCTCAGACGTCCCAGCTGCACCTTACGCGGCTGTCCCCGAAAGCAGCCGCCGGCAGCGATACAACTCGACCAAGCGGCGGCGCCCGTTTCGATGGGGGCACGGAGCATCACCCAACCGATGGCGAACGCGCCCTTTCGGCGAACCTGGCCCTGGAACCTGGCCCGAATTCGAGCGTTTGCGCATCGGCATGGCCGGCTGATTTGCGCATCGGCCGAACCGGCTAATCAGATTACTAGATCACCATATCACAAGGTATCATTAGACATTGATCTCGCTCTAAGATTAGCTGACCGAAATAATAAAGAATGATGACTTGGTGGATACGGGAGAGACGTCTAGGCCCTCAAGAAATTGAATTGCTGCGCGACCCGCTGAGGCGGGCTTGCTTCGCGAAAAAGTCGCACGATATCAAAGAACTCGGGAGCGGGATCGGTTTCACGAAGGAGCGACCCGGCAAACGTCAACAAGCTTGGATGTAAGGAAACTGCCGATCTCGATGCGTGCGGATATTTGCTGACCTAGCCCAGCCCCCTTGATCCGACATTTCGTCATCAAGCGGCGGCGGCGAGGGCCCGTGCGAATCTGCTGGTAACAATGGGGATGGCGGGTTATGCCAACCGGGATCGCAATACCAATGTTGCAATGGTGCGGCACGGCAATGCGAGGCTCACGTCTGTTTGAGCATGTCTGCTTTAGATTTTCATGATCCAGACCGCGCAAGTGGGTCGACAAAAAGCCGCGCAGATGGCGCCACGGCGCCGTTCGCAGGATCTGGAGCCACGAGCGAATATTATTGGTCTGCGACATGAGCTTGATAACACAGCAAACAACGGGCAGAGATCATTTCTGAAGGGCGCGACGATCAGTGGGGCGCCATGGGTCTTTGCCAACAGAAGGAGTTACTGAGAACTATGAGTCACGGAAGCCTGGAAGAACTGTTAGGGGCGGTCGGAAATCCGGTGAAATTGCTGCGCAATTCGCAGATCGGACCATATGCGTTTCCGGTCGTGCGTTCCGAATTTTCGAACTGGAGAGACGAGCAGCGTTCGTGGAGGGAGAGCTGCGCGCTTTTCGACCAGTCCCATCACATGACCGATCTGTATGTGGAGGGTCCGGACAGCCTCAAACTGTTCTCCGATCTTGCCGTCAACAGCTTCAAGACCTTCAAGGTCAATCAGGCCAAACAGTTCGTCGCCTGCAGCCATGACGGCTATGTCATCGGCGACGCGATCCTGTTCCATCTGGCAGAAAACAAATTCAATCTCGTCGGACGCCCGCCCGCGGCCAATTGGGTGCAATATCACGCTGAGACCGGCGGCTATAAGGTGACCGCGACGCTGGACGCGCGTTCGGCCGTCAACCAGGGCCGCCGCAAATGCTACCGCTTCCAGGTACAGGGCCCGAATGCGCTCAAGGTCATGGAGAAGGTCACGGGAAAGCCGGTGCCGGAAATACGCTTCTTCAACATTAGCGTGTTCAAGATCGCGGGCCATGACGTGCAGGCGCTGCGTCACGGCATGGTCGGTCAGCCGGGCTGGGAAATCTACGGACCGTGGGAAGACGGCGATGACGTCCGCAATGCCATCGTCGAGGCCGGCAAGGAATTCGGCCTCCGACAGGTCGGCGCCCGCACCTACCCGACGAGTTGCCTCGAATCTGGATGGATTCCCTCGCCTCTTCCCGCGATTTACAGCGGCGAGAAGATGAAGCCATACCGCCAGTGGCTGACCACGAAGAGCTACGAAGCGACGGCTTCACTGGGCGGCAGCTTCTATTCCGACAACATCGCCGACTACTATCTGACACCCTACGATCTGGGCTACGGGCCGTTCGTCAAATTCGATCATGAATTTGTCGGCGCAGCCGCGCTGGAGAAACTGGCGGCGAACCAGAAGCGGAGGAAGGTCACGCTGGTCTGGAACGGCGATGACGTCACGCGCGCGTTCGGATCGCTGTTCCACGGCCACGGCGATATCTCCAAATATATCGATCTACCGCTCGCCAATTACGCGACGCTGCCCTTCGACAAAGTGCTGAAGGGCGGAAAGATCGTTGGGCTGTCGACCTACACGGGCTATACCTATAACGAGCGCGTGATCGTCTCGCTGGGCGTCGTCGACAATGATTTAGAGGTCGGCAGCGAAGTCACCGTCGTCTGGGGCGAAGAGGGCGGCGGCTCGCCGAAGCCGACCGTCGAGCGCCACCAGCAGGTCGAAATCCGGGCCACCGTGGCGCCGGTGCCATTCGGCGAGGTGGCCCGTACCGCATACCGGCCCCACTAATTCCAACCATGAGAACACGCCCGGCCCGAGACTCGGCGCCGGGCGTGCCTCTATAACAGGTGGTGGCAGGCAAGAATAAACCAAGTGGAGGGAGCGGACATGCACCAAAATTACAGGATGCGAATTGGCGGCTTGCTGGGTGCGGCCGCAGCTTTCGTCTTTGCGGCGTCTTTCGGCATTCCCGCCGCGCAGGCGCAAGTGCCGCCACAAATCGAAGCAAAATTGCAGGAGATGGGCCACATCGTGGCTCCGGTGTGCGTGGCCGAACTCTACCGGCCGCTGATGCCCAAGAACGACATCTCCAGCGGCCTGAAGCAGCCCTATCCCGGCATCGACGTCACGCGGAACCTGTCCTTCGGGCCCGATCCGCTGGACGCGATCGATGTCTACGTCGCAGACAAGGGCGCGGCTTCGCGTACGGTTCTGATTTACATCACCGGCGGTCCCGGCAACAAGACGCTCAGCCAGTCCAAAGCGGCCAACGCCTTCTATGACAATATCGGGCGCTGGGCGACGGAGAACGGGATGGTCGGCGTGCTCATGCAGCGCAAGGCGGGAAAGACCTGGGACGACCCGGGCAAAGACGTCGCGCATATGATCGAATGGCTGCAGGCGAACATCTCCAAATACCATGGCAATCCCGATCACATGGTCATCTGGGCGCAGTCGGCCGGCAACGGTCCGCTCGGCATCTATGCCGGCCACCCCGAACTCTGGACGCCGAGAGGCATCGGCGTGAAGGGCATCATCTTCATGTCTGGCCAGTTCGACATCCTGCCGGTCACCTATAAGAACGCGTTCGGACGCCTGGGTTCGACCACAATGAAGAACGGCGAGATCTGCGGCGGCAGAGAAATCATGTCGCAAAAGGGTCTCCTGCCCGGCGCCGCGCCGGGAACGCCAGGTGGCAAGAGAATCGACCTCGGCCCGAGGCCGCCCGAGAAGCTCGACGCCAAGACGATGCTGGAACGTTCGAGTTGGCCGGGCCTCGCCAAGACCGATGCCAAGATCATGCTGGCGTCGGCCGAATTGGATCCCGGTGCGGAGGGCGGGCCAATCCCGTTCAATACGGCCCTGCACGACGCATTGTGCAAGCTCGGACCGTCTCATTGCCCGACCCTGCTTTACGAGAAGGGTGAAAGCCATATCTCGGAGGTCATGAGCATCGGAACCGCTGACAAGACCGTGTCAGAACCGATCCTCAAATGGATCGAAAGCGTGAAATAGGCCCACGACCCCACGAATGTCTGCGAGGCGCGTCGCCCCAAACGGCGAGGCGCCTCGTTCGTCTCACGAGAATGCCGATCTCACCCGCTGGGGCGACAGCGGAACGCGGCGGATGCGCACGCCGGTCGCATCGAAGACGGCGTTGGCAACAGCGGCGGCGACCGGCCGCGTCGACGGCTCGCCGGCGCCGCTCGGCGGCAATTCGGGGTGATTGATCAGGACGATATCGATCGTTTCCGGGGCGTCGGCGATGTCGAGGATCGGATACGTGTTCCAGTCCACGCTCGTCACGTTCTTCCGATCGAACCGGACCTGTTCCCAGATCGTCCGGCTCAGGCTCTGCACCACATTGCCCTCGATGACGTGGTGCAGTCCGTCGGGGTTGACGATTAGGCCGCAGTCGTGGGCGACCGTGAACTTGCGCCCCCAGATGCGGCCGCTGCTGCGATCGACCTCGACCTCCGCAACGATAGCGACCCGCGTACCGCCGCGCACGATATAGGAGATGCCGCGGCCGCTGACCTTGGCGCCGCGCTGATCGTTGCGGGGCGACGGCCGGCTCTGCCAGCCGGCCCGTTCGGCCGCTGCCTTGATCACCGCGACGTCGCGCGGATCGCTGAGATGGCGCAGACGGAATTCCACGGGATCCATGTTCAAGGCATGGGCGACCTCGTCCATGAAGGATTCGCTGGCAAAATGAATCTGCGGGCCGACGGGATCGCGCATATGCGAAGTGCGAAGCGGCGAAGCGCGATCGAGCAGCGGCGCGATGGTTTCCCATGACGTTCGCCTGTTCACGAAGGCATAGGAATCGCCCGGCACGCCGAAACCGTCGCCCGACTCGATCGCCACGCCACGCAACTGCCCGGCCAGCGTGTCGCGCGGTTGGCTCTCGTTGGGCGTCACATCGACTCGAGAGAGCGCCTTGCTCGTGAACTCGTAGGCGATGACGTTGCCGGCCGCGTCGACCGCCGCACGCGCGCGATGGATCGAAGCGGGAGCTTTCGGATCCCAGCCAGTGCCTTCGTTCCGCATATATTGCACGCGCACCGGCCGCCCCACGGCCTGGGCCAGCACCGCGGCATCCATGGCCGCATCGCCAGCATCGTTGCGCCCATAGGAGCCGGGCCCCAGCAACCAGACCGCTTCCACCATATCGGGCGAGAGACCAAGCGTGTTGGCGACGCCTTCGCGGACATAGTGCGGCTTCTGCGAACCCGTCCAGCAGGTCGCCTTGCCGTCCTTGATCTCGACGACGGCGCAGGCCGGCCCCATGCTCGCATGCGACTGGAACGGCCATTCATACTCGGCTTCGATTACGCGCGCGGCCGACTTGAATGCCCGATCCACGTCTCCCTTGCCGTCGAGGCCCAGCTCGCGCTTGCGCACGGGCGCTTTGCGGATGTGATCGTAGATATCACTGGCATCGGGGAAAGGCGGATTGGCGGACGACCACACCACCTTGAGCTGCCGCGCTGCCTTGATGGCGTCCCACTCCTTCTCGGCGACGACACCGAGGAAGCCCTGCTGCCAGACCACGCGGGCGCCAGGAATGTCCTTGATCGACGCGTCGTCGACCTTGAGCGGAATGGCGCCGGCCACAGCGGGGCGGATCATGCGGCCATGCATCATTCCCGGGACCTTGACGTCGGTGACGAAGTCCTGCCGGGCATAGACTTTGGGCGCAACGTCATCCCGCCGGATCGGCCGGCCGACGACCTTGTAATCCTTCGGATCCTTGGGCGTCGCCTTGCCGGGCGCAAAGAGACCGTTGCCCGTCTTCTTGTTCCAGGCGAGCTCGACGTTGAAATATTTGCCGCCGATCAATTCGGCATAGGACAGCTTGGCCTTGCCGTCGCTGACGACGCCGTCGCTCACGGTCAGCCGCTCAGATGCCGTGCCAAGTTTCTGTGCTGCCATGGATAGCAGAATGCGGCGGGATTCAGCGGCGGCGTAGCGCAATTGCTTGCCGCCCTCCTGAACCGCAGTGGAGCCGGAGGCATCGCCCTGGTTCACGGTCGTGGCCGTGTCGCCCAGGAAGACCCTGACGCGATCGAACGCGACATCGAGCTCGTCGGCGACGATCTGTCCGATCGCGACAACGACACCCTGCCCCAGATCGGTCTTGCCAAAATATGCGTCAACCGTACCGTCCGCGTTCACCGCGATATAGGACGAAAGCTGATCGGGCGTCAGCGGCGGTTTCGCCGCCACCGCATATCCGGCGCCTTGCGCGAAGGCGGAATTGACCGCGAGCACCGTGTCGAAGCCGACCGGCACACCGATCGAGACGACAAGGGCGCCGCCGGTCTTGAGCAGCGAGCGGCGCGAGAAAGCGGCGGATGTGTCGATCTTCGTCATAACGCCCTCCCCTCAACCCATCATCTCGGCTGCGCGCTTGACCGCGCGCAGAATCGCCATATGCGTGCCGCACCGGCATTTGACGCCGGCGAGCGCTTCCTTGATCTCGGCATCGCTCGGATTCTTCTTGCGGTTGAGAAATGCGGCGGCCGTCATGATCCAGCCATTGATGCAATAGCCGCACTGCGGCACCTGCTCCTCGACATAGGCCGCCTGAATCGGATGCGGCTTGTCAGGTGTGCCGAGGCCCGCCAGCGTAACCACCTTGCCATTCCCGATCGAAGCGATCGGCGTCACGCAGGAGCGCACGGCCTTGCCGTCGATATGAACCGTGCAGGCTCCGCACTGCGCCAGACCGCAGCCGAAATGAGGGTTGTTGAGCCCCAAATCGTCGCGCAGCGCATAGAGCAAGGGCATGCCAGGATCGGCATCTATCGCATGGGTTTTGCCGTTGACGTCGAGCGTAATCCGGGCCATGAGGCGTACCTCCCTGAGTGCCCAGCCGCACCGTACAAACGGCATGCTGATTGTGGCGAGCCGGGCGTTCCGTCCTGCGGTTGCTCTTGGTGCGAACGCTAGTCCAACCACCGGGACATTGAAACACCGGCCGGCCACAATCCTGTGAGGACGGCAAATCCGAAACGGGGGACGGCACTCAACGGGCGCGAACGCGGTCCAGTCGTAACCATTTGAATTTACATGGAAATATTGACGAGTCGGACACCCGGCGGCATGGCCGGATTTGGCTCATCTTACCGTCGCGGCGATCCGCTCAAGAGCCTTCCGGACATAGGGCCTGAGCTTGGAATCGTCGTTGGCTGTCAGAGCGATGAAGCTCTTCCGCATCTTGGGCGTCCAGAACTTCTCGATGTGGTCGGCGATGCCTGCCACCGCGCGCGCTTCGCCCTGAGCGGAGAAGAAGTCGGCGATCTGGTTGGCCATGTAGATGAGCTTCTCGTCATTGCTCATCGTGTCCAGGTGCTCGCTCATAGGCTTGCGATCCGCTCGTGATGGGTGAAGACCTCGAAGGAGTCATCGCGCGCGACCGCGATCAGCGTCAATCCCGCCTCTTCCGCGGCACGCAATGCAAATCCGGTCGGCGCAGAGACCGCCGCGATCACGGTGCAGCCGATCGCCGCCGCCTTCTGCACCAGTTCGATCGAGACGCGGCTGGTCAGCGCAATGATGCCCTGCTCGGCGCCGCAGCCCGCCCGGGTCAATGCGCCGGCGAGCTTGTCCAGCGCATTGTGGCGGCCGACGTCTTCGCGCACCGCGATAAACCCGTCCTCATCCAGCGACCAGAAACCGGCCCCGTGCACGGCATGCGTTTCCGCATTCAGCGGCTGGAGGCCGCGCAGTTTCTGCATTGCCCGAAACACGATTTCCGGCGCGATGCGGGGGCCAATGCCGACGGCCGCAGGTTTGCGCACGGCAGCATCGAGGCTCTCGATGCCGCACAATCCGCAACCGGCCGGACCGGCCATGTTGCGGCGCCGCGCTTCCAAAGCCGTTCGATGCTCAGTTGCCAGCGTCATGCGCAACTCGACGCCGAGCGGCAGGCGCACGACCTCGAGTTCCGTGATCTCGTCGGCGCGAGCAACGATGCCCTCCGTCAGCGAGAAGCCGACGGCGAAGTCCTCGAAATCCTGCGGTGTCGCCATCATCACGGCGTAAGTGGCGCGCCCATAGGTGAAGGCGACGGCCGTTTCCTCGGGCACCGGACGGCGTCCGCGTTCCAGCCCCCCATGCGCGACGCGCAGCCGCCTGGCATCGCGAACCGGAGCAAGCGGCGGCGGAGAGACCTTGGTCATTCGGCTGCGGGTGCGTGCTCCACCCGGCGTGTCTTGGCCGTCAGCTCGGCATAATGTTCCTGCCAATCCGTCGGCCCGTTGGAGCGCGCCACCTGCACGGCCGTGACCTTATATTCGGGACAATTGGTGGCCCAGTCCGAATATTCCGTGGTCACGACATTGGCCTGGGTGTCGGGATGATGGAAGGTCGTGTAGACGACGCCCGGCGCCACGCGGTCGGTAATGAGCGCGCGCAGGCTCGTCGTACCGGCGCGGCTGGCGAGTTTGACCCAATCGCCGTCCTTGATGCCGCGTTCCTCGGCATCATGGGGATGTATCTCAAGCCGATCCTCCTTGTGCCAGACGGAGTTGCTGGTGCGCCGTGTCTGCGCGCCAACGTTATATTGGCTAAGGATGCGGCCGGTCGTCAGCAGCAACGGGTAACGCGGCCCGACCTTTTCGTCGGTCGCCACATATTCGGTCAGAACAAAATTGCCCTTGCCGCGCACGAACTGACCGACATGCATCACCGGCGTACCCTCCGGCGCCTTGTCGTTGCAGGGCCATTGCAGCGAACCCAGCCTGTCGATCTTTTCGAAGGAAACGCCGGCGAAGGTCGGCGTCAGCCGTGCGATCTCGCCCATCACCTCGCTGGGATGGTTGTAGTGCATGGGCACGCCCAGCGCCTCTGCCAGCTTCAGCGTGATTTCCCAGTCGGCGAGGCCCGCGCGCGGCGGAAGGACCCTACGCACCAACTGTATGCGCCGTTCGGCATTGGTGAAGGTTCCGTCCTTCTCCAGGAAGGTCGAGCCGGGCAGGAAGACATGGGCGTAATTCGCCGTCTCGTTGAGGAACAGGTCCTGCACGATCACGCATTCCATCGCCGCCAGGCCCGCGGCCACGTGATGGGTGTTGGGATCGGACTGCAGAATGTCTTCGCCCTGGATGTAGAGGCCCTTGAAGTTTCCGTCCACGGCCTCATCGAGCATGTTGGGAATGCGAAGCCCGGGTTCGGGGTCGAGCTTGACGCCCCAATCGGATTCGAACTGCGCCCGCACCGCGGACTCCGACAAATGGCGATAGCCCGGAAGCTCATGCGGGAACGAGCCCATGTCGCAGGCACCCTGGACGTTGTTCTGACCGCGCAACGGATTCACGCCCACGCCCGGCCGGCCAAAATTGCCCGTCGCCATGGCGAGATTGGCGAGGCAAATCACCGCCGTCGAACCCTGGCTGTGTTCGGTGACGCCGAGACCGTAATAGATCGCGGCGTTGGGACCCTTGGCGTAGAGCCGTGCGGCTTCGCGCAGCGCGGCTGCGGGCACGCCGGTATATTGCTCGGTCGCTTCGGGGCTACGCGACGGATCGGCAACGAACCCGGCCCATTCCGCGAAGGAATCCATGTCGCAGCGTTCGCGAACGTAATCCTCCTTGACCAGACCTTCGGTCAAGACCACATGCGCCATCGCCGTCAGCACGGCGACATTGGTGCCGGGCTTGAGCGCCAGATGATGGGCAGCCTGGACATGGGGCTGCTTGACCAGGTCGATCCGCCTGGGATCGACGACGATCAGACCCGCGCCCTCGCGCAGGCGCCGTTTCAGATGCGAGGCGAAAACCGGATGGCCGTCGGTCGGGTTGGCGCCGATCACCAGCACGACATCGGTATCGTCGACCGAATCGAAATCCTGCGTGCCGGCCGAGGTGCCGAGCGTGGTCTTGAGACCGTAACCGGTCGGCGAATGGCAGACGCGCGCGCAGGTGTCGACATTGTTGTTGCCAAAAACGCGGCGCACCAGCTTCTGCACCAGATAGGTTTCCTCATTGGTGCAGCGCGAGGAGGTGATGCCGCCGATGGACCCGCGGCCATATTTGGCCTGGATACGCTTGAACTCGGATGCAGCGTAAGAGAACGCTTCGTCCCAGCTCACCTCGCGCCAGGGATCGGTGAACTTCTCGCGGATCATCGGCTTCAGGATGCGATCGGGATGATCGACATAGCCCCAGGCGAAGCGGCCCTTGACGCAGGCATGGCCGTGATTGGCCTTGCCGTCCTTGTGCGGCACCATGCGCACAATGTCGGCCCCGCGCATCTCGACCTTGAAGCTGCAGCCGACGCCGCAATAGGCGCAGGTCGTCAGTTCCGTGCGGTCCGGCCAGCCGATCTCGCTCACGGATTTTTCGAGCAGGCTTCCGGTCGGACAGGCCTGCACGCAGGCGCCGCAGGAGACGCATTCCGATTCGAGGAATGGCTGGCTTTCGCTGGCGACGATGCGCGATTCGAAGCCGCGGCCGGAGACCGTCAGCGCAAAAGTGCCCTGGATGTCCTCGCAGGCGCGCACGCAGCGATAGCAGACGACGCATTTTGCCGGATCGTATTCGAAATAAGGATTGGAGACGTCCTTGGTGTCCGCCAGATGATTGGCGCCGCCATCGCCATCGCCATAGCGCACCGTTTTGACGCCCATCTCGGCGGCCATGCTGTGCAGCTCGCAGGCGCCACCGGCGGCATGCTCGGCACAGTCCGCAGGGTGATCCGAAAGGTACAGCTCCACGACGCCACGGCGCAGCGCCTTCAGACGCTCCGATTTCGTCCGCACGATCATGCCTTGCGCCACCGGCGTGGTGCAGGAGGCGGGCGTTCCGTTCCGGCCCTCGATCTCGACCAGGCACAACCTGCACGAGCCGAACGCGTCGAGCGAATCGGTGGCGCAAAGTTTGGGCACGGACACGCCTGCAATCGCCGCCGCGCGCATGATCGACGTCCCTTCCGGCACCTCGACCGGTTTGCCGTCGATCGTCAGCGCGATCGCCTTGTCAGCATCGACGGCTGGTGTTCCGAAATCCTGGTCAAAGATCATGATCATGTCCGTCTATTTGCGCACGAAATCCTGCGGAAAGTGGTCCAGCGCGCTCAGCACCGGATAGGGAACAAAACCACCGAGCGCACAGAGCGATCCCGACTTCATAATATCGCACAATTCGCGTAAGAGCGCGATGTCGGTGCCGCCGTCACTGTCCTCCATGATCCGGTCGACCAGTTCCTGGCCGCGCACCGCGCCGATCCGGCAGGGGGTGCACTTGCCGCAGAGATTCGAAGGCGCAGAACTCCATGGCGAAACGTGCCTGAGCGGCCATGTCGACGCTGTCGTTAAAGACCACAATACCGCCATGGCCAATAAGGCCGTCCTTCGCGGTGAAACTTTCGTAATCGAAGGGCGTATCGAACAGCGCGCGTGGGAAATAGGCCCCCAAGGGTCCGCCGACCTGCACGGCGCGCATCGGCCTGCCGCTGGCCGTGCCGCCGCCGATCTCGTCCACCAGTTCGCCAAGCGTGACGCCGAAACCGGTTTCGAACAGGCCGCCATAGCGGATGTCGCCGGCAAGCTGGATCGGCATCGTGCCGCGCGACTTGCCCATGCCGAAATCGGCGTAGAACTTGGCGCCCTTCTCCATAACGGTCGGCACGGCGGCGAAGGTCAGCACATTGTTGATGATCGTCGGCGCACCGAACAGCCCCTTGTGCACGGGCAGCGGCGGCTTGGCGCGCACGAGCCCGCGCTTGCCTTCCAGGCTGTCGAGCAGTGCCGTTTCTTCGCCACAGACATAGGAGCCGGCGCCCGAACGAATCTCGAGGTCGAAAGCGTGGGGCGATCCCAGCACATTCGCTCCCAGAAGTCCGGCCGCACGCGCGGTCTCGACCGCGCGCTGCATGGTCGCAATCGCATGCGGATATTCAGAGCGGATATAGATGTAGCCGTAAGTCGCACCGATGGCGATGCCGGCGATGATCATGCCCTCGATCAAGAGGAAGGGATCGCCCTCCATCAGCATGCGGTCGGCATAGGTGCCGGAGTCGCCTTCATCGGCATTGCAGACCACGTATTTCTGCACGCCCTTGGCCTCGGCCGCGCCGCGCCATTTAATGCCCGTCGGGAAGCCCGCTCCGCCGCGGCCGCGCAGGCCCGATTTCGTCACGTCTTCGACAATCGCGGCCGGGCCCACCTCTATCGCGTGTTTGAGACCAGCCAAGCCGCCAGCCTGCCTATAGGCCTCGAGCGAATCCGGATCGATGATGCCGCAGCGCGTGAACGTCAGGCGCGTCTGGCGTTTGAAAAAGGGAATTTCTGCAACGGGCCCCAACGCCAATTGGTGGGCCCCAGCCGTCGCGGCCGCGTCCAGGACCGCCGCGGCATCAGCGGCAGCGAGCGGGCCGTAAGCGGTCCAGCCGTCCTTGGTTTCTATTTCGAGCAGCGGCTCCAGCCAGAACAGCCCGTGGGAGCCCGTGCGCACAAGCTCCAGCGAAACTTCCGCCCTTCCCGCGGCTTCCGTCAGCGCGGCGGCGACCTCGTCGGCGCCCAGCGCAAGCGAGGCTGCATCCTTGGGCAAGCGGGCGCGCACGGATTTCATTCGCCAGCCTCATCGATCAGCGCCTTCACGCGCTTTTCGCCGACGCGGCCATAGGGCTTGCCGTCGATCATCGCCGAAGGTCCCGACGCGCACAGCCCGAGGCAGAACACCGGCTCCAGCGTCCAGCGCCCGTCGGCGCCGGTCTGGCCCCAATCAAGCCCCAGGTGCCGCTTCGCAACTTCGGCCACGGCAACGCCGCCGAGAGCCTGGCAGGCTTCCGCGCGGCACAGCTTCAGCACGTGCCGCCCCGGCGGCGCCGCGCGAAAATCGTGATAGAACGTAATGACGCCATGCACCTCGGCACGGCTCAGATTGAACACGTCCGCCAACACGGCGACGGCACCGTGGGGTACGCAACCGAAGACCCCCAGGATCTCATGCAGAGCCGGCATCAGCCCGCCCTTGATCGCCGCGAACCGTCCGGCGATCTCGCGCGCGCGGGCCTCGTTCCAGACTTCGTATCGCGGCGATGCGGTCGCTGGCGTCATGACGTATTCCGGTTCTGCATCAATAAGATATCATTGCATCGGGACTTCCCAGGCGCAAGGTTTCCAGCCATCAGGATCGCGTCACATCGTGCAATGAACTCTTCCCAACACTCTCGTTGTGGTTAAACCTGATCACATGATCTCGGACGCTGCTCACGCACCCGACCGAACTGCCTGCGGCACCATTGCGAGTGGGACGAAAGATGACAACTCGGCAACGCCCACTGAGACGTGCGGCCCATGAACGACCGCCAACTCGGCTCACAAAGATGCGAATAAGCGGCGCGATCATCGCCGGCGGCAAGGCGACGCGGTTGGGCGGCAGCAAGCCGTTGGTGCCCTTCGCCGGCGCCACTCTGCTCGATGCGGTGATCGGACGCGTCCGTTCGCAGGTCGACCATCTGGCGCTCAATCTGCCCGCCGACACAACAGCGTTCCCCAACGATCTTCCCGTCCTCGTGGACACGACGCCGGGAGTTGTCGGCCCGCTCGCCGGCATCGTCGCGGCGCTCGAATGGGCGCGTTCGGCCGGTGTCCAATGGCTCGCGAGCTTTCCCGGCGACACGCCTTTCCTGCCGCACGATCTTGTCGCGCAATTGCAAATAGCCGCACAGAGTGACGTGCCTGTCTTCGCTCACGACGGAACCCGCGCGCACTATCTCTGCGCACTGTGGCCGGGCGCATGCCTCGAAAGCTTGCGTGCCGGCGTGACCTCGCAGGCATGGCGCAGCCTTTACCGCGTGCATGAGGAGCTCGGCGCGGCGAGCTGCGTGGTGAAGGCGCCGCCAAATGCCTTCTTCAACGTCAATACGCCGGAAGACCTGGCCGAAGCTGAGAGGCTGGCAGCGGAACAAGGCGGCGCCTCCGCTAATTGAACACGACAGTGCGGTTGCCATCGACAAGGATTCTGTGCTCGGCGTGCCATTTGACGGCGCGCGCCAACACGATGTTCTCGACATCGCGGCCCGCGGCCACGAAATCCTCCGACGACAGGCTGTGCGACACGCGCTGGACGGATTGCTCGATGATGGGGCCTTCGTCGAGATCGCTGGTGACGTAATGGGCGGTGGCGCCGATCAGCTTCACGCCGCGAATATGGGCCTGCTCATAGGGCCGCGCGCCCTTGAAACTCGGCAGGAAGGAATGGTGGATGTTAATGATCCGGCCGTGCATGTGCGTGCACAGGTCGGGCGACAACACCTGCATGTAGCGGGCCAATACGATCAGCTCGATTTTCTCGTCGCCGGCGATCTCAAGCAGCGTCTGTTCCTGATGCCGCTTGTTTTCCTTGGTGATGGGCAGATAGCGAAAGGGGATTCCGTGCGAGGCGACGATGTCGGCAAAGTCGCGGTGGTTGGAAACAACCATGGGAATCTCGATGGGCAGCGCGCCGATCCGGTGACGATAGAGCAGATCGGCCAGGCAGTGTCCGAACTTCGACACCATGATGAGCGTACGCGTCTTCTCGAGGGGATCGTAGAAGTTCGCGTCCATCCCGAATTTTTCGGCGATCTCCTCGAATTCGCCCCGCAGCGCCCCGATGCCAACCGCACCTTCGGAAGCGAAGAAAATCCTCAGGAAGAAGCGGCCGTTCGAACGATCGCCGAACTGGGCGCTATCGATGATGTTGCAGTCGCGCTCGAACAGGAAGCGTGATACCTCCGCCACGATTCCTGTCCTGTCCGGGCAGGCAATGGTCAGGATAAAACAGGGCGGCTTTGCGATTTCGCTCATATTGCTCCGTTTGCGTCAGACGCCAGACCGCTTCAGCGCATCGCCATACCACTCGCCGGTCTTCTTCAACCCGCCGAACACATAGATGTGAATGCCGGCCACGCCCTGCATCTCGGTATCGTCCAGGCCGTTCGCCACGCTGGCCAATATGTCGTCAGGCCGCACATCGCCCATCAGCTTGCCGATGCGATCGGCCTGGGTCCGCAGGGCCCGCAACGAATTGCCGACGCCGCAACGCAGCCCATATTTGACCAGGGAGACGGCATTGGCCGGGCCAGCAACTCCGATTCGGACCGGCACCTCGATGCCGTTGCCCCGAAGCGCGCGCAGCCATGTCATGATCGGCGCGGCGTCGAAGCAGAACTGGGTGATGATGCTGAGATCGAAGCCG
Organism: uncultured Pseudomonadota bacterium; assembly: GCA_963775165.1. Classification (GTDB taxonomy): domain Bacteria; phylum Pseudomonadota; class Alphaproteobacteria; order Micropepsales; family Micropepsaceae; genus Rhizomicrobium. Next base: position 81,121 of record CAVZHX010000003.1, on the reverse strand, counting down.
TTGGCGCGCGCATAATCGACCTTCTCGACAAGCGCCCGGTCCATGACATCCGTGGCCATCTTCGGATGATCTTCCGGATGGCCGGCTACAGAAATCGAGCGGATGCCATGCTTTTCAAGGAGCCCGCTCTTCAGAACATCGATGCTGGCGGTAAAGCTGCCGCGCGGACGGTCCGTGTCGCCTGCGATGAGCAAGACGCGTTGCACGCCAGCCTCGCCCGTCGCGCGCGCAAGGTAATCATCGAGCTCGGCCGGCCCCGGGATCGTACGTGCCGGAACATGGGGAATGGGATTGAACCCGGCTTTGCGCAGCTGCGCGGCCATTGCAACTGTCGGCTGGTAGTCATCGCCCGGCAGCAGTGTGACATGCACGTCGCGGCCGGTGAACTGGGACCGCAGCTGTTCCATATCGACGGAAGCGCGCGCCGATACCTCGATGGAGGCCTTCTGCAGGAGAGTGCGAAGACGGTCGTCCCGCGATTCCGTACCCGGCTTCGGAGATTTTGCAAATGTCGACATTGGCGGCCTCAATCGTGCTTGATCATGAATTCAGGCGAGAGCGCTGCGCAGTTGCTGAGCAAGGTCCGTTTTTTCCCAGGAGAAACCACCGTCGGCCTCTGGCTCGCGACCGAAATGCCCATATGCGGTGGTGCGCGCATATATGGGGCGGCTCAGGCCCAAATGCTCGCGGATCGCGCGCGGCGAAGCACCGCCGATCAGTTCCGGTAGCGTCTTCTCCAGCTTGCGCGGATCCACATTCCCCGTGCCGTGCAGGTCCACATAGAAGGAAAGCGGACGCGATACCCCGATTGCATAAGAAATCTGAATCGTGCACTTGTCTGCGAGACCTGCTGCGACCACATTCTTCGCCAGATAGCGGCAGGCATAGGCGGCCGAGCGGTCGACCTTGGTGGGGTCCTTGCCCGAAAACGCGCCGCCGCCATGGGGAGCCGCGCCGCCATAGGTGTCGACGATGATCTTGCGGCCGGTGAGGCCGCAATCGCCATCGGGACCACCGATCACGAAATTGCCCGTCGGATTGACGTGCCATTCGGTCTCGTCGGTGATGAGCCCGTCGGGGAACAGTGGCTGGATATGGGGTTTGAGCAGCGCCTCGATGTCGCCGGGCGTGAGTCCCGCCTTGTGCTGCGTCGAAACTACGATCGAGGTCGCCCGCGTCGGCCTGCCGTTCTCATAGACGAGCGTCACCTGGCTCTTGGCATCCGGTTCGAGTTCCGGCCGTTCGCCGCTGTGCCGGATCCGCGCCATTTCGCGCAGGATGTTGTGGGAGTATTGCAGCGTCGCCGGCATCAGCTCGGGCGTTTCATCGGTCGCGTAACCGAACATGATGCCCTGATCGCCCGCGCCCTCGTCCTTGTTGCCGGAGGCGTCGACCCCCATAGCGATGTCGGTCGACTGGCTGTGCAGGCGGCAGACATAGTCCGCATTCCGCCAATGGAACCCATCCTGCTCGTACCCGATGTCGTTAACTGCGGCACGAATCTGGTCCTCGAGCCCGTCGATCACGCTGTGTGGGCCGCGAACCTCGCCGGCGACCATGATGAAGTTGGTCGTGACCAGCGTCTCGCAAGCCACGCGCGCGGCCGGATCGGCCCCCAGAAAGGCGTCGACGACGGTATCGGAAATGCGATCCGCCACCTTGTCGGGATGCCCTTCCGAAACGCTCTCGCTGGTAAATACATATTCGTCGTTGCGCACGCCTTCCTCCGAAAACAATTGATCAAATGTCGCGTTTGCGGGAGATCACGAAGGATTCATCCCAGAACCACAGCCCGCCATGTTTGCGCAGCACTTCGCGCGTGGCGGTCAGGTAATTGTCGTTGCTCATGACGTCGCCCAGCCGCTGATCCTCGATCTGCGCGACGTAAGTTGCATCGTTCCAGGCAGCAAATAGAGTCGAGGTGCCAATCGATGTGGTTTCGGCATCGATCTCGTTGGGCAAGGTGTACATCGAATACTGGAAGCGGGACCGCGCATCGGCATAGGCGTTGAAATTGAAATGGCGCGCCTTGTTGCCCATCGCCGCCTTCGCCGCGCGCAGGAGGGAATGCCGATCGGTATTGAAGGGCTGTTCGCCCGGCCATACCTTCTGCACGATCTCCATGCCGGGATCGCCACCGGAGGAATGGATGCCGATGAGCCGCCCTCCCGGCGCCAGCCCTTCCGCCAAGGGCGCGATTACACGCTGCGCCTTGAAGTCTGTCGAGGCGCGCGCCCGATACGGCTGCGAAGCGATCACCAGATCGTAATCTGCGCGGATAGCGCCCGGCTTCGGGATCACCTGATCGAGCGCGAAACGATAATTCTCGACATAAATGACGAGCACGACCGGCTTTTCGTAGATGGGATTGCCGCTCTTCTTGCTGACCTTGGCGCGCCAATTCTTGGCGAGGAAGGGTTCCAGCTCCGTGATCTGCTCTTCGAATTCGGCCGCGGTGCTTCCGCGCAACGCCAGCTCGTGCCAGACCAGGCCGGCCGCCGCCGTCGTCGAATTGGGCACGAGGTAGGGCGCCTCGGAGTAATAGAGATTGGTCAGCACCAGAACCGTGGCCGGATGCTCGTAGAAACGGTCCGACATCTTTTCCAATGTCAGGCGGACGTCCTCGAGGCTGATCTCCTTGCCAACGATATAGAACGGAATGTTTCGAAAGCGCTGATGCATCGAGCGCATGACGCGCGTCAGCACCGTGCCGTCGCCGACACCGGCATCGAATAGCCGCATCGCTGGCGGGCGCGGATGAACATTGGCGAGTTCCAGCGACACCCGGCCCGCAACGACCTGCTTTTCGCTGCAGGTGTTGACGAACATCAGATATTTCTGACGGTTGTCGAAGAAGCGGAAATTGTGCTCGGGCTCCATCGCGGGCGTAGGCGTCGCCGCCCCGTTTCCTCGAACGTTCGTAGCGGGCGTCGCTGTGCTCACGGCGCCGTGGCCGTCCATCCCGCCGGAGGCCCTCGAATGGCTGGGCCGCGACGGCGCAAGCCCCTTCGGCGGTATCTCCTGCTGCATGAAGGCCTGAACGCGGGCAACGGTCTCTGCCGTCACCCGTCCGCCCACGCGCAGGCGACCTACAAATTTGCCGTCATTGACCGCGCGGCGGCCGAATGTCGACTCGGCCATCCCGACGCGGCGGCAATAATTGGCGACCTCGTCCAGAAGCTCCTGACTGTCCATTGTGATCGCTCTTGCCAAGCCGTTTCCCCATCGTGCCTTCTAGAACCGGCGAGGTGGGCTGTAAACCGCTTTTTTGCCCACAAAAAAGTTGGGCAGACGACATTCTGTTGCCCACGCTTCGGATTAATAGCCATAGTGGGGCCTGCCCAACGGCATAAGATCGCAGTATGACATTGATTTCACAAATTTATTGTCGCAACCTGTCCACGCGCGAGCGCCGGTTCGGCGAATGATGAAATTGGCCGCCAGCGGCCAATTGTGGTGCCCACATTTTGCCCACTCATCATTTTCGGCGGATTATGGGACGGGTGCTCGCCCCCGCTGACGAGGCACCGCAGCGGTCAAGGCTTGCCGTCGGCCTTTTTCATTTCTTCCTCTTTCATGAGCTTGGCGCCGTAGGCGATAGCCCTATTGAGAGACTCGATTCTGGTAATTGTCCGGGTCGCGGTAATGGCGTTGGACGGTCACGGTCTCGCCCGGCAGGATGAAGGTCGAGCCGCCATTGGCGGTCTGCACCACGTTGTTGTTTTCCTCGCACGACCACATGTCGATGCGCGCGCCCGCCTTGGTCACCCGGCCGAATTTCTGCAAGCCATGCCAAGGCGCGTTGAGCGCCACGGGATCGTAGAGCGTCACGTCGTCCTCGATCATGTTGGGATCGATCATGCGGATGCGCTCGACGGTGCTGGCTTCGCCGCTGATGCTGGGCTGGTTGCGCTGCAGCTCCTCGGATTTCAGGCGGATGGTGTGGACCACCAGCGTTTGGCCGTCCCAGAAGCCGATCGAATCGCCGTCGAAGGTGAGGAAGCCCTCGTCCTCCGACACGTGGCCGCGGCCGTCGGTGTAGATGCGCCGCGTCTCGCTCTGCTGTTCGTTGGTCCACCAGGTCTCGTCCGGCGTCACCACGAACTCCTTCAGGAACGGCTCCAGCAGAAAGCGCGGATAGCCGGCCGGCAGGCAGTTGCTGAGCTGGTCCCATTCGAAGTCGTGGGCCACCGCCGTCAGCTTCTGGCGATATTGCAGGGCGTATTCCGGCTTCAGCGCCGCGGTAATCCAGCCCTTGCAAGGAAAGCTCTTGCAATGATCGAGGATCGCCTGCGCCGCCGGGCCGCCCGGCGAATTGGCGATCGGGTTCGGTTGCGGATCCCAGTTGAAGCCGCCGGCGTGGGTCCACAGCCCGGACCAGTCCGGCTTGTCGGTCCAGGTCAGCTTGCTGCCGCCATGGGCCGCCTTCTCCATCGCCATATAGGCCTGATAAGAGGCCTGAAACTGTGCCGGGACCGGCGTGTCCGCTGCCGGCTCCTGGATGCACGTGGCACCCTTTACCGACGGGCAGATCGTGATCATCGCCCCTGCGGCCTGCGCCGGCTGAGCCGACGCCGAAACCGCCAGCGCCGCCGCCCCTGCCAGAAGCGCGGTTGTAAGAAGCAAGACCTGCCTGGGCGCTTTCACGAATTTCCTCACGCCTGGTGCTGATCGGAAGCGGTCGATCCCGTCCATTAGCCTCTCCCTGTTTGGGTTATGTCCTTGAAATAGAACGTTGGCTTTGCTCCGGGTTGCCCGTCAATGTGTCGGGGCCGGAAAATCGAGCCGGCACCTGCCTACAGCGAAACAAGTCGCGGCCGGCGCGCATGGGTTGAGGTGCAATATCCCGCGTCAAGCACAGCCGACAAGCGGATGTTCAGGAGGCACGATAGGCACGACCGACGGCGGCAAGCCCGGCCAAGGCATACCGGAGCATGTGATCGACCATCGCCTCGGCCTCTTCGGGACCCAACGCGAGATCGGGGAAGGCGCGGTGCAGTGTATCGCGGTTGCCGACCAAGAGCATGACACAGGGCGCGATGACGCTGATGCATCCGCGCGCGACGGCCGGATGATTTTCCGGCAGCTTCATCAACTCGCTGACCACATCACGGACAATCGCGGCCTTGCGCGGAAATTCCCGCTGCCGCAGCTGTTCGAATGCCGGTGACGGAGACAGGAATTCCCGGCTGAGGACGCGCAGCATCCATGACGACGAGGCCGGTCCCGTCAGGCGGTGGACGATAAGCTCCAGCAGCGCACGCAGCTTGGCCTTCGGGTCGGACTTTCCCGCGACTGTGTCCGACACCAGCTGGTAGCTCAGAAGCCGATCATGGGCTTCTTCGAGAACCGCTCCATAAAGAGCCTCGATGCCGCCAAAATAGTAGTTTACGGCAGCCGAATTGACGCCCGCGCGCGCGCAGATTTCCTTTCCCGTCGCCCGATCGAATCCCTTTTCCGCAAAGACGTGACCGGCGGCTTCGAGCAAGGGCCGGGCTTTGGCGTCCGCGGGTCTACGCTCGCGGCGCAATTGCGCCGTTCGGGTGATCAGCGGCGTTGTGCGGTTCTTCATGTCGGGCAGGATACCGGCCACTGGCCAAAAATTCAAATTCTAAATTATAATTTGAATTTGACCTGGGCGGCGGCGGCGTCTAGGCTGTTGTTTTGGCAGGTGATGGATGCGCCGAGGATTGATAATCACCGTGCTCGTCGTCGTCTGTGCGGCAGCGGGCACGGGCTGGTGGTGGACGCACCGAGACGGCGCGCCGCAGCAGCTCAAGCTCTACGGCAACGTCGACCTTCGCGAAGTCTCCGTCGCTTTCAACAACAACGAGCGCATTGCTGAAATCCTGGTACAGGAAGGCGACCACGTGCAGAAGGGCCAGGTCCTTGCGCGCCTGGACACCTCGCGGCTGACGCCGCAGGTGGCCGTTGTTTCAGCCAATGTAGAAGTCGACACGGTCAACGTGGCCAATGCCCGCCGGCAATATGAGCGCGCCCGAAGGCTGTCGAGTTCCTCTGTTGCCGGCGCGATCAGCCAGCAGGCGCTCGACAATGCGAAGGCGGCCTACGATGCTTCCGAAGCTCATCAGGACGCCGACGAAGCACAACTTTCGCTTCTGCAGCAGCAACTCGCCGACGCCGCGCTCTACGCCCCGATTGCCGGCACCATCCGCTCCCGACTGCTCGAACCTGGCGACATGGCCTCGCCGCAGAGGCCGGTGTTCACGCTCGCCATGACCAGCCCCAAATGGGTGCGCGCCTATGTGGCGGAGCCGGATCTTGGGCGCATCCATCCGGGCATGAAGGCGCAGGTGATGGTCGACAGTTTCCCCAATCGCGCCTTCGACGGATGGATCGGATTCATCTCGCCGGTCGCAGAATTCACGCCCAAGGCGATCGAGACCGAGCAACTTCGGCCGAACCTCGTCTATGAGGTGCGCGTCTTCGTCAAGGATCCCACCGACGGTCTGCGGCTCGGCATGCCGGCCACGGTCGTCCTGCCCTTCAAGCCGATCTCGGCCGGCGGCGCGAGCAAGCCGGAGAAGGGATCATGAGCCATTCGCCCGGGGACGTGGCGCTGGCCGCCCGCGCGATCCGCAAGACTTTCCGCCGCGAAACCGGAGAAGTGGTGCAGGCCCTCGACGGCATCACGCTGGAGGCCCGCCACGGCACGCTTACCGCGCTCGTGGGCCCGGATGGCGCGGGCAAGACCACGCTCATCCGGCTGGCCGCCGGACTGATGGTGCCGGACGAGGGTTCGCTCGAAGTCGTGGGGCTCGATGTCGTCGCCCAGCCGCAGCACGTCCAGGATCGCATCGGCTATATGCCGCAGCGCTTCGGGCTGTATGAGGATTTGAGCGTCCAAGAAAATCTCGATCTTTACGCAGACCTGCACGGCATCGGTGCCGAAGAACGCAAGAAGCGTTATCCGCAGCTAATGGATATGACAGCGCTTGGCCCGTTCCGGAGCCGGCTCGCCGGGCGATTGTCAGGCGGCATGAAACAGAAGCTCGGTTTGGCCTGCACGCTAGTCCGCTCGCCGGAGCTGCTTTTGCTCGACGAGCCGACGGTCGGCGTCGATCCTCTTTCCCGCCGCGAATTGTGGGAGATCGTACTGCGGCTCGTGCGCCAGCACGGCCTCAGCGTTCTTGTCAGCACCTCTTATCTGGACGAGGCCGAACGTTGCGATCACGCCGTCGTCCTCTATGAGGGAAAAGTGCTCGCCCAAGGCCCGCCGTCCGAGGTCACGGCCAACGCCAAAGACCGCGCCTTCGTCGTGATCCCGCCAAAGGGCCAGACCGCGCGCGGATTGCAGGCCCGGCTGCTCGCCGAGCCCCAGGTCGTCGATGCCGTGCCGCAGGCCGGGTGCGTCCGTTTCGTCCGTTCGAGTAGCACGGAAAGCCCGGCGCAACGTCAGTCGCGGCCCGCTCGCAGGGTGCACGGTCGAATCAGTGCCGCCACGTTTCGAGGACGGCTTCATGATCCTCGTTCACGCAAGCGGGCGGCGGAAGCACGATGCCGCGACCATGGTGCTGGCCCGGCCGCCGGCCACCGGCAAAGACGTGCCTGCTGTAGAGGTGAACGATCTTGTCCGCCGCTTCGGCGCCTTCACGGCCGTCGATCGCATCAGCTTCGAGGTGCGCCGCGGAGAGATATTCGGACTGCTGGGCCCGAATGGCGCGGGCAAGACCACAACGTTCCGGATGATGTGCGGCTTGCTTCCGGCGACGAGCGGCAAACTACGCGTAGCGGGCACCGATTTGCGCATTGCCCGCGCCTCGGCTCGCCAGCGCATCGGTTATGTGGCGCAGAAGTTCTCCCTCTACGGAACGCTGACCGTTCTCGAGAACCTCGATTTCTTTGCCAGCGCCTATGGCTTGCGCGGCAGCCGCAAGGACGAGCGAATCCGCTGGGCGGTCGAACAGTTCGAGCTGGAATCTCTGTCGCGCCTGCAGAGCGCGCAGCTGCCTGGCGGCTACAAGCAACGCCTGGCGATGGCCGCCGCTCTGTTGCACGAACCCGACATTCTCTTCCTGGACGAGCCGACCAGCGGCGCCGACCCCATGGCGCGGCGCGAGTTCTGGGGCCGCATCAATGCGCTGGCCGAACAGGGCGTGACCGTGATCGTCACCACCCATTTCATGGAGGAGGCCGAATATTGCGATCGCGTAGCGATTCTCAACTCCGGGCGGTTGCTGGCTGAAGGCACGCCCGCCGAAATCCGCCGGTATGCGCCCGAAACGGCCGACCGCGAACCGACCATGGAAGACGCCTTCATCACGATCGTCGAAAAAGCTCGAAAGACCAAGCCCGCCAACGAAAGGGACGCGGCATGAGCATGGCGCCCGATCACACCGATCCGGAGCCCGGTCACAAGTGGCAACGCATCGTGGCCCTCGTCCGCAAGGAAAGTTACCAGCTCTTCCGCGATCCCAGCAGCATCGCGATCGGGATCGTGATGCCGGTGATGCTCGTACTCCTTTTCGGTTACGGGCTCTCGCTCGACGTCAGGAACGTTCCCGTCGCTCTCGTCATGGAGAACACGTCGGCCGATGCCAGCGGCTTGGCCGCGAGATTCCAGCTGTCGCCCTATTTCGATGCCGTGATGGCCACTTCGATGCCGCAAGCCGAGCAGATGATGCAGCACGAGGAGGTAAAGGGGATCATCCGCATCCGCCACGATTTTTCGCGCAATCTGCTGCTCGGCAACGCGCAGGTGCAGCTGATACTGCACGGCACCGATTCCAACACCGCGCGAATCGTCGAAGGCTACGCCCAAGGCGCGATCGCGCAATGGACGGCCATCCGCGCAGGCGAAGGCGAGACCGTCTCGCCGCCCGCGATCATGGTCCAAAGCCGGCTATGGTTCAACGAGGCCGACGATAGCCACTACTTTCTCGTGCCGGGCCTGATCGTGCTGGTGATGACGCTGATCGGCGCCTTCCTCACGGCACTGGTGATGGCGCGCGAATGGGAGCGCGGCACTTTCGAAGCGTTGTTCGCCACGCCGGTACATGCCGACGAAATCCTGCTCGGCAAGACGGTGCCTTACTTCCTTATGGGGCTGATCGGACTTGGACTGTGCGTGCTTGCCGGCGTGTTCCTGTTCCACGTGCCGCTGCGCGGCTCCCCCCCCATTCTGATCGGCGTATCGATGCTCTATCTCTTGACCGCGCTCGGCATCGGCCTGGCCGTGTCGTCAATCACGAAAAGCCAGTTCGTCGCCAGCCAATTGGCCCTGCTGCTGACGTTTCTGCCGGCGATGATGCTGTCAGGCTTCTTGTTCGATCTGCGCAGCATGCCGGCGGCGGTGCGCCTTCTCACTTACATCCTCCCCGCCCGCTACTTCGTCACGCTCCTGCAGACCCTGTTCCTGGCCGGCGATATCTGGAGCGTGATCATACCCAATGCGGCCATGCTTGCCGTCATGGCGGTCGCCCTGATGGTGCTCGCGCGCGCAGCGACACGCAAGAAACTGGCTTGAGCTTTCGATGATTGATCGGATTCTTCCGGGTTCTGGCGCTTATCCGCAAAGAGCTCCTTGCCGTGCTAAAGGACCCGCGCAGCCGAGCCAGCCTGCTTCTGCCACCGATCTTGCAATGCCTGCTTTTCGGCTATGCCGCCTCCTACGATTTGAACAACGTACCCTATGCCGTCATCGACCAAGATCACAGCGCCGCATCGCGTGAATTTCTCGCCGACCTCGACGGTTCCCACGTCTTCGCACGCGTGGCCACGCTTCAACATGCGGCAGATATTCGCGACTATATCGACAATCAGCGCGCCCTGCTTGTCGTCCAGATCGGCCAGAACTTCGAAAAAAGTCTCTACGTCGGCACACCGGCACCGGTACAAGTGATCGCCGATGGCCGCAATTCGAATACGGCGGGGACCGCGCTCGCCTATTTCGGGGCCGTGGCCAACGCGTTCGGAGCCAAGTGGCAGGCCCACCACGGCGGCACCGCGCCGCCCGTCTCGATCGTGACGCGCGCATGGTACAATCCAAATCTCGAAACGCGCTGGAACATGATCCCAGCGCTGATCGGCACGCTGACGATGCTGCAGACATTGCTGCTCACGGCGATGTCGGTGGCGCGCGAGCGCGAGCATGGGACATTCGATCAGCTCCTGGTGACTCCGTTCCGTCCTTCCGAGATCATGATGGGAAAGGCGATTCCGTCGATGATGGTGGGCATCGTACAGGCGACTTTGATCCTGCTGGTGGCGCAATTGTGGTTCCGCATTCCCTTCGAGGGCTCGTTCCTCACCCTTTACGCCGGGCTCGCGTTTTTCCTGCTTGCCGCGGTCGGCATCGGGTTGATGGTGTCATCCGTCGTGGCGAGCATGCAGCAGGCCATGCTGTTCTCCTTCGTGTTGATCATGCCGTTCACGCTTCTGTCCGGCCTGACGACGCCGATCGGCAACATGCCCCTGGCGCTTCAATACTTCACCTGGATCAATCCGCTTCGGTATGCGATCGACATGGCCCATCGCGTCTATCTCGAGGGCGCCGATCTGGGGCAGATCTGGCCGGATCTGTGGCCGCTGGCCATTATCGGCGCCATCACGTTGCCCTTGGCATCGTGGATGTTCCGTCACCGGCTTACCTAATAGCCTCGCTGCACTACGTCGCAGCGACCGCAATATCGACGGCGCGGCGGAGGATGTGCAGACGGCAATCTCCGGCGCGATTCATCAGCTTCTTAAGACGATGCGCGGAAAAACCTGCGCGATCATGTCCTGGTTCCGGCGGCGCCGGCGCGAGATCGAAAGACGGTGACCGTCGCTCCAAGCGATGCGATGGCAAGGACGGCCGCTTTGCATCGTCAGGCCCTGGCCCAGCTCGCCCCTCGCTCAGTCGATATCACCCTCGATCAGACGAAGCGCTCTCGACCAGCGCGAGCAGTCCCTTGAGCAATTCCGTGGGGCTGGGCGGGCAGCCCCGTATATGCAGATCGACCGGGATGACCTCCGATACGCCGCCGACGCAGGCATAACTTCCCGCGAAGAACCCGCCATCCAGCGCACAGTCCCCGACAGCGACGACCCATTTGGGGTCGGGGGTGGCATTGTAGGTGCGCTCCAACGCCTCGCGCATGTTCTTCGTCACCGGGCCGGTGACCAAAAGCACATCGGCGTGGCGCGGCGAGGCGACGAAATGCAGGCCGAACCGTTCCAGATCATAAAAGGCGTTATTGAGCGCGTGGATCTCGAGCTCGCAGCCATTGCAGGAGCCGGCGTCGACCTGGCGTATGGAGAGGCTGCGGCCCAGCCGCGCCCGGGCACGCACGTCCAACGCGCGCGCAAGTTCAGCGCGCATGGCCTCGTCGGGCGTCGGCGGCGCCTCTGCGAGCGAGCCCTTCAGGCTTTCGAGCAACGCCTTTCGCATTTCGCCTCCTAAAGATCGTGGCCCGAATAGGCGCAGTTGAACGATTTATTGCAGAGCGGGAAATCGGCGACGATGTTGCCGTCGATCGCGGCCTCCAGAAGCGGCCATTGGAACCAGGACGGATCGCGCAAATGGCAATGTTCGATCTTGCCGTCCGCACCGAACCGCAGCCAGACGAGGATATCGCCCCGGAAGCCCTCGATCAGAGCCACGCCCTCGCCCGAGGCGTTGGCGGCCGCTGCCGCATCGGCGCGCAGCGCGCCCTCCGGCAAACCGTCGAGAATCTGCCGCAGCAGCAGGAGGCTTTGTTCGATCTCGCGGATGCGGATCCAAATGCGGGCATTGACGTCGCCCTCGCTCAGCACCGGTACGTCGAACTGCAGCCGATCATAGGGCGGATAGACAGCCGCGCGGCGGGCATCGAAGGCCCGGCCGGAAGCCCGGCCGACATAGCCGCCGCAGCCGATTTGGCGCACCAACTCCGTGCGAAGAATGCCGGTTCCGACGGTGCGGTCCTGCAGCGACGCAGTGCGGTCATAGAGTTCGACGAGGCGCGGCAGGCGCTTGGCGATCTCATCGGCCAGCGCGCGCAACGCCGAGCCTCCCTCGGCCGTCAAATCCGAGATGACACCGCCCACGGCAATACAGTCGCGCATCATGCGATGACCGAAACAGGTGTAAGCGGCGCGCAATATGCGTTCTCGCACGACCCCGCATTGCGCATGCATGATGGCGAAGGCCGCGTCGTTGCAGATCGCGCCAAAATCCCCGAAATGATTGGCCATGCGTTCGAGCTCGGCCATCAAGGCGCGCAGCCACACTCCGCGTGCCGGAACGTCGATCTCGAGCGCAGCCTCGGCCGCACGCACGAAGGCGTAGGAATAGCCCACGGTGCTATCGCCGCAGATACGGCCTGCAAGCTTGAGCCCGCGCTTGATTTCCGCACCCGCCATTAGGCGTTCGATGCCCTTATGCGTGTAGCCCAGCCGCTCTTCGAGCCGGACCACAACCTCACCATTGGTGGTGAAGCGGAAGAAGCCGGGCTCGATGATGCCGGCATGAACGGGGCCAACCGCGATTTCGGTCAGACTTTCGCCTTCGACCGGAAGGAAAGGATAGGTTTCCGCAGTGCGGGGCTCTTTCCAGCGTCCGTGATCCAGCCAAGGCCGCGTATCCGGCAGGCCGTCCGCCACCAATCCGTACAGATCCTGCGCCGTCCGCTCAAGACGCAGAGCAGGCGGATGATGCGCAGCCACCGACGGGAAATGACCGTCGGTGCAATCGAGGCTGAGCACGGAGCATTCGTTTGCCGGCTCGTCTTGCACGGCCATGTGCACCCTGCCCTCGTCTCCCCAAAGGCCGGCGAGCGTCCAGAGGCCTTGCGCCAATCGCTCGCCCGCAAGACGCCAGCCGTCCGCACCCACAATCGCGCGCGGCCAGGGACGGTGGTTCGCGACCAGTTTTGCCGACGGAATCTGCGTGAGAAGCGCGGACATGCCCTCTACCCCAGCAACTGGGCAACATGCTGGAACCACAGAACCAGCGGGCCCGGCAGATATATGCCTGCGATCAGCACAAGTGCCAAATGCGCGAACAACGGAATATAAGAGGCCTCGACCGGCCTGTTGCTGCCTGTCGGCTTGCCAAAGGCAAGCCCGCCCAGCCTGAGGAACAGCGCGCCCACACCGAGCAGCAGACCGATCACGAAGATGACGGTCAGAATTGGCGCGCGTGCGAATGTCGAACTGACGACCAGGAATTCGCTCATGAAGATCCCAAATGGCGGCAGGCCGGCGATGGCGACGACACCGATCACAAGCGTCCAGCCGAGCATGGGATGGCTCACGCTGAGCCCCCTGATATCGGCGATCTTCTGCGTGCCCTTGGCCTGCGCCACATGGCCGACCGAAAAGAAAATCGCTGATTTGGTCAGACTGTGCATCGTCATGTGCAGGAGCCCCGCGAAATTGGCGAGCGGTCCGCCCATCCCGAAGGCAAAGGCGATGATGCCCATGTGCTCGATCGAGGAATAGCCGAACAGGCGCTTGATATCGCGGCGGCGGTAAAGCATCAGCGCGGCGAAGATCAACGACAGCAGCCCCATCGCCACCAGCAACGGTCCTGCCTGAATGGTTTGAGGATTGGCGTTCAGAAGCATCTTGAAGCGCAGCACCGCGTAGAGCGCGACGTTGAGCAGAAGTCCGGACAGCACTGCCGAGATCGGCGTCGGTCCCTCCGCATGGGCGTCAGGCAACCAAGCGTGGAGCGGCGCGAGGCCCACCTTTGTGCCATAGCCCAAGAGCAGAAACACGAAAGCGACATTGAGAAGGTCGGGATCGAAGTCCGCCACATGGCGGATCAGCATCGTCCAAGCCATGGCGTCGAGCCCCTGGCCGATCACCGGACGCGCCGCCATGTAGACGATGATGGTGCCAAACAGCGCAAGCGCGATGCCGACGCTGCCAAGGATAAAATATTTCCATGCCGCCTCAAGCGCCTCATGCGTGCGGTAGATGCCGACCATGACAATCGTGGTCAAGGTGGCGAGTTCGATCGCCACCCACATCAGGCCGATATTGTTCGCCACCAGCGCCAGGTTCATTCCGAACATCATAATCTGGAACATGGCGTGGTAGAATCTGAGATAAGTCGGCGTCAGGTGGCCTGTCTCCAGCTCGTAGGCGATGTAGCTGGCGCTGAAAATGCTAGTGGTGAAAGCCACGAAAGTGTTGAGCACGATGAAGACAATGTTGAGATCGTCGATCTGAAGATACAGGTCCGGCGGCGGACGCACGACGAACAGCAGAAGCGCGGCCAAGAATGTGAAAAGGCTAGCCGCCACATTTAGGCTGGCGGAAACGCGATAACCCGGCACAAATGCGAGAAGCAGCCCGGCCCCAAGCGGGATCAGGAGCACGAGTTCTACCGCGTGATGCGCCACCGCCATCATCCGCGTTCCCCCCGGAACCGGTCGAGCGCGGCCACGTCGACGGTGTCGAAGCGCTCACGGATGCGGAACAGGAAGATGCCGATCACGATGAATGCAATCAGCACAGAAAACGCAACGCTGATCTCGACCACGAGCGGCATGCCCATGGCGCCAGTCGCTGCTAGCACGAGGCCGTTCTCCAGCGACATGAAGCCCACGACCTGCCCTACCGCATTGCGCCGCGTCACCATGATCAAGAGCCCGAGCAGCACGATGGAAAGCGCAAACGCCAGGTCCTCCCGTGCCAGAGGATTGGCGCCGGCCGTGACGCGCAGCATCAAGGCCATGGCGAGCGCCACCAGGCCGATGCCCGCCAGCATCGTGAGCCCGATGCCGACCGCCGTTTCGATCTCCCGGTGAATGCCCAACCGCTGCACGATTCGCCGCAGGCCGCCGGGGACAATGACCGCCTTGAAGATCAGCGCGATGCCGGCGGTGACATAAAGCTCCGGTGCATGCTGGATCCGGGCCTGCCAGGCGACCGACAACGCAAGAATGAAAGCATGAAGCGCGTAGACGTTCAAAAGCGCATACATCCGATCCTGATAAAGGAGCAGAAGGCTCACCAGCACCAGGCCGCCTGCCAGAAGATGGGCTATGTCGAAAGCCAGGCCGGTCATCTCAAAGCGCTCCCGAGACGAACAAGAGCAACGTGCCCAACAGGCCCAGCATCAAGGCCGCGCCCAATAGGTTGGGCACGCGAAAAACACGCATCTTGGCGATCGCGGTTTCAGAAACGGCCAGCAGCGTGGCGCCTGCGCCTAATTTCAAAACATAAGCGCCAGCGCCAGCGGCATAGGCCACAGGTGGACTACCCATCGCCGCCAAACCCCACGGCGTGAACACGCAGGCGATGAGCGAGATATAAAGCAAAAGCTTGAGCGACGACGCGAGCTCGATCATCGCCAGATGACGGCCGGAATATTCCAGCACCATCGCCTCATGCACCATGGTGAGCTCGAGATGCGTTGCCGGATTGTCGACCGGGATACGGCCGTTCTCAGCGACCGCGATCAGGATCAAGGCGACAGCAGCCATTCCAAGCGACACGCGCAGGCTCGGCCCATTGGTCAGCATGAAATCGGCGATCGTCGAGAGCTGGGTCGATCCCGCGATGAGCGCCAGCGTGAACACGATCATGATCATCGCCGGTTCGGCGAGGCTCGCGATCATCATCTCGCGGCTTGCACCGAGGCCGCCGAAGCTCGTGCCGATATCGAGCGCGGCCAGCGCCAGCATGAAGCGCGCGCTGCCCAACAGCGCCACGATCGCGATCAGATCGGCGGTCCAATTGAACATCAGGCCGGTCGCGAAGGTGGGGACCAGGGCCGTCGCAACCCAGGTAGCAGCGAAGATCAGATAGGGCGCAGCGCGGAACAGCCAGGAGGCGTTTTCCGCCACCACCGTATCCTTGTGCAGAAGCCGAAACAGGTCGCGATAGGGCTGGATCACCGGCGGACCGCGACGGCGCAGAAGCCGGGCCTTGAGCTTGCGGACCACGCCGGTCAGGAGCGGTGCCAGTGACAACACCAGCACCATTTCAATGCCCTGGACCAGATAGGCTTGCGTCACGTCCATATCGCCAGAACCAGCAGAAGAAGGATCAATGTCAGAAAGACAAGAAGTCAGATAACGACGGATGGTCAGGAACTGCAGACGATTCAGCCAATCTGCGGACGCCGATACGGCGCGGATCAGTGGCGCGTAGATTGATTCCCAGGGAATGTCGTGCATCGTCACCTGAAGCCGGGCCGCGCTCATGTCGCCGGGCGGCGGCATCGTTACGTTTTCACGCGCGCGAAAGACGACGCTACCGAACACACGGCGGATTGGTTGGGAGAAGCTGCCGGCCGTATATTGCGTGCGCGCGCTGGTAACCGGCGTGCCGCAATCCCATGCCGGGGCGCGGCGCATCGCCCGCGAAGCCAGCGAATGGATCGCGAGCACTGAAAGCGACGCAGAGAAGGCGATGAACGCGAAGACGAGCAGTCCATTATAGGAACTGCGGCTGTCGGAAACCGGCACGATCGATAGCCATGGCACGCTCGCCTGGGTCGGCATCTGCGTCCCGACGAGCCCATGGGCGACGGGCGACAGCCAGTCGATTGCGAGACCAGGCAGAATGCCAAGCAGCAGACAGACGGCCGCCAGCACCAGCATGGTGGCCCACGAAAAGCCGTCGACCTCGTGGGACGACGCCGCCGCCTCACTCCGCGGCCGGCCGAGAAACGTCACGCCGAAGGCCTTGACGAAACAGGCAGCCGCCAGCGCCGCGGCAAGCGCCAGCACCGCCCCGGTGGCTGGCGACAACAGCCGCAGGCCCCATTGCGGAAAGGACGGACTGAGAAAGATGGCCTGGAACGTCATCCATTCCGAAACGAAACCGTTGAACGGCGGCAGCGCGGAAATGGCCGCTGCGCCAGCGAGAAAGGCAAAGGCCGTCATGGGCATGGCGTGAATGAGACCGCCGAGATGATCGATATCGCGCTCGCCTGTCGCCGTCTGCACCGCGCCGGCGCCGAAGAACAGAAGGCTCTTGAAGAGCGAATGATTGACGACGTGGAACAAGGCCGCGGTGACAGCTAGCGCTGCGGCCGCCGCCAGCCCGTCGGCCCGGAAGGCGAGCGCGAGTCCCAACCCGATGAAGATGATGCCGATATTCTCGACCGTGTGATAGGCCAGCAACCGTTTCAGATCGTGCTGCATCAGCGCGTCGAGCACACCGAGCAGCGCGGTGACGCCGCCAATGGCGATCACAATCATGCTCAGATGCCAGTCGACGGGGCCCAACAGATCGAAGACGATCCGAACGAAGGCATAGACCGCGACTTTCGTCATTACGCCACTCATAAGCGCCGAGACATGGCTCGGGGCGGCGGGATGGGCGAGCGGAAGCCAGACGTGCAGCGGCACGAGTCCGGCCTTCGATCCCGTACCCAGCAGCACCAGCACAAGCACAGCCGCGCCCAACACCGCAGACAGATGATGCGCGCGCATCACGGAGAAGGCATAGGCCCCGTCCGGGCCCGCCAGCAGGCCGAATGCGAGGAGCAGGCACAATGTGCCGAAACTCGCCATCACCAGATAAATCACTCCGGCACGCACCGTCTCGCTCTCGCGGTGATGCACCATCACCAGCGCCCATGATGTCAGCGACATCAGTTCCCAGGCGAACAGGAAGGTGAAGGCATCGGCCGCCAGAACGACGAGGTTCATCGCCGCCAGAAAGAGCGGGAAGAACGGCAGGACGCGCCCGGGCTCGGCTTCGTGCTGTCCATAGCCGATGGCATAGAAGCTGGAGCACGCCGCCCCGAAGTTGACGACGGCGAGGAAGAATGCGGCGAGCGCATCCATGCGGAAATGCGCGCCGAGCCAGGGCAGACCGAGGGGCAAAGTGATGATGCTCGAAGGGGCGGTCAGGCTCGCGACCGCAACCGCGAAAGCAGCGGCGCTGACGACGAAAGCTGACACATAGACGATCCGCGATCCTGATCTCATCCGCGCGAATGCGATGCCAGTCACGCCCAGGCCGAGAAGCGCGAGAATGCAGATGAGCTCGAATGTGACCGCCATTTAGTCGCGATCCTTCAGCCGCACGCCGCGGCCGCCGCCAGAGCTAAGGCGTCCGTCCTCTATCAGTTCGATGCCGTGCGAATCGAGTGCCGCGACCAGCTTGATCACAGAACCTACATGGCCGCGTACCAGCCCGTCGCTGGCTTCCATCCGCTGGATCGTGCCCAACGACACGCCGGCGGCATCGGCAAGTTCGCTCTGGCCGAGCCCGAGCAAAGCCCGGGCCGCACGTAACTGGCACGCCGTGATCATGCGTCATCCATGGGATAGAAGCATTGGATATGCCGATCTAGGTCTAACACCCTATTACAGCGATCTGAACCTCAAGAAACGATATTTTTTATGCAAATTTCTGGCCGGAGAGTGCGGTATAGAACCGCAGTCCCCGGGCGGGCGGCCTCTTCCCCATTCCACCGGCGTCCGGGGTGGCCGGTTCCGCGGCCCGGCTTCCGGGCGACCCAAAGCGGTTTCCATTTCGCCGATCCGTGGTAGCAAGGGAGATGTCCGGCCACCGGAAAGTTCCGTGCCGGCGCCGGCCCCAACGGAGAGGTCAGACATGGCGGATATGCGGCCCGCGGATTATTCAGGAATGCCGGAGCACCTCCGGAACGTCGACTATTTGCGGATCGCCACTGAAGAAGCGTTCGCGCCACCGGAACTGTTCAAGGTCTACCGCAAGCTGATCGAGGCCGGCGAGGACGATCCAGGCTTCCTCAGCCTGTGGGGTTTCTACATGACCAGCCCCAGCGAGCGGGTGACGCTCATCAGGGAGCGCCTGCAAGATCTCGGCGAAAGCCGGATCGGCGACATGGATCAAAGGGGCGTCCACAAGCAGGTCCTCGCGCTGACTGCGCCGGGCGTGCAGATCATGGAGCCAGACTTCGCCACGTCATTCGCCACGATGGCCAACGATTACCTTGCGGAGGCCTGCCGCAAATACCCGCACCGCTTCGCAGGAATGGCCGCAGTGGCGCCGCAGCGGCCTGCCGAGGCCGCCGCGGAAATCGAGCGCGCGGTGAACAGGCTGGGCATGAAGGCGGTTATCATCAATTCGCACACCGGTGGCGAATATCTCGACGACCCCAAATTCTATCCGATCTTCGAGGCTGCCGAGGCGCTCGACGTTCCCATTTACATCCATCCCAACTCGCCGCCGCGAAACATGATCGGCCCGATGCTGCCGCGCGGCCTCGACGGAGCGATCTTCGGTTTCGGCGTCGAAACGGGCCTGCATCTCTTGCGCATCATCGTGGCGGGCGTCTTCGACCGCTATCCCAATCTGAAGATCATCGTCGGCCATATGGGCGAAGCGCTGCCGTTCTGGCTGTACCGGCTCGAATACATGCACCGGGCAACCGTCCGCTCCGCGCGCTATGAGGGTATGAAACCGATCAAGAAGACCATCGGCCAATATCTGCGCGAGAATGTCTATGTGACCAACAGCGGAGTGGCGTGGGAGCCGGCGATCACCTTCACGCAGAACGTCATCGGCATCGACCGGGTGCTCTACGCCATGGATTATCCCTATCAGTGCGATGTGGAAGAAGTCGTGGCGCTCGACGGCATGGAAATGAACGCCGCAGACAAGAAGAAATTCTTCCAAACCAACGCGGAAAGAATCTTCAAGCTCTAGCGTACGCGCCTGGATAGCCGTGCCTTAATAGATATCGCCGCTGTCGGCATCGACCGCGATATCGATGAGCGTGGGTCCCTGTCCTCCTTGCGCGGCCGAGATCGCCTCTGGCAGATCGCTGGACGAGACCACCTTCCTGGCGTTGCAGCCCAAGCCTTCGGCGATCGCCACGAAATCGATTCCCGGCAGATCGATGCCGGGGACGTTCTTGCTCTGCATCATCCTGCTGAAGCTGCGCAAAGCGGCATAGCCCCCGTTGTTGAGGACAAGGACTGCCAGCGGCAGCTTGTGCTGCGCCGCCGTCCAGAGAGCCTGGATCGAGTACATGGCCGAGCCATCGCCAATCAGACAGACGACCGGGCGACGCTCGGCCAGCGCGATGCCGGCAGCGGCCGGCAGCGCATAACCCAGCCCGCCGCTTGCAACCGTGTAGAAGCTGCGGCTCTTACGGATGGGAAGAAAGCGCTGCATGGCTGGGCGGTGCGACGGCGCTTCCTCCACGATCACGCTATCCGCTGCGATAGTCTGCGCGATCGTCTGCATCACAAATTGGATCGGCATCGGATCGCGCGCGGAGACCGCGGGCGCGGCGGGCCTTGCTGGTGCCGGCATCCCCTGCTCCTGCGGCGGGAGCAGATTTATGAGGGCGGCCAACGATAGCTTCATCGTGCCCTTGAGCGTCGTGGTGTTGGGGGCGCGGGCGGCGGCGCCCGAATCGTCCACGATCTGGTAAAGGGCAGCGTCTGAGTTGAATATGTCGGCCTCGCCGGGCACATGAAAGGTGAAGACTGGCGCGCCCAGCACAAGGATCAGATCGTGACCGCGCAGCGCCTGCGAGAGGCGCTCGGGTATCGCCGGCAGAAATCCCGCGAACAGCGGATGATGCTCGGGAAAACTGGCGCGGCTGGCGGTGGGGGCTTCCCACACCGGCGCGTACATCCGTTCCGCCAGTGCGACCGCAAGCTCGAAGGCGCCGTCGCGGTCCACATCCGCGCCCACGACGATTGCGGGCCGCTTGCTATCCGCGATCGCTTTGGTGAGCTCGGCGAGCTGCGCGGGGTCGGGCGCGAATTCGAACGCGAGCTTTCGAGGGACGACGGGCAATGCCGGCCGCGACCAGTCGTCGGCCGGAACCGACACGAAGGTCGGGCCGCAGGGCTTCTGCATCGCCATGTAATAGGCTTGCGCAATCGCCGTTGGGACGTCCTCCGCGCGCGCCGGTTCGATCGCCCACTTGACGTAGGGCCGCGGGAATTCGGTCGGACGGTCGGCACCGAGAAAAGGCGCAAGGCTCAAGATACTGCGCGCCTGCTGACCTGCGGTCACGACGAGCGGCGTGTGGTTTTGGTATGCCGTAAAGATGTTGCCGAGCGCATTGCCGACGCCGGCCGCGGAATGGAGATTGACGAAGGCCGCCCGGCCAGTGGCCTGTGCGAAGCCGTCCGCCATCCCGACAACGGACGCCTCCTGGAGCCCCAGGATGTAGCGGAAATCCGCCGGCCAATCGTGAAGGAACGCAAGCTCCGTCGATCCAGGATTGCCGAACACTGTCGTCATTCCGAAGGCGCGTAAGAGCTCGAAGGTCGCTTCTCTCACCGTGACCACGCGTCCACTCTCCCGCATATACCGCGCCTCAAAGCGTCGGCGAACCGCGAGCCGGGCCCAGGCTCAGCTGTTCACCTGATCAAGGCTGTAGCCGGCGATGTCCTTGTAACTGTTCGAGATGGCCACAAGCTCCTCTGTGGAAATCACGTCCTCGATGCGCGTGAAAGGCTGGTCGCCCGTACGCCGGACCACCTCTTGAATGATGGTGTCCGGCGGCCTGCTGCGGTTGGCACGCACGATCTCCGCCGTCGGTCCGCGGCGCTTGGCGTCGTAGGTCTCAAGCGCCTCGACGGCGTCGTCCATGTCTGCGAGACATTCCGCCAGCGTGCGCGCGTCCAGGATCGCCTGCCCCGCCCCGTTCGAGCCGCGCGGATACATGGGATGTGCGGCATCGCCGAGAAGCGTGAGGCGGCCGAAGCTCCAGCGCTCGAGCGGATCCTGATCCACCATCGGATATTCGAGCACCATCTCCGCGTTGCGGATCATCTCGGGCACGTCGAGCCAGTCGAAGTGCCAGTCGGCAAAGGCCGGCAGGAAATCCTCGAGCCGCCCGCGCCTGTTCCAATCGCGCGCAAGATGATGCGGCGTCTCGATTTCCGCCGCCCAGTTCATGAGCTGCCGGCCTTCGCTATCGATATTGTTGCGGATGGGATAGATCACCATCTTGCCGGTGCTGAGCCAGCCGACGCGCATCATGCTGGCGCCCGTGCGCACGGGAGGCATGCGCGTGACGCCACGCCACATGTTGACACCGGAATATTTCGCCTCGCCCTCGTTGGGATAGAGCTGGGCGCGGATTGCCGAGTGGATGCCGTCGCAGCCGACAACGGCGCTGCCTTCAACCGGCGCCAAGACGGCGCCCGTCGCCGGATCGGCGAAATGGACGCGCACGCGATCGCCGGCCTGCTCGACATGCGTGCATTTGCGGCCGAGGTGCAGCCTGTCCTCGCCGATGCGGGCGCGCACCGCACCGACCAGAACCTGGAGCAGGTCGCCGCGATGGATCGAAAGCTGCGGAAACTCGTATCCGGCAAAGCGGCCGGCGGGCTCGCACCAGATTAGCTGGCCAAAACGGTTGAAGAAGCAGCTTTCCCTCGTGGTGATCGCGAGCTCACTGAGCGCCTCGACCAGGCCTAGCCGCGCCATCTCCTTGGTGCTGTGCGGCAGCAGATTGAGACCGACGCCCACGGTGCGGATGTCGGGCGACGCCTCGAAAACCTGACAGGGGATGCCCTTCTCATGAAGCGTGAGCGCGAGCGTCAGCCCACCGATCCCGCCACCGACAATGATGATCTCCATGATCTCTCCTTGGCATTCCCCCGTCCTAAGCGGGGGGCTGGACTATGGTGCCAGGGGCAGCATCGAACTGCTCACCTCTCCCACTGAGCTACTTATGCTCCTTAGCGTCCTCTTGAGGCAAATACCAGCAAGAACACCGTTTTAACCGTCTCCCAAAAGTCGAGCGCATGGCCTGGCGGATCTTTTACCAGCGCGATGGAGACTGCTGCGGGGCCGGCAGCCGATATTCACGGGATGGTGCTATGGGCCAACCGTTACGTCAGGACATCTTCGTTTTCCGGCGCGGCGCAGAGTTCCGCAAGGCGCGATGCGTCGGCCAGTCCGTCGATGCTCCAGACGGTCCGTATGATATCCTCTGCCCGCTCTGCAAGGCCTGCCCGCTCCGCATTGGCCCGCAGCTTGTCCTTGATATCCCGATCATTCATCGGGTTGCGGAGGGAGCCCCGACCAGCCGGAATGTCGATGGACGTCTCGGTTCCGCCCGTGGTCCGGATCACCGCGCGGACACTCGACGGATCACGATCTGGCTCGTCGACAAAGACGCAAATGGGACGCTGGTTGAGTGTTTCCTTTGCTGCGGCGTCGTCGAATTCCGCTAGCCCGGCACGGCCGCGTTTCATGGCGATGGCCAGTGCATGCTGTGCGCTCACTTGGCTCAACCGGCCGGTGTCTGCCGCCGCCCGATCGGTTCGTTCTCGCAGAAGTGGATGGCCTTGGAAGGTGACAACGGCTATCTTGGAGGGATCGACGATTCCGCGACGGTGCAATTCAAGCCCGGCGTCGATGACGGGATTGAGGACCACGCCGACCGGGTAGGGTTTGAAGGCCACGTCATCGAACGCCCAGTGGCGGCCGATATCTTCGGTCAACGATCGAGGCGTTGAACTGTCGCCGTAGACGGGGAGGAAGCCGCGCATGCCTGTCAGAGGGTTCTGCGGCCCGTCAAATTGTTGCGCGGCAAGTAGCCCGGCGACGAGGCCACCACGCGATGCATTTCCCACGCTGATGCTTTTTGCCATGGTGCCCAGAGCTTCGACCATTCCACCGGCCTGGACGGCGGCGATGGAGAACGCATTCAGCATCTGTTCGGGCGAGAGTTGGAGAAGATGCCCGCAGGCGGCGGCACTGCCAAATATCCCGCATGTGGACGTGATATGCCAGCCCCGAGCGTAGTGCGACGGCGATACGGCAGTCGCGATCCGGCATTCGATCTCTACCCCGACGATAAAGGCACGGAGCAAATCAGCCCCTGAAATCTTCCGTTCGGATGCCATCGCCAGAAGAGCCGGGAGCACTGGCGAAGACGGATGCATGATTGTCGGCATATGCGTGTCGTCAAAATCATGAATATTGGCTGCCATGGCGTTTGCGAAGGCCGCGAGGAGCGGATCGGCTCGACCGGATCGAGCCGCGAGAACCGCGCGGCCGGAGGCGGAATGCGGCTTCAGCACAGCAAGGGCAGTATCGACAGCGGGTTCACGGGCGCCTGCCAACATGGTGCCGATCACATTGAGGATTGCGCGCAAGGCGGCATGGCGGACGGTGGCTGGGATATCGCCGTCGGTGAGGTCGCGGCCGAAAGCCGCGAGAACAAGCTCCGGCGACGTTGAGCTGGACATCACGCCCCCTGTACGATGCCGATGCCGCATGTCTTCACCCCAAGCGGCGGGCGGCACATCGTGTAGCTTCGAAGACGGAACACAGAAGTCCCAACGGGGTCAATCCAATATTACGAGAGTAACGTATTATCGTCTTGTTGCCAGCAGTTGGGTCTCGTTCTATCCATGAGCCACCACGGCCAAAGCGAGGCCGGGACGAAGTCGGGGGAGTCCGGAGGATGAATGACCTGAAGAGCGGTCAGGTTGCTACCGGTGTCCCGCTTTCTGGCGGCTGGGGCAAACGCGCCGCTTCCGGACATCCATGTGATCCCGCGCCGGAATGTGGTTCTGGATCTCAGCAATGGAGACAATCGAAATGGCCGAGACGGCAGGGCTGGTTGGTGCAGGAATGACGGGCATGAGCAGAAATATTGGAAGCGCAGCACAAAGTGGAGTTTCGGCCGGACTGGCCCGGGCATTGGTTGAGGCCCGCCCCGCGGCAATGCCAGACGACGTCAGGCATGAGGCCTGCCGCGCACTCCTTAACATTGTGGGCTGCGCTCTGGGCGGCGCGCGGCATCCGGCAGTGGATATCGCCATCGCGGCACTGGGGCCTTATGCGGGACCGGCTGACGCCGCCGTCCTCGGCCGGCGGGAACGCTTCGATCCACTCTTTGCGGCGTTCCTCAACGGCATCAGCTCTCATGTCCATGATTATGACGACACAACTCCGTCGAATTACATTCATCCTTCGTCGCCAGTTGCCTCCGCGCTATTATCCTATGCCTCGGCGACGCCGGTAAGCGGAGTGGACTTCCTGCACGCTTTCGTACTGGGCTTCGAAGTCGTCACGCGGATAGGCAACGCGACCTATCCGGCGCATTACCGTGCCGGCTGGCACAGCACCGGGTCGATCGGCGTCTTCGGTGCCGCCGCTGCGATCGGGCGTCTGCTCGGGCTCGACGCGCGACGGATGGCTTGGGCGCTCGGTCTGGCGGCGACCCAATCTGCCGGACTGCGCGACAATTTCGGCTCGATGGCGAAATCGTTCCATCCTGGCGCAGCGGCGCAGTCGGGGTATCGGGCCGCCCTCCTGGCGCAGGCCGGTTTCACAAGCGGTCCAACGCCGCTCGAAGGCCCGCGCGGTTTCGCGGCCGTCGAAGCAGGGGAATATGACCTGTCCCATATTCTCGACGGTTTCGGAGAACGATTTCTCCTGTCGACCAACACCTACAAGCCTTTCCCATGCGGCATTGTCATTCATCCTACGATCGATGCCTGCAGCCAGTTGAAGAATGAGGTCGGTCTCGACCCGGCGCAAATAAAGTCGGTACGGCTGAGGGTGGCGCCGCTTGTGCGCGACCTATGCGACCAACGGCCGGCCACGGGCCTTGAGGGCAAGTTCTCGATCTATCATGCCGCAGCCATCGGTCTTGTTCGCGGGAAGGCAGGGCTGGCAGAGTTCACCGACCAAGCGGTCGAGGACCCGCAGCTTGCGGACATGCGCGCGCGCGTGGAGGCCGTTGCCGACCCCGGCGTACATGAGGATGCCGTCATCGTGGAAGTCACCCTGCAAAGCGGCGAGGTCGTGCGCCGCGAACTCTTGCAGTCGCTTGGAAATCTGGCGCGGCCGCTTTCCGACAGGCAGTTGGAGGAAAAGTTCCGCGATCAGGTGCGCGTGCTGGATCCAGAACGCGTGGAAAAACTGATCTGCACGTGCTGGTCGGTGGAAGAACAAGCAGATGCAGGCGAAATCGCCCGGCTGTCGGTTCCGAACTGAACCGGAGAAAAGCGGTCCATCGGAGGAGCCTCGGCAGTAAATGGGAAGGAGAAAGACATGAAAATGCTGAAGGCCCTAAGCGTGGTGGCCATTGCGATGCTGGCCCCGCGGTTCGCCTTCGCCGAGGTCGGCACGCTTCAAGTGCCGCTGGGTGCGGGTGGATTCGGGTTTCTGCCGCTACAGATCATGAAGAAATACGATTTGATCGAAAAGCGTGCCAGGCAGGAGGGCATCAAGCTGAATGTCGACTGGTCGAACATTGGAGGGCCGGCGGCAATGAACGAGGCATTGCTCTCCGGATCGGCAAGCTTCATCGCAGCGGGCCCGCCATCCTTCCTGACCCTATGGGACAAGACGCGCACGAACCTGAAAGTCAAGGGCGTGGCGGCGATGAGCACGATGCCGATGTTCCTTGACACCAACGATCCAAACGTCAAGTCGCTCGACGACATCAAAGGCAATATGAAAATCGGCGTGACCAGCATAAAGGTTTCTATTCCGTCGATCATCATGCAGATGTACGCGCGCAAACACTATGGCGCAGCCCAAACCTTTCGCTTCGATCCATTCACAGTCTCGATGACCCATGCCGATGCCGTTGTGGCGCTGGTATCGAGGAACGGTTCGATCATCGCGCATTATGCATCCCAGCCATTCGCACAGCGTGAACAGCAGGCAAAAAGCGTCCACATGATACAAAACTCGGATGACGTCATGGGCGGGCCGACAACATTTACCATGATCTCGACCACGACCCGGTTTCACGATAACAACCCCAAGGCCTATGCAGCTTTCGTCGCAGCACTGAAAGAAGCCCAAGACATGATCAAGGCAGACCCTCAAAAGGCTTTGGATGTTCTGATCGAGTCGATGGGTGGAAAGTCGGTGCTCAGTCGAAAAGACATGCTGGCGATCCTCAAGGATCCCAACACGCGTTATACGACCGTGCCGCAGAATGTAATGAAATACGCAAATTTCATGCATGAAATCGGATCGCTGGAAGCGGCTCCGAAGGCGCTGGGCGATCTTTTCTTCAACACGGCGGAAGTCGCGGGCGGGAACTGAGATGGGTCTGCCGGCCGGCGATCCACGACGGCCGACATCCTGCGGGGAGGCTGCGATGGCAGAAAAACATAGGGATCCGCATCTTCTCGAAGTGGACGGGGTGACCCTGCAATATCGGACCAAGCAAAGTCTCGTTACGGCCTGCTACCGCGTAAGCTTTTCGATCCATCGGTCCGACAGATTTGTGATTCTCGGGCCTTCAGGCTGCGGGAAATCGACCTTATTGAAGGCGACAGGCGGCTATATCGCCCCCGTTGAGGGGCGGATCATGCTCAATAATGCGGTCGTTCGGCGGCCAGGACCCGACCGGGTGTTGGTCTTTCAGGAGTTTGATCAGCTTCTGCCCTGGAAAACTGTCCGGCAGAATGTCGTCTTCGCCTTGAAGGCCAGTGGCCGTCTGCGCGGGCCGGAGGCCGAAGATCGCGCGATGCATTACATCGAAAAGGTGAACCTGGCGAAGTTTGCCGACAGCTACCCCCACGAACTTTCTGGCGGAATGAAACAACGGGTTGCGATCGCGCGCGGCATGGCGATGGAACCCGAGATACTGCTGATGGACGAACCCTTCGCCGCGCTCGACGCGCTAACCCGGGTGAAGATGCAGGACGAATTGCTGGCGCTGTGGGAAGAGACTCGATTTACCCTGATGTTTGTGACGCATTCGATCGGTGAAGCCGTGAAGGTCGGTTCGCGGATATTGCTGCTTAGCTCTCATCCCGGACAGGTGCGCGCGGAAATGAACAGCGACGGTACCGACCCGGAGGGGCCTGACGGCATGCGATTGTCAGTACGGATCGAAAACATGCTGTTCCAAGAAATGGATGGGAGCGCCATAGATGCCTGACAGTGTTGGTATCGAACCTTCGTCGGCACCCACTGTCCGCCCGGAGTATATTCGCGATGTCAGCGATACGGGCTTTGGAGTGGTGACCGAGCCGCTGAGCCTCGGCGAGCGCCTGTGGGGCAATGCTGCGTTTCGGAAGACGCTGGTTCTGATCGCGCTGGCGGCCATTTGGCAGGTTTATGCCATGTGGCTGAACAACGATCTCCTCCTGCCCACCTTTGGCGAAACGGTTTCGGCTTTGTGGACCGATATCCTTTCGGGTCGTCTTCCGTTGGCGGCCTTGGCCTCGCTGGAGGTGTTGGTGGTGGGCTATGCAGCGGGCTTGGTGCTGGCTGCCATGCTGACGGCGCTGGCGACTGCGACACGGATTGGCGCGGATCTTCTGGACGTGCTGACCGCGATGTTCAACCCGCTGCCATCGATTGCGTTGTTACCGCTCGCCATGATCTGGTTCGGCTTAGGTGAACTCAGCATCATCTTCGTGCTTGTTCATGCAGTCCTTTGGTCGGTGGCATTGAATACGCATGCCGGATTCCGAGCCGTCAGCCCGACATGGCGCATGGTTGGGCGCAATTATGGGCTCGGTCAGTTCGCCTACATCCGATCTATCCTGATCCCAGGTGCCTTTCCCAGCATCCTGACCGGCCTGAAGATAGGCTGGGCATTCGCTTGGCGCACATTGATCGCAGCCGAGCTTGTTTTTGGGGCATCATCATCGGGCGGCGGTTTGGGCTGGTATGTGTTCGAGAACAAGAACACGCTCGATATTCCGTCGGTTTTCGCAGGGCTTCTGACCGTGATCATACTCGGTCTGATCGTGGAGAATGTGGTGTTCCGCACCGTGGAGCGACTGACAGTCCAGCGGTGGGGCATGCAGCAATAGGCTATTGCGGACACTCGCGAATGTCGGCGGCGCCGGCGAAATGCCAGGGGGCGGAATTCGAACCACCGACACGCGGATTTTCAATCCGCTGCTCTACCGATGTAGCTTCCTGGGCATCCCGGGCGGCCGCGGTCGCCCGAAAGGACGCGCTTTATAGGAGATGACTTGCCAGGTTTCCAGAACCGGGTCCGGGGGGGGGCGGGACGACACCGAAAAAAAATAACCCCCTTCAATGGCGTTGTATCGGGACGGGGACCGAAAGAAGAGACACTCTGCGTCGGCGCCGCAGGCCGGTTTGGGCGGGGCCTCTCCCCTCGACTTCGTTCCGTCCCGGGATGGCGACATTGGCTGAAAGGCGGGGACCTTTCTCGCAGATAGAAACCTTGACTACCTGGACGACGAGCTCTTCGCCCTCGCGCACGCCCAGGAAGCCGGGACGCTCCAGCCCCACACTGACAACGGCCCCCTGCATGCCCGGCAGCATGCGATGCTCCTAGCCGAGGAAGAAGCTACCGTTCAGGCCGTGGCCACGCAGTCTGTCAGACGAAATCGGCGGTGCTCAGGCTTGACAGGTTGCTCGCCGCGGTCAATTCGATGACGTAGTCGGCACTCGCCTGATAACCGGCCGTGCCGTTGGCGTCGACGACAAGAAACGTATGCCCGGCTTCGTCGCCGCCCGACGGCGTGAAAAGAATGGCGTGATGGGCGCCGAGCCTCGCCGCCGTCAGATTGCTCGCCATATTGCTGTCGAACGAAGCATCGTTGAGCGTGCCCACAGTGCGCGCCGTGTTTATGCCTGTCACCGTGAACGGCAAATCGATCTTGTCCGCGGTCGCGTCGAACCTGGCGATCGTATCAAATCCTGTGCTCGTGGAATCCGAAACACTTGAATAGATGAAAGTGTCGATTCCCTTGCCCCCGGTCAGCGCGTCGGCGCCGTCACCGCCATTCAAATGGTGTCGTTGCCGGCGCCGCCGATAAATGAAGTCGTTGCCGTCGCCGCCATTCATGGTGTCGTTGCCGCTGCCGCCGTAAATGACGTCGCTGCCACTGCCGCCATTAATGGTGTCGTTACCGGAGCCTCCTTTTATCCGGTCTCTGCCGACACCGCCGTTTATCACATCGTCGCCGCCGCCACCCCACAGGACGTTCGCGCGAATGTTCCCGGTGATCTCATCGGCGCCTGAGCCGCCAATCGCGAGGTCAATCCGCGTGTTGAAGGCGATACCGATGTTGTTCACCAATCCGTCGCAGCTGCTGAAACTGCCGGGATCGAGGTCGATAGTGGAAGCCGACGAGAACCCCGACAGATCAAGCGTGTTGTGCCTGCCCGCGTCCCAGATCGTCACCACCGGATCCGTGTTGATGGTGAAATCGTAGAATTTCTCGGTGGCATCAGAGATATTGCAATTGAAGCCGAAGATATCGTTTCCATTGAAGGCGGTCGTCGCCGGCGTGCCGTAAAGAGCTTGTGCCGCGAGGATGTCGAGCGGCATCACCGTTGTCGGATTTCTGTCATAGATATAGGAGCCACCGTGGCCGTCTGGCTCCGACACCGTGCCCCAATCCGTGCCCGTCACCGGATATGACGACGAATACGTCGCGGTATCGCCAGGCGCGATATAGGACATGACCGACCACAACCGCATGTCGTAAGGGCCGAATTGGTGGGTAGCCGGGTCGATGAGGTCGCCTTCGTTGTACGGCCCGGGATGCCCCAGTCCGATCGCATGGCCCAGCTCGTGTAAAATTGTCGTCCAGGGATATCCGCCGTCCTTGCTGAATGTGCCGTCGATAGGGCCGAAGCCGGCGACGCTGGTATCGATGGAAACGGTGGCACTGGTAAAGGTCCAGAGCTCCGTGCCCTTGACGTCACCCGACGTGCTGTAACCGGAATATGCGGATTGGTCATAGGCGCCGCCGTCGCTTCCACGGTGGATCGTGATCTGGGCGGCGGCGGAAGAAGTCGTTTGGCTGAATGTGATATTCGCCACGTCAGACCACAGCGCCATCGCGGCTTTGAAAGCGTTCTTTTCCGTCGCGGTCCACGATGACGCGGTGTCGAAATAATATTTGATGGTGCCGCCTGACGTCCCCGGCGTCGCGCTACCCCATTTCGCAAGGCTGGAATCGGTGCGGGAGTAGGTCGCCGGATCATGCGTATCGGGGTTCGTGTCCCAGGTGAAGAACGACGTCGGCGCCACCTTTCCACCTGTGGTGAGGCCCGAAATATAGACGACTTCACTATTCATGTCCGACATTGCCGTCATCACTCCCTAAGCCAGGATAGATTCGACCGTCCAATTGGCAGACGCACAACAATATGATCGCGATTGGACACGCCCATGGCCCGGCGAACCAAGTCGTCATGTTGTAGCCGTGCTATCCCTCCGCTCCCCAGCGATTTTACATCAGACTTGCCGTCGGATCACCAATTTCCTGCAAGAACCTGTCACCATTGCGGGCCCGGCCGTAACGCATAAGGGCCGAATTTCCGGGAATTCTTGGGGCGCGGCCAAGCACCAAGACACGGATTTTTGATCCGGCATTCGGGGGGCCGCTTCCTCCGGTGCCAGCCGGTTCAAATCTTTGCCATCGGACGAGGCGGCGTTTTGATGCATCCACCACGGGCAGGCCGGATGCGTCGCTACAGATTCTTCGGCGCTTATGAAATGCCCGGCGCTCGCTGGCGCTCCGGCGGTGCCGTGCGATGTGCGACCGGGGCGAATGTCCGCGAACATCTGCGGACATCCGTGTGGTGCCCAGGGGCGGAATTCGAACCACCGACACGCGGATTTTCAGTCCGCTGCTCTACCGACTGAGCTACCTGGGCATCCCGGGCGGCCGGGGCCGTCCGAAAGGATGCGCTTTGTAGGAGATGGCCCGCCGACTGTCCAGAACGGGCACCAAAGGCCGAAAAACCTCACGCCGGGTCCTCTCCGCCGCCAGAGCCGGGCGGCCCCTGCACCTCGTCTTCGTCCCGGCCCGGGATGGCGTAGACGCCCTTCAGCCAGCGCGACAGATCGAGCTGGGCGCAGCGCCGCGAGCAGAACGGTTTGAAGCGGTCCTGGCGCGGTTTGCCGCAGACGGGACAAACACGGTCTTGCGGTTCAGGCATTTTCAGGTCCCACATCGAATCCTTCATGAGCGAATTCCGCATCTGCCACGAAGGCGACGCGAGGGACCCCGCGCCGGGCAAGGGCGCTGCGCACCTCGTCGGCACGGGCGTCGAGCCAGCCCACGATCTCCGGCGCCGCCCGCGCGACAATGGCTCTGCCGGGCGCGGCGGCCGCTTCGCGTTCGATGCCGCGGATCACGTCCAGCGCCACGTTTTGCCGCGTGCGCACGCTCCCCAGCCCGTCGCAGGCGTGGCAGCCTTCGCTCAACACCCTGGCCAGCGGCTCGCGGATACGCTTGCGCGCGATCTCGACCAGGCCGAATTCGGACATCGCCGAGATCTGGATGGGCGTGCGGTCCCGGGCGAGGCCCGCGGCCAGCGCCGCAAGCACCCGCTCGATATTGGCCGTTTCGCACATCTGGATGAAGTCGATCACAATCAACCCGCCGATGCCGCGCAGGCGCAGCTGCCGGCCGATCTCGCCCGCCGCTTCGAGATTGACCTTGAGGCCCGTCTCTTCGAGGCCCGAGGCGGCGGTGTAGCTGCCGGAATTGACGTCGACGGCCGTCAGTGCCTCGGTGCCCTCGATCGTCACCCAGCCGCCCGAGGGCAGAGGCACGCGCGGGGAGAAGAGCGAGACGATCTCGTCCTCGATGCCATAGAGCTCGAACAGCGGGCCTGGCCCGCAATAGAGCTCGATCCTGTCTTCGGCCTCGGGCATGGCGGCGCGGCAATAGGCGCGAGCGGCTTCGAATGCTTCCCTGTCGTCGATCAGCACGCGGCGCGTGGAGGCGTCCACGTCGTCGCGCATCGTCCGCTCGACGGCATCGAGATCGCGATAGAGCGTGGCCGGGGCCTTGGCCGCGCTGCGCCGCGCCATGACCTCGCGCCATATCTGCGCCAGCCGCCCGGCGTCTTCGCGCAGCTCGCCCGGGCCGGCGCCAAAAGCGGCGCTGCGCAGGATGTAGCCGCCCGGCGCGCCGAAGGATTTCCACCAGCGCCGTCAGCCGCGCCCGTTCGGCCTCGTCCTCGATACGGCGCGAGACGGCCACGCCGCTGCCATTCGGCACCATCACGAGAAGCCGGCCGGCAATGGTGATATTGGCGGAGAGGCGGGCGCCCTTCTCGCCGATCGCGTCCTTGATCACCTGAACCAGGACGTCTTCGCCCTCGCGCACGCAATCGCCGATCCGGGGCTCGCGCGCGTCGCCCAGGCCGTCGCACCCGGCAAGGCAGCGGGCCTCGCGCGCGCCCAGGAAGCCCGAGCGGCCAAGCCCCAGATCGACGAAGGCCGCCTGCATGCCGGCCACCACGCGCTGGACGCGGCCCAGAACGATGGTGCCGATCAGCCCGTGGCCGCTGCGCCCCGCGCCGATGGCGGGCTCGAGGAGCAGCTCCTGCAGCCGTCCGTCCTCGACGATGGCGACGCGCGTTTCCGCCGCGCCTGCATTGATCAGGATGTGCTTGTCCATCGATGGCGGCCGCAAATGGTCAGGCGCAGACTATCACGGAAGGCGCAAGCCGCACCCCTTGAGCAGCGCCACGGTCTCGGTGAGCGGCAGGCCGACGACGTTGGAATAGGAGCCGCTCAGCTGCTGCACGAAGGCCTCGGCGCGGCCCTGCACAGCGTAGCCGCCGGCCTTGCCGATACCTTCGCGGGAATCGACATAGGAGTCGATCTCCTCGCGCGTCAGGCGCTTGAGATGCATGCGCGTGGTGACCACGCGGACCAGCACGCGGTTGTCGGGGGTGGCCACCGCGATGGCGGTCATGACCCGATGGTTGCGGCCAGAGAGCAGCTTCAGACAGGAGCGGACGTCCTCGTCGCTTTCGGGTTTGGGCAGGATGCGGCGGCCGAGCGCCACCACCGTGTCGGCGCCCAGCACCAGCGCGGGCGGGCCCGGCCAGGCATCGGCGCCGGCGCGCGCCTTCTCGACCGCCAGCCGGAGCGCATAGAGGCGCGGCAGCTCGCCCTTGAGGGGGGTCTCGTCGATGGCGACGGGATGGACGGCATGGGGCTCGATGCCCGCCTGCGCCAGCAGGGCCGTGCGCCGCGGGCTTCCGCTGGCCAGGACAAGAAGCGGACTTTCGCGTTCCGGCACCGCGCGCGGCCGCCTATTTGAAGCGATAGGTGATGCGCCCCTTGGTCAGGTCGTAGGGCGTCATCTCGACCAGGACCTTGTCGCCGGTGAGCACGCGGATGCGGTTCTTGCGCATCTTGCCGGCGGTATGGGCGATGATCTCGTGCCCGCTTTCGAGTTTGACCCGGAAGGTCGCGTTGGGCAGCAATTCGCTGACCGTGCCCGGGAATTCGAGAAGTTCTTCTTTTGCCATTCGCCCTCAGGCTGGATTCTTATGACCGGGCGGGAGAATGCACTGAAAGACCGGAAAAGCAAGGCAAAGGGCCCGATTGCGCGATATGCCCCGCGCAAACGAAAGGCGGACCCATTGGGCCCGCCCCGATCCCGAGACTCCGGCGGGCCAGCGGCCATTCGTTTGGGAATGACCGACAGGCACCTTGGCCTCGTCCCCGGGCTTTGCGGATTGGAGGGGCCAGCGCCCCATGATGCGAAACCTCGCCACCATCCCGATGTGGCCGCGCGCGGGCGGCGCGACCTTGCCCTGTATGGACCCGCTGTCGTTTCGATTCTCGTCGGCCGCTCCGATCCGGACGGATGGCGGCCTGGGCCTTTACTCCTTCGTTCGCCCATGGAACATAAGATGAACGAACGGGTGTTCAAGGACATGTCAGAAAGTTAATGTTCGCGAATTCGAACTGCCGGAATGCGCCGCCCTTCCCGGACTGGCGCGGTTTCGTTGTCGGGAGCCCCTGCGTCACATAGAATAACGACATGCGCTATGTGCTCGAAAACATCGAAGCCGGAAAATTCCTCGACGAATTGAAGCGGCGCGGCATCGCCTTGCGCCAGCGCGTTCGCGTCGTGGTCGAAACGCTCAACGGGGCCGAGCCCCACATGCCGCTGGCCCGCGCGGCCGAACAGGGCGGCGCCTTCGACTTTCTCGCCGACGAGCCCGACCTGTACAGCGAGGCGGACATCCGCGCGCCGGATGCATGAGTTCGGCAGCATCGTCCTGACGCGATTTCCCTTCACGGATTTGTCTGGCGGAAAGGTCCGCCCTGCCCTCGTGATCTCGCGCGACAACGTAGCGAAGATAAGTATAGCGTCCCCGGAATTCGGCCCCGGAATTCGGCTAAATTCGCAATTCCCTCAATCAGAAAGGGTTTCGTCGCGCTCCTGGTCTTCTATATGCCACCCATAAGCCATTGAATTCGACTGAAAATAAAAATTCTTGCAACCAACTCAATGGCTTAGTATATTGTGATTAGGTGACGAACGCTGCAAGGGCCAACCGACAGCGCTCATCAGCCTACGGTATTATGCTTGTTGCATGTACCACCTACCCGGACCGGCTTCACGGCCTTGCGCTCTGGGATTTCCCGGGCTGGCTAGTTCCGGGGTCAGATATCGAAGGGCGGATGTTGCAATCACACCCCTTCGACGGCTAACGGGGCGCCTCGCGAAAGCGGGGCGCTTCTGTTTATTGGGCCGCGCGAACATCATTTCACGACCCTTAATGTAGTGGCGTCAGGTGCTCCAAGAAGGCGCTCTTCGAGCGCCTTTTTCGCGGCATCGCTACGCGCGGAAATAACTGGACCAGTCCCTTTTCGCCGCGTCATCTGAAAGTGTGAGTAGATCAGCGGCTTTGAGACTTTGAACCGCTTTGCCACGTCCCCAACGGAAGCGTCCTTGCAGAGCATGTCGTACGCCGAAACCAATTCGGCGGGACCATCTTGAGGGGGGCTCCGATTGGTTCCCCCCTTTCGGCCCTCTTTCTCATTCCGGCGCTTGTCTTGGCTGCATGCTCCTTCGCGCTTCGCCCACCACGCCCCGCGCGGGCTGCCAGCGCTCTTTCGAGGCCCGCCTTCGTGTAATTCGATTTCAGATCCCACTGACCCCATCCAAGGGCCACAACATCGTCATTCTTCGCGGCCAATTTCTTGATAGCCCACTTAACTGAGGATGTAGGGTTGTCGCTCGTCGTTTCGACACCGGCGCGGGCCAAGACCTTCCAAATTGCCTCAGGCTTTTTTGGCCCCTTAGGCATCGTTCTAAGGCACTCATAGATCGCATCAACAAGCGGCAAGTTTGCCCAGCCGCTTGTATCAGGGGCCACGACTGTCTTGGCTGCGGGCTTCGTGGCAGGCGCAGAGACTTCCGCTCCGCCCCGCTTCGCGATTTCAGCCCAGATGGCGGCAGCCTCTTCCAACGCCTGCGCCTGCCGCAACAGCGCCTCAGTGGGCGTAATCTCGGTGGTTTCGGGGTTGCCAACCATTGCCGTTCCAAATGCTCCAACAGCGACAAATCGTTCCATCGCCACAGGAGCCTTTTAAGGAACTCAGAAAGGGTCGTCAAGTGGCCTAAATTATAACTTAGCTGGGCGCGGCGGAGCGACCACCACTAGTGCGATGTGTTGTCAACTACACAATTGGGATTATTTTCTCCGCCATCACTGCCCTCACCCTCACCCCTCCCCCACCCTCTCCGCACCGAACCACGCCTTGATCTTCCGCATCAGATCGCCACGCACGCTGCGATAGGCCGCCAGCACCTGCTCGCGCGAACCATCGTAAGCCGCCGGGTCCGCGGCCGGCCAGCATTCGTCCCTGCCCCGCCCGCATGAGACCGGGGACCGGGCATTGCAAAGCGGCAAGGACAAAGCCCCGAATGAAGCCCTATGCCCCCGGAATTGCGCGGTTTATCGGCGCGCCGGCCCGGTAGTCCCAGGGCCGCGAATTTGACTTCGATGCCGGGCAGGACGATCTTGCCAGCGCGGGGCCGATCCACCGACAACATCAAACCTTGGGCCAACAATGCGTTCGCTGCGTGTGACGATTCTCGATCTTGTCGGCGACGGGCCGAGCCAGAGCCTGTTCGGCCGGATCATGAATGCGAACCAGGCCAGCATCATGCCACAGATCGCCGCGGCCTGGTGCGAGGAGCTGGGCCATCGCGTGCACTACGAATGTTACACCGGGGCCGAGGCGCTCGATGCCGTGATCGAGGGCGACACCGACGTCGTCTTCATCTCGTCCTTCACGCACAACGCGCCGCTTGCCTATGCGATCAGTGCGCTGGCCCGGCAGAAGGGCGCGGTCACCGTGCTCGGCGGGCCGCATGCGCGCTGCTACCCCGAAGACGCGGCGCGCTTCTTCGATTATGTCCTGGGCTTCACCGACCGCGCCCTGATCGAAGACGTGTTGCGCGAGCATGCGGCCCACCGGCCGATGGGACAGATGCTGAGCGCCGCGCGCCAGCCGCTCAATCTGCCGCCGCTCGAACAGCGCTGGCGCTTTGTCGCCGAAACCTTGCGCAAGGCGCCGGCCTTCAAGGTGGTTCCCGTCATCGGCAGCATGGGCTGCCCCTATACCTGCAGCTTCTGCATCGATTCCGACGTCGCCTATCAGCCTCTGCCCTTCGAGCAGATCGAGGGCGACATCAAATTCGCGCTGAGGCAGATGGCCAAGCCGATGCTGGGCTGGCACGACCCGAATTTCGGCATCCGCTTCAACGATTACATGTCGGCGATCGAGCGGGCCGATCCCGGGCGCCGGGTGCGCCATGTCGCCGAAGCCAGCCTTGCGGTCCTCACCGAGCCCAATGTGCGGCGCATGGAGCGCGCCGGTTTCGTCGGCATCCTGCCGGGCATCGAGTTCCTGGTACGACTTCGGCAACAAGTCCAAGGCGAAGAAAGTCGGCGGCATCGAGAAGGTCGAGCAGATCGCCGCGCATATCAACATGATCTTGCGCCACATCCCGTTCATGCAAACCAACTTCGTGCTCGGTCTGGACACCGATGCCGGACCCGAACCTTTCGAGCTGTCGAAACGCTTCATCGATCTGGTCCCGGCGGCCTATCCGGCATTTTCGCTGTTCACGAGCTATGGCCGGGCGGCACCGATGAATCTCGATCTGCAGCGCGACAACCGGATTCTGCCGTTTCCGCACGCCTTCCTCGACAGCACCAGGGCGATGAATGTGCGCCCGCTCCATTACGATTGGGCCGAATTCTACCGGCACAGCCTCGGCCTGCTCGAGCACGCATGGTCGGGGCGCGCCGTGTGGCGCCGCCTTGCCGCCAACCGCGGCGTTGCCACCCGCGCGCTGAACTACATCCGCGCCGCGACCACCCATCGCATCAAATATCACCGCCAGGTGCTCGATCTGCTCCAGACGGATCGGCAGATGCGCGGCTATTTCGAACGCGACAACACGGTGCTGCCGGCTTTCTTCGGCAACCAGATCCCGCGGCGGCTGGGCAAATTGTTCGAATGGCTGCCGGCCGGCGCCACCGATCACGACGCCTATGCCTACCGCAAGAGCGCCGACGCGCTGGCGGTTTGAGGCTCATACCTCTCCCACCCTCGCCTCGCCGAACCGCGCCGCGATCTTCTTCATCAGCTCGTCGCGGACGGCGCGATAGGCGGCCAGCACCTGCTCGCGCGAGCCTTCGTAGGCCGTCGGGTCCACGGTCGGCCAGTATTCGACCGGTCCCGCCATAGTCGCGTCAGTTCCAGCGCCGTGTGATGGGCCTCCGGCGACAGCGTGACCACGAGATCGAAGATGGGTTCGCTGAGGTCGTCGAAGCGCGGGGCGTGTGGCCGCAATGTCGATGCCGATCTCGTCCATCGCCTCCACGGCCATGGGATCGGGCTCGCCGGCGCGCACGCCCGCCGATTCCACACGCATCCGGTGTCCGAACAGATGGCGCATGAGCCCTGCGGCCATCGGGCTGCGCACGGCGTTGATCGTGCAGGCGAACAGCACGGCGCCGGGCAGTCTGTCGCCATTCGGTGCCCGCCATCGCTCAGCCCCTCAGATGCAGCACGCAGATCAGCGTGAACAGCCGGCGGGCGGTGTCGAAATCGACATCGATCTTGCCCTTCGAGCCGCGCCCGCAGAAGCGCGGAGCCTTCGTCGTGCAGGCCGCGGCGTCCCATGTCGAGCGCCTCGATCTGCGAGGGCGGCGGTTGCGGATCGCCTTGTAATAGCTTTCGCAGACCAGGAAGTAGTCCTTGACCACGCGGCGGAACGGCGTGAGCGACAGCATCACCTTGCGGCATGTGCTCGCCGTCGGCGGTGCGGATGTCGAAGACCAGCCGGTTCTCCGCGATCGCCAGCACCAGCTGGTAGGGCCCGCCGGGCGAGCCGGCGGGCGCGAAATGATTGTCTTCCAGCAGATCGTAGATCGCGATCTCGCGTTCCTGCTCGATCTCGCGGGTGCGGCGGACCACGCGTGCGCTCGTCGAGCTCGACCGCGGCGATGCGGACGTGGCCGTGCTCCGCCATCGCCTCAGCTTTCGCCGCTTCCGGTTGAGCCGGGCGGCGATCGAACGGGCATGGGCGTCCAGCCCCTCGGCTTCGGCCAGCGCGATGGCGTCCGGACCGAGCGCGGCGATCGTCTCCGGCGTCGCAGGACAGCAGCGTGGTGCGCTTGAGGAAATCGAGCACCGAAAGGCCGGACGAAAACCGCGCGGTGCGCGAGGTCGGCAGCACGTGGTTGGGACCGGCGATGTAATCGCCCATCGCCTCGGGCGTGTTGCGGCCGAGAAAGATCGCGCCGGCATGGCGCACGCGCGCCAGCAGCGCCTCGGGATCGGCGGTGGCGATCTCCAGATGCTCGGGCGCGATGCGGTCGGCCAGCGCGGCGGCGTCTTCGAGCTTCTCCACCACGATGATGCGCGCCGTAATCGCGCCAGCTGGCGCGCGGCGATCTCCTTGCGCGGCAAGAGCGCCAGCGCGCGCGTCACCGCCGCGTCGACCTTGTCGGCGAAGTCGGCATCGTCGGTGATGAGGATGCTTTGCGAGGAGGCGATCGTGCTCGGCCTGGCTCAGCAGATCGGCGGCGATCCAGTCGGGATCGTTGGCGCCGTCGGCGATGACCAGGATCTCCGACGGCCCGGCGATGGAATCGATGCCGACCTGGCCGAACACCTCGCGCTTGGCCGCGGCGACATAGGCGTTGCCGGGGCCGACGATCTTGTCCACCGGCGCGATGGTTGCGGTGCCATAGGCGAGCGCGGCGACGGCCTGCGCGCCGCCGACGCGATAGATTTCGGTCACGCCCGCGCGCTTGGCGGCCGCCAGCACCAAGGGATTGATCGCGCCGCCGCTGGCCGGCGTCACCATGACGATGCGCGAAACGCCCGCCACCCGCGCCGGCACCGCGTTCATCAGCACCGAACTGGGATAGGACGCGGTGCCGCCCGGCACATAGAGCCCCACGCTGTCGAGCGGCGTCCAGCGCCAGCCGAGCGTGGCGCCGGTCTCGTCGGTGAAGCGCTCGTCCGGCAATCTGGCGGCGGTGATAGGTCTCGATGCGCGCGGCGGCGACGTCGAGCGCCGCAGCGGCCGCGGCGGGCACTGCGCCTCGGCCGCCGCGATCTCGCCGGCGGTGACGCGCAGCTGTCGGCCGTCAGCGTGACGCGGTCGAAGCGCGCGGTCAGCGCGATCAGCGCCGCGTCGCCGCGCGCGCGCACCTCGGCGATGATCGCGCGCACGGCAGCCGCGACATCTTCTTCGCTGTCGCGCTTGGCGCGACAGCAGGCCGCGAACCGGCCCGGCGAAATCGGGTTCGCGGGAATCGAGCCGGCGCGCCATCTCAAGCCCCCTCGTCGTGGCTGGGGCGGCCGCGCGCGGCCCATTCGCCGCCGAGATCGCTCAGCCCCGCATCGATACATTCGACTTCGAGCCGCATGCGCGCCGCCGCCGGCGAACACCAGCTCGACCTCGCCGCCCGGATCCTCGCCGCCCTTCGGCGTGAAACGGATCGCCAGCAGCGAGACCACCGCGTCGGGCCGTCGCGGCGCATTTTCTGCGCCTTGCAGGCGTGACGCCGTCGAAATGCAGGCCGGCGCGCACGCGCGTGTCGTCGCCCGCGCTTCTCCCATTTGAAGCGGTTGAAGAGGCCGGCGAAGCGGCGCGACTTGGGCAGATAGACGAGATCCCCGACCCGGGCGACCGCATCCTGCAGCCGCGCCGAAATGACCTCGAGGTCTTCGGCATCCGCGGCGCCCAAAGTGATGTCGCCTGCGTCATGCGCTGCAGCCGCTCGATCTCGGCGCCGACGGCGAGAGCTTTTCCTCCAGCCGCTCGAAGCCGCGGTCCAGATGATAGACGCGGTTGACGATGGTTTCGCCTTCCGCCGCCAAGCCCCGCCAGCACCAGGCTGACGCTGGCGCGCAGATCGGTCGCCATCACCGGCGCGCCCTTCAGCCGCGCCACGCCGCTCACGGTGGCGATATCGCCTTCGACCTTGATGTCGGCGCCCATGCGCGCCAGCTCCGGCACATGCATGAAGCGGTTCTCGAAGATCGTCTCGCGGATGTGCGAGACGCCGTCGGCCATCGCCATCAGCGCCATGAACTGGGCCTGCAGATCGGTCGGGAAAGCCGGGAAAGGGCTCGGTCGTCACATCGACGGCGATGGGGCGCACGCCGTTGCGGTGCACGGCGAGCCCGCGATTGGTCGGCGCAATCTCGGTGCCGACGGCTTCCAGCAGCGGCACCAGCGCGCCGATCAGCTCGGCGCGGGTGCCGACGAGCTCGACCTCGCCGCCGGCGATGGCCGCGGCCATGGCATAGGTGCCGGTCTCGATGCGGTCGGGCAGCACGGCATGGTCGGCGCCGTGAAGCGCTCGCACGCCCTCGATCACGATCGCGCGAGGTGCCCAGCCCGGAAATTCTGCGCGCCCATCGCGATCAGGCAGCGGCCGAGATCCTCGATCTCCGGCTCGC
Source organism: uncultured Pseudomonadota bacterium (assembly GCA_963775165.1). Taxonomy (GTDB): domain Bacteria; phylum Pseudomonadota; class Alphaproteobacteria; order Micropepsales; family Micropepsaceae; genus Rhizomicrobium. The sequence continues at coordinate 39,525 of CAVZHX010000003.1, read as the reverse complement.
GCGCGGCGTTGGCGAGCACGGTCTGGCCGTTCGCCAGGCGTCGCCGCCATCAGCGCGTTCTCGGTCGCGCCCACCGAGACGAAGGGAAATTCGATCAGCCCGCGCCCTCAGCCCGCCGGTCGGCGCGCGCGATCACATAGCCGTCGGCCAGATCGACCTGGCGCCCAGCGCCTCCATGCGCCTTCAGGTGCAGATCGACCGGCCGGGCGCCGATGGCGCAGCCGCCGGGCAGCGAGACCTTGGCATGGCCCACGCGCGCCAGCAGCGGACCCAGCACCAGAAAGCTCGCCCGCATCTTGCGCACGATGTCGTATTCGGCGACGGCCGCGGCGATGCGCGGCGGCATGGAGCGCGATGCGGCCGCCCTCGCCCAGCGCGGCGGCCTCCTCGGCCTCGACTCCGACGCCGAGCCCGCTCAGCAGCGTCGGCCATGAAGGCGATGTCGGCCAGCTCCGGCACATTGGCTCAGCGTCAGCGGCTCCTCGGTCAGCAGCGCAGGCCGCCATCAGCGGCAGGGCGGCGTTCTTGGCCCCGCTGATCGGGATTTCGCCCTTGAGGCGGGCGCCGCCTCGAATGCGTATGCGATCCATGACCCCTCGCTGACGCCCGCCAATCCGGTGCCGAGACAGGCGTTCTCGCCCGAACGGGCGCGCCGCTGACAAGCCGCTGGCGAAGCTAATCGCCCTTCCGGGCCGGATTCGGGCAAGGATGGGGCTTTTGCCCGACACTGGGCCCGCCGGACGCCGAATCCGGGGGCGCCGGCGGCGGGGCGGCCTCGCCGCCCGCGAGCGCGCGGGCCTTGGCCTTGCGGCGCTTCAGATTTTCGCGCAGGGCGGCGGCAAGGCGGCTGTCGCGGTCACTCGGTTTCGGCATGATCCTCGTCGCGGCCTGAACGGCGCAAAGGGCGGTCGGCCGCCCTTTCCCTCGCCCGCCCCTTGGGTTATAGCACCGGCCCCGGGCGCTTTCGCGCCCGCTCGGGGCCGTCGTGTCCATGTCGGCCGCCGGATGCCGGAGTAGCGTAGTGGTAGCGCAACCCCTTGGTAAGGGGTAGGTCGAGAGTTCAATTCTCTCCTCCGGCACCATCCAAATCAATGGCTTAGCAGAAAGACTGGGAGCGCTCCGTGGAGCGACTGAACCCAGCGCCAAAGAGCACGCTTTGCTCACCCGCCGTGCCGATGTGATCGCGAAGGCGGTTCGACGGTGGCCGGGGACGGATGCCCGCATTCGCGCGCGCCACCGAAACCCATCTGGCGCGTTACACATCCGAAGTGAACCGCGCAGGCCCCAAATGCACGCCATCACGAATATCGACATTCTCACGATCCAGCCGCTGGTGGCTCTGATTATCGGCATCCTCATTTTGATGCTGCCGAAACTCCTCAACTACCTGATTGCCGTCTATCTCATTTTTCTGGGCGTGACTGGGCTGTGGCCGCACATCTTCGGAATGCCACTCCACTGAAGCAGCGGAGATTCCGGGGACACCACTATGCTAAATTGAAGCTGCTTCATCGGCGGAATGCCTTCGCCCGTTGAGCGCAGCCGCATGACAGATCGCCGTCAAGCCCCCTTGCCGACGGTCAATTGCCAGCGCCCGGTTTCATCCCGTCCGGCGCACCATTCCCGATCGTTCTAGCGCCCGTAATGCTGCCGGAACCAGGCGACGAAGCGGGCGATGCCGTCCTCCAGCTTGACCGTGGGAGCGAAACCGAAATCGCGCGCCGCGCGCGTGATGTCGGCATAGGTCTCGTTGACGTCGCCCTTCGGCCCTTCGGTCTGCTGGATGCGCGCCTTGGTTGCCTGTCGCTTTCTCGATCGCCGCGATCAGCTCCATCACCGTCTGCGGCCGGTGATTGCCGAGATTGTAGATGCGATGCGGCGCCTTGCCTTCGGTGCCGGCAAAAGGCGTCTCGACGATGCGCACCAGCGCGGCCACGATGTCGTCGACATAGGTGAAGTCGCGCTTGAGCTTGCCGCCGCCGAACACCGGCATCGGCCGGCCGGCCAGGATGGCGTCGGTGAAGGACCAATAGGCCATGTCCGGCCGGCCCCAGGGCCCATAGACCGTGAAGAAGCGCAGGCCCGTCTGTTTCAAACCGAACAGTTCGGCATAGGAGTACGACATGAGCTCGCCCGCCCGCTTGGTCGCCCCGTAATAGGAGACCGGCTTGTCCGCGCGGGCGTCTTCGGAGAAGGGCGGTTTGGTGTCGTTGCCATAAACCGAACTGGAGGAGGCATAGACGAGATGGGCGAGCCCGTCGTGATGGCGCGCGAATTCCAGCACATTGTGATGGCCGACGAGATTGGAACGCGTATAGGCACCCGGATCGACGAGCGCGTAACGGACGCCGGCCTGGGCGGCCAGATGCAGGATCAGATCGAATGTGCTGGCCGGCGCCGGCAGCGGCCAGCGCCCCGGGCTCGGCGATGTCGGCTTCGACGAAACGAAAGGCCGGGCCGGCATCGATCTCGGCCCAGCCGCGCCCGCTTCAGCGCCGGATCGTAATAGGCATTGAGCGAATCGACCGCGGTGATGCTGTGGCCGCGGGCAAGCAGCGCCTGGCTGGCGTGAAAGCCGATGAAGCCGGCACCGCCCGTGAGCAGGATATGCATGACGCTCTCCGATGCGCGTTCAAGGCGACTTAAATCATGCCAAGCTTAACAGCGTGCGCACGAGATCGGCCAGCGGCAGCGAACTGGTCAGGCCCGGCGATTCGATTCCGTAGAGTGCAACGACGCCCGGGGCGCCGTGCGCCTTGGGTCCGGCGACCGCGAAGTCCTGCGCCGGCTCTCCGGGTGCGGAAATCTTGGGCCTGATGCCGGCAAAGCCCGGCGTCAGCGCGCCATCCGCAAGGCCCGGCCAGTAGCGCCGGATGGCGGCATAGAAGCTGTCGCTGCGTGCCGGATCGACGAAATAGTTTTCCTCGCCGATCCACTCGACATCGGGACCGAAGCGGCCACGGCCCGCCAGATCGAGCGTGTAATGCACGCCCAGCCCGGCGCTGACCGGCACCGGATAGATCAGCCGCGAAAACGGCATCTTGCCCGTGAGCGAGAAGTAATTGCCCTTGCACAGATAAGGCACCGGAACATTGGAGAGGCCCAGCGATCTGGCGACGGGGCATGAGAAGAGCCCGGCGGCAATGACGACATGGCTGGCCAGCAGCCTGGTGCCGTCCGCATCGCCGATCTGCAACTCCATGCCCTCGCCGCGCGCCTGCCCGCCGGCGACGGACGACCTGAACGCGACCGCGGCACCATGCGCCTCGGCCTCGCCTTGCAGCGACAGCATGAAGGCGTGCGTGTCGATGATGCCGGTGTCGGGAGAATAGAGGGCCGAGCGGCAGGAAAGCTCGGGCTCCATCGCCATGGCGTGGGCCCCGGTGACGGCGTGCAGGCCGGTGACGCCGTTGATGCGCCCCCTTGCCAGGATGGTGTCGAGGATTTTCTCCTCGGCCTCGTCGGTGGCAACGATCAGCTTGCCGACCATCTTGTGGGCGATGCCATGCGAGGCCGCGTAGCCCTGCAGCATCCGGTTGCCGGCTACGCAAAGCCGCGCCTTGAGCCCGCCAGCGGGATAATACATGCCGGCATGGATGACCTCGCTGTTGCGCGAGGAAATGCCGGTGCCGATTGCTCCGTCGCGCTCCAGGACGACAACCTCGCGTCCCGCCATGGCCAGCGCGCGCGCGACGGCAAGGCCGACCACGCCGGCTCCGATCACGGCGCAATCGACGCGTTCCATCACTCAGGCCCGGTCATTGTCTCGCGACGCCCCGCTGCAATGATATGCGGGTAGAACAGCGCATGCGGACCACGGTGCAACGCCGCTTGCTAATGCGTGCCGGTCGTGGTCGGCGTCGGCGTCGGCGTGGTATGATGGTGATTGTTGTGGGTCGCGAGCACGACGCCGCCAACGAGCGCGCCAACCCCCAGCGCCCACCAGAACAAATATCCGTTGGAGAACATCTGGGCCTGACGCACTCCGGCAGCTCGGCCGGGCGCCAGTGGCCCCTGCGGCGCATTCTGCTTTTGCACGGTTTGCGTGTTTTGTGCGGCATCGCCTGCCAAAGCGACCGGCGAACTTGCCATCACCAGCGCCGCCGCGGCGATTCCAGCGCTCCATTTGCGAAGCATGAGTGCGACTCCTGCAGCAACCGACCTTATGTAGCCTTGGAGATTTCCGCATGTCAATTAAATCGCGGCGCGGTCAAGCAGGCTCGTTCAATCGTCTTTCCCATGCGTAGGCTGTGCGCACGATTTCGTCGAGATCATCCAATACCGGGACCCAGCCCAGCACATCCGTGATGAGTTGCGAATCAGCGACCAGCCATGGCGGATCCCCGGGCCGCCGCGCCGATTCGCGCACAGGAAGAGTGTGATCGATCACCCGCTCGACCGAGGCGATGACCTGCCGTACCGACGCCCCTCTTCCGCAGCCGCAATTCATCATGATAGAGCCGCCGCCGCCACGGAGATAATCGAGCGCCAACGCGTGGGCTGCAACGAGATCGCTGACATGAATGTAATCGCGTACGCCCGTGCCGTCGGGCGTCGGATAGTCGATGCCGAATATATCGAGCAGCGGCACGCGCCCGAGGGCCACCTGGCATGCGCGCTTGATGAGATGCGTAGCGGTCGCGCTGGACTGGCCGGTGCGCCCTTGCGGATCGGCGCCGGCGACATTGAAATAGCGCAGCGTCACATACCGGAAATCATGGGCTTTGGAGGCATCCTCCAGCATCCATTCTGTCATCAGCTTGGAACGGCCATAAGGACCGATCGGCCCGGTCGGAAACAACTCACTCAGCGGATCGTCGGAAGCGCCTGCATAGACCGTGGCCGTCGATGAGAAGATGAAGTTCTTCACGCCGCCTGCGATCGCCGCAGCGATCAGATTGCGCGCGACCGCAGTGTTGTTGGCGTAGTATTGAAGCGGCTTCTTGACCAATTCCGGAACCATGATCGAGCCGGCAAAGTGCATGATCGCATCGACAGCGTGACGCCGGATCAGATCCGCCACGAGCTCGCTATCCTCAGCATTGCCTTCGACGAAGACGGCACGCTCGGCCACGAGCCCGCGCGCGCCGGTCGACAGATTGTCGAGCGCCACGACCTCCTCACGCCGCTCCAGGAGGTTCCAAATCATGTGGCTGCCGATGTAACCGGCACCGCCTGTAACCAGCACCGCCATTTGTTGGAACCGCCCTTTTGCGGGAACTGCTCTGCTGGCCGGGGCCGGTTCGCTCCACGGGCCTTATTACACACTTTTCGCCGACGCCCAGATGCCCGTCAACATCGGTCGGCCGCCGGACCGCTGCCGGCGACTGAGAGGGCCCGCTTGACGGTTTCGCGGTACCGACCTAGGCAAGAGCGGTGGGTGAAGGTGAGTGGCCCGAGGCGTCCGTCAGGACGTTTTGCGGGCCGGACGGGAGGACGCTTTGCGGGCGTGGCATTGGAGGCGAGATACGACGTTGCTGTTGCGGTCTTTGGCACTTGTCAGCGCGCTTGCGGCCGCGGGCTGCACCTCGTTCGATCAAAGCGATTACGGCCAATTGTTCCACTATGCCCGGCGGGCCTGGAGCGGCGGCGGCGACACCGTCGAGCTGCAACAGGCCGCCGCGGTGCCCTATGCCAGCATCGCCATACGCATCGGCGACGGCCCCCAGCAGATGCTGTTGCTGGCCAGCGATGCGGGCGGCAACAGGCTGTGGACCTCGTCCAGCCACATCGTGGTGGCTACCCATGACGGGCGGATCGTGCGCACGGTGGGCCTGACGCGCAATCTGTCCGGATTGACATTCGCTCCGCTGGCCGCCGGCCAATCCTCGGGCTTCGCCGTACAGCCCGCGCAGACGCTGCTCGCTGACTTCTCCGATCTCAACACCTATTCGGTGCCGATCATCTGCCACGCCCACGCCGTCGGCGCGCGGACCATCACGATCCTGGGCCAGTCGATCCGCACCGATCGCGTTAACGAGGATTGTCGGTCTCAGGCGCTGAACTGGTCGTTCGTCAACAGCTACTGGCTCGACCCGGCGAGCGGCCTTGTCTGGCGCTCAATCCAGCACATCCATCCGGATTTCGCGACGGTCGTAATCGAAACCCTACGCCCTCCGCAAAGCTGAGTTGCGCGAACCCGCGTGGCCCCACCTTCACAACATCGCAGCGAGATGCGTGTCAGAGTTGCTAGTGCGTTGTCGTTGCCGTGACGGGGGTGCTGGTCGTCGTTGTCGGAGGAGGAGGCGGCGGAGGGCATGTCCCATCCGGCGCGCAGGGCGTCTGGGTTGGAGACCCATTGCGATTGCCGCTAAGGACCAATGCAATGCCACCAATGACGAAGCCGGCCCCGACGAGCCACAACATCGTTTTCTGATCCGTGAAAGTCTGTGCCTCATGCACGCCAGCCGGCATCCCCGGCGCCAGGACAGACTGCTTTTGCGTCTGCTGGTTGGGAATGTTCCCAGCTGCAAACGCCGTCCCCGTGCCGGATACCAGCATCGCTGCGATCACCCCCGCCGATCCCCATTTACGAAGCATCAGAATGTCCCTCTTGCGCTTGAACGTATTTCACACATCTAGCCTTCGATAACTGCCCAAGTCAATCAAATTGGCTCCATTTTCGAACCCGGAACCGGATACTTGTTGCAATGCAGCAACAACCCTGGCGATAGAGCTCGGGCCCCCGACAAATCCCAGCGCCACCGGTGAAGACGCCTGCTGACCCCTCACCAGCCGCAGACCATTTGGCCAAAAGAATATTGCATATTCTTTACCTACGCGGAAATTTATCGGCACTCACGCCCCAATCAGGCGCCCGGCCAAGGCCCTATTGCTTGGAAAGCACCGCCAGGGAGGCCGCCGAAATGGCAAGCTGGCTCGTGATGGAGGTGGCGTCGAGGATCAACTGGTGCAGGTTTAGCGGCGTCAGGTCGCGCGGCACGACTACCGCGCTGCCCGGCGGGATATCGGGCCGATTGAAGTTGAGCCAGGACGAGTGGACCTGCGTGGCCGTGCCGTCGGGCAGGACAACGAAGGTATCCGAATCGTCCGCAAACTGGGCATATCCGCCGGCCTTGGCGATGTAGTCTTCGACCGATTCGCCGGGTTGGTAGGCGAAACTGCCGGGCTGCAGCACCTGGCCCAGCACCGCAATCGTGCTCGGCCGTTGCGGAATATAGATGACATCACCCGCTTCCAGCAGCATGTCGTCCGAGGGGTGGGCCAGCAGCAGACTGGGATCGGCATCCACGGATATCCGCCCGAGTGCCACAGTGTTGCGCATTTGGTTTACGAATCCCTGCAGGGCGGAAAAGGCTTCCGGTGACAATTGCTGGCTGCCGGTCTGGGCGAGGCCCACCAGCAATTGGCTCTCAATCTCGTCGGCTCCGCGCTGGTATCCGGTCTCCTCCAGGGCGGCCGCCGATTTGCGCAGATAGATCGTGCCATAGGGGTAGGCCACATTTGTCAGCCCGCCGGCACGGATCAGCAAATCCGACAGACGTTCGCCGCGCGAGATCTGATAGGTGCCGGGAAACCGCAATTCACCCTGCACGGTCACCGAACCGATATCGACATTGGCGAAGACCTGGCGGAAATTGACCTCGTCGCGCGGGTGGACAGTGTAGCTGGCCAGCATTCCCTGGTTCAGCGGCAGCGTCACGCGTTGCGTCTTCGACTGGCCCGTACGCCTGTCGACCTGCGTTGTCGTCAGCTCGACGCCGCTGTTGTCCGCCCAGTTCAACGTGCCGCCGGCCGCCTGCACCGTTTCGGCCAGCGTGACGTCCGGGCCCACAAGATAGACGCCGGGCCCGCGCACGGCGCCATTGATGGTGACGGTGTGATCGGACAGAAAATTGGCCAAAACCAGCGGTGCAATCCCAAGTTGGCTCGCGACCTGGCCAAAAGTCACCGCTTCCACATTCGTCGGCACTCCGCCAGGGGATGGCGTTTCGGTCTCGAAATTCTGCGACCGGCTGGTTTCCGGCGCCGCGCCAGCCAATTGCGGCGTCAGGTTCTGGTTGGTCAGGGCCTGGGTCACGGCCTCCGTGTTGCCGGGGGAAGCAGACTGCGCTTGTGCGGCCGCGCCCAGCACAGCCGTCGCAGCTGTGTTCGCCTCAGACGGCGCCACGCCCCCGGACTGGCCTGTCCCCCCGGCCAGGGAGGCAACATGCTGTTGCAGTTCGGCCGGAAGCGCCGCAGCGGCCTGCGGGGAGCCGCCTAGCACACTTTCGGACTGAGTTGCCTGCGCCTGCTGCTGGGTGGATGCCCCGCTAGTTTGAGCACTGGAGAAATCATAGGGCTGGCCGACCTGACTAAGCGTCGAGGCTTGTGGATTGCGCGCCAGCTGCTGCTGGTTCTGCTGATACTGGCGATAGCTGTCGATCGCGGCGCGCAGCATCTGCGACTCTTCGATCGAGAATACCCGCACAATGTCGTTGCTCTGCAACGCCATGTCTTCCCTGCCGGCCAGGACCGCCACCGGCGAGAATGCCATCACCGTCCGCAGATAAGTCTTGGGATCACGTCGCGAGATGACCCCGAGAAGGGTATAGGGCGAGGGGCCCAATGCGCCCGGCGCCTTGATGATGTCCGACAGCTTCGTCCCCGTGGTGATGGGATAGCGCCCCGCCAGCGCCGTGCCGCCCGATAGCGTCGCATTGCTCGTCGTTTGTGACGCCGCCGGCTGCACGTAGAGAATGTCGCTGTCGTGCAGTTGCGCGCGTTCGTCGGCCGGTTCCAATTCCGTTTGCCCAGCGGCGTTCACGCGTAACACCGAGATATTGTACCGACCGCGGACTTCGGTGCCGCCGGCCAGCGACAACAGGCTCCGCGCCGAAATTCCCGAACCGCCGGGTGGCAGTTCATAAATCGCTGGCTGCCGCACCCAGCCCGTCACCGCAACGGTCGGACCTAACGGCGGCACAACGATCCGGTCACCATCTGTCAATGTGACATGCTTCCGCGTGCTGCTGGCGGTGAGGAGATCGTAGAGGTCGATCGTCGTAGTCTGGCCGTTTCTGATCAGCTTGACGTTCCGCAAGCTGCCGGTCTTCACGATCCCGCCCGAGATCAGGATCGCATCCACCGGCGTCGACAGAGCGGTCACGATGCGTGTTCCCGGATTGTTGACCTGGCCCGCCACCAGCACCGAAATCTGCCGCAACTGACCCAGCGAAATATAACCTTGCGTGGAGATGTATGCGCGGTGGATCGCCGCCAGCAGGTCCTGACGGAATGCTCCGAAGGTGCGCCCGACGGCCGGTATCGGCGGCAGTTTCGGCAACAGAACCTGCCCGTTGCGGTCGACCGTCACGTTGTATTGCGCATTCTCCTGGCCCTGCAGCGAGACGACAATCTGGTCGCCCGAGCCAAGAATGTAATCATCCGGAACTGCGCCGACCTGCGGGATCGTTACCGACTGCGCGACGCCAAACTGGTCATAGCCGAACTGGTGAAGCACGACGCCGGCGCGCTGCGACATGATCTGTTCGAGCCGCGAAGTGCCGGGGGATTGAGTGACAGGCGCCGCGGGTTGCAGGGTTGTCTGGCTGGGCGCCACCGCGGGCGGCAGGGCCGTGGAGCCGCCTTGGGAGCCTTGCAGCAGCTGCTGAACTTGCTGCTGATATTGAGGGGGAATGGTCAATTGCTGGGCGTCAACGCTGTCGGCACCACCGCTTGCGAAAAGCGCCAGACCAAGCGTTGCCACCAAACCGCAGCCCCAGACTCGCCGCAGACCGCTTGCTACAGCGGCCGCAATATACGCCAGCATGGACCCCTCTCAACCACCATAAATTCGCAACGATTAGCCAGCGCACGAGTACCACAACCGCCCATCGCACTCAAAGAAAAGAATTTGCTTGCCAATCGCTTATCCTCCCGGCAGGAGTGTCGCACTGCGCAACAAACGGCCCCGTGGGGCGGAGATTCAGAGGGGCCCGGCCGGCAGCGCCGCGGGGACCATGACAGGGGCGGGACTTCGCATCTTCAGAGCGGCATTGGTGGGAGGCGCAACACTTCTTGCGAGCGCCCTGCCGAACGATGCATCCGCGAGCGACGCCATTTCATTGCCACGCACGACCTTCGGCACGGTCGGCCTTCTGGAAATGCCCAGCGCCCGGATGGCTCCGGATGGACAACTCGACATCTCGACCAGCTTTTTCAAGGACACGCAGCGCTACAATTTCGGTTTCCAGGCGTTGCCGTGGCTTGCAGTCTCGTTCCGCTATTCCGGCATCACGCACTTCAACCCCCGCTTCCGCACCTATTACGACCGCAGCTTCACGGCGAAGGTCCGCCTCTTCGAAGAAGGTGAATACATGCCGGCCGTCGTCGTCGGCACCAGAGATGTCATCGGCACGGGCGTTTACGGCGGCGAGTACATCGCCGCTACCAAAAGTGTCTTCGACGATTTCGACGCCACGTTGGGCATCGGTTGGGGGCGGCTGGCTTCGACCAACACACTGCCCAACCCATTCGGATATTTGTTCAAATCATTTAACGTCCGGCCCGGAATAAACGGGGTCGGTCAGGCCAATATTCGCCAGCTTTTCCATGGCCCGAAAGTCGGCGTTTTCGGCGGCGTCGTGTGGCGCACACCCATCGACAATCTTTCCCTGATCGCCGAATACAGCAGCGACCGCTATCAACGGGAAACCGAACGCGGCGGGTTTCGTCCGCGCTCGCAGTTCAATTTCGGTGCCAATTATCAGCTCCTCGACTCGGTGCAGATCGGCCTCGATTGGCTTTATGGCCGAAGCGTCGGGGTGACCGTCTCTTTCGAAATGGACCCGACGACCGATGCCTTTCCCCAGCGTATCGGCCCCGCCCCCATTGCGCCCAACTTGCGTACCTCTGAGCAGCAATATGGGGCGCTGCGAGGCCTGTTGCAGGACACCCAAAAGGAGATGTATCCCGTCGTGGGGCTGACGGCGGTCAATATCCATCCTGCAAGACGGTCGGAGGCGATCGAACGCTTCGTCGAAGAAGTCGTCAACAGCGGCAACCGCGACGTGGCCTTGCAGGGTACCACGCTCGTCATCTCGACTGATCAGACCGCACAGAACCAGACCATGATGAATTGCCGCCTTTACGCGCGGCTTGCGGCCGCCTATGGCGAGGACATCGACACGATCATCCTCTCGGGAGCGGCCAATCGCAGACTGCGCTGTGCGGTCGAGCCCGTGTCGGCGAGCGCACTGTCCGGTCTGCACGGCATCGCGGCCGATACCCCGTCTCCCGGTGAAGGCAGTCCGCGCCCAGACCAGAAGGCCGTCGAAGCGGCGATCCGCCGCGACGCCGCGGCACAATCGCTATCGGTCCAGGCAATCGCGCTGACCGATTTAGATGCCACCGTCTATTTCTACAATGGCCGCTACCGCACGGAAGCTGAGGCCGTCGGCCGTCTCACTCGCGTATTGATGAAAGACGCGTCGCCGGACATCGAGGTTTTCCACCTCATTTCCATGCTGTCCAATACCCCGGCCCAGGAGTATCAAGTTCTGCGCTCGTCGATGGAACGTGACATCGAGCAGAATGGCGGCCTGGAAGACACAGCCACGACAGTCTCCATCGGCCGGCCGGAGATGGAAACCCCGGTTCTCGACCGCGCCTTGGCCGGCACATTTCCGAAGTTCGACTGGTCACTCTATCCGATTCTGCGCGAGAGCTACTTCGATCCGGACAAGCCCGTCCGCTTCGCCGTTCTCGGAGGATTGTCCGGCGGAATTGAATTTCTCCCGGGCCTTTGGGCGGAGACGCAGCTGGAAGGCAATATCTGGAACGACTTCTCAAGCGGCCGCGGCAGCAACAGCCGCTTGCCCCACGTTCGCAGCGATTGGGTCAATTACTACAGAAACGGAGTCAACGGCATCGCCCGGCTCGAGGCGTCCTACAGCTTCCGCCTGGCGCCCGACACGTTTGGCGTCGTCAAGGCCGGCTATCTGGAAAGCATGTTCGGCGGCGGAGGAGGCGAAATCCTGTGGCGGCCGGACGACAGCCGCTTCGCCATCGGTGCCGACATCTACGAAGTCTGGCAACGGAACTTCAATCGGTTGCTCGGTTTCCGGAAGTATCACGTACTGACCGGCCATGTGACGCTATACTATCAATCGCCGTGGTACGGAATGAATTTCCGCGTCCATGTCGGCCGTTATCTAGCCAAGGACATTGGCGCCACGTTCGAAGTCACCCGCCGCTTCTCCACCGGTGTCGAGATCGGCGCATTCGCAACATTCACGAATGTGCCTTTCAAGAAATTCGGCGAAGGCAGTTTCGACAAAGGCATCATCATCCGGATTCCGTTCGACTGGGCCTTGCCCATATCAACTCAGAGCGAATACGCCATCGATCTTCGCCCACTGACGCGCGACGGTGGCCAACGGTTACTTGGCGACGCGGTACTCTATGACGCGACGCAGCCAAGCAGCCGCGATGAATTCGAAAATCACCTTGATCAAATCGCAAATCCATAACCGGGGGACCGAAACAATATAATCTTGGTTAGAGCTTGAAATTGAGGGCGTCTGCGGCGCCCCACGGAACATCAATTTATGGTATGTGAACCCAATTTCTTCATCATCGGCGCACCGAAGTGCGGCACGACAGCCATGTCCGAGTATCTGCGGTCGCATCCGGACGTGTTCATGTCGCGGCCCAAGGAGCCGCACTTCTTCGACTTTGATATGGTCCAATCATATTATGGGTGGCTCGACGATTATCTTTCGCTTTTTGCCAAGGCCCGCCATCGGATCGTCGGAGAGGCCACGCCAAGCTATTTGCGCTCCAGAGTTGCCGTTCCTGCGATACGAGGCCTGTTTCCGGATTCCAAGCTGCTTATCATGCTCAGAAACCCGGTGGACCTGGTCTATTCGCTCTACAATGAGAGACGGCGGGCGGGGGGCGAGCTAACACCGGACTTCGCAAAGGCCTGGGCACTCGAAGTTGCGGGGCGTGCGCCCAAGCATCGCGGCAAATATATCGTGGAGGACAGGCCCTATATCTTTGCCGGGCAATTGGGTGCGCAGGTCAAACGGGTTTTGGAGATATTTCCTCGAGACCAGGTGCGCATCATCTTGTTCGACGACTTCGTCTCGAATCCGCGCGCCGAATACCTTCGCCTGCTGGCATTCCTGAAGATCCCGGACGACGGAAGGACGGAGTTCCCGAAGGTGAACGAGAGCACGGGGTTCAAATCGAAGGGGCTCGCGCAAGCATCCAGATATGCGCGCGTATGGGGCCTGCCCTACCTCATGACGTTCAAAAGGCTGACCGGCATCCGGCATATCGGCGTGCTGCGCGCCATCGACCGTTTCAACACTGCCCCGCGGTCCGTCAAGTCTCTGGACCCGGGGATTTACCGCCAAATGGCCGACGCATTCAGCGACGAGATCAGGCTTTTGGAGGACCTGCTGAACCGCGACCTGTCGTCATGGCGACACCCGCCCGAGGCCCAAACATGATCGCCGATCAGGCCCGCTCGTCCGCGTCCCCGATAGGCGGCCGCGACGGACGGCTGGCAGGTGCCAAACCCGACCGACCGTCAGGCCCCCGCCGTCGGCTTTCGCGGTTAACTGCCGACCGGCTAGCCTGACGGAGCGCTGGCCGAAAAGCCTTGAAAATCCTCTAAGAAAACTGGATCGTTGGCACTGTGGTTCCAGGGCGGTGCGGGGCTTTCGTTCAAATGGAACGGAACTCCTGGGTCAGAGGCTGAAGGCACGCAACCCGGGCCAGTTCAACCGACGGCGTTGCCATGGTTAAGTTTGAGCTTGATGTCCTGCCGTCCACGAACCCAGGGTGTTGTAGTCGAAATGCAAAGATGAAACCGTTCGTCGTTTACTGGAACAATCTTCCTGCCCCCTACATGATCGAGCGCTTCAATGCCGTCGCTGACCGGAACGCGTTTGAGTTCGAAGCTTGGTTCAATGATCGGATCGGGGCGGGGCGCAGTTGGGCCATCGAGGAAGCGAATTGGCGATTTCGGCATCGCTATGTGCCCACCTCACGCTTTCTGGGACGCAACTTTCATTGGCCACTTCAGGCGTTGGGCCGGCGACCGGATGTTCTGGTCAGTCTATATGCCGAGCCATCGTTCCTGGCCGGCTGGCTCGCGACCAAGCTGCGCGGCGGGAAAACGGCATTCTGGTGCCAAGTCACCACCGATCGTTGGGTCAAGCGCAGCAGATGGAAGAATTATATAAAACGGTTGGTCTTTCCGCGCGTTGACGTGACCCTGGGCAATGGCGAGGAAAGCCGCGCGTTTGCAATGCAGTTTGGCACGCCCCCGGACAGAGCGATGTGCCTGCCCCACGCGATCGATGTCGTCCACTACAGCCGCGGCAGTGCCCAGGCCAGGGCCACGCGAGAGCAGTTTCGGCAGGAGCTCGACCTCAAAGGCACCACGTTCATCTATGTCGGCCGGCTATTGTGGGGCAAGGGTATCAATTACTTGCTTGAGGCATTCCAGCGCGTGCAGCTGCACGCCGACCAGGAGGTGAGCCTGCTGCTGGTCGGCGACGGCCCTGAAGAAGGCAAGCTTCGCCGGCTTTGCGACGATCTGGGCCTCCGCAATGTCGTGTTTGCGGGCTTCCATCAGAAGCCTGCGCTTCCCCCCTTTTACGCGGCGGCAGATGTGTTCGTGTTCCCGACTCTCGGCGATCCGTACGGGCTGGTCGTCGACGAGGCGATGGCCTGCGCGTTGCCCGTGATCAGCACCAGCGCGGCGGGCGAAATCCACGACCGAATTGACGAGGGGGAAAACGGCTTTGTTGTTCCCCCGGAAGACGCTGGCGCACTTGCCGAGGCCATGTTACCCCTCGCCACGGATGCTGGCTTGCGTCAGCGCATGGGGCAGCGGTCTTCGGCGAAGATCCAAGGGCACACACCGCAGAAATGGGCTGAGGACTTCGAGCACATTGTGCAAAAATTATTGAGAGAATGCCCGTAAGTCTCAAGATTGAGCAGGCGGCGCCGGACCGGCGCACACGGAGCGGCAATCCGATGACCGTTGAAAGCGTAAAGAAGAAGCCCGACGAATACATGCTCGGCAGCAAACGCGTGCCGACCACCCGGGATTTTTCCGACGAACCTGCCTGGGACGATTACAAGATAAAATTCTGCGTGAAATACGCCACGGAGAAAGACGTCCTGGACATCGGTTGCGTTCATCACAACCCGGAGAACTATCGCAGCCGGTACTGGCTGCACAAAGCGCTGGTGAAGGTGGGCAAGTCTGTCGAGGGCCTTGACCTGTATGACGAAGGCGTGCGCTACCTGAACAATCTCGGATACAACATCCACACCGCGGACGCGCAAGATTTCGACCTGGGCCGCACATACGACGTCATCGTGGCCGGGGACCTCATCGAGCACCTCAATTGTGTTGGCGATTTTCTTGAATGCTGCCGCCGGCACCTGCGCCCGGACGGCAAGCTCCTGATCTCCACGCCAAATCCCTGGTATTGGCGGAACGTCGTCAAAGCTGCGCTTCGAGGCCGCGTAAGACCGAACGCCGAGCACACCCTGTGGATGTGTCCCGATACGCTTCGCCAAATCGCGGACAGATACAGTTTCCGCGTCCGCGACGTCATCTTCGGTTCTCGCTATATGAAGGACAGACTCGTGCCGCTGCCCCAGGGCGTGCGGCATACCAGCTTTTGCGCCGCACTGGAAAGGCAGGACTGGTGAGATGTCAACAGGCGCCGGCAAGTCAGAAAAGACAGCACTGATCACAGGCGGGCGCGGTTTCGTCGGCGTGAACCTCACCGAGGCGCTGGTGCCGTCGCGCGGGGTTCGGGTTTTGGACAACCTGCACCGCCCTTCCCCGACCGGATGGTCCGGACGGCGTTGCGGAATTCTGCAAAGCCGACATCCTGGAGCCGGACCAGTTGGGGCCGGCTTTCGACGGGATTTCCGAGGTCGTTCATCTTGCCGCCTATGGCTCGGTTGTCGAGTTGATCGCCGCTCCGGAGCAGAACTTTCTGGTCAATGTGCAAGGCACGCTGAACGTGTTGCGCACCGCGCAGGGCGCAAAGGTCAAGCGTCTGGTGTTCGCGTCGACGGGGGGCGCGCTGATCGGCGATGCGGCGCCGCCGGTCAATGAGAACTCCCTGCCCAAACCGATTTCGCCCTATGGCGCGAGCAAACTGTGCGGCGAGGCCTACTGCCATGCCTTCGCGAAATCCTACGGCCTCGAAACGGTCTGCCTGCGCTTTGGGAATGTTTATGGTCCGCACAGCGCGCACAAGAAAGGCGCCGTCACGACCTTCATCAAAGCCTTGATGAAGAGCGAGCCCATCGTGATCTATGGCGACGGCTCGGCGTCGCGGGACTACGTTCATGTCGAGGATTTGTGTGCCGGCATCGCCGGCGCGCTGGATGCCGACCTGGCCGGCGGCGAGGTATTCCATCTGGCGTCGGGGCGGGAGACGACCGTTCTCGACCTTGCGGAGTCCCTCCGCAAGGTCGCAGGCAAACCGGACCATCCGATCGAGTTCCGGCCTGCGCGCCGCGGCGAGGTCGCACGCAACTTCGCCAGTTATGACAAGGTGCATGCCGCGTTCGGTTTCACACCGCGCTGGAAGATCGAGGATGGATTGGCATCGACCTGGGAATGGTTCCAGCGCCAGGGAAATCGTGTTCTTTCGCTCGAGACGACGGACGCATGACCCACGTTCTCAGCGTCATTCACTATCCGGTGTTCGGTGGCCCGCATAACCGCAACATGCGCATGGCACCCATATTGGCCGAACATGGGATCAAGACGACCGTTTTGCTGCCCGACGAACCGGGAAACGCCGCCGGCCGGTTGCGTGGTGCAGGCGTAGAGGTCGTACAGATGCCGCTGCGGAGATTGAGAAGGACGCTCAATCCCGCGACCAACCTGCGCTATCTCTGCGGCATGCCGGACGATGTGCGCGAAATTCGAAAGCTGATCGAACGGCTCGGAATCGATCTGGTGCAACTCAATGGCGTGGCGGACCCGCAGGCCGGCGCTCGCGGGACATGCCTTGGGCATTCCCGTCGTATGGCAGGTGCTGAGCACCTACACGCCCATGACGATCCGCCGGATTGTTGGCCCCCTGATTCACCGGTACGCCGATTCTGTGATGTGTACGGGCATGTCGCGTCGCGGAAGAACATCCGGGCCTCCTGAAGCACCGCAACGGCGTGGTCAATTTCTATCCGCCGGTCGACGGATCCCGGTTCAAGGCGGATCCGGCGCTCCGGGCGGCGGCGCGACGGGAATTCGGCATGGAGGACGCGGAACTGGTCGTGGGCACGATCGGCAATGTCAACCGGCAGAAGGGGCACGACAGCTTCATTCGCGCCGCCGCGCAACTCAAGGCCAAGGTAAAGGGCGCAAAATTCCTGATCTTCGGCGCCATGCATGACAACCACAGGGACTACATTGAGCAGCCTATGGGCTCTCGCCGCCCAATCGGGGCTGGAGCTTGGACGTGATCTGATCGTACGCGATCCGATGGGGCACGTTCACGAGTTGATGCAGGCCCTCGATGTGTACTGGATGACGCCGAAGCCGCGATCCGAAGGCATACCCACATCGATGGAAGAGGCGATGGCGCTTGCGCTGCCCGTCGTCACCTTCGATGTCGGATCCATCGCGGAACTCGTCGAACACGGCGTGTCAGGCTTTGTGATCCGCGACCAAGATCCGGCGGCCGTGGCGGCCCGCACCGTAGAACATTTGATGGATCCCGCCCGACGAGCGGCCATGGGCAACAAAGGCCGCGAATTCGTGGTGACTCACGCATCGCTCGAGGCCTGCGCCGAACGGCACATGACGGCCTACCGCCTGGCACGGCAAAATGCCGACGCGCGGGCGTCAATGCCCTAGCTGCGTGTCCTGCGGCAGCGGGACTGCCGGGTCGGCAAGATCGCGGATCAATGCTTTCCATTGCGCCAGCGCTGTCTCCTGGGCCGCCGTCGTACCGTAATCGCCGAACTGCTGCTTGAAGTGGCGTTCAAAATCCGAGCTGGCGATGTAAGTCCCGTATATCTGCCGCACAGGATTATCGGCACGACCGGAATCGGACCATCGAGGGAAACGCTTCCCTTATCGTAGGAAAAGGTCGCGCGCACAGGGCCGACCTGCAGCGGAACGCGATGGCTCTCGACGCCGGCGCCAATTTCGAACGATGGTCCGTTCTCGACTTTCAATATGCCCGGTACGCGGCTGATCGTGACGAAATCGATATCGTCGTCCAGCGGAATCCAAGGTATCACCCCGGAGAGCCGCCGGACCTCGGAATGGTTCGGAAAGCGGCGATAGAACGCAATCACTTCGGGCGTGTCCGGCAAGTCGAAAGCGCCGGTTTTGAACCAACCGGAATAAGCGCTCAAAATATCCACCAGCCCGTAGAGCGTGATCGACCGAAGGCGCCCAGTTGGACTGCTCGGTATAGTCGTTCCAGGTGTCGACCATCACCCATTCGGCTCCCAAATTCTTCGCCATCGTCCAGCTCTTCACAGCAAGATCGGCGCCCTGCATCAGGATCCGACCTCTTTCGGGATGATACCCCCACCAGATCGGCGCCAAGAACAACTTATGGTTTTCCTGGCAGATCGAAGCCACCATCGGATAAAACCAGTCTTCTTCCTCCGGCGTGTCGGTTGTCCCGAACACGCCCAAGCCATCGAACGCTTGCGCCCATTGCGCGAGAATTTTCTGAATATAGGAATCGGAAACACCCCAGCGTTTCCAGATCCAGGCATTCGGCATGTCCGCTATGAAATAGGGCTTGACGGGAAAGCTACTCCAGATCGCCTTCCAATTGGCGATGATTTGCATCTGCTGATCATAGAACGCCTGCTGATCGACGATGCGGCGGCGCGGGGCACTGGTATGGCGCCAATGCGTTGGCACGATAACTGAAGAACACCGGACGGCCGTCCTTCTCGAACAGCACCGGACTGTTGCCATGCCGTTGCATGAATTGCTCGATGGTGATCCGCCGGCGCTCGACGCTCTTATCCGTGCCGGACTGATCAAGCGCCAAGGTCAACCGGAAACTTTTAAAATCCTTTTCGGCCACGGCAAAAAAGGCATCGATCACGGGAAGTGAGACCTGCGGGATATTCAGCTTGCCGAAATTCTGCCGCCCGCCATAGCCCCCGCCATAGTCGAAGACAAAGCCGTCAACGCCCGCATTGATGGCCGTCTGGATTTCGTACCTTGCGTAATCTTCGATCCCGCTCCCCCAAGGCGCCGGTCCGGAAAAGAATTGCTGCGCATAAAGGGGCGCATCGCCGGCCCCTTTCGCCTGACCGGACTCAGCCTCATTCATCCGTTGAAGATAGTTTACGCGTCCGGTTAGTCCGGGCATGTAATGCGCGAACACCATGGGCCGCGCGGTCGCCGGCACAGTGCAGGCCACCAAACCGAACAAAACGAAGTAGACGAGCTTTTTCATTTCCACACCCATAATGCCACACCCAGTCAATACGGCCAATCCGCTGGCCGCTGTTCACCAATCCGGGCCAAAGGCCGACGGCCGGTCCAAGGTTTTGTTGCCGTGATAAAAAGGAACAAGCCGAAGCGGCGCCCGAGAGATCTTCGCGACCTTGGCATCAGCGTCGTCCAGAATCATCGCCGCACCTCGACCCGTTCCCGCGTCTTCACAGAAAGGTGCTCGCACCGTCCAAACGAAAGCAACCGCGTCACATGCATGACATGCGCGTCTACGTCGGGTGTGCGATACCGCGATTCCACCTGGATCGCCCAGCAGGATGCGGCGGAAACAGGCTTTGCCGCGGGACGATATTGTCTCACCTCATGTCAAGATGTGCAAGAGAAATGCTATCGGGATCAAATTGGAGATTGACGTGTGAATTCCCGCGCCAAATATGAACAGCTGACCCGCATAAATCGCGTAGATTGCCAACGCGAATCCTTTGCCCGGCAGAAGCCCATCTCCTTTAAATGCAAAGGCAACGCTCGTTCCGTCACACGTATTACCCAACCGGTCCCGAACATTCCTAGGAATGCTAGCACCATTCCGCCTGAAAATAAAGTTCGGATACGAATGGCATTCAGATGTCCAGATTGATGAGCCCCTTATAAGAGCCAATGACCGCTCCCGATGTAGACCGGCTTGTTCGGCCAGATTGACGAGGCACCAAACAACACCGCGCCGGCAAGATTTGTGCCGTACAGATAGCCTCTGCTCTCGACATAATCGATGCCGCCCGCAGCCTGAATGAATGTGTCATAATCACCGTTTCCTGAACTATTTCGGCATGGATGCATTTTCGATCGCGATCGCGTTACTCATATCTAGTTTTTGCGAAACATGCGGCAAACGGAAACAAATATAGAGCGAATACCAAACTAAAAGAGAAAGCGATTCCACTCTCCTGTTCATTCCACCGAATGAGAAGAAGAGCCAGACAAATGATGATCGAGCCAAGCCCAAAATCTCGGAGAGTTGATCGGGTTGTTGATTATCAGAACCGCGAACCAGAGCGCGCCAATATAGCATCGGAACCCGGGGTTTGACCCTTCCTGTTTCGCGCCCCGTCAGGCGCACGACGGTAAGAGCGACGGCAATGGCGTAGGGCGGAAGTCGTGTCGCCGCGCGTGCAATCAAAACGACGCTTTGCCTTGACCGCCGGCCAGCGACTGATATGCATCCACTGTGTCAGCGCGCGTAAGGAACAGAGCCAGAAACCCGCCGAGCTTGATGATGACTATGACGCTAAGCGGAAGCAATATAACAGAGAATATCATGATAAGGCGAAACGAAAATTGGCGCCTGGACAAGAACGTTCTGAATATGGAGAGCCTAGGTTTTGCACGATTTCCGACATAGGTCCCCGATGCGAAGCCTATCGTGCCGATGAGA
Source organism: uncultured Pseudomonadota bacterium (assembly GCA_963775165.1). Taxonomy (GTDB): domain Bacteria; phylum Pseudomonadota; class Alphaproteobacteria; order Micropepsales; family Micropepsaceae; genus Rhizomicrobium. The sequence goes on along the minus strand of CAVZHX010000003.1, from coordinate 18,664 downwards.
ACCAGGAAAGCGGTAAGAAACAACGTCCGATCGGAAGGCATTTGCCTGGTGCGGATATGTGGAGGTTCCAATCTGGAGGATTGCCGCTATTCCGAAGAATACCAGCGCAAAGACCCAGAACGTGCCGGTCAACATATGGGCATCCGTGGATCTCGCGGATAGGCCAACCAGCAAATGCCCAGACCGCCACGATGAAGAGCGGCCAGGTCACGCTCAATCGCGGCGTCCAACCGCCGGGGAAGAACAGTGTCGCCGGCGCCAGCACAAAGACCGTCGTTGCCAGCACCGTCGACCGAGACGTAATTCGACGTGGTGAACTCGTCAAATAGGCCGCTCAGGACCGACCCAAGCCCCGGCTCTGGCCTTGCTCACGGGAAGACATCTTCCAAACCTCTTGAAGCTAGTCGATACCGGCTGCGCCAACGCTCTGCCGCATCTGGCCGCTATCCGGCCGCAGCGGCTGGAGGATATTTTCAGCCGGCCAACCGGCGCCGGCTAACGATTTCTCCCCATAGGGGAGATCGAAGGCCCAGGAGCGATGCGAGCTTCTCCTCATCTTCTCGCAGGCTTTCCATGACCCAGTGCCGGACACTGTCGCTCATCTTGGCCTGCGAGGGAACTGGGGCGGGCCTCGTCAGCAACATCTTGACGAGCCGGCGCACAGATCCCGGCACGCATTGCTGGATATAGGCCTTGTATGCCCTGTAGAGCGTGATCCGGCGTAATGTATCTGTAACCTCCCGGCGCTGTTCGGCAGCGTTGTATATCGCATCCGGATTCTGGAGTTCCAGCGGCGGAAGTTCCAGGAACTCCAGGATCGGCATTCATGTCTTCTGACGATCGCGACAATAGCCCTCAAACTGGACCACACGAATATTCTCCGGCGGGAAATAAGTCCAACCACGCGGAGAGCTGCATTCCGTACCGTGAATACTCGAGAAAGTCGGGAAGCTGTTTGACGGCCTCGTTGACATCGGCGGATATCCCGCGCCGATAGAACACTTGGGCATGGTGGCTGACAATCCGGCCGATCGGGTTCCGAATCATGTAGAGGATCCGCGTGTCCGGACCGCAAACTGCGTGAGCCCGAGCGGGAACACCAGGGAAGTCCGGCAGGCGGGTATAGGCGGTGGCGGCGTCCACGCGAAGCTGGCCCGGGCGCGCAAAACGGTAATAGCTCGCATATGCGGCGCGGCCCGCCTGTGTCAGCGCCCGATCATAGACGAGTTCGCCGACTTCCTTGCTTTTCGGCACAAATATTCCCGGGTGTTCGGCGAGATCGCGACTTAACGTCGTTGTGCCCGCCTTCATAGCCCCGATCAGAAGCACGTTCGGAAGCCTGTTTTCCACCTCGTTGAAGCATTGTCTAACACTTCCCTTGACCCCAGCATACCTTCCGGACCGGTGCCTTTCCTAACCGGTCGGGAGACAATTTGCGCCGTGTCGTGCATTTGCGCAAAGACACCGGATACATTGCCACAGTCTTGCCGAAAGGGGAAGGCACGCCCGACTTCTGGAAGCCACTGAAGCGCGGCCTCGCTTCGCCGGCTTCCGGCTGCGCTTCGCCTTTGGCCGTACGCGCCCGCAAGCATCGGGGCCGGATGGCCGGGACGTTAGCCGATGTCGCCGCCGCACGGAAGGAAGTCAGGTTGGCGCCCGCTCTGCCTCCAGAACGTGAGCTTGATACCAAGCCGCCGCTTGACGAGATAAGCCCCGGCAAGTTTCTGAATCGTCACGGCGCCCGCAGTTGCCACGGCCGCGCCAATCCCTCCAAATAGCGGCGTGAGCGTGAAGGCCAAGCCGACCGCAACGGCCCGCCAAACAGGGCCAGTTTCCGCAAGTCGCGCTCATGCCCGGTCATAGACAACAGCTTTGCGACCGTGCCGGTCAATACATTGACGAACTGCCCCATCGCAAGCACGCGCAACATCATGGTACCTTGCTCGAAACCATTCCGAACCAATGAAGCATCCAGCCCGGCGCCATGATCAAGACCACCAAGATCGGCGTCGCAGACATCATCAGCAGCCGCGTAGATGTCGCAACCACATCGCGCAACTCGTCGTGCTTTCCCTGCCTGTACAGCGCCGCAAAATGTGGCGAGACGGTAATATTTGCCGAGACCAACACCGTATTCAGAAGCGCCGATATGCGTTGGGCAACGGCAAAATGGGCCAATGTTGCCGAGGGCAGATACGCGCCGGTGGCAAACTGGCCCGGACCAGCCACCATCTGCGCCGCCAGATTTGCAACCAACAGCGGCAGACAGCTGGACAGCAATGCCTTTGCGGGCACCGTCCCCACGCCCCGTTCGCTATACGCGTACCACCAGAAAAAGCCCGCGCCCAAAACTACAAAATTGGCAACGTCGAACGCGATCACGACGTCGACGGCGGACTTGACGTGGGTGACCCAGCACCACGCGGCGACCATCACTTGCGCAAGTACGGTCAAGAGCAAAATCGATTGTATCGTCTTGTGAAGCGCTTGCAGGGCATAGGCCACGAGCGTCGACAAGGTGAGCAGCACGATGGCCGGCGCGATTGCCTGCAACACCGGCGCGACCGCCGGCTTGCCGAATGCTGCCGATGCGAGATATGGGGCAGAAAAGAAAAGGGTGATCGCGGCAGTGCTCGAGACCGCGAGCGACCACAGGCACGCCCGCCTCAGCGCGGCCTGCACAGTTCCCCAATCGCCCTCTGGGGCATGGGCGCCGATATATCTCATCAGGGTCCCGCCGAGCCCCAACCGGCCGAGCGTCGCCAACACTGTCACCGTGGCCGCGCCAAGAAAGAAATAGCCGGCTTGGCTTTCGCCCAGAGAGCGCGCGACCACCAGGTTCATCACGACGGCAGCCACCCCGCCGCCCGCTCGCACGACAAACGCAATTCCAATGTTCAATGCGAGCTTGCGACGGCGCCGCTCGGGCGGTGTTTGCGCCTGCACGGCGCCGGGATCGGACAACCTCGTCATTCCTGCGCTGACAGTGCGAACATTACAAGATTGCTGCCAATTGCAGATCGAAGCGCGTCACGGGTAACCGCCCCGGCTTCAATCCCAAATTCCATGCTCACCCCCGGATAGGAATGCGTTGAACACTCGGATGTGGTGCGTGGCCGAACGTCCCAATCAAGGTGACCATACGGCCGCCACGTCTCACGCGATCGATTGTCCGTATCGAATATCGAGCGCGGAATGGCTACGCTGTCATCCGCTTTCCGCGGCGGTCAGCCCTTTCACAGGTGCGGCATCAGGCGCGTCATGGACCGGCCCCTGCCGCCACAGAGAAACACACGGAATTCTTGCGGGTGTCGCAGCGATCCATGTACTTCCGCGCGATCTCCGTGACTTCTTCCATCAGGCCGTCACCGAGTGTGATCGGATCGAGACCGAGGTGCAGGAAGCGGTCATTGGCGACATAAAGGTCGTTTTCATCCGCTTCGTTGCGGGGATTGGGCACGTAGGAAATCTTTGCACCGGTGCGGTCCGAGACCATTTTCGCCAGATCCCGGACCCGATGCGTCTCCGTCATCTGATTGAAGATGTGCACCCTGTCGCCGGGCTTGGGCGCATTTTCGAGTGCCAGCCGAATGCATTTCACTGTGTCCTGGATATGGATAAACGCTCGCGTCTGCCCGCCGGTACCGTGGACGGTCAGCGGATGGCCGACTGCGGCTTGCATTAGAAAGCGGTTCAGCACGGTACCGTAGTCACCATCGTAATCGAACCGATTGATCAGGCGTTCATCGCGCTTTGTCTGTTCAGTCTGGGTACCCCAGACGATGCCCTGATGAAGATCCGTCACACGCACGCGGTCGTTCTTGTTATAGAACAGGAAAAGCAGCTGATCCTGCGTCTTGGTCATATGGTAGATGCTGCCGGGATTGGCGGGATACAGAATCTCGTTTTCCACGTAATTCGCCATTCTCGATTTCCACTTTGACCTTGAGATAGCCCTCCGGAATTTTCATCCCGGCCGTTCCATAGCCATATACGCCCATCGTGCCCAGGTGGGCGATGTGGATGTCCTGCCCGCTCTCCACAACGGCGGCGAGTACGTTGTTTGTGGCGCCGAGATTATTTTCGACGGTGTAGCGCTTGTGATAGCTGCTCTTCATGGAATAGGGGGCAGCGCGCTGCTCGGCGAAATGAACGATCGCGTTGGGCCGCCATTCCTTGATGAGGTCCAGCATGCGCTGGTAGTTCTTGGCCACGTTGAAGTTGTGGAAGGCGATGTCCTTGCCAGAGACCTCTTTCCACGCGCGCAAACGGTCGCCCATGCTCCGGATCGGAGTCAGCGAGTCGCATTCGAGCTCCAGGTCGATCGCGCGACGTGACAGGTTGTCGACGATTGCGACGTCGTGACCCTGATCGGAGAGATACAAAGCGGTGGGCCACCCGCAAAAACCATCGCCACCCAGGATCAGTACCTTCATCGCAGATCTCCAGTTTCCAATTCGATGCCTGCCCATCGCGTGCTTGCTGTCGGCAGCGGAATTCTTCTTGCCGGTCGAAGCAATGTCGGGCGAAGCCGTTAAAGGCTTGGCACCATGCTCGGGAGCGCTTTTCACCTCCGGCTCGACCGCCTTTACCTTAGTCTCTCCCTTCACACGCTGCAAACGTCCGGTTACCTGCTCGACGTGAAGACCGCATTCCTTGATGGCGTCGCGTTCCCACCACCACCGGCCGGAACGGCTGTCTTCGCCGACGCCAACCGCACGCGTGCAGGGTGCGCAACCGATGCTGGGATAGCCCGCATCGTGAAGCGCATTGTAGGGAACGGTATGATCGTGGATGTAGGCCCATACCTGTTCACCCGTCCAATGTATCATTGGATTGAACTTGTGGAGGCCATTTTCTGCGTCCCATTCGCATTCGCCCATATTCGCGCGGGTCTGCGCCTGCTCGCGGCGCAAACCGGTTAACCAAGCCTTCTTGCCGCGCAGGACCCGCTTGAGCGGATTGATTTTCCGGATCCGGCAGCAGTCTTCGCGGAACTCGACGTTCTCGTAAAACGCGTTTGCGCCGTGAACCGCGGTCCATTCTTCCAGTTCGTCCGGATCGGGCGCGATCATGCGAAGCACCGGCCCATAGCGTATGAAGACGCTGTGGGCGAGCTTGTGCGTCTCCTCGGGGAGCCGCCCGGTATCCAACGAGATGATTTCGATATTCAGGCCGCGCCCTGCGATGATGTCGGTGAGCACCATGCTTTCCGGACCGAAGCCATTTGCCAGGACCGCAGGACGGTACTGCGCATCCACCTCCGAAAGCAGCCCATTCGTCCGATCCAGTGAGGCGGAATAAATCTCATGCCGATGTTTCACTGAACTGCGTCCGTTGTTCGGCTGATCAGCATGAAGCCAATTTCCCCCCACACTTGCAGACACTTATCGGCCTAAAGGAATGAGGCGCGACGAACGATTTATTGCGGAATGAGCGTGAAACGCAAGGGCCCGCGCCACAAGGCACATCTGACTCTGCATTTCAGGTGCTTCCCGCAGAAGTCACGCACGTCACTCGACGGTTTGAACATATCAAATTATCTCAAATGGTTGACATCCTGTTGTGACTCGGCCCGGCGTGAGTTGGCCAATGACGATTACAATGTCTGCGACGGCGTTGTCGGATCATTGACTACAGAAATATTGTAGAAAGTGCATCACGTCGGGCCTCAGACCAATTTTATATTTGTTGAATGGCCTCGATTCCCGGTTCAATCCTGCAGTCACCACTCCAGACACCCGGATTCTCTCCGGGCGCCGTTCCGGCGCGCCCTCCGCACCGGAAGCCACGTGTCGGTGTCAGCAGGTTGGATGCTCCCTGGGTGCCAGCGCGCGCTCATCGGCCCGCGTCCGCCGGACGGAGAAGCCGTGACATTAACCCCTTCACGGCTTTTGCCTGCTCGTCTCTCGAACCCGGCTCGGCTCTTCCCATCCGCCCGAATAGCTACCGGCCGCACGCGCCCTTCTCCTGCGGAACGAAGTGGGTTAACCGCTCGAAGAACGCCAACAAGCCGCGGTCGTCCGGCAGGAAGAACACAGGGCAAACCATGAAACGATCGCCAGAAGGATCACGATGTAAGCATACACGGTGATGTTCGGGGAGGTCGGCTTCAAGTTGGCATACGGCGATGCGACGATATAAGAGGCAAATAGCTTGTTCGACGCTATCATCATCATCTGCTGCTGTTGCGACGAGAGGATCGAAATCATGGATGCGCGCTGATCCGCCTGTGTGACGGTCGGAAGGATGCGCTCCAGATAGGCAAGCCTTGCCGCGGTGTCCTTGCGCACGTCCTCACGAACGATGTTGTCCGCTGTTACCAACAGAGTGCTCAGCAACATTTCCGCCTGATGAGGATCGTAGAAAGTGAGGGAGACGGTCACAAACGGCTCTGTGGCTGACGTCACCACTGTCAGCTGCTTCTGCAAAAACTGGGCGAGGTCGTCCTGATTCGGGGCCGTGTGAATGTTGTAATGAAAAGCTTCGCGCACCAAATTGAGCATGCGGGAGGGCAAGCCGCCCGGTGGAATCCATTGCTTGGTTTTCGGATCATACCGCTTGTAAAAAATGGTCTGCATAAATTTCGGGCTTTGGGCCAGTACGGCATAGAGCCGGTTGGACGTCAGAAGCTGAGTGTATGTCGAGAACGCACCGCCACTCGGCTGCGATACGTTGATCCCGAATTGGGCTGCAACGCCGGCCAGACCGCCCAGCGAATTGCTGTTGGACGAACTCTGCTGCGATATCGGCGCGCCAACCGTCGCGGCCGCCGTATAGGTCGGCGAGACGATCATGGCGATCAAAGTGAAAAGCACCCCGAATGATGCCAGAAGAGCTATCGATAACAGATAGTACTTCTTGTGCGGTTCCATATCCATCGAAAGATGTCGCGAAGGTGGATTTCATCATCGAATCCAAGATCGCTGCTACTGATAGGGTCGGTCATTCCTCTGCAATCCCAATGGCCTTCGCAGGCAGTTTTGCCAATTCTCCGGATGATGCGACTTCCCTAGAGCAATTCCAGGAAAAGGGCGCCCGGTTCTCTGTCCGGAATTGCGTGAAAACAAAGAATTGGAACGGATGGTCAATTCCGTGAAACGATGATCCGCTCTAGCAATCGCTCCGCAACCCGACAACGCCCCTACTTCCGAGCCACCGGGGCGCATGACGGCCCCCAGCCTGCCGACAGCACTGCACCCGAACATCCAATTCTCCGGCTTCACAGGCGGTACAACAATACCAAGGCCGGACAATGATCTATACTGGTTTCCCGCGGGAAGGTGCAAGCCCGCCCCCGTGCTGCTGCGCACTGCGTACGAACCATAACAGCGCCGAACGTCAATGGCATCTACGCTGACCGAAAAGTAACAAAAGCCGGTGCCGGCGGATCCGCCCCCAGCTGGCGAATCATGTCGGGCTTCCAGCTCGTCAAATAGCTTCTCCCAAGTCCATCTGCTTCGACAAAAGCGCGCGCGTCCCGCCCCGGCGTGGCACGCGGTGCCGGATCGCGAAGCACCCCAACGACCGCGTCCGCAAAGTCGCCCGGGGCCGGCCGCTTCGATCAGGTGCCGGCCATGGGTCGCGCAGGCGCGTGGCGTTGGCAGCGATGCGGCGGACGTTCAACGACTGCGACAACTGCATCGCAAGATAGGTCACAGAAATAAGCCACGGTCATCTGATCCGCGCGTCATGGGAGGTGGCATACGGCCGCAAACGGTCGCAGTCCGCTGCGGTGTCGCGCACGGCCGCATGTGTCGTTTCCGGTAATATATTACCGCATAACACGAAACTCACTCCTCACGATATGGACGCCGCCCGCCGGCGGCCTGCTGTCAGCCGTTCCGCGACGCCATGCACCACCTCGCCCCCCCGACTGACAAGAGGACGCACCCATGCGCCGGTGCCGCCACCGCTGCCAGGTCCACGACTTCGTCGTACCCCGAATCCGACCGCGAAGCTGACCTGCCGCCTGCCGCATTTGCTGTGCGCGGGCCTGCCATAATATCGGCGCCTCGTCGCGGCAACGATCGATAGCCGCCATGATTCGAATATCGCTGTAGCACCGCTCGGCAGACATGCACGCACCATAGCCATGGCCGAATACCAGATGCAGGGACGGGTCCAGGCATCCTCGGGGCGAGACAGCCACCTATAGCAGTGCAGTCCGAACGGTGATCGAGCTACACCTGATGTGCGCAGACTTGGCGGAAAACGCGATTTGCAGTAGAAGGCGGCGCGGGCGCGCGGGCAAGATACCGTCATGGGATTCCAAACGTCGGGTGACGAGCTATCGGGTGTGCGAAATGCCGGCAGTGCCAATTCGCATGTCATCCGTTATCGATCCGACTTGGATGGGCTCCGTGCAATTGCCGTTTGGTCGGTAATCGTATACCACCTATCACGATCGACGTTGTCCGGCGGCTATCTCGGCGTCGATATGTTTTTCGTGCTGTCCGGATACCTCATTACCTCGATCATCTGGCGCGAACAGCAGCAACGGCACTTCTCCATCATTCGCTTTTACGACCGCCGTATCCGTCGAATCCTGCCGGCATTGATCGCCCTGCTCGTCTTCACCACCGCAGCTGCGGCGGCGATCCTGCTACCGACGGATCTGATCGGCTACGGCAAGAGCTTGATTGCCACGATCGGATTTGTTGCGAACATCTATTTCTGGCGAGACACCAGCTATTTTTCTCAGGCAGCCGGAACAAAACCCCTGCTTCATCTCTGGTCGCTCGGCGTCGAGGAGCAGTTCTATATCTTTTTCCCCTTGATTCTCGCGCTCGTCCAGCGGCTTTGGCGGCGCGCGGCCTTCGGCACCGTGACAATCCTGACGCTGCTTTCGCTCGCCATGGATGTCGAGTTGAGGGCGCATGGAGGCAGTTCACCCGCCTTCTACCTTCTTCCGACACGAGCATGGGAACTTGGAATTGGCGCTATGCTGGCCCTCGCCCCACAGCATATCGCAGTGCGCGGAATCGCGGCCCAGGCGATGGGCGTCATAGGCGCGGGCCTGCTTGGCATTGGACTTATCTATCCGTTTCAGGTGCTAGGTATGCCTGTTACATTGCCGGCGACGGTGGGCACAGGGATGCTCGTCCTCGCAGGTCGCCACGATACGCCGCTGCTCAACCGGGCTTTGCAGTTTCGTCCGTTGGTGTATTTCGGCCTGACGTCCTACTCGCTTTACCTTTGGCACTGGCCGCTCATCGTCTTCGCGACCTACTATCTTGCGCACAGCCTCGACCCGGTCGAAGTGCTCGCCCTGATCTTCGCCTTGGTGCCAATCGCGCATCTCTCCTGGCGATACGTGGAGCGCCCGTTCCGCGACAAGTCGATGCCCATTGTGAAGGTGCGGTGGACGGCGGGCTTGAGCGCCGCCGTCATTGCGGCCTTGGCTGCATTCCTGATAACGGCAAAGGGCCTGTCCGGGCGATTGGGCGGAGCCGCGGCGGAGATCAATGCGGCCGTCGGGACCAATTATCGCTGCCCCGTGTCCAAGATGTTCGTGTTCGGCGCATCGCGCGGCTGCGCGATGAACCTGCCTTCCGGCTCAGCCGACGATGCACAGGTGGTTCTGCTCGGCAACTCTCACGCTCAGATGTATGAACCCGTTATCGAATTGATCTTGCGAGACAAGAACCTGAAGGGCTTGCTCGTGCCACTGAACGGATGCCTTCCGACAACGACGGCGAACACAACCGTGAACTGTCTGCGAAAGGCTCGTAAAAACTTGTCAGCTGTTGTCGGTCTCAAACGCGCAAAATACGTGATCGTTGCACTGACATGGGACCATGGAGCAACCGGCCTCGTCGGCGCAGACGGAAAAGTTCTCGACAACCGCGGCGATCAGGCTCTCACCGCCGCGTTGGACGATCTCATCGACAATCTGGAACGAGCCGGGACCCGTGTCATACTGGTTGGTCCGGTCGCGCTGCCGGGCTGGGACCTGGCTTCCGTATTAAGCCGCGATCTCGCGTTCGGCCGCCCCGTCGAACACCAGCTGTTCGAACCTTCATCGCAATTTTACGATACATATGGAGCCGCGATCAAACATTTCTCGGCGCGGGCGGATATCGGCTTTGCGCGTCCCGACCTGGTTGAATGCCGCCAAGAGCGTTGCAATTATCTCATCGACGGCCACCCGCTCTTTGCCGATAGCAATCACGTGGCCCGCGCCGAGACCTACCGTTTCAAGGCGATTTTCGAGAAAGCGCTTCTTTTGCCAAGCCAAGACCTGTCCAATTGATTGTTTGACCGGTCAGCCGACAAGACGGAAGTCGCGACTGAATGGCGATTGTGAATACGCGCGGAACATTGACCCCACTCCAGAAACCATCCGGCACGTTGATATCACTATTAAGAAACGGAACGAGGTGGGGTCATGTTTCGCGCGAAACGTGACCCCACCCAGGACGTGGTTCCACCGGTACAATCAATGAGATGCCCGCCTTTCCGGCGGGGTCACGATTGGAAGCGATTTTGCACACTGTTCGCCCAAAAGTGGACTTCTTGATCTCGATGAAGGCCTTTAGCGGCTCGAAACGCGCCGGGTCCGCCGAATAGCGCACGACACCGCTTTCCTCGCTTGCTCTGGCAAAACCGAGACGATCGTAGAAGTCCGCAACCATCCCGTTGCGCGGCGTGGAGATGTATTCGCCGATGACCTGCTCCACGCCGTTCGCCTTGGCCTCGGCGATCAGAAGGTTCATCAGCGCCTCTTCAACCCCACGCATGAGGACACGGCATGACATCAACCAGGAATCGATGACCCAAACCTTCTGCGACTTTCGAACGATGATGACGGCGATCATTCCGTGCCCGGAGAACTTGTCGTCAAGCCGCGCCTGCCAGCACAGGATTCCGGCGTCGTTCTCCTCGAGGCGCCGAACATCTTCCTCGCTATAGCGGCGGGTCGTCAGGTTGAACTGGTTCGATTTGTTGATCAGCTGGGCGATGCGGGCGCGGCCGACCGCATCGAACCTGCCGACGCTGAGCACCATCTCCAAGGAACGCAGATACTCTTCGTAGTTGCCGACCTTGCTTTGAAGTTCGGCACGCGCCGCACGGCTCTGGTAGCTCGCCGCACGCCCGACATCGTCGGCGTTCAGAAGCAGATGCTCGAAAATTCCCAAATCGGCGACCCGTGCTGGATAATATGCCGGATCGCTGCCGATTTCCGGCACGCTGACCAGAGGCAGCTCACGCCGGACGCGCTCCCGCTCGGCCGGGTTGTCGTCCACGAACGCAATCGAATTCGAGGCCCAGGCCCAGCGTGTCCGCGATCGCGTTGACGTTGGATGCCTTGTCTTCCCAATTCGCCTGGAAGACCGCGATATGCTCCTCCTTCAAGAGCATCTCGGGATGCGCCCGGAACGGCTCGCGGGCCGTCTCGTCCAAATTCTTGGAGCTGACGGCGACGACTACGCCGCGCGCCCTGAGCTCCAAAACGAACTGCTGGAAGGCGAGAAAGGCTTCGCCCTCGGGCGAATTCTGCCCCAGACGAATTCCCGAAAGCCCGTCATCGCCGATCACCCCGCCCCAAAGCGTGTTGTCGAGGTCGAGGACGAGCGCGCGGCACGCCTTGCCCGCCAGCGCCGCCAGGATCCGGCCCAGGTGATCGGCCACCAGCGAACTCAGCTCGATCCGGAACGGCACCTTCGCCTCCCAGAAGCGAACCGGATCGAACCATGTCTCCAGCCCGACGCGGGACGCCAAAGCCGCCAGATCCCAGACGATCCAGCGCCGTTCGTGGGCACCATCCACGATCATCATGTTCAAGTGCATCACGAAGCGCTCGACCGACCCGGCCAGTGCAAGATCGGAGGAACTGATCCGCGAGCCGATGGACGGGATGGTCGCGACGATCGGTGTCGCTCCGAGCTTTTCCCGCGCGGCCTGCGCAACGGCAGACAAGAACGACTCGGCTTCGGTGCGTGCCGCTGCCTCGGCGTCGCTGTCGAGAAGGCGGTGCTCACGCGCGAACGCGCGGTCGTCGAGGATCGCGACCACCGCGTCCAGCTTTTCGACGCCAAAGGGGTTGGCGGGCCCCAGCGCAAAGCTTGCAATCGAATCGTAGGACGCCTCGACAGCATCGATCAGAAGACCGCGGGCCAAGCCTTCGGCGCGCAGCGGATTGATCAGATAGGACAGCGTGCGATTGCCGATGAGGCCGATGCGAAGATGGCGTAGCGGCAAAGCCGCGGCATGCGGCAAGAGGCGCCTGGCGGTGTTCTGCAGCTTCAGATGCTCTTGCATTCCGATCTGCTGGCTCACGAGCCGCCTGAGCGCAATGCAGGCGTCCGATGCTGCGCCGTTATCCGGCAGGCCCCGCACAAGCGCGTCGGCCTCCTGCCAACGGTCGAGCCAATCCGGCTGGCGCGGCGCCCGCCAGGGAAAGAGCGAGCGCTGCCCGGCGTCCATCATCATGGCTCACCTGCAATGTCTTGCGGCGGCACGATGCTCTGCGTCGTCCCGGATGCAACCTTCTTGTCGCCCGCCATGACCCGGAACTTGCCTTCCACGACACCAGTGGCCGGGGACACATTGACCACCTCGAGTGTGATCTCGGCCTCTTCGCCGACATAGAGGGGCTTGTGATATTTGATGGTCCAGGCCAGGGACGTGCCGTTGCTTCCCGGCAACGCCGTCCCGAGGATATGCGAAAGATGGGCAAGCATGATACCGCCATAAGCGATGACGTCGCGATAGCCGCGGTTTCTTGCATACTCCGCATCGCAGTGGATGCGGCTGTCGTCCTCCGATACGGCCTGGAACCAGCGCATCGCGGCTTCGTCGACGACGAAGCCGCGCGAGGCCGTGTCTCCGACCCGGATCGTCACCGTCCCTTTTGGCGTTTGATGGCGACTGCATCGAGCAGTTCGCCGATATTGTTGAATTTGCCGACCTCCTCGCTGGTAAATCGGACGCTTAGCGCGTGCTCGACCATAACGACGAACTGAACATTCGCAAGGCTGTCCCATTGCTCGACTTCCCGCGCGGACAAAGAGCGCGTGACCGGTCCTTCGTACTCGTCGAACAAGTCACGGACGATCGCAGTCATAGCTTCGAGGTCCTTTTCATCCACGTCCCAATTCCTTCCTACTTCTTTCTCGCGATGACGCCCGCCGAAATGCTCAGCTTCAGTTTGCGTGCCCGCGGCAGCGAAGACCCCGTGCAAGGCGCGAAATGCGTGCCCTCTATCGTGAATCCCGCATCGGCTATCATGTCCGCCAATTGCTCGGGAGTCTCGAAGAGGAACAAATGATCGGGCGCCGGCGAATTCACCGGCGCGTTGATGAAGAGCCGTCCATCGTCCCGAAGCAGGCGGTAGAGCACTTTCAGGGCATCCTGCGGCCGCTCCAGATGTTCCATCACTTCCGAAAACGTGATCGAACTGTACTGCTCGTTCGGCGCGTCGAACAGATTGATCTTGCGGAGCGTCACATCACGTCCGAGCTGCATCGCGTCCAATGCCTCCCGCGTATTCGCCAAACTCGCATCGCTGATGTCCCAACCTTGCGCCTCCCCGCAATTCGGGGAGGATGCCGCGAGCGACAAGAACAGCCCGTGGCCGGGCCCGATTTCGAGATGCGAAAAGCCCGGTGCATTGCGGCCGATAAAGTCGTCGCGGAAATAGTGGAGCATCTCCGTATGATTGCTCCACCAGATCTGCGACGCGAGAAGCCCGTTCATGTAGCGGGTCATGAATTCGCGATTCGAATAGACCTCGCGGTCGGCCTGTTCGAATGTGGACAGGCGGTAGCGGCCCGTTCTGCGAAAATTCAGCTCCTCCTCCAAGACCATCTCGCTTAACCAGCGGTAGTCTTCGCAGATACGATCGACCTGGGGGTCCGCGATCTGGAAGATCTTTTGCGCGATCTCATCCGCGAACACGAAATCCGCGGCACCGGCGTGCGCAAATCGCTTCTGGATGTAACCTTTGTGCTCCGGAAAGACCGCGAGCTGACGATTGGTCAGATCGACAAGGGCCCCGTACTGAGCCGGTATTATTTCTTCGGCGGCGTCCATAGCTTCGAGTCCACCAGTCGGTAGTTTAGGATCCTGCTCCGCAGAGCGGCAAGCTTGCTGTCCACATTTGCCGGCGTGAGCTGATGCTGACCGGCGGCGATGGCCTCCAACATATATCGGTAGGCAGCATTATTGTACAAGTGTGCCACTTCATAGTAATTTCGCATGTCATCGGCTAGACCCGGCACATCGTCGAAGCCAAAGACCCGAACACCCGGGAGCCGGTAGAGCGCCTCGACCGCACAGCGACGCATCAGAAGCTGGTCATTCATGATGCTGTTGCCCGCCATACGCCGAAACCGCAAATTGTCCATCCAGTCATAATAGGCAGCCAGCGAATAGACGGGAATGATCACGTCCAGCCGTACACCTCGCTTAGACAGGGTGCGCGCAAACGGAATGAGAGCATCGTCAAGAAGACCGAAATCGGCGCAAGTGTGCGTCGCGGGCCGGTCAATGTCGCTGCGGTGGCGTTCGATCACTTGCTCGATGCGCTTTAGAGCACTTGGTATCTGGAATTTCGCATAGGTCCCGCCCGTCCGTTGGTGAAGCGACGGCCGCTTCCATCTGGGCGGATCGAGAGGTTCGCCCATGAGCACCTGGCCACCGGCCAGTAGCGTCCCGAGATCGATTGCACGCACATCGTTTATCATCGAGTTATCATACAAATAGATGGGAAAGTGCGAGCTTTCCGAATCGCCCGCTATACCCGAATTCATGGGAAGGACGTATATCCATTCCAACTCCAGCAGGACGTGACGGACGTAAGGCGATTGCTCGACCCGGTGCATGACGACCGCTACATCCTGCGGGCGAGGGCCCCGCATAACTTAGGTTGAACGCGCGATGCGTGTCTGGGAGGATTTTCTCCATCAGTGGCGCGGTAAATGGATCGGAAGTGGAACCGCCGATCAAGATCGTGTCGATATCCGGAACTTGCGATTACGGCGTCCACAAGGTACGGCACCTCGCTCATGCGGTACCCGCCTGGCAACAATTTCGGTGTAACGCCCCACGGATACAGATCGAGCGGGTCGATCAGCAGCATGGCCGCACTGACGCTTAAGCACGCCACAAAAACGATAGCGAACGCTGCCAGCAACGGGCTGAACCTACGGCCTCTACGGCGCCCACACCCCCCCCAAAATCAGGCGAACCCTCTGTTTCCATCAGAACCCCATATAAAGGAACGGAGGCTGCATGGCGATGTATCGCAGACATGTCAGGCACATCACGACCAGCAACGCCGTCCATTTCCAATTGGGCCGCCAGGCGAACTGGAAGATTTTCGGGCCATACATCTTGTTATCATAGGTCGGAATGCCCACCCGATAGTAGCGCAGCAGCTCCATGCTGTTCGGCAGCAGCCACATGCAGCCAAGCGCGAAGACCAACCATCCAAGATTGAACAGCGACGGCCGCAGTTGAGGAGGCACAGCAAGCGTTCCGGAAAACATTTGCGTCAGCAACAGGCCGAAGCTCTCGATGGAAGTAGACCGGAACAGCCCGAAGCAGATGACCATCACGAAAGTGAAGATCAGCCGCCCCCCCAGCCCACGCAGCCAATCCGGAGCCTTCTTACGGAAGCGCTTGAACCGCCGCGAGGCCCGGAGCTCAGTCTCAACCACGTACCAGACCCCATGAATTACGCCGAACAGGATGAATGTCACGCGAGCGCCATGCCACAGCGCGATGATCTCGAAATTCAGGATGAGAGGAACCCACTGGGCGGCCACGCGCGTCGCGCCGCGCGACCAACGCCGGCCCACGGCGAAGCGCGCACCGGCGATAGACATAGGCGTGTAGATGAAGCGCGCAATCACGCGCGTGAGGGTGATGTGCCAGCGGCGATAGAAGTCGATGATGCCGATCGCCTTCAACGGCGAATAGAAATTCATCGGAAAGCGGATGCCCAGCGACCTGGCGGTGCCCAGGGCCATGTCCGTGTAGCCCGAGAAATCGAAGTAGAGCTGGGCATAGTAGGAGATCGCCCCCAACCAAGCCGCGCCCATCCCGACATGCAAATGGCTGTCCACCGTGCCGAAGATCGGATCCACGATAAGGCCGATGTGATCCGCCAATACGATCTTCTTGAACATGCCGATGATGATCAGCGACAGCCCGACCTCGAGATTGGCCATTTTCAGGCGCCCGAATGTCGGGATTTCGATCTGCGGCTGGAACTCGCGGAGGTAGACTATCGGTCCGATCACCACATGGGGAAAGAATGCGACGAAAAAGGCATGGTGCACATAACCGCGCAACTTTCCCCACCACGTTCGCATGTCTCCCATATAGGCGACGACACTGTGATCGCGGTTGCGGGCATCGACCAGGAAGATGGCCTGCTGAAAGGTGTAGAAGGAAATTCCGACCGGTATGGCGGCATTGAGCAGCGGGATGCCGCCGCCCACGATATGCGAGAAGAAAAACCTGTATTTGAACCAGGCGAGCGTGCCAAAATTGTACACCAGCCCCAACGCAAAGGCCGCCGATCTCAGGGCCTTGCGGTCGTCCGGAAACGCCAGCAGGACATAGGCAGCAAGAAAATTCGCGGTGATCGATGCGATCAGAAGGCTAAAGTAAAACCAGCCCCAGGGCAGGTAAAACAACAGCGAGATAACAAGCAGCACACCGAACCCGACGGACGGGCCGAATCGGGGTGTGACCGTATAGAATGCTGCACAAGCGATCGGGAGGATAAGAAGAAGGAATACCGGTTGAGTGAACAGCATCTCTCAGGGTCTCTGGCACGCACTGACGATCTCGAATATGTGCGCAGGATGCGCCCATGCCAAAGCCGAGTTCCAGCATAGCCAGAGCCCGACCGTGGCATGATTTCAACGCAGAAGACACCCTGCACCTCGATTAACCCTATACCGCGCACTATTTTCGCGCAAGCTTGGCTCCGGTTTCGTGAGTAGCAGTTGACGGTAGCGGCGATGCAAACGGCGGCGTGTTGATCGGCACCTGTGCCGGCCGCCTGCCAGCAGATGCCAACGCGTGGAAGATGCTCGGCCGAGCGCCCGTCTCGGGCCATTGATTATAGAGCGTCCAGCCTGCCCCATAGACCTTCGGCGCATGGCACCGGTGCAATCCCCGGCGCTGAAGAACGCCAGACCGGCCTTCGAAAGGCCGTGGTGAGCCCGGATGGGATCGAACCATCGACCCTCTGATTAAAAGTCAGATGCTCTACCGCTGAGCTACGGGCCCGCACCGCGGCGGCGGACCATAGGGGGTGTCATCCTGCCCGGTCAACAAAGGAACCGACATCGACTGGGCCCCTCGCGAAGGATTACATCTTCGGCAAAGACATGCTTCCGATGCATGTCCGGAACAATCTGACGCGCATCCCCAGCCGTTTCACAACCGGATGCGCGTCAACGCACGGCAATATCAGGCCGCGCACTCCATACCGAGGCAATTTTCCCAACGATCGCGTCTCTCGACAGCTGCAAAGTGTGGATCGCCCAAATCACCAAACTCGGCCCGCCGGATATCCGTGAAACCGGCCGCTCTGAGTTCATGTTCCATCGACGAATGATCCCACATCCAAAGATGTTTTGAATTCGCCAGCAATGGCCACACCACGCCCTTGAGCCCAGGGATTCGCACCCGCTCACCCAAATGCGTATCCCGCATGAACTGAAGCGCTGCCTCGGGGCCCTCAGACGCCACATACTTCTTCGCGTAGTATCTCAGGTCCGGAAGTACAAGCCGGAAGATACCGCCGGGCCGCAGCAGCTGCTTCGTGTTTGCGAGCGCCTTGCGACAATCTTCCAGGCGGAGATGCTCGAGAATATGAGAACAATAGACCCCCGCACATGAACCATCATTCACCGGCAACCCTTTCACGATGTCGCCGTAACGGACGTTGTCGGGAAAGGGTTTTGGGTTGCCTTTCAGCGCCGCCGATAAAGGCTTTCCGATGATCGGTACGCGCTCGACACGAAGCGTCGGAGAGCCGTCGAAATTCAGCCACTGATCCGGTGCGTCCCAACCGCATCCATATTGGACATAAAGATCATCGCTCATTCTCACGCCCCCAAATCGCCCGAAACGGATTGCACAAACCGCCTGTCATGCACATTATCAGTGCTTCTCCGAGAGAGCCTGCATACGCATTCCGCGACCTGCCCTGACGGATATTTTGACCAAGCTTATAGAGACTACTGCATTGCTGCAGCCCCATCTAGGCCGTGCTGGCAAGGTCACATATAGCGCCATTCCTCCACCGCCCTGATGGGCAATTCCCGGAAGCGCCCTGGGCCGCCACCATAAAACTCGCTTTCAGGACATGAAAGCTTCTAAAACCGGCCAGTCATTCTGTCACGGTACGGCTTGTGCCAATCTCCATCGCCGGTGACGGCACAGTTCGTCACCGACGCGGCGGTGATGGAGAGCTTCTTTATCCTCGCTGAAGACCGAACGCACGGCGCGCAAGACCTATCGCACGCGGGATGAAGCCAGGGCCGATGTGGTCGGCTACTCGGCTACATTGAATGCATCTACAACACCAGGCGCAGGCACGCGACGATCGGATATGTGAGCGCAATGGACTTCGAGAGGAAGGCCGGATGAGCTTAAACGGGTGTCATCCGAACCGGGGAGGACCCATAGACCTTCG
>CAVZHX010000002.1:0-15567 GCA_963775165.1 uncultured Pseudomonadota bacterium | reverse complement strand
CGGTATTATCATACCGTCATAATGAAATCAGCTTATCGCAGGCGTTTATGTGCTTGACCGGCACTGCAAACACCCCTATAGGCGCCTGCTGCAGTTCGGCCGGGCCGCCCGGCCAGGGAGAGTGACGATGAAGACCTACTCGGCCAAGGCGGGCGAGATCGAGAAGAAATGGATCGTGATCGACGCCGAAGGCCTCGTCGTCGGCCGCCTGGCGACGCTCGTCGCCAACCGGCTGCGCGGCAAGCACAAGCCCGGCTACACCCCCCACATGGATTGCGGCGACCACGTCATCGTCGTAAACGCGGCCAAGGTCCTGCTGACCGGCAACAAGCTCAAGAACAAGCTCTATTACCATCACACCGGCTATATTGGCGGCATCAAGGAACGCACGGCTGGTGCCATCATGGCAGGCAAGTTCCCAGAGCGCATCGTCGAGAAGGCCGTGGAGCGGATGATCCCGCGCGGGCCGCTTGGGCGCAAGCAGCTTTCCAACCTGCGGGTCTATGCCGGGGCGGAGCACCCGCACGAGGCGCAGCAGCCGGAGAAGTTCGATGTCGCGGCGATGAATCCCAAGAATACCAATTTCCGCAAAGCGAAGGTGGCCTGATATGGCGGACGACGTGAAGAGCTTCGACGATCTGAAATCGACGCTGATCAAGGCCAAGACCGATGAGAGCAAGCCTGAGGGGACCGAAGCGGGCAAGCCCAACCGCGACGCCCAGGGCCGCGCCTATGCGACCGGCAAGCGCAAGGACGCCGTTGCCCGCGTCTGGATCAAGCCGGGGCTGGGCCGAATTCATGGTCAATGGGAGGGAAGAGAAGATCTATTTCGCCCGGCCGGTGCTGCGCATGATCCTGCGCCAGCCGCTGATCGCGTCCAATCGTGACGGCCAGTTCGACGTCATCGTGACGGTGAAGGGCGGCGGATTGTCGGGGCAGGCGGGTGCCGTCCGCCACGGCATCTCCAAGGCGCTGGTCGCCTATGAACCAGATCTCAGGCCAGTGCTGAAGCAAGGCGGCTTTCTCACGCGCGACCCGCGCACGGTCGAGCGCAAGAAATACGGCCGTCCCAAAGCTCGCCGCAGCTTCCAGTTCTCCAAGCGCTGATCCGCTCCATCGCTACGAAAAATTCGATGCCTGACCATACCCGTGACAATGATTCTGTCACGGGTACAGCCGGGCTGCACTGCCGAACAGCTTTCTCGCCTCAATAGACGAGCGGCTCGATCTTTCTCAGCAGTTCGTCCGTGCGGTTTGCGAAGAAGGGCGGGATCTGCATGGAGGTGCCCATCTTCTCGTAGCTCTCGTCGATCAGGAAGCCTTCGGGCTTGGAGACCGTGGCTTCGAACAGCGCCCCGCCCGGCGTGCGCACATAGATCGATTCGAAATAGCCGCGGTCCTTGCGCTCCGACACGTCGGTGTAGCCCAGCCCTTCGAGGTGGAACTTGACCTGGTTCTGGATGTCGTAATCGTCGACCTCGAAGGCCACGTGATGCGGCACGCCCTCGCCATAGGCCCAGCTGCCCTGTTCCAGGCCGGGCTCGACGCGGAACTCCACCACCGCTCCGCTGCCGCCTTTGCCGACGTCGTAGCGGATGTAATTGCCCTCGTCCTTGCGGTTCCGGCCGGTCCAGCCGTAGTGCATGAACTCCTCGGAGTTCTCCGCATCGCGCACCGACACCACGATGCCGTGGGTGCCGCGGATGCCGAATTCCTGTGGCACCACGCCGTTGGAATAGGGTTTGCGGGTGTCGCCCTTGGCTCCCACCATCTCGTATTCGATGCCGCAGGGATGGTGGAAGGCGATCAGCCGCTCGCCGAAGCGCTCGCCCTCCTTCACCTCGAAGCCGTGTTCGCGCAGGTGCCTGGCCCAGAAGCCGAGCGACGCCTCGGGCACCGACAGCGTGATGGTGGCGATCTGGCCCGAGCCCTTCTTCGCCTTGCGCCCCGACCAGCGCATCGGGAAGCAGGTGATCAGCGTGCCCACGTCGCCCATGTCGTTGCCGTAATAAAGATGCAGAATTGGCTCCTCGCCGTCGTACAGCGCCGTCTTCTTGACGCTCTTCAGACCCAAAATCTTGGTGTGGAAGTCGTAGTCCTCCTGCGCCCCGCCCACGCTCAGCGTCAAATGGTGGTGGCGTTTGATGAATTCGTTCGTGCTCATCTCATGTTCCTTCCCAAGGATTTCCCGACGGTTTGACCAGCATGGTGAGGCTTGAATCTTTCACCAGCGATATTTTGCTGACATGTATAACATATTCTCTTCCGTTCAAGCCAAGAGACCACGCGCGCTATTGCCGCGCGATGGCTTCAAGGGTCTTGTTCTTGCCTTCGGTGCCCCAAAGCGACCAAGGAACCATTGCTGCCACCCCTAGCAGCCAAAAGCTCGCGAGCAGCACGAATGCACTGGCGACCGAGGCATATTGGGATACCGCGACAAGCAGCGGTGGTGCGATGGCCGCGCCGATCCGCCCAAAGGCCACCGATAAACCGATGCCAGTCGCGCGCAAGCGCGTCGGAAATATCTCCGAGAAGGTCGTATAGGCGGCGATCCAGCTTCCGGTGGCGCACAGATTGGCAATCACGAATCCCAGGAGTACGCCCGCGACACTCCCGGTCGTGCTGGCATAGCGCATCGCAAGCATGGAGAGGGCGGCCAGGAAATAAAAGCCGGTTACCGTTGTCTTGCGGCCGAGCCGGTCGAGCAGGACTGCAGCGGCGACACCGCCGACAGCGGCGCCGAGATTGCCGATGATGAAAAACCAGGGAACTTCCTCGTCGGGGATGTGAAGTTGCGGCAGAACCACAAGCGGCAGGAGCGCGAGCAGGCCGTAATAGCCAGCAGCCTCCGAGAAATCGAGCAGGCATCCGAGCGCCAGCCGGGCATAATGCTTTCCGATCAGGACGTGCAACTGCGTCGCAAATCCCACCGCTTGGATATCCGCATGAGCTTTGGAGAAATGAGGAGATGAAAAGTCGAGCGCCCCGCCGGCGATCTGCTTTACGACGGCTTCCGCTGCTCCCTGCTCGCCACGGCCCGCCAGCCACCGTGGGGATTCCGGCAGCGCTCTGCGGGCCCAGACGCTGAACAGCGCGATGATCGCGCCAAGGCCGAAGGCGAACCGCCAGCCGATCGAGGGGGGCAGCACGTTGATGAAGTAGAGTGTAATGACTCCGGCAAGAATTGATCCCAGCGGCCAGAAATTCATGACAGCGGCCCCGGCGCGGCCACGGAACCGCGCCGGGATCAACTCCGCAATCGCAGCGTTCACGGCAGAATATTCGGCGCCGACACCAATCGCCGTCAGAAAACGGAACAGGAGAAAGCTGTAGTAGCCGGGCGACAGTGCCGAGACCACTGTAAAGCCCGAATAGACGAGCAGTGTCAGGATGAACAGCCGCCGCCGGCCAAAGCGGTCGGCGCAATAGCCGAAGACGAGCGCACCGAGCATGATCCCGATGAGCCACACCGAGACCAACAACGAAGCCTGTTCGGTGGTGACCTGCCACAGGTTCTGCAGGATACCGAGTACGCTGCCGATGATGTTGACCTCGAAGGCATCGAGCATCCAGCCAAGCCCGAGGACGAGCGTGATCCGCGTGTGGATTGGCCGCCATGGCAGACGATCGAGCATGACTGCAATTCCGCCGCCTGGGCCAGGCGGCGGAGCAGGTTCAATTGTCATCGGACGCATCGTCCTCGGGTACTATTGCCGCGAAATGGCCTCCTTATAGCAGTATCGTCCTTTCGTCTGCCCAGGCACACCAACGCTCGCGCCCGGCCGGGCGGCGGGCGCGTGACGTGAGCGGATGTGGTGCCTCAGGCCGGCGCAGTGGTGCCAGGCGTGGCGCCTGCCGGTGGGGGGCCGTACTGATTTTCTCCAGTCGCGCCGGGCTGGACCCACAGATAGATCATGATAATTGCAGCGACGAGAGTCACCAGCGAGATCAGCCAACCGATCGCCAGGAAGAAGTAGAGGAAGCCCAGCGCGCCGACCGGACCGCTGATTGCGGTCAACAGGGCTATCACCTGCATGACCGCGGCAGGAATCGTCCAGAACCAGACCATTGAACCATTTTTCCCGATATCTTGGAGCCGGCGGGCACCGAGGCCGGTTGTCGGCAACAAGAGGCCAAGCCCGACGGCCGCCCCCACCAGTCCGCTGCTGATCACGGCATCAATCACAGCGGCGACGATATAGACTACGAAGCAGGCGAGGATGAACAGCCAGAATTCGCGGCGCGACACCCGCCCCTTGAGGTCGAAGTAATGTTCTGTGACGTTACGGCGGAATATCTCGATGATGGCATTGGGATCCATGGATCAGCCCCCGAAGATGTGCGTATAGCCCGCCCCGCCGCCGGGCAGGCACATCTTCCGCCCCTCGGCACGGGCCCCGCTAAGCCGGGAACCAGACCCGGATTCGCGAGGCGCTAGCATCACCTAAATCCGCCCGTTAATTACTGTCAATGTTTGGGGCTGACGGGCGAGGGAACTAAGGATCGATATGGTCGCTAAAATCTTTATAGATGGCGCCGCAGGCACGACCGGGCTCGAAATCCGCGAGCGGCTGGCCGGGCGGGACGACTTGGCCCTGCTCCGGCTCTCGGAGGACGAGCGCAAGGATGCGCGCGCCCGCCAGGCCGCCCTGAACGGGGCAGATATCGTCATTTTGTGCCTCCCAGACGAGGCAGCGCGCCAGGCGGTGGCGTTGATCGAGAACCCGGCCGTCCGAGTGATCGATGCTTCCACTGCCCACCGTGTGGCGCCCGGGTGGGTGTTCGGATTTCCCGAACTGGAACCGCGCGGCTACGAGGCCGTCGCCTCCGCCACCCGCGTCACCAATCCGGGCTGCTATTCCACGGGATTTCTGGCGCTGGTCCGTCCGCTGGTGCGGGCGAGCCTGATTCCGGCCGATTATCCGTATACCGTCGATGCAGTCTCCGGCTATTCCGGTGGCGGCAAAGCGATGATCGCCGAATTCGAGGACCCGACGGCGGCCGATTACACTCACACGGTCGTGCGCGCCTATGCGCTCGGCCTGGCGCACAAGCATGTGCCGGAGATGACCGACCGGGGCGGACTTAAGCACCCGCCGGTGTTTTGCCCCCATGTCGGGCGCTACTACCGCGGCATGATCGTTGACGTGCCGCTCCAGCTTTGGGCCATGTGCACGCGGCCCTCGATCGACGATCTGCGCGCCGGTCTTAAAGAGGCCTATCGCGGCCGGAGGTTTGTCGAAGTCGCGAGCGCCGAGGAATGCGGAAGCCTGAAGACACTCGACGCCGAGCTTCTGAAGAACACGAACCGGCTGAAGCTCTATGTGTTCGGCAATGAGGCGCGCGCACAGGCCCGCCTCGTTGCCGTGCTCGACAATCTCGGCAAGGGGGCAGCTGGCGCGGCCGTGCAGAATCTCAACGTTATGCTGGGCCTTCCCGAACAGACCGGGCTCGAGTGACACCCGGTCAAGTCGCGGGTTTACCGCGACTGGGCGTGCACCATCGTGTGCAACACGACCGTGGCGGTCAGCGCTGCGCCCGCGATCACCGCGGCCATAGGCAGCGCGGTGCCGTTATCGAACAGAGTCGCGACGGTGGCGGCGGTGGCCCCGACCGTGAATTGGACCGCGCCCAGAAGCGCCGAGGTGGTACCAGCACGTTTGGGGTCGAGCGCCATGGCTTCGGCGGTGGTATTGGGCATGTTGAAGCCGAGGCTCGACATGAGAAGGAACAGCAGCGCCAGAATGCCCCAGACGCTACGCAGGCCCACGACCACATCGGCCAGCAGGACGATGGCGATCAAGAGAAGCGACCCGTTTGCCCATCTGAGGATCGAGACGGGTCGGTGCCTGTGGATGAAATGGGCGTTGATCTGACTGGCGGCAATGAAGCCGAAACCGTTAAGCCCGAACAGCCAGCCGAAGGCTTCGACAGGAGTATGATAGATGCCGATCACAACCGCGGGCGATGTGGCGATATAGGTGGTCAGCACGCCGCTGGTGAACGCCCCAGTGAGTACGAAGCCAATCACGTCGCGCATCCCCAGCACCGCGCGGTAACTGGCGAGGACATTCTCGCTAGCGGCCTGCGCCGCCGTCGACTCCGAACGCGACTCCGCCAGCAGGAACACGACGGCGATGAGGATGAGCGCGCCCGCCCCGAACAATAGCCAGAAGACCGTCCGCCAGGTGCCGAACAGGAGCACAATACCGCCGAGCGTAGGCGCGAAGATGGGAGACGCACCCATTACCAGTATCAACCGGGAGAAAATCCGCGCGCTGTCACGCGGCCCGCAATGATCGCGCACGATCGCCCTTGCAATCACCAAGCCTGAACAGGCTCCGATCGCCTGTACGAGCCGCGCCACCATCAACACGTCGATCGAAGGCGCAAGCGCGCAGCCGATGGTACCGATGAGAAAAAGTACGAGGCCGCCGAGCAAAGGCGCGCGCCGGCCCTTGCGGTCAGAGAGGGGGCCGTAAGCCAGCTGGCCGATCGCCATGCCAAAGAAAAAGATGGCCACAGTCCGTGCCGCCGAACCGGCGTCTGCGTGCAACGTGCGCGCAATTTCCGGCAGGCCCGGCAGATACATGTCTATGGAGAGCGGCCCGATCGCCGT
The DNA here is from genome assembly GCA_963775165.1 of uncultured Pseudomonadota bacterium. GTDB lineage: Bacteria > Pseudomonadota > Alphaproteobacteria > Micropepsales > Micropepsaceae > Rhizomicrobium. Next base: position 8,948 of record CAVZHX010000002.1, on the reverse strand, counting down.
GAGCAAGCCGAGCAATAGGACAAGACCGGCGGGAGGCTTGCGCTGCTGTGAGCTGACGTCGCTTTTCGGCTCGGCAATCGGGGCCGATACGGTCCCCCTCACTGGGCCTTCACTCTGACGTAGGTGCCGGGTGCGCCGCCTAGCGGCTTCAATTTGCCGCCGCCTGGCTTGCGCGCGGGGATCTTCGAACCTGAGCGTTGCGCAAGCCAGGCATCCCAATCCGGCCACCACGACCCCGGATGCTCTGCAGCACCATTTTGCCATTCTTCCACCGTGGGCGGGTTCTTGCCGGCGACTGTTTCGTTTGCCCAATATCGGTATTTGTGCGCGGCTGGAGGATTGATGACACCGGCGATATGGCCGCTGCCGGCGATGATGAAACGGATCGGTCCTTTCATAAGCTGGGTAGTCTTGTAGACCGAGCGATAGGGCGCGATGTGATCTTCAATTGCGCTCTGCAGGTACACAGGGACAGTGACCTTGCCGAGGTCCAGTTTTACGCCGCCGAGCTTCATGTCGCCGCGCGCGAACGCATTTTTCTTATAGAATTCGCGCAAGTAGAAAAGATGCGTGGCCTCGGGCATCCGCGTGGTGTCGGAATTCCAGTAGAGTAGGTCGAACGGCATCGGTTCTTTGCCGAGCAGGTAATTGTGGACGACGAAGGACCAGATCAGATCATTGGCGCGCAGCATGTTGAAAGTGGTGGCCATCTTGCTGCCTTCGAGCACGCCGCCAGAAGCGCTTATCTGCTTCTCCAGCGCATCGAGTTGGATGTCGTCGATGAATATCTGCAAATCGCCGGCTTCGCTGAAATCGGTCTGGGCGGCAAAGAAGGTCGCCGACTCGATTCGGGCGTCCCCCTCGACCGCCATATAGGCGAGTGCCGCGGAAAGCAGCGTGCCGGCGATGCAGTAGCCGATGGTGTTGATGTTCTTCTCGCCGGTCGCGGCCTCGACCGCATCGAGGGCGGCAAAGATGCCCTCGCGCATGTAATCCTCGAACGTCTTCTTCGCCATCTGCCGGTCGGGATTGACCCAGGAGACGACGAACACCGTGTAACCCCGGCCGACCGCCCAACGTATGAAGGAATTTTCGGGCCGGAGGTCGAGGATGTAGAATTTGTTGATCCACGGGGGAAAAATCAGCAGGGGCCGCTGGTAGACCTCCTTCGTTGTCGGCTCGTATTGCAGGAGTTCGATAAGGTCGTTTTGATAGACGACCTGGCCGGGTGTGGTGGCGATGTTCTCGCCGACGCTGAAGGCGTCCGCCGACTGGCGGATGGCAAGCGAACCGCGGCCGCGCTCGATATCATCGAGGAGATTTTCCAGCCCGTCGACGAGGTTTTGACCGCTGGTCTGGAGCGTCACGCGTAACACTTCCGGATTGGTGAGCACGAAATTGCTGGGCGCGATCGCGTCAGCGAACTGCTTGGTGTAGAACTCCACGCGCCGGCGTGTCTTGTCGTCGAGACCTTCAACGCGCGCGGCCGAATTCTGCAACCAGTCTGCCGTCAACAGATAAGACTGCTTGATGAAATTAAAGATCTGGTTTTCCTGCCAGTCCTTGTCGCGGAAGCGCTTATCGCCGGGCGATGGCGCGATCATGGGCTCGACTTTGCCGCCCATCATAAGGCGCGCCGTACGCTCCCATAGCTCCATGTAGTCGTGCCAGATCTGGAGTTGCGCCTCCATCGCCGCGGCTGGATCGCTGGCCATGGCCTTGAGCAGTTCCAGGAAGGTCCCGGCAAGATTGAGCGGATCGACCGGCTCGCGCCCCAGCCCCTCGCGCCGCCGCCGCAGGAATTCCGCGAGCAGACGCTGGGACTGGACGCCGACGCGGACCATGTTGCTGGCGAAGGTTGCCGGATCGGCAATGCGGTAATCCCCGTTTTGACCCTCCTGCGCCTTTCCAGCCGACGTGGAAGATGTCGCGGATTTGGGAGCCTCTGCACCCGGCCCCCCCTGTCCGTGTACACGACTTCGCTTGGCCGAGGGCTTGGTCCCAGCGGCACGCCCTTGCTCCTGCTCGCTGGTCTTGGTTTTTCTTGCCTGTCTCGGCATCGCGGTTGGCTCATCGGTTATTTTGTGTCGAATGTTGATAGCGTGCGCGCACCGTCAGTCGCAAGGCACAGCTTCGCCGCGCTTCCAGACCGGGAGAATTTGATTTTGTAGGCTGTTCGGCTTGGAAGGAGCCCGCTGGCCCTGTATATGGGACTTGGGTAACGTGCCGGCGACAGGCGCGGGTGGATGGAGGTTGGCATGGCGACCGGGCGGCGTGGCCTCTCTGGATTTGTGTTGGTGCGTGCCGCTGCGATCGTCGCGGCCGCTCTGGCGCTGGGGGCGTGCTCCAGCCTTCCCGATCTGCCGAGCCTGCCCGATTGGGTCGATCCCACCAGCTGGTTCGGTCCGGACGTTCCCGATCAGACACAGGCGGATGACGACCAATCTCCGGATCTGTCGCAGATGCCGCAGAAGCCGACGGCGAGCTCGAGCGAGGAGCAGCAGCAGGTAGCCAGTTCCCTGGCGTCGGCGGGGGGCAACGTTCAGTACAGCGCCCAGGCGCTCAGGGGCGGCACCGAAGCGGCCGCGCCGCCGCCCGGGCCGGCCGCACCGGCCGCGCAGGTCGCCAAAGCCGAACAGGAAAGCCTGACCGCGAATACGCCGGCTCCTGCGAGCCGGACTGCACCGGAGGCTACCGCTCCCGTGCCGCCGGTGCCTGCGCCGAGCGAGGTTGCCAGCGCCGACGAGCAGCCGCCTGCGGCGGCCACCCCACCGGCGACGCCGGTTGAGGAGCCCGCGCCGACGCCCGCCGGTTCGTCCGAGGCAGTCCCCGGTGCGCAGCCGCCCGTCATGGCAGGCAATTCGCTAGGGTTCGCTGCGTCGAACGCGCCCCCGCTGGATGCTTCGGTGGCCGAGTTCGTGCCGTCATCGATCATGGCTTCCTATGCAAGAACGGCGCCCGTCGCCAGCGCAGGGAACTCCACCGCGACCGGCGACGTCACGCTCAGGGCACCGGCTGGTGCGGCGGTGGGCAACGCAGTTGGTGGCTCTGTGGTCGCGAGTTTGGGCAGTCTGCCGAGCTTGCCGGCGGTATCGGACATCTATGTCGGCGTGCCCATAACGTCCGTCGTTTTCTCAGGAAATTCGACGTCGCTGGGCGCCAACGGCCGCGCCCAGGTCGTGGCCGCTGTCAGCACCTATAAGGCCCAAAGCGGGCAGGGCTACATCCGTGTGGTCGGCCATTTCAGTAGCGCTAAAGGCAACATGTCGGACATCCGCCACATGGAGTACGACTTCGAGCGATCCCAGGCGCGGGCGAAGGCAGTAGCGCGGGAACTGATTCGGCAAGGGGTTCCGGCTGACAAGGTGCTCGTCAGCGCGACCGGCGCCTCGGGGTCCGCCGGCCAGGGCGGCGCCGAAATCTTCCTTCAGGGCTGACCGGCCAAGGTTCCTGGCCAAGGCCGTTGACGCGGCGCACAATTTATTCTGATCTGGCGCGGACGCGCCATTGGGCGCGAGAAACGGTCCCGAGCGCATGCACAGCGATTTTCACCGCATCCGGCGGTTGCCGCCTTACGTCTTCGAGGAAGTAAACCGCCTCAAGGCCGAAGCCCGCGCGCACGGCGAGGACATCATCGATTTCGGCATGGGCAATCCCGACATGCCGACGCCGCCCCACATTGTCGAGAAGCTGATCGAGACCGCGCGCGATCCGCGCTCCAACCGCTATTCCGCTTCGCGCGGGATCAAGGGCCTGAGAAGGGCCATGGCGGGGTACTACAAGCGTCGCTTTGGGGTAGTTCTCGATCCCGACCGAGAGGTGATCGCCACCTTGGGCTCCAAGGAAGGCTTCGCCAATCTCGCCCAAGCGATCACGGCGCCGGGCGACGTCGTGATGGTACCCAACCCGGCCTATCCGATTCACGCTTTTGGCTTCATCCTAGCCGGGGCCGCCATCCGGCATGTGCCGGCCACCTCGCCGGAAGAATACCTGCGCAGCCTCGACCGGGCGGTGCGCCATTCGGTGCCGTCGCCGACGGCGCTGGTCGTCAACTATCCCTCCAACCCGACTGCGCAAGTCGTTGATTACGATTTCTATCGCGAGGTCGTGGATTTCGCCAAGAAGCATGAGGTCTGGGTGCTGTCGGATCTGGCCTATGCCGACATCTACTTCGATGACAACAACCCGCCGCCGTCCATTCTGGAGATCGAAGGGGCCAAGGATATCGCGGTCGAATTCCAGTCGCTCAGCAAAACTTACGCGATGCCGGGCTGGCGCATGGGCTTCGCCGCGGGCAATGCGCGCCTGATCGCCGCGCTCGCCCGCATCAAGTCCTATCTAGATTACGGCGCCTACACTCCGGTGCAGGTCGCGGCCGCTTCGGCATTGAACGGGCCGCAGGATTGTGTCGCCGAGATGCGCGCGATCTATCGCTGCCGCCGCGACGTGCTTGTCGAGTCCATGGCGCGCGCGGGCTGGGATATTCCCGCGCCCGCGGCGTCGATGTTCGCCTGGGCGCCGATCCCCGAGAAATTCAAGGAGGCCGGGTCGCTCGAATTCTCCAAGCAGCTTCTGGTTCACGCCAAGGTCGCGGTCTCTCCCGGCATTGGCTTCGGCGAATATGGCGAGGGCTATGTGCGCATCGCGCTTGTCGAGAACGAGCAGCGTATCCGCCAGGCCGCCCGCAACGTCAAACGCTTTCTGTCGACGCGCTCCAACGCCATTGGCGGCTCGGTCCTGGAAGGCGCGAAATGATCGCGCCGTTGCGCATTGGGATCGCAGGACTGGGCACGGTCGGCGGTGGCGTGGCGTACCTGCTCCTGGCTCATGGCGAGGATTTGCGCCAACGTGCCGGGCGTCCGCTCGAGCTTGTCGCCGTGTCGGCACGCAACCGCACGAAGCCGCGGGTGGCCGATGTCTCGGCGCTCAAATGGTTTGACGATCCCATCGCACTGGCCGATTGCGATGCCGACGTGATCGTCGAGTTGATCGGCGGCGAGGACGGGCCGGCTCGCACGCTCGTCGAAACGGCCTTGCAATCTGGCAAGCACGTCGTGACCGCCAACAAGGCATTGCTCGCTCACCACGGTGCGGCGCTTGCACTGCGGGCCGAAAAGGCCGGTGTGGCCCTTAAATTCGAAGCTGCTGCTGCGGGCGGCATCCCAATCGTAAAGGCGCTGCGCGAAAGTCTCATCGCATATGGCATCGATGCCGTGCGTGGAATCCTGAATGGCACCTGCAATTACATCCTCACCCAGATGGAGGCGACCGGCCGCACCTTCGACGATGTGCTGGCCGAAGCGCAGCGCCTGGGATTCGCCGAGGCCGATCCCGTTCTCGACATCGGGGGCGGGACACGGCGCACAAGCTGGCGCTGCTGTCGAGCTTGGCCTTTGGGGTCGTACCCAGCCTCACCAATATAAAAATCGAGGGCATCGCCCATATCACGCCGGCGGACATCGCCTTCGCCCGCGAATTCGGGTTCCGCATCAAGCTGCTCGGCATGGCCCGGCGCACGGCCAATGGTCTGGACCAGCGCGTGCAGCCGGCGATGGTGCGCGCGGGCACGCCGCTCGCCGATGTCGAGGGCGCCTTCAACGCGATAGTGGCCGATGCCGGTGCCGCCGGGCCGTTCTTCTTCGAGGGCCGCGGTGCCGGTGAGGCGCCGACGGCGTCCGCGGTGCTGGCGGATCTGGTCGACATCGCGCGCGGGGCCAACGGCCCATCATTCGGCCTGCCGGCATCGGCGCTGGTGACCTTGTCGGGGGCATCGCCAGATCGTATCTCCGCCTATTATCTGCGGATTGAAGTCCTGGATGTGCCGGGCGTGCTAGCCGAGATCGCCGGCCATCTCGCCGGCTCGGCCGTGTCGATTGAGAGCATGATCCAGCGGGGCCGCGCGCCCGGCGAGCCGGTTTCGATCGTCATGATCACCCACGAATGTCCCGAGAGCGGCGTGGCGCAAGCCTTGAAGGTGATCGCCGCGTCGGACAAGGTTCTTGCCGCGCCCTGCATGATTCCCATGGAAGTGGGCTGAGGGTGGTTCGAACGGCATTCGGGAGGGCCAATGAGCGAGCCGCTTGATCGCGCCTTTGCGCTCGAAGCTGTCCGCGTGACCGAGGCGGCGGCCCGCGCGGCATCAGAGCACATCGGCCGCGGCGACGAGTTCGCCGCCGACCATGCGGCCGTGGAGGCAATGCGCGCGGCCTTCAGCATCCTGCCGATCGCCGGCACGGTCGTCATCGGCGAGGGCGAGCGCGACGAGGCGCCGATGCTCTATATCGGCGAGAAGGTGGGCTCGGGCGGGGTCGAAATCGATCTGGCGCTCGATCCGCTGGAAGGCACCACGCTCACCGCAAAGGCGCTTCCCAACGCAATGGCGGTGATGGCGATGGCTGAGCCGGGCACGCTGCTCAACGCCCCTGACACCTATATGGACAAGATCGCCATCGGCGGCGGCTATCCCGAAGGCACGATCGATCTCGATGCCGACCCGGCCGAGAATATCGCCTCGCTCGCCCGCGCCAAGGGCGTCAGGCCTGGCGAGATCACGGCCTGCATTCTCGATCGTCCGCGGCATGCGACACTGATCGAAAAGGCTCGCGCTGCCGGTGCCGCCGTCTATCTGATCAGCGACGGCGACGTCGCCGGCGTGATTGCGACCACCGATCCGTCAACGGGAATTGATATCTACATCGGCGAGGGCGGCGCGCCAGAGGGCGTGTTGGCGGCGGCGGCCCTGCGTTGCGTGGGCGGACAAATCCAATCCCGCTTTGTTTTTCGCAACGACGAGGAGCGGGCCCGCGCCGCAAGGCTCGGTATCACCGAATTAAATCGAAAATATTTGCTGAAGGACCTCGCCTCTGGCGATGTGGTGTTCGCGGCCACGGGCGTGACCGACGGTTCGATGCTCCACGGCGTGCGCCGCGAACGTGGCTTTGTGACGACAGAAAGCGTCGTAATGCGTTCGGCAACGGGCACGGTGCGCTGGATTCGCGCGCGCCACCGGATCGCCCATGGGCGCTGAAGTTCCCGTTAAGTCCGCGGGCGCGGCTTTTGGCGTCGCGCGCTCCTTCACCGGACGGCGCTGGGCACTGTCCCAATGCGCGGAAGAAGATGTGCGGGGGCTTGCCAAGTCGGCTCCTCTGTCGCCCGTGCTGGCGCGGATTCTGGCCGGACGCGGGGTGCGGCCCGATACGCTCGCCGAGATCATCAATCCGACGCTGAGGCGGCTGCTGCCAGAACCTCTGACGCTCAAGGACATGGACCGGGCGGTCGCCCGCACGATCGCCGCGATCGAACGCTGCGAGACGATTGCGGTCTTTGGCGATTATGATGTTGATGGCTCGGCATCTGCGGCGCTGCTTTATGAGTTCCTTGGTGCGATTGGCCAGCCGCCGCGGGTCTACATTCCCGACCGAATGGCAGAAGGTTACGGCCCCAATACGGACGCGTTGCTGAGATTGCAGGCGGAAGGGGCGGGGCTGGTCATCACCGTCGACTGCGGCGCAGCGGCGACGGCACCGCTCGCGGCCGCACGGGAGGCCGGCCTGGATGTCGTCGTGCTCGACCACCACGCCGTGGAGGAATTGCCGCCGGCCACTGCGCATGTCAATCCGAACCAGCCCGGCGACGCATCCGGCCAGAGCCATCTGTGTGCAGCCGGCGTGACATTTCTCTTCCTTGTCGCGCTCAATCGTCAATTGCGCGAGCAGGGATGGTACCGCGCGAGGATCATGGCTGAGCCGGATTTGACGCGCAGTCTCGATCTGGTCGCGCTGGCCACGGTGTGCGACGTGGTTCCGCTCGTGGGGGTCAACCGCGCCTTCGTGCGCGGCGGGCTTGCACGTCTGTCGAGCCAGGAGCGGCCGGGTCTGGCCGCGCTCGCTTCGGTGTCGGGCACGACGGGCCCATTCACGCCGTACCATCTCGGCTTCGTTCTGGGCCCGCGCATCAATGCAGGCGGCCGTGTCGGCTGTTGCAGCCTGGGCGTGGAACTTCTGACGGCAGACACGGGCGCGGCCGCGTTTTCGCTGGCCCAGACACTTGACCGCCACAATCGTGAACGCAAGGCAATCGAAGCGATGATCCTGGATGAGGCCATGGCGATCGCGTCGCTGCAGGACAATGCGGCGTTCGTGTTGGCGGCGGAGGCGGGTTGGCATCCGGGCGTTGTCGGCATCGTGGCCGGCAGGCTGAAGGAGCGCTTCGGCAAGCCGGCATTCGTGGCCGGCTTCGAAGGCGGTGAAGGCCGCGGCTCGGCGCGCTCCGTCCCCGGGATCGATATCGGCTCGGCGGTGCGGGCGGCACATGACGCAGGCATCCTCTCGGCCGGCGGCGGCCATGCGATGGCGGCGGGGTTCGCGTTGAAGGCAGATCGGCTTGAAGAATTTCGCGCCTTCCTTGCCAGCCGTTTTGCCAATGCCGCAGATGCGCTCGCCGCAGCTCGAATCTTGCATCTCGATGGCCTTGTGGCACCGGCCGGCATCGGTCCTGGCCTGGTGGAGGAGATCGCACGCGCCGGACCCTTCGGTGCGGGCAATCCGGAGCCTGTGGTGGCGATGTCCGACGTCCACGTGGGCTTCGCAGATGTGGTGGGCCGGGATCATGTTCGTCTGCGTCTGATCGGCAGCGACGGCGCGCGGCTCGACGCCATCGCCTTCCGGGCGGCATCGGGGCCCCTTGGGCAGGCGTTGCTGGCCGCCCGCGGCCGGGCCATCCATGCCGCCGGCAAGCTGCGCGCCGACGAATGGAACGGGCGGCAACGCGTGCAGCTTCACCTCGAAGATGCCGCGGCGGCCGAGGCCTGAGCCGGCGACAGGCGCCGGTCTTGCCAAGGCCAGGCCGGGCCGCTATAGCCGCCGCCACGCCGATGGCCCAGCGCGCCCATCGTCTATCGGTTAGGACTCAAGATTTTCAATCTTGCAAGAGGGGTTCGACTCCCCTTG
>CAVZHX010000001.1:0-408922 GCA_963775165.1 uncultured Pseudomonadota bacterium | reverse complement strand
CGAAATAGCGCATTGGCCTGTTGTAGTCGATCAAGGTGGCCGACCAACAGACTATCTCCAACTGGGATGGATGATGCCCATCTCGCGTTGGCGAAATACCGGCTAAAACCAATTCCTGGGAAGCCATTACCTAGGACTATGGACAAATCCTTGCTGATACAAGAGCATGTGCGCCGAGATCGAAGAACAATCCCGAAAAGCGCGGCAGACGCACAAATCTAAGTTGCAAAGAAATGAATCAATATGCTGCCGACTTTAGTTCTCTCGCGCGCGAAATTCAGGATTTAGCTGAAAGGGCTGCATATATCGCGCGCCTGAGAACATCCTCAAAATCCAAATAATCCGGGGGGCGTTGCAACCACATCCCAATAGGCCCGACCTCTCAATCTCCACCCAAGCGGCATAGGGGCTAATATCCATATCGGCCGCTTCCTCCGAAATAGGTTTTCTATCCTCGTTTCCAGAAATCGCCTTGGCGGATTTGGCAGTTTTATGGCTTGAGCGTTCGGCCTGTCCATTGGATTTATTCATCTTTTGGCCTGTGTAGTAAAGTACAATCGCCTAGCAAAGGGCGATGTTACACTTGACATACCAACCCCCGGATATAGATTTTTGGCCAAGGAGATAACCCATGGCCAAGTCCGTTCTCAGCGCCCCGCACTTCCAGAATGAAGTCGCCGCTTTCGCCTATGTCGAAGCCCGGCTTTGGCCGGAAGGTCCGACCTGCCCCTTCTGTGGCGAGTGCGACCGCATTGGCGAACTGAAGGGCAAGACCACCCGTCCGGGCCTGCGCAAGTGCTACTCCTGCGGCAAGCCCTTCACCGTGCGGATCGGGACCATCTTTGAGGGCTCGCATCTGGCCCTGCATCTCTGGCTTCAGGTCGTCCACCTGATGTGCGCCAGCAAGAAGGGCGTCTCCACCCGGCAAATCCAGCGGATGCTGCAATGCTCCATGAAAACCGCTTGGTTCCTCACTCACCGTATCCGCGAGGCCATGACCCCGGCTGGCGAAGGCCCGCTTGGTGGACGCGGCAAGATCGTAGAGGTGGACGAGACCTATCTGCTCAAGTCCAAGGAGAAGGGCCGCTCCGAAATCGGGCGGATGCCCACAAGATGAAGGTCGTGAGCCTTGTTGAGCGCGGAGGCCGCATCCGGTCCATGCGCATCAAGGACGGCACCAAGCTGGAAATGGCGGACGTTCTGCGGGCCAACCTCGATCCCGCTAGCATCCTCCACACTGACGGCTCTGGCCTCTACAAGGGCACCAAGCTGGCCCGCATCCATGAATCCGTGGACCATAACAAGACCTATGTCCGCCCCGGGAAGGCTGGCCGGAAAGTCCACACCAACACTCTTGAAGGCTTCTTTTCGGTCTTCAAACGCGGAATGGTCGGCACCTACCAGCACTGTGGCGAGCACCACCTGAACCGCTATCTGGCTGAGTTCGATTTCCGCGCCGAACAACCGGGAGAAATTCGGCATTGATGACGTGAGCCGCGCCGAGACCGCCCTTATGGGCTTCAAGGGTAAGCGGCTCACCTATGAAACAGCTGGTGGGAAATCGACCGTTTCGTGAGGGTCGTGACCGCCTACGTCTCATCCTCGAATTACTGGAATTGTGACTACATGAGCGCCGAGCGCTACGGATACTGGGACAAATTCGAAGAACGAGGCTCGGAGGGGGTTCGCCGCGACCTCGCGGCCGGTGGCATATACGGAGAGGCCAGAACCAATGCGGCCCGCGAGTGGTTGGCTTACCGCGAGTCATTGGAGACCTCCGAATCCAATCGGGCAAGCTTGGCGGAGGCTAAATCCGCCAATGATCTGGCGCGATCTGCCAACACTGCCGCCTTGGAGGCCAATTCCATTGCCCGCTTCGCCTCTGATTCAGCCAAGCGCAGCGCGAAGGCTGCATGGACCAGCAATATTATCGCTGCTGCGGCGCTGATCGCCGCGATTATCGCGATGGTCATCAAGTAGGCCCAACGTGATAGGATGGGAGCATGTCAAGCAAGCCAGCCGCCAAGCGTAAACCGAAGCCGGACAAATCGCCCAAAGCCGAGTACGCGCGGTTCCTAGAAACCGCGCGCGAGGTTGGCGCGTCGGATGACCAGAAGGATTTGGATAAGGCGCTGAAGAACGTCATGGTGCCGGGCAAACCTCGCGATAACGGCTGAGGGCTTCCCCGACTTCATCAATCGTCGTTGCTGCTAGGCTATCCTTGAAATATGCGGTAACCGCCGAAATACGTTCCGGCGCGAAATACCTCATGAAGAAGCGATTGCCGTCGCTGAGGGTAATGCCAAACTTGTCTGAGGCTGCCGGAAAATTGCCGACGAGAGTGGATAGTGATTTCCGCATCGGCTCTCCAGCCTTATGGCGCCCCACGTGACGCGCCCATTCCCATGCGACGAGATCGGCGGCATGGAAGATCCCTTCGATTTGATCCCTATCGGAAATCGTCATTCGACCGTAGGAATAGCCATCGAGAAGAAGCCTGTGGTGAGGCTCATCCCCCAGGTATTCCAGATATCTCTTCAGGCCACCTTGGCCCTCGTCTCCACGCTCAAATACGTAGGAAATCTGGCGCACGGCATTTGACCTTCCGTTGTTCGCCCGCGTGCCCAAGGCCGTCATTACGAAATGGCACATAAACCCGTAGGTTGACCTGAATGCGGCGACGACATTTTCCATATCGGGGCTTTTCGCGGCGACCGTTGGCAGGCTATCCGCAACGAGCTGGCCGTCGCAGGCTACCGCCATGGCAAACGAGGCATAGCGGCGGATTATGCGAACAGTCCCCACCATGATTTTGGATACTTCGTCGTCGTCGATGCCTTCAAAATCACCCTTCCGATTGTGTAAATCGGTCATGTGGAAGGTGCGGCCCTTCATTAGCCGCGTCCATTCACGGTTAGCCTTGATGGCTCGATCAAAGCCGAAGGCCACGGCAGCGACCGTGAACGTGTCCTGTTGAGTGCCAGCGTCTATGCAAGCGCGAAGAGCCATCACCTCGCCTGAAAGGTCTAGCGGGAAAAGAGAGGCTACCGCCTCATCCCAGCATTGCTGCCCATAAGGTCGCATCTACCATACCCCTTGTGGGCAGGTACGTGAAGTGTAACATCGCCTAGCAAAGGGCACGGTGGGAGCCCTAGTTAAAGTCCGGCTCGGATGGGCATAGAGTGCGCCCATGAAATCCTTCCCAGCTCGTCCGCCGCGAACAGCACGGCGCCATCCTTCGCCTGACCCTCGCCCGGCCGGCGGCGCGCAACGCGCTGAGCGCCGCGCTGATGGAGGCGCTGCAGTGAGGCGCTCGACGCTGCGGCGCGCGACAGGACCGTGCGGGTGATCGTGCTGGCGGCAGAGGGGCCGGCCTTCTGCGCCGGCCACGACCTCAAGGAGATGACCGCCGCACCGCGCCGCGCCGACAAGGGCGAGGCCGCCTTCGCCGCCCTCTTCGCCCAATGCTCGGCGCTGATGCAGACGATCGTGCGCCATCCCAGGCCGGTGATCGCCCAGGTCCAGGGCATCGCGACTGCGGCCGGCTGCCAGCTGGTCGCAAGCTGCGATCTGGCGGTCGCTTCCTCCTCGGCCCAGTTCGCGACCCCCGGCGTCAATATCGGGCTGTTCTGCTCGACGCCGATGGTGGCGCTGTCGCGCAATGTGTCACGCAAGCATGCGATGGAGATGCTGCTGACTGGCAAGATGGTGCTGGCCGAGGACGCCAAACTTATGGGACTCGTCAACCGCGTCGTGGCGCCGAACAGGCTGGAAGCCGAAACCATGAATCTGGCTGCAGGTCATCGCCGCCAAGCCGGCCGCCACCGTCAGGACCGGCAAGGAGGCGTTCTATCGCCAGCTCGAAATGGGCCTCGCCGAAGCCTATGACTACGCCAGCCGCATCATGACCGAGAACATGCTGGAAGCCGAGGCCGAGGAAGGCATCTGCGCCTTCGTCGAGAAGCGCGAACCCAAATGGCCGGCGTGTTGACATGCCCCAATATCCCGACGAGCTCATCAAATCGATCCTGCGTTCGACCAAGACCATCGCCATGGTCGGCGCCAGCGGCAATCCGATCCGGCCCTCCTATTTCGCGCTGAAATATCTGCTCGCCAAGGGCTACAAGATCGATCCGGTCAATCCCGGCATGGCGGGCAAGGAGATTCTCGGCCGCAAGGTCTATGCGAATTTGACGCAGGTGCCCGGCCCCATCGACATGGTCGATATTTTCCGGGAAGCGACGCCGCACCTAGCATCGTCGCCGAAGCCCTGGAAGAAAAGGACCGGCTCGGGCTCAAGACGATCTGGATGCAGCTGGGCGTCGTCAGCGAGGAGGCGGCCGACATGGCGCGCGCGGGCGGCCTGGCCGTGATCATGGACCGTTGCCCGAAGATTGAGCATGGCCGCTTCTCCGGCGAGATCGGCTGGGTGGGCGTCAATCGCCGCGTCATTGATAACCGCAAGCCTGCACTCTTCGGCAAGGGCGGCAGCCTCAGCCGTTAGGGAGAAGCCGATGACGGAGAAGCCTATCAGCCGCTATCCCGTGCCCAAGCTCGAGGAGCTGCCGCCCGACATCAAAGAGCGTTTTCTTGCGGTGCAGGAGAAGGCTGGCTTCGTGCCCAACGTATTTGCCGCGCTGGCCCATCGTCCGGACGAATTCCGCGCGTTCATGGCTTATCACGATGCGCTGATGGAAAAGAAAGGCGGCCTTGGGCTTGCCGAACGTGAGATGATCGTGGTGGCGACGAGCGGTGCCAATCAGTGCCAGTATTGCGTGGTGGCGCACGGCGCAATTCTGCGTATCCGCGCCAAGAACCCGCTGATCGCTGACCAGGTGGCCGTGAACTACCGCAAGGCTGACCTCAGTCCACGCGAGAAGGCGATGGTCGATTTCGCGATGAAAGTGGCACTCAATTCGCATACGGTTGACGACGGCGACATCGCCGCACTGAAGCCGTATGGCTTCAGCGATGAAGATGTGTGGGACATCGCGGCGATTGCGGCCCTCTTCGCGCTCTCCAACCGCATGGCGAGCTTTCTGAACATGCGGCCGAACGACGAATTCTACCTGATGGGGCGAACGTCCAAATTATCGAACTAGACATAGGGAAGGATGAATTGATGAGCGATTACGGCTTCAACACCTTGAGCGTCCATGCCGGCGCACAGCCGGACCCGGCGACGGGCGCGCGCGCCACGCCGATCTACCAGACAACATCCTATGTGTTCGAGAGCGCCGATCACGCCGCGGCGCTGTTTAACCTGCAGGTCTTCGGCAACATCTATTCGCGCATCATGAACCCAACCAATGCGGTCCTCGAAGAGCGCGTTGCCGCATTGGAAGGTGGCCGGGCCGCACTCGCGGTGGCGTCGGGGCATGCTGCGCAACTGGTCGCGCTGCATACGCTGATGGAACCGGGCGACGAAATCGTCGCCGCCCGGCAGCTCTATGGCGGCTCGATCAACCAGTTCAGCCAGGCCTTCGCCAAATTCGACTGGCATGTGAAATGGGCCGACGCGCGCGAACCGGCGAGCTTCAAAGCCGCGCTCACGCCCAAGACCAAGGCCGTGTTCATCGAAAGCATAGCCAATCCCGGCGGCATCGTCACCGACATCAAGGCCATCGCAGACATCGCCCATGAGGCCGGCGTGCCCTTGCTCGTCGACAACACCCTGGCCACGCCCTATCTGACGCGGCCCTTCGAATGGGGCGCGGACATCGTGCTGCATTCGGCGACCAAATTTCTGGGCGGCCACGGCAATTCGATTGCCGGCATCATCGTCGACGGCGGCAAGTTCGATTGGGGCAGCGGCAAATATCCCACGCTTAGCGAGCCCTGCCCCTCCTATCACGGCATGAAGATGTGGGAGACCTTCGGCGACATGGCCTTTGCCATCGCCTGCCGCGTGCTGGGCCTGCGCGATCTGGGGCCGGCGCTGTCGCCGATGAACGCGTTCTTGGTGCTGACGGGCATCGAGACCCTGCCCTTGCGCATGCAGCGCCATTGCGACAATGCGCTAGCCGTCGCCAAATGGCTCAAGGAGCATCCCAAGGTGGCTTGGGTGAATTACGCTGGCCTGCCGGACGATCCTTCCTACCAGCTTCACCGCACCTATTGCCCCAAAGGCGCGGGCGCAGTCTTCACCTTCGGCGTCAAGGGCGGCTACGAGGCCGGCGTCGCGCTGGTAAATTCGGTCAGGCTGTTCAGCCATCTGGCCAATGTCGGCGACACCCGCAGCCTGATCATCCATCCCGCCTCGACCACCCACAACCAGCTTACGCAGGAGCAGAAGAAGGCGTCGGGCGCCACCGACGATGTCGTGCGGCTGTCGGTCGGCATCGAGAACATCGACGACATCATCGCCGATCTGGATCAGGCGCTGGCGGCAAGCGGCTGAGGCGCGCGGGCACCCGACAATTCATAGGCGTGCCAGATCGCGGTCGAAAACAAAGCCACGGCGGTGATCTGGTGCAGGGCCGCCAGCGCGATCGGCACCTGATTGAGCAACGTCAGGATGCCGAGCACGATCTGCAGCAGCACCACGCCCAGAAGCGCGTGCGCGCTGATTTTCCGCACGCCCGTGAGACGTCTGGCCGCGACAAACAAGGCCACGGCGCCGGCCGCGATCAGATAGGCGCCGATACGGTGATCGAACTGGGCCAATCCCGGATTCTGGAAGAAATTGACGTACCAGGGATGATCGAAGAACGGATGCTCGGGCCCAAAGCCGCCATTCATTGATGGCCAGGTGTTGTAGATGAGACCGGCATGCAGGCCCGCGACCAGCGAACCCAACAGCATCTGGATATAGACGCCGCCGGCCAAAGCCTTAGCCCAGATCGCGTGGCCAATGGCTGCGGCGTCGCCCGGTTTGGGCATCAGATACTCGAACGCCGTCCACAAAATCGCCGCGAACAGGATCAGCGCCACGCCAAGATGGATGGCGAGCCGATACTGGCTCACCGACACCCGCACTTCGAGCCCGCTCGTCACCATCCACCAACCGACCAGGCCCTGGAACCCGCCCAATACGAACAGCACGATCATGCGCCGATATCCCGATCGTGGAATGGCGCCGCGCCACGCAAACCAGAGAAAGGGCAGTAAAAAGACCGCGCCGATCAGCCGACCCAAAAACCGATGGCTCCATTCCCACCAGAAGATGCCCTTGAACTGGGCGAGCGTCATACCCCGGTTTTCGAGCTTGTATTGGGGGATATGCTTGTAATTGTCGAATTCCGCGACCCAGGCCTGATGACTCATCGGCGGGCTGACGCCCGAAATCGGATGCCAGGTCGTCATCGACAGGCCCGAGCCGGTCAGGCGCGTCAACCCTCCCACGAGTACCATGGCCGCAATCATCGCCGCGACGACAACGAGCCAGATGCCGACGGCACGGTTCGCCGCCACGGGGCGGTCAACAGGAAGTTCTTGGACGATGGCGGTCATGCGGCGGCTTGCCTGTCGCGACGAAAGGTCTGATAACCCCGGCGCCGCCTGAGGTCCATGCGTCTTATGCGTCCGCTCACACCCCACACCAAAAAACTGATCGGAACGATTATCACATTGATTTGGCTGCCAATTTATTCACTCTTGGCAATGGGTGTGGGTGTCCACGTGCTGCCACGGGCGAACTGGTTCGTGGAACTCCTTTATTACGCCGTTGCCGGAACGCTATGGATCGTTCCCATCGGCCTGATGCTGCCGTGGATGAACCGAGATTCCGACGGGCCGCATTAGCGTCCGATCAACCATTCCAGCGGCGCACGCGGCCCACATCGACATGGACAAAATCGGAATGGGGATAATAGCCCACGCCGCCGGCGCGCATCGCCAGAGCCGCCTCGTGCAGGTCTTTCAAGTCGCGGTCGGACAGGCGGATGTCAATGGCCATACCGCTCATGTGCAGGCTGTGGGTCGCGACCTCATGGCTGTGGGCGTGCAGTATCGCATTGGTCTTCGGTGAGCGGTAGCCCGAGATCACCTGGAACGGCGCACCGCTTCCCATCTTGCGATGCAAAAGGTTGAGCAGGTCGAGCAGCTTCGGCTCGATCTCATGCACCTGATTAGTGCGAAAATCGCGCAACAAATAATTGATCTCGTTAAGGGCGTCGGGCAGATAATCGCCCCCGACCCAGTAATCGACCCTGAGTTTCTCGCCTGTGTGCAGATTGTCGAACGACAAGTCGCGATGGTCGGTATTGGCAAGCTTGGCAAGTGCCGGCGTGGCAACAGTCGCCAGGGCAACGGCCGAGCCGGCACGCAGAACATTGCGTCGTGTACGCATCCAGCATTCCTTCACAATCGGTTCCAACGAAGAAAATTGCCCGCGCACGGCCCGCGGCTACAATTCATGCAATCATCTGCTCAGCCTGTCCAGCCGCTGCACTCCGTCACGCCCGAAGAGGCGGCGGCTTGCCCTCGCTGTCCGGCCAGCGCGGCGATCAGCCTCTTGTCGCGCCCATACGCGTCAGGCCGAAAATCGACGGTACCATCGGCGCGGGCGATTGCCGTCCAATAGAGCACAAAAACAGGCAGCGGTTTGTCAAGCACAATCTTCTGGGTCTCTCCTGTCTCGATGGCCGCATTGACGCGATCGAGTCCCGACGCCGCGTCGCCAGCCAGCAAATAGGCCGCGAGCGGCCGGATATTCTGCACGCGAATGCATCCATGGCTGAGATGACGATCGTCGCGCGCGAACAGGCTGCGCGCATTGGTGTCGTGGAGGAACATTGAGAACGGATTCGGCATCTCCAATTTGATATAGCCGAGCGAATTGTCCTCGCCGGGCAATTGCTGTATCCGGTCTGGCGCGCCCATCTCAATCATATGATGCTTCACAAGATAGTCCGGGTTGTGGCGCAATTTCGGCAAAATTTCGTTGCGTGCGATCGAAGTCGGCACATTCCAGGGCGGATTGATCGTGATGGCAACCGCGTCGGCGGTGAAGATGGCAGTCTGTGTCTTTGGCTTGCCGACGATCACGCGCGACGACAGAACGGTCTTGCCGTCGTCGACGAGTATTAGCGTGGCATCGGCGGTATTGACGGCGATGTAGCGAGGCGGCATGCGACGCGGCAACCAACGCCAGCGCTCCATATTGGCCTCGATCTGCGCGACCCGGTCCGAGGCCGATATGTTCAACGCCTGTATAGTCTTGCGGCCGACGACTCCATCCGGGTCGAGGC
Source organism: uncultured Pseudomonadota bacterium (assembly GCA_963775165.1). Classification (GTDB taxonomy): domain Bacteria; phylum Pseudomonadota; class Alphaproteobacteria; order Micropepsales; family Micropepsaceae; genus Rhizomicrobium. The sequence continues at coordinate 399,731 of CAVZHX010000001.1, read as the reverse complement.
CGTTGCGCGTCTGGAAACGTTTGACGGCCGCTTCGAGCTCGGATACGGCCAGGGAATCGGCGGCCCTGGCAAGCTCGGGATCTTCGGCTGCCAGCCGGCGCTCGAGCGGCACAAGCATCGGATTATCCGCCTTCAGCTCGATCTTGCGAACATCAGGAACCTGAGACCAGCCGCCATCGGCCACGATCCTGCGATACGTGACAAGCCCCGCCTTCAGCCAATCGTATTCCGGCTCGGTGGGGGCCAGGCTTGCCAGCCAGGCCGGCAACCGATTGTCGGCCAAGGCGGTAGCAAGCGACGAGACTGGATCGAATGACGGGCGGGTCAATCCAACCAGCCTGTCAGCCTTCGCCGGATCGATCTCTCCGCGCCGCAGATCATGGGCATAATGCAGCGCGGCTTCAGTCAGTGTCAGGTCGTAACGAGCAAGCTCATCCGCGGTCACAGACGGCGCCACGGCCCTCGGCAGCGCATACTGGCCCGGATCGAGACCCTCAGCCGTCGCGCGACCAACGGCCGCCAGGACAGCCTGCGCGGCCACAGGATCGTTGATCCAGGCAGGCCAAAAATCGCGTGAGCGATAGAAGCTTGCCACCGCAGCAGGCGCCCCATCGCTCTCGGTCGGCGGCGCCTTGGGCGCTTCGAGCGTGGCGCGCAGAATAACCGATACCGCCTCCATTCGCGGCTGCGGCGCAGTCGCAGTTGCCGCGCCGGCCGACCGTGCCAACAGCATCGCCGCCAATGCGAGCGTGCCATTCCTGATGAGAGCCCGAAGCTCCAACCGCTGCCTGAACGCCATACGCCGCACATTTCTTTCCAATTCGGCCCATTTCGGGCCCGGTTCCAGCTAGTTTATGGTCGATTCCTCAATTCGGGTACTGATCCGACACGAGCTGGCAGGCCCGCGCTTCACAGGCAGGTGTTCCTGATATGGAAATGGGCACGACGGAGGTTAATGACAATACCCGACTTGGCCGCTTCGAACTCACCGAGGATGGCCAGGTCACCTTCGCCACCTATCGCCGCGACGGGACAGGGGTTGCGATTCGCCATGTCGAGACCCCCCCGGCACGGCGCGGCAAAGGCAGCGCAAGCCGTCTGATGGACGGCATCGTCGCGTATGCGCGTGCCGAAGGCTTCAAGATCGAGCCGCTGTGCCCCTACGCGGTGGCATGGTTCCGCCGCCACCCCGACGCCCGCGACGTGCTCGCGTGAACGTACCGCCATCGTATCCCGTCGAAGGATTCAAACGCCGTCGTTCACATGCTTGATGTGATCGGGCGCGGCCAGACAGAACGGGCCATATTCCAACTCTTGGCAGCTATAAGCCTGGCCGGTGAGACGATCGATCTTCCAGGCATTGTTGGCGTCGGCCTCGACCACAGTGTAGCGATGCGACGTCACGAATGCAGTGGCCAGCACCAGCATGGAGACGATCCATGCCGCACAATATGTGACGAGCGTGCGTGTGCTCATGGCAGGCCTGTCACTTTCCAAACTTCGTTACGAGAGGATGATTTGGCGCGGGAATGCAGAACGGGCCGAACTCCGGCGAGTTCTCGCATCCATAAGACTGCCCGGTCAGACGATCCAGCTTCCAGGCGACGTTGCTGCCCGGCTGTTCGACAATCATATAGCGATGGACGAGGAAAATCGCGGCCGCCCAGATTAGCGCCGAGACCAACACCGTGGCCGAGACAATGACGGTGTTACGAGCGTTCATAACCGATCCAATACATCGCCATTATTCCGCGTCACAATCCGATCGCTTTTGGCCTACGAATTCTACCGCCGATCGGCCAATTGCAAAATGTTCTTTCTGCAATTCGGCGGCTGCCGCCGATGCGTGTTCGCGCGGCGGCGTTTCTAGACGCCCATTGCGGCACCCTATAGTGTCAAATGGGCATAATACATTGGCTACGCTGCATAATTTTCCAGACCTAGGCCAAGTGCGGCACTCTCGGCAACAGCGATGCTGCCGTCCCGGGCGCGGGCCACCACGCGCACGGGCTTCGATCCGCGGCGCGACGGCTGGCGAAAATTCGAGCTGACCAACACAGATCGATATTCTCAACCAATCGGACAAGATCGCAGCTGGGGCCCCTTGCCAAGTTTCGACGAAAGATCGTGTGACCGCCCCCTGTCGAACGGCTGAAATAGCAACGGCAAGGCTGCAGTCAAAACTGCGGGCCCCTATGGCGCCAAGATGCTGGCTGTCGAATGGGACGAAACCGTCAAAGTGCCATTCGTCGAAGTCGTCAGCACTGTCGCGACGCAGAACCGTTTCGTGAAGCTCAAGCGCGGTCCGGCGAAACCCCTAAGCACCAGCGAACACTCGCTCTACACCGCTTCGACGCGGCTTATCCCGACGGACGGTATCGTCAAGGCGACAGCCGATAAGATCGTCGGCAAGGCCAGCGACGATCTGAAAAAGGCACGCCGCATCTACGGATGGGTCGTTGCCAATACCTTCCGCGACCCAAAGACGCGTGGGTGCGGGCTCGGCAATATCAAGTTCGTTCTCGAGACGGGCGACCTGAGTGGGAAATACGCCGACATCAACACGCTCTATGTGGGGCTGGCGCGCGCAGTTGGTCTTCCCGCCCGTGACCTCTACGGCATCCGGGTCGTGCCATCGAAGTTCGGATATCACAGCCTCGGCGCCAACAGCCAGGATGTGACCAAAGCACAGCATTGCCGGGCAGCGGTCTATCTGTCGGATATCGGCTGGGTCCCCGTCGATCCCGCCGACGTGCGCATGCACCGGCGTCCAATGCGCGAGCGCGCGCACGTTGCCTGGCAGAATCCGCAAGCGCATATCGAGCTTGCGCACGGCCGGTGGGAGATCGCCCGTAACAATCCAGTCTCCGCGCGCGATCGCACCGATCTCGACATCGGCTACAACAAGATTGAGCGCGCAGCGCTGCCCTGCCCGCCCCGTGTCCGACCTGGCATTCTGGGCATGAATGGAACGAACGCGAACGGGGAGATCGCCGAGTAAGGTCCTCGCCGATTCGCCAACCGAGATCAGGCCCGAATGGACGGTGCCGGTAACGACAAGACCCGAGCCGGTGAGGTTAAACCGGCGATCGATGGCGAGACGGAAATTCCCACACGCATCGCGCGGCCGCCAGTTTTGCGCCCGCTGTTCAAGATAGCCGCGCAGGGCGTCGACCCCGTAACCTGTGACAGCAGATAGATGAAAAACCCCGGGCTTTGCCGCTTCGATCTCGGCGAACAGGTCGCCAATTTCGGCGTTAACTTCGGTGAGACGTTCCGGATCGACGCGGTCGATCTTGGTGACGCCGACCGCGCCACATGGGACGCCCAAAACATCAAGGATGGCAAGGTGCTCGCGCGTCTGCGGCATCGGCCCATCATCGGCCGCGACGATCAAGAGCGCGAGATCAATTCCGGCGACGCCGGCCAGCATGTTGCGCACGAAGCGCTCATGCCCCGGCACATCGACGAAGCCGATTGTTGAACCGGCTGCAACCGGCAGATAGGCAAAACCGAGATCGATCGTCATGCCACGCCACGTCACTTCCGGCGGGCGATCGGTGTCGACGCCGGTCAGCGCCTCGATAAGGCGCGTCTTGTCATGATCAACATGGCCGGGAGTAGCGACGATCATGCCCTGCCGGTCTCCCCGAACTTGAGGTCCGTGAGCTGAGCGCCAAAGCCGGCCTCATCCTCAAGACAGCGAAAGTCCATGACGAAGGCGTCATCCTCGACGTGGCCGATGACGGGAATTGGCGGCGCGCGGAATGCCCCCACAACGCGCTCGAGCAAGCGTCCCGATCCGCGTCCGCCGGATATCGGCCGCACGACCAGGCCACTGCTTGCGAGACGTCGCGTCGGCAGTGCGCCCGAGCCGATCTGACTCTCGCACTCGCAGACTTCCACCGAGGCGGCGCCGGCAAATCGCGCGGCGACGAGTGGACGAAGACGCTCTGCCAATGCATGGATTTCGGCAAACGAACGCGCCAACAGCCGCAAAGTCGGTACGCGCGACCAGCAGGCCCGGATCGGCGTAAAGCCCAAGCACGGCCGATAGCGCAGCCAGCGTCATCTTGTCGACGCGCAGTGCCCGCTTCATCGGATTTTTCTTGATACGCGCGATGAGATCGGCCCGGCCGACGAGGATCCCGGCCTGCGGACCGCCGAGCAGCTTGTCGCCGCTGAAGGTCACAATATCGGCGCAGTTGGAAATCGCCTCTTCTGCCGTCGGCTCATAAGGCACCCATAGCGGCGTAGATCGACGAGCATGCCGCTACCGAGATCAATGGCGAAGGGATTGCCGCGTGCGTGACACACCCGGGCCAGCGCCGCCTCATCCGGCGTAGCGGCAAATCCCTCGATTGAATAATTGCTGCGATGCACCTTCATCACCAGCCCGGTCCTGGGGTCGAGTACCGCTTCAAAGTCGCGCAGATGGGTGCGGTTTGTGGTGCCCGCTTCGACCAGGCGCGCGCCCGAGCGTTTCATAATACCGGGGATGCGGAAGGCACCGCCGATCTCGATCAGTTCTCCGCGCGAAGTCGGAACCTCCTTGCGCGAGGCCAGCGTGTTGAGCACCAGCAGCACGGCCGCGGCATTGTTGTTCACGACGGTCGCCGCTTCCGCGCCCGTCAGCCCGTTCGCCGCCAGCGCCAGGATCACCGGCAAGTATTTCGGCCTGGCGCCAGCCATCACCGCGTTGACCGCGATCTTCTCGACCGTGACTTCCCAGGACTCGCGGAACGCCGTCGGCGCCAGACGCGTCACAACCTCATCGGGCAAGTGGCTCGTGCCCTTTAGCATGGCCGCGACCCGCTCCTCCGTCGGCATGATCACGGGGAAGAAATCCGTCCATTTGTTCTCGATGAAGAGCTGCTGAAAATTCTCCTCGGTGTCCGGCGCCATCAGACGCGGGGTCGAGCATTCGAAAGTCATACCTTTGGCGTCGTTGCCGTTGAGCGGGCTCGAAAGACCCTCCAGCATCACCTCCACGAAAGGCCGCTTGGCAACAGGATCGATCCCTTCGATATAAGCCCGGAACTCCGCCGCGGTGCGGTCCACGACAGGCTGCGGCACAAACGCCATCCGTGTCGTCGGCATGCCGTTGGCAAGCGCCGCCGACTTCGCCAGCCGTGCAAAGACATGGGTGTTAACGGCGACCGTCGGGACGCCCATATTCTCCAGTGCCGGCGCCAGCCCGACGACCGTCGGGCAGCAGGTGCTTCATAAGCCGACACCGAGGATTGCCGCATTGCCATCGGCGGCAATCTCAGCCCGCATGACCGGATCGTCCACCCAACTTTCGCGCGGCTTGATCATCAGCGTCTCGATCTTGGGCAGATGCGTGGCGAACCAGTCCTTCAACTCCAGCATGAAAGTTTCGGAATTGTCGGACAGGCAATCGACCAGATAGACGATCTTGCCGTCGAGCCCTTCCAGCCGCCGCGCCAACTGCTTGCCGGCGACCTTTGGCGGGTAACCTCGCGGATCGTGTACCGTGATTTTCTCAGCCGTTCGAATTTCCTCCCCAATTGCCGTCGGCGAGGTAGCAATCGGCTGCAAGCGCCGCCACCGCGCCATCACCCGCCGACGCAATCGCACGCCCTGGCGAACCCGAACGGACTGTGCCTGCGGCGAGGACACCACGGAGCGCAGTCCGCATCGATTCATCGACTGGGATATACCCCATTTCATCCAGTTTCAAAACGCCGTTCAGAATCGCAGCGCTGGGCGCAAGTCCGACAAATACAAATATGGCCGCCGCGTCGATCACCGAAGAATCCGCAAGACGAACGCCGGTCACGCCGCTCGCTCCCAAAATTTCTTCAACGACCGTCTTGTATCGGATTTCAATATTCGCTTGTTCGGCGATCCGGGCACGGTAGTCAGCCTGACCGGACAGCGCCTCTTCGCGAACCAGCATGATGGTCTTCTCGGCGCTGGCGGCTAGAGTGAGCGCTTCCTGCATCGCAGAATCCCCGCCACCCACGACCACGCCGATCTTGCCGCGCAGCAGCGGCGCGTCGCATGAGGCACAGTGGCTCACACCCTTGCCGGTCAGCCGCTCCTCGCCGGGGACGCCAAGTTTCTTCAGATGCGTGCCCGTGGCAAGTATCACCGCACCCGCGGTTATCTCGCCGCCGCCGGTAGACACCACCCAGCCGCCGGCGCGTGCGTCCAGCCCCGTCATCTCGTCGGCGGCGCATTCGGCACCCGCGGCGACCGCCTGTTCATGCGCCATGGGGCACAGCTCGAAGCCGGGAACACCGTCCGGAAAGCCAGGATAGCCGTCGACCTTATCAATGCTCAGCAGGTGTCCGCCGAGCACGTCGCCGGTTAGCACCATCGTACGCCGGCCGAGCCGGGCCGCGGTCAGCGCGGCCGAGAGACCGGCGATGCCGCCGCCCACCACGACCACTTCGTAATCCGTGTCCGAAGCCATATCCTTGTCCAGCTTGTCCGATTGCACCCAGCATCGCATCCTGGGCAGCGTCGATCAACGAGGTTCATTCCGTGCCCGAAACAGTACGACTGACGGATCTGGCCCATGGTGGCGGCTGCAAACTTTAGCCATCGGTGTTGAGCCGGATCGTCGCCGAATGTCCTGCCGCTACCCACTTCGCCGGCCCCCTGGTTGGGACAGAGACGGCCGATGACGCCGCCGTGTTCCAGATCAACGACCGCCAGGTCGTGGTGGCGACGACGGATTTTTTCATGCCCATCGCCGACGACCCTTTCGATTTCGACCGCATCGCCGCGACCAATGCGCTGGCCGTCCTCGGCATGCCAATCGACAAATTGCCAGTCGAGACGGTGCGCGAGATCGTGGCCGGTGGCACCTCGGTCTGCGCGGCAGCCGGCATTCCGGTGGCGGACGGCCATTCGATCGACTCCCCGGAGCCGATCTATGGTCTGGTGGTGCTTGAGCTCGTCGATCAGGCGCATCTTTTGCGCAACTCGGCCGCGCGGGCCGGTGACCGGTTGATCCTGACCAAGCGTCTCGGTATTGGCATCTTCAGCGCCGCCCTCAAGAAGGGATTGCCCGACGAATCCTCCTACGCCGACATGTTGCGATCGACGACGCAGCTGAATGCGGTCGGCGCCGAGTAGCCGTCGATAGACGGCGTCCATGCTGTCACGGACGTCACCGGATTCGGCCTTCACGATCACGGACTCGAAATGTGCCGCGGCACCTCGCTTACCGCCAGCATCGACTTCGACAAGTTGCCGGTGTTTCCAGCAGCTCGGCGTCTTGTTCAGGAAGGCATCGGCACCGGCGCCTCGAAGCGCAACTGGGCGAGCTATGACGAAGCGGTCGAATTGCCCGCTGAAACATTATCTTGGCAGCGCGATTTGTTGTGCGATCCACAGACAAGCGGCGGGCTGCTGATCGCCTGTGCGCCTGAGGTGGTGCCGGCCGCGTTCGATCTGCTGTATCGACGAGGCTTCGAACACACCGCTGAAATCTGCGGCTTCAAAACGGGTCCTGCCGGCATTCGCGTAGCGCTGTAGGCGCGCCGTCAGCAGAACAACATCACAGAGATATTGACGAGATTGCCGGCGTTGGTCGCGCCCGGCGGCGCATTTAGCTGCCACGCGTCATCGGCACTGAGATCGAAATGGCGGCCAATGTTGCAATGGATGCCAGCACCGACGCTTTGAAGCGTCGCACTTTTTGGCGTGCTTTGTTGTACGTTCTTGTAAGCGACGCGGCCGAAATCATAGAACGGATAAATCTTAGCCCGATCGGGGAACTTCGTGTCGAACAGCATCTGTGCGGGCTGAAAGGCCGGTGCTGCGACAGGGGGCCGAAATCCGGCAAATCCCGCTCGTAACGATGACTTAATTGCAAATTATGCCCGACCTGATCGAAGTTCGGGCCCAGAATAAACAGTAACCACCGCCTGCACCGTGCCATTCGAGATGTCTTGTTCCGGAATGGCCACATCGACGACCGGCAATTCATGGGCGCGGTGCCAGTCGACGAAGACTCTGGAAATCCGCGGTAGGTCGCCCGCGTGAAGCGGCTTGCCGAGAAACGACCTGGGCGTTCCTTTGATTAGAGCAATTCCAGGAAGAGTGGCCACCGGTTTTCCGTACGGAATTGCGTGAAAACAAAGAATTGGAACGGATTGTTGAGGAGCGCCAGAAGCCACGCGGAACCGCATTTGCGGGAGACCAATTTCATTGTGTCGGCGCCGGCTCGACGGCGTTGTTTGCTGTGGCCGGATAATCGCCGATCATGTGGGCTTCGGCAAGCAATCCATGCCTGGTCCGCAAATCCTGTCGTACGGGCATGTGTGGGAGGGCGCCACTGGGTTTGAACACCAAACCGTCATGTAACCTCCCACCATCTCACAGATGGACTCTGTTCGGCCCGGAAGTGGTGGTGTCGGTGCCGAGCGTGGTGATGTCGTTCGACGGCGAGGTGAGCGTGATGCCGGTCTGGGCGCTGACGTTGAGCTTGTCGGCGACGATGGCGCCGGCCGTCGTCTCGTTGACCTTGGCCGCCGAGATCAACGTCACGGTGTGGCCGGTGAGCACCTGATCGATGACGAGATTGTGGCGGCTACCGGTCGTGGTCAGGGCCAGGTTGGCCGTGCCGGTGTCGACCGCGCCGGTGAGCGTGAGGCCGTGGGCGTCGGTCAGATGGAAGGCATTGTTGGCGGTGGTGAAGGCGCCCAGATCGGCGATGGCATTGGCGGCGCTCAGCGTGACGGTGCCATGCGAGGAGCCCGTCAGCGTCGTGGCCGTGATCTTGCCCCCAGAATTCGACAGGATCTGCGCCGCAGAGGTCAGAGTCACGGTGTGGCCGGTGAGCGCCTGATCGATGACGAGATTGTGGCCGCTACCGGTCGTGGTCAGGGCCAGGTTGCCCGTGCCGGTATCGACCACGCCAGTGAGCGTGAGGCCGTGGGCGTCGGTCAGATGGAAGGCATTGTTGGCGGTGGTGAAGGCGCCCAGATCGGCGATGGCATTGGCGGCGCTCAGCGTGACGGTGCCATGCGAGGAGCCCGTCAGCGTCGTGGCCGTGATCTGGCCCCCCGAATTCGACAGTATCCGCGCCGCAGAGGTCAGCGTCACGGTGTGGCCGGTGAGCGCCTGATCGATGACGAGATTGTGGCCGCTACCGGTCGTGGTCAGGGCCAGATTGCCCGTGCCGGCATTGACCACGCCAGTGAGCGTGAGGCCGTGGGCGTCGGTCAGCTGGAAGGCATTGTTGGCGGTGGTGAAGGCGCCCAGATCGGCGATGGCATTGGCGGCGCTCAGCGTGACGGTGCCATGCGAGGAGCCCGTCAGCGTCGTGGCCGTGATCTTGCCCCCGGAATTCGACAGTATCCGCGCCGCCGAGGTCAGCGTCACCGTGTGGCCGGTGAGCGCCTGATCGATGACGAGATTGTGGCCGCTACCGGTCGTGGTCAGGGCCAGGTTGCCCGTGCCGGTGTCGACCGCGCCGGTGAGCGTGAGGCCGTGGGCGTCGGTCAGATGGAAGGCATTGTTGGCGGTGGTGAAGGCGCCCAGATCGGCGATGGCATTGGCGGCGCTCAGCGTGACGGTGCCATGCGAGGAGCCCGTCAGCGTCGTAGCCGTGATCTGGCCCCCGAATTCGACAGTATCCGCGCCGCAGAGGTCAGCGTCACCACATGGCCGGTGAGCGCCTGATCGACGACGAGATTGTGGCGGCTACCGGTCGTGGTCAGGGCCAGATTGCCCGTGCCGGCATTGACCGCGCCGGTGAGCGTGAGGCCGTGGGCGTCGGTCAGATGGAAGGCATTGTTGGCGGTGGTGAAGGCGCCCATATCGGCGATGGTATTGGCGGCGCTCAGCGTGACGGCGCCATGCGAGGAGCCCGTCAGCGTGGATGCTGTGATCGCCCCCGAACCGCCTTCCGAGATCGCGCCTGCCGCATCGAGCCTGACCGTACCGCTCTCGTCGATGGCCGCATTGATGTCAAAGGTCCCGCTGGCCGTGGCGTCGATGTCGAGACTGCCGAGCCCGCCCAGGATCGATTGCACCGTGCCGTCGCCGCCGACCGCGCCCGACAAATCCGACGATACCGCGGAGTAGGTTGTAGCTGGCGTCACGATGTGGAGATAGTCGCTGTAGAGATCGAGCCCGCTCACCGAGCCGCTGGCCCCGTCCTCGAAACCCGCCCCGCCGCTGCCGGCGCGATAGACCAGCACAGAACCGCCCGCATTCTCGAGCGTGTCGGGCGCCAGCAGGAAGTAGTAATAGCCATTGGCGCCGCTCGAGGCGGTGCCAAGCGCGGTGCCATCGGCGATGGCGTTGATCGTGGCGCCCGAAACGGCGCTGCCGCCATAGCCATCCAGCGCCATGCCCGAGACCGGCTCCGGCGTGCCCGAGAACTGCCAGTTCAGATAGGGGAAGCTCTCGCCGGCCACGATGCTCCAGGTGCCGCTGTGGAAGCCCGACCGCAGCGTGGCCTGCAATTGCACCGTGGTCAGCCCGGTGCCGCCAACACTGGACGACTGCCCGCTGGTCTGGGTGTCCCAATAGCTGTGTGTGACCGTGCCGCCGTTCTGGTTCACAGCAACCAGCCCGTCGGCATAGCCGCCGCTGACCGCGCCGGTGGCGTAGGAATCGGTGATCGTGCCGCCGTCATTTCCGCCCGCCAGCCCGCCGGCGGGGCCATATTGGCCGCTGCTCACCGCGCCCATGGCGTAGGAATTGCTGATCGCGCCGAAGCTGTAGCCCACCAACCCGCCGACCGAGGCAGAATCGCCGCCGACGACGGTCCCGGTGGCGTAAGATTCGCTGATCGCACCGTCACTCTCGCCCACCAGACCGCCAGACGGTCCATTGCTGCCGCCGCTCACCGCGCCGGTGGCGTAAGATTTGCTGATCGTGCCAGAGAGATTGTACCCCGCCAGTCCGCCGCTGTAGCTAGCGTCGCCGCCGCCGACGGCGCCGGTGGCATGGGAATCGCTGACCGTTTCAAAGTAGCTGTCGCCGACCAGCCCGCCGACATAGGCCGAATTCCCGCCGCTGACAGTGCCGGTGGCGTAGGAGCCGTCGATCGTGCCGTGTTCGGCAATGCCCGCCAGCCCGCCGACAAAGGCGCTGCTGCCGCCGCTGACCGTGCCAGTGGCGTAGGAGCCGTCGATCGTACCGACGTCGGCAGCACCGACCAGCCCACCGACATAGGCATTGTCGCCGCCAATGACGGTTCCGGTGGCGTAGGAATCGGTGATGGTGTCGGAATAGTCTACCCCTACCAGCTCGCCGATATAGGCGCCATCCACGCCACCGGTGACCGAACCGCCGACCAGGCCGACATTCTCGATGGTCGCGCCACTGGCGTAGCCGAACAGGCCGACATATTCATCTGTCGCATCGTCGATGAAGAGATCGGTGATGGTGTTGCCCAGCCCATCGAAGACGCCGGAGAACGGCGTGCTGCCGTTACCCAGGGGCACGAAGCCCGCGCCGGAGTTCCAGCCCGAGGTGGCGCTGGCGTCGATGTCGCTGGCCAGCGCGTAGTTGGCCGAGAGATCGCCCGAGATCGCCTGGAGCTGATCGATGTTGAAGAGGAGATTGAAAGTGTCGGCGCTGTCGCTGCCGATATAGACGATCTGCGGATTGCTCGTGAGCGCCTTGAGATAGGGCGTGGTCTGGTTGCCGACATTGTCCCAGACCGCCGAATCGAAACCGGCCGGCAGTGCCGCCGTCAGCTCCGCAGTGGTCTTGGCGGTACCGGCGCCACTTGATGACAGACCGCTTGTTTCGGTGTCCCAATACGTGTCGACGACCGTGCCGCTGCTCTCGTTGTATGCAATCGCTCCACCTATGCTGGCGCCGCTGTCGCTTGAAGTGACGGCACCGGTCGAATAGGCGTAGCTGATGCTGCCCGTGGGATCGTTGTAGCCGGCCAGACCGCCGGCATAATCATTGGTTCCGCTGGCGGCAGTCCCGGCCATAACGGCGCCGGTGGCATAGGCATTTTCGACCGTACCGATATTGTACCCGACCAGACCGCCGGCCAGCGCACCGACATCGCCCGCGCTGACGTCGCCGGTGGCGTAGGACTTTTCGACGATGCCGCCATCGTTCTTTCCGACCAGCCCGCCGACATCGGCACTGTCCCCGCCGGTCACGGCGCCGGTGGCGTAGGAACCGGTGATCGAGTTTGTGTTGTATGCGACCAGGCCGCCGACCTCGGCACTGTCCCCGCCGGTCACGGCGCCGGTGGCGTAGGCGGTGATGATCGAACTGTAGTTCCGCGCCACCAGCCCGCCGGCCTGGCTACCGTCGCCGCCGCTGACTGCGCCTGTGGCGTAGGCGTCGGTAATCGTACCGGAATTAACTGCCACCAGCCCACCGACAACGGCGTTGACCCCGCCGGTCACCGCGCCGGTGGTGTAGGAATTGGTGATGGAACCGAGGCCGTAGCCCACGAGCCCGCCGACAGTGGTGCCATAGCCGCCGCTGACCGTGGCCGTGGAATATGCCCCGGTGATGGTGCCGCCATAGGCCTCGCCTGCCAGCGCGCCGACTAAGTCGGTGCCGGTGACCAAGCCGCCGACCAGGCCGACATTCTCGATGGTGGCGCCGTTGGCATAACCGAACAGGCCGACATAGCTGTCCGTACTGTTGTCGATCGTGAGATCGTCGATCGTGTTGCCGAGACCGTCGAAGATGCCGGTGAACTTGGTGCTGTCGTCGCCGAGCGGCACGAAGCCCGCGCCCGCGTTCCACGAGGACGTGGCGCTGGCGTCGATGTCGCCCGCCAGCGCGTAATTGGCGGAGAGGTCGTCCGAGATCGCCTGCACCTGGTCGATGTCGAACAGAAGCTGGAACGGGGCGGTGGCGCTGTCGGCGCCGATATAGACGGTCTGCGGATTGCTCGTGAGCGCGAGCAGATAGGGCGTGGTCTGGTTGCCGACATTGCCCCACACCGCGGAACTGAAGCCGCTCGGCAAGTGCGCGGTCAACCCATTGGTGTTGAAGCCGATGACGAACTGGCTGTTGTTGTCTAAGCCGACGCCCTGGCTCGCGCTGCCGCCTGTGTCGGTGTCCCAATAGCCGTTGGTGATCGTGTCGGTGCTGTCGTTCTGGCCGACCAGCCCGCCGACTTCGGTGCCTGCGCCGCCGCCGCTCACCGCGCCGGTGGCATAGGCATCCGTGATCGCGCTGCCGGTGCCGCTACTGTAACCGACGAGACCGCCGAGTTTATCGTTCGTCCCGCTGCCGCTTACGGCGCCGGTGGCATAGGCGTCGATGATCGTGCCAGCGTTATTATAGCCCACCAGCCCGCCGACATAGGCGCTGGCTCCACCACTCACCGTGCCGGTGGCATAGACTCTGCTGGTCGTGGCTGTGCTGGAATCGTAGCCCACCAGCCCGCCGACATGGGCATAAGTGCCACCGCTCACCGCGCCGGTCGCATAATCGTCGGTGAGCGTGGTGGCTCCGCCGCCTACGGCTCCAACCAGCCCGCCGACGGTGGCACTGTCGGCGCCCATCACCGTCCCGGTGGCATAGAATTCGGCGAGCGATCCGTTCTGGAGGCTTCCGATCAGCCCGCCGCCCTCGCCTTCAGTGGTGGTGGTGATGGCGGCGGTGGCATGGGCGTTGGAGATCGTGGTGGTGTCCGCCTCGCCCGCCAGCGCGCCGGCGATGGCCCCGATCTCGCTGCTCGTGATCGAGCCGCCTTCGATTCCGATATTTTCGATGGTCGCGCCCGCGGCGTAGCCGAACAGGCCCACAAACGCCGTCGAACTGGCGTTGACGGTGAGATCGCTGACGGTGTTGCCGAGGCCGTCGAAGATGCCTGAGAATTGCGTCGAGAGGTCGCCGAGCGGCACGAAGCCCGCGCCGGAATTCCAGCCCGAGGTGGCGCTGGCGTCGATGTCGTTTGCCAGCGCGTAATTGGCGGACAAACCGTCGTTGATCGCCTGGAGCTGGTCGAGCGTGAAGATCAGATTGAACAGGTCGCTCGAATCGCTGCCGATATGGACCGGCTGCGGATTGGCCGTAAGCGCCTTCAGGTAGGGCGTGGTCTGGTCGTCGACATTATCCCAGACCGACGAAGAGAAGCCGGCGGGCAGAGCGGCGGTCAATTGCCTCGTGGTCCTGGCGGCGCCGCCGGCGGAACCAGAGCCGACGCCGACGCTCTGGCCGGTGGTATTTTTGTCAAAATAAACGTGGGTGATAGTGCCGCTATTGGAACCCGTGACACCGCCGAGAGTGGCGCCCGTCCCGCCGCTGACCTGGCCGGTGGCATAGGAATCGGTGACCATGGCGGAGTTATCACCCATCAACCCGCCGATATAGTCTGAGCCGCTCACCGCGCCGGTGGCATAGGAATCGGTGATCGTGCCGTTATAGATATTCTGTCCCGCCAGCCCGCCGACATAGTCGGAGCCGCTCACCTCGCCGGTGGCATAAGAGTTGGTGATCGTGCCGTTATTATACCCGACCAGCCCGCCGACGGCGTTGCCGTCACCGCTGACCGCGCCCGTGGCATAGGAATCGGTGACGGAACTGTCTCCGTCGTTATCTCCCACCAGCCCGCCGATAGAATTGCCGGTGGCGGTCACCGCGCCCATGGCATGGGAATCGGTGATCGAGGTGCCGTTGTCATTGATTCCCACCAGCCCGCCGACATCTGAGCTACCGCTCACCGTGACAGTGGCATAGGCGTTGGAGATCGTGCTGTGGTCCGCTTCGCCCGCCAGCCCGCCGGTCTCTTCGGCATTGGTGGCGGTGATCGAGCCGCCGACGAGGCCGACATTCTCGATGGTGGCATCCAAGGCATAACCGAACAGCCCGACCTCGTTGTCCGTGGTGTCGTTGATGAAGAGATCGCTGATGGTATGGCCGAGGCCGTTGAAGATGCCGGAGAAGGTGCTGTCAGGCACACCGCTTCCGTCGCCGAGCGGGATGAAGCCCGCACCCGAATTCCAGCCCGAGGTCGCGCTGGCGTCGATGTCGTTTGCCAGCGCGTAATTGGCCGAAAGATCGGCGCTTATCGCCTGGAGTTGGTCGACGTCGAAGAGGAGATTGAAAATGTCGGCGCTGTCGCTGCCGAAATAGACTGGCTCAGAACCGCTTGTGGTCAGCGCGCTGAGATAGGGCGTGGTCGTGTCGGAGAGATTGTCCCAGACCGCTGAATTGAACCCGCTCGGCAGTCCCGCCGTCAGCTCCGCCGTGGTCTTGGCGGTGCCGCCGGACGTGCCAGCGCCGACACCGTCGGATTGGCCGGTGGTGTCGGTGTCGAAATAATTGTCGCTGAGCGTGGCGCCGTTGTCCGCCACCAGCCCGCCAAGGATGGCTCCCGAGCCACTGTCGCTGACCGCCCCCGCGGCATAGGAATCGCTGATGGCGTTGCCAGAAGCTTGGCTTAGCCCGACCAACCCGCCGACATATTCACTGGAATCGCCGGTGACGGCGCCGGTGGCATAGGTGTTGGTGATCGTGTTGCCGTACTCGCTGGTTCCCACCAGTCCGCCGAGGATGGCCAAGCTGCCGCCGCTCACGGCGCCACTGGCATAGGAATCGCTGATAGTGCCGTAAGCTTCTCCCGCCAGCCCGCCGCCGTTGCCATTTCCGGTGAAGGTGACCGAACCGGTGGCATGGGAATCGGCGATCGAGGTGCCGCTGGATCCTGCCAGACCGCCGACGTCATAAGCGTCTCCGGCAGTCACCATGCCCGTCGCGTAGGAGCCGGAGATTCCGCCTGAAGCACGCCCGACCAGTCCGCCGACGTAACCGCTGTCTCCGCCGCTGACGCTGCCGGTGGCGTAATCATCGGAGATGGTGGCCGAGCCGCCGGTGTGACCGACCAGTCCGCCGAGATTTGCGCTGTCTGACCCGCTCACATCGCCGGTGGCGTAGGACCCGGTGACCGAGCTTGTGGTGCCCATGATGCCCACCAGCCCGCCGCCATAGGTCCCACCGGAGTCGAGGGTCACGTCGCCGGTGGCATAGGACCCCGTGATCGTGCTGGTGCCCTGGATGTTGCCGACCAGCCCGCCGACCGAGCCATTGCTTTCCACCGAGGCGCTGGACCAGTCGTTGGAGATCGTGCTGGCGCCCAGAACATCGCCCGCCAGCGCACCGGTGTCGGAGAAGGAGATGCCCGTGACCGAGCCGCCGGAAAGGCCGACATTCTCGATGGTCACGCTATCGGCCACCCCGAACAGGCCCAAGGCGTCGTCTGTCGAATCGTCGATCTTGAGACCGGTAATGGTGTGGTTCTGGCCGTCGAACGAGCCGGTGAAGTTGGTGAGGCTGTCGCCTACGGGCACGAAACCGTCCGCCCCCCACATGCCGGGATAATTGCCGTTCGAATTGGCGGTGAATTCTCCGCTGAGGTCGATGTCGTTGGCCAGCTTGTAATCGGCCGTCGGGTCCATCGCCATCAATTGAAGCTGGTGCGAGTTGGTGATGGTGGTGGAATATTCGCTGCGCAGGAACGGCCGCGTCTCGCCGTCGATCATGAACCAGGTGTTGGTGAAGTCGAGGGCGCTGTAGTTCGACTGTGTGCGTGCGCTGCTGGTGGCGAGCCCGGTGACGGTGACCGAGCTGGATAAGCCGGTGCTGCCCACGGCGGCGGACTGGCCGGTAGTGTCGGTGTCCCAGTAACTGTCGGTGATGGTGCCGTCATTGTACCCCAGCAGCCCGCCGAGATGGGTCCCGCCGCTCACGGCGCCGGTGGCATAGGAATCGCTTATCGTGCCGTAATTGGCCCCGGCCAGCGCGCCGACATAGGCGTTCGTTCCGCCGCTCACCGCCCCGATCGCATAGGAATTGCTGATCGTGAGGCTGTCAATGTATCCGATCAGTCCGCCGACAAAGGCACCGACCCCGCCGGCGACCGTGCCGGTGGCATAGGTATCGCTGATGCTGCTGTCCTCGTAGCCGACCAGCCCGCCGACATTGGCGCTGTCGCCCCCGCTCACGGTGCCGGTGGCATAGCTGTCGCTCACCGTGTCGTGGAACAGGTTTCCAGCCAGCCCGCCGACATTGGCTTCCGTGCCCCCGCTCACATCGCCAGTGGTGTAGGCATTGCTGATCGTGCCACTGTTCACATGGCCTACCAGCCCGCCGACGTCGGCGCTGTCGCCCCCGCTTACCGATCCGCCGACAAGGCCGACATTCTCGATGGTGGGGCCGTTGGCATTGCCGAACAGCCCCACATATAGCGCCGTGGTGTTGTCGATGAACAGATCACTGATGGTGTGGCCCAGACCATCGAAGGTACCGGTGAAGGATGTGCCGCCGTCACCGAGCGGCACGAAGCCCGCGCCCGAATTCCAGCCCACGGTCGCGCTGGCGTCGATGTCCTGCGCCAGCGCGTAATGGCCGGTGAGATCGCCGCTGATCCCCTGTACGTCGCCGATCGTCTGCAGCAGCGTGTAGGAGGTGGAGTTGATGGTGAGCGCGGCGCTCGCCCCCGACAGCGTGATGCTGTCGCCGGCCGAGAAGTTCTCGGCGCCGCCGTAGGTTAGGGTGAGCTTGCCGCTGGTGCCGGTGGCCGTCACGTCGGCATTGAAGTCGATGTTGCGCACGGCATTGAGCGTGAGCCTGTGGTTCGACGACCATGAGACGGCGTCGTTGACAAAGATGTCGCCGTTGCCGGAGGTGGCGCCGCTGCTGCTGGAGATCACCACATTGCCGGTGGCGAGATTGGTGGAAAGCGTGGCGCCGGTGATGTCGCCGCCCGACGCGGCGATGGTGAAATCGTTGGGATCGAGCAGCCAGGTGCCGGCCGTGCCGCCCAGCGCCAGCGTGTCGATGGTGGCGCCGTCGGAAACATGAACATGGGCGCCCGAGGTTTCGACCTTGCCGCCGTGGCCGCCCGTGCCGCCTTCGGCCTTGATGATGCCGGAGACGGTGATCGTGTCGGTGGCAATGGCCGAGACGGTGCCGCCGACCTTGCCCGCCGCCGTGGCCGAGGCGTCGATAATTCCCGGCAGGTCAATGTCGCTGGCCCTGACGGTCACCGCGCCGCCCGAGCCGTCGGCGTTCGTGGCCGATATGCTGCCTGAGATTTGCGCCGTGCCGCCGCCCGTCAGCCAGACATGGCCGGCGATGGTCGCCGTTCCCGTCGCGGCGATGGCCCCGTTGTTCTCGACCATCCCGTAGATATCGCCGCCGGACGACAGCGCCGCCTGTGCGGCCTTGATGGCACCGCTATTCGTGACCGCACCATGACCGGCCGAGACCGAAATACGCCCGTCGCCGCCCACCGACTGCAGCACCACTTCGTCGCCTGCTGCCAGAGAGGCGCTGCCGCTGGGCGCCGAGAGCGTGCCACTGTTCGTCACCGTACGCCCGACCAGGATGGCGTCGCCTGTGTTCGAGGTGATCACCCCGGCATTGGTCACACCGCCTTCGGAGTTGCCCGACGCAGTCATCGCACCGCCGGCCATGAAGTCCGAATTGGAGATATCCCGCGTCGAAGCGACGAAGCTGCCGTTCGTCACCACCTTGCCGCCGGGCCCGACCACGATGCCCTGCGGGTTGATCAGATAGACCGAGCCGGTCGCGCTCAGACCGCCATCGATTTGCGAGAGATTGCCGCCAGTGACGCGGTTGAGCGTAGCGCCCGCGCCATTGTCGAACTGGACTGAATTGGCTGCGCCGATCGAGAAGCTCTTCCAGTCGATGATGCCGTGGCTCGACGACTGGGTGACGGTGAGGCTGCTGCGGCCACCAGCAATGGCGCCCTGTCCGGCGACGAATTGCCCGCCGCTCGGAATCGCCCCGGCGGCAACCGCCTGTCCGCCCGTTAGCACCGCCCCGACACATAGCAGCGCCCATAGCAGATGGATCCGCATACTGCGAAGCGGCGGGCCGGCGATGCGGCCGCTGTGTGTCGGCGGTTTCAGCCCCACTCCTACCCCAATTCACGCCCTTGCTCCGGGCGCTGCTTCTTCACCCAACACCCGGCGCGTCGGTGGCAGCGCTTGACGACCGCAGACGACACCAAGACGACACCAAGACGATGTTGTGCCCGTACCATCACAACGTCATGAATTCTTGTTCAGTCAAACACCATGGTTATTTTTGTTCAAGCGCGAAATTTATTTCCAGAGTTTCACGGTCGATAAAATCGTCGTGTCCACGCCTTTGCGTTGGACATCCTGCCGATGCCGATACGCCAGAACTCGGCCTACCCCAAAACGAAACGAGGACTGAATTTATTGGTCGGAGCGGCGGGATTTGAACCCACGACCCCCAGTCCCCCAGACTGGTGCGCTAACCAGACTGCGCCACGCTCCGATTCCAATTGGTCCGCCTGCCCGGCCCGATCCCGGCGAGGGGGCGCCGAGGGTCGCGGACTATAGTCAGGGCACGGGCAGCGGGCAATGACGAAGCGGCGTTGCGCCTTCAGCCCCCGCGGACGGCTTGCCGCGCCGCACGCAGGCGGCCTTTGACCTGCAGCAGTTCGGCCAGGAGCAATTCCAGCCTGACGCGCACGGCTTCGTCGACCGGAGCATCCTCCCCGGCCAGTCCGGCATGGGCTTCGCGCAGGGCCGCCAGCGCCGCGCGCGCGTGGCGAGGCTCATCGCTGCTTTCGATGAGCGTGGATTCGCGCGGGCCTCCGCCGATCAATGTGGCCTGGCCGCGACCGATCTCGGCGACGTAGCGCGCGCCCTGCTCGCGCATCAGTTTCTGCACGCCCTTGATGGTGACGCCATCGGAATAAAGCAGCGCCCGAATGCCGCGCAGCAGATCGACGTCCTCAGGGCGATAGTAGCGCCGCCCGCCGCCGCGCTTGACAGGCTTGACCTGCGAGAAGCGGCTCTCCCAAAATCTGAGCACGTGCTGGGGCACATTGAGTTCCGCGGCGACTTCGCTGATCGTGCGAAACGCCTCAGGCGACTTGGCGGACGCCGCGCGTCTGTCGGTCGCCAGCGCGGCCGTCATGCCTCAGCCTCGAACACCGCCGTCTGTCCGTTGATCACGGCTTTGAGCACATGGCTCGGCCGGAACACCAGCACCCGGCGCGGCGCGATCGGCACTTCGTCGCCGGTCTTGGGGTTGCGGCCGATGCGCTGCGATTTCTGCCGCACCGCGAAGGTGCCGAAGGACGACAGCTTGACCGTCTCGCCCTTGGCAAGCGCGGTGCAGATTTCTTCGAGCATATCCTCGACCATCTGCGCGGATTCGTTGCGCGACAGGCCAACGGCCTTGAACACGGCTTCCGTCAAATCCGCGCGGGTTAATGTCCTGATGCTCATGGCTGACGACTCCCTACCCCGGAGGAAGGCTAGGCGGTGGGAGATTGTGCGTCAATGCAAAGGGATAGGGCGGGATGCTGAGAAATGCGTGTCACCAGCGCACCAGGGCCGCGCCCCAGGTGAAGCCGCCGCCCATCGCCTCCAGGAGAATGAGGTCGCCGCGCTTGATGCGCCCATCTGCGACGGCGGTGGCCAGTGCCAGCGGCACCGACGCGGCGGAGGTATTTCCGTGCTCGGCGACGGTCGAGATCACCTTCTCCGGCGCAATGCCGAGCTTGCGGGCCGTGCCGTCGAGGATACGCTGGTTGGCCTGATGAGGCACGAACCAGTCGATGGCGTCGATGGTGACGCCGGCGGCCTCGGCCGAGGCGCAGATCGCCGCCGAGATGTTGGTGACGGCGTGGCGGAAGACCTCCTTGCCCTGCATCCGCAGGTGGCCCGTGGTCCCGGTCGAGGACGGCCCGCCATCGACATAGAGCAGATCGTGCAGCCTGCCATCAGAATAGAGCTTGGTGTTGAGCACGCCGCGGTCGGCGATATCGCCCCGGCCCTCGCCGGCGCGCAAGACCACCGCGGCTGCACCATCGCCGAACAGCACGCAGGTCGTCCGGTCGCTCCAGTCCATCAACCGCGACATGGTCTCTGCGCCGATCAGGAGCACGGTTCTGGCCTGCCGCGCCTTGATGAAATTGTCGGCGACGGCAAGCCCGTAGATGAAGCCGGAGCACACCGCCTGGACATCAAAGGCCGCCCCGCGCGTCATGCCGAGGCGGGCCTGCACCCGCGTGGCGATCGCCGGGAAGGTCTCGTCCGGCGTGGTGGTGGCACAGACTATGAGGTCGAGTTCGTCCACGCCGACGCCCGCATCGGCCAGCGCCGCCTCGGCGGCCCTAAGCGCCAGGTCGGAGGTCAGCTCGCCAGGTCGGGCAATATGGCGGCGACGGATACCGGTGCGTTCGACGATCCACTCATCGGAGGTGTCGATCCGCTTGGCCAATTCCTGATTGGTCACGACATTCTCCGGCAGGAAAGCGCCGCAGCCCAAGATCTCTGATCGGATTACGCTCACGAAACCGCCGCTCCCGGGTCGTCTTCCTGTTGCTGGGTCTCCACGCTCTGATGCGCCAGCACAACCGCACGGTCGGCCACGATCTTCGGGATCACCTCGGCCTTGGCCATGTCGATGGCCATGTCGAGGGCGCTGGCGAAGCCCATGGCATCGGTGTTGCCGTGACTTTTGACCACGACGCCGTTGAGACCCAGGAAGATGCCGCCATTGTTGGCGCGCGGATCGAGCTTGCGCCGAAGCGCGCCAAGGGCGCCGCTCGCCAGCACGGCGCCGATGCGGCCGAGGAAAGAGCGTCTGAGCGCCGAGCGCAGAAAGTGGATGATGAGCCTAGCTGTGCCCTCCGCCGTCTTGAGCGCGACATTGCCGGTGAAGCCGTCGGTGACGACGACATCCACGGTGCCGTCGGAAATGTCGTCGCCCTCGACGAAGCCGTAGAACTCCATCGGCAGGTTGACGCTTCTGAGGATCTGGGCGGCACCCCTCACCGCATTCATGGCCCTTAAGCTCCTCCGAGCCGACATTGAGCAAGCCGACGCTCGGCCGCTCGAGACCGAGAATGGCACGGGCGAAGGCCTCGCCCATGATCGCGAAATCGACCAGCTGCTGGGCGTCGCATTCGATATTGGCGCCGACATCGAGCACCACGGTCTGGCCGCGCTTGGTGGGCCACAGCGCGGCAATTGCCGGCCGGCCGATGCCTTCGATGGTACGCAGCTGATACATCGCCATCGCCATCAAGGCGCCGGTGTTGCCGGCTGAGATCACGACCTCGGCCTCCTGCTTGGCCACCGACTCGATGGCACCCCACATCGAGGTGTTACGGCCGCGGCGCAGGGCCTGACTGGGCTTGTCCTCCATGCGGACGCGTTCGGAAGCGTGGCGGATGTCGACCAGAGGACCAAGCTTGGGCCGACGCGCCAGAAGCGGCCTGAGCACCGCCTCGTCGCCATGCACCACATAACGCACCTTGGGATGGCGCTGCACGGCCCGCGACAACGCCGCCATGACCACGCCTGGGCCGGCATCGCCGCCCATGGCATCTATCGAAATGGTCAGGTCCCGGCCCACCCTCGCCTCGCTGGCTCATGAGACGGCCGCGGGCTGCGGCGGCCCCGCGCGTGGAACCGAATCAGCCGCTCTTGCCCTTCGCGACCTCGCGGCCGTCATACTGGCCGCACGCCTCGCAGACGTGATGTGGACGCTTCTGCTCGCCGCAATTGGGGCATTCGACATGGCTCGCGGGAGCCAGGCGATCATGCGACCGTCGCATGTTGCGCCGCGATGGCGACGTTTTTCTCTTGGGTACCGCCATAGCGGAACAACTCCTCTGTATCCAGCGCCAACCGGGCCGGCCGACGCAGTCCTAACGGCCCGCGTCTTGCTCCTGCCGGGCCTGTGGGCAAAACAAGGCGCGGAGCTAAGCCGAAACATTGGCTTGATTTAAGCGGATTTCCCTATCCCTGGCCAGTGCCGATCAGCCCCGGTCCTTGAGCTGCTTGAGCACGCCAAAGGGGTTTTCCTTGGCTTCGGCGGCCTCGGGCGGGGACTCGAATTCAACACTTTCCGCACGCGGGTATGGGTCGATGCGCAGCAGCAGCTCTTCGAGCAGCGGCGCGGCGAGATCGTAACGCGGGCTGTCGATCTCTTCCGGTCCATCCTCCTCGTCGACGGAGAGGGTGATGGTACCGACGGTTTCGCTGGCCGGCGTGCCATGACGGCGGCGCCCGGCAAGATGCAGGACGCGAGAAATCTGGGCGTCGAAATGACTTTTCACCGGTTTCAGCGAGGCCACGCAGGTCTGGACGATATCGGCATTGAGCGTGGCCTCGTAGAGAAAGCGGTTCGCGCCCAGCCGGCGCGGCGTGACGGTGGCATCGAAGCTGGTCATGGCGTCGACGCCCAGCCATTTGGCCAGACGCGGCAAATCGTCCGGCTTGGCGATAATGGCGACTTCGTCGCCGGCCTCGGAGAGACCGGAGAGGTCGTAATGGCGTGTGAGCGGCGGTTCGGGGGCCGTGGAGCGGGTCATGGTGCGGGCACTTCCGCCTCAGAAGCGCCGAGCGGTCCGAAATCGAGGCGCCCCTCGGCAAGCTGGGCGCTGGCCAGCCGCGCGCGCGCCAGCATCGCGTATTCTGCCAATCGCTCGGCGTCGGATGCCTTCTCGGGCTCGCCGCCGAAGACATTCCTGAGCAGCGCCGCGGCGAGCTCCGCCGGGCTGGCGGCGCGGCCGTAGACGCCCAGGCGGCCATAGAAGGCATTGGCAATCTTTTTGAGGCGCCGGCTCATGCCGATGTCGCCGGCGCCCTGCTCCCTTAGCGCCTCCTCGAAGCTCGCGAACAGGGCGTTGACCAGCGCCTGCGAGAGGTCCCCGTATCCGGCTTCCCGCAGCCGCTCCAGCACCAGCCAGGCGTGCAGGGTGAGCATGTCGAAGCGGCCGTTGAAGCTGTCGGCCACGCCCCAATCGCGGAAGAATTCGGGGGCGCGGGCGCGGACCGCGATCGCCGCCGAGAGCGCCTCGGCGGTCTTGCGGCGCGCGGCCGACCTGCGCAACACGTTCAACATGTTCGACTTCTCCGTGACCGGGCTTGCAAGCCCGCGCTCCCGAGGTTAGCACATCGGCTGCGGGGCCCATCGACCCACCAAGTGGGCGCACATTCGAGGCTATCGATGCGACGTTCGTTTCTTGCCCTGGCGACGGCACTTCCGTTGACGGCATCGGCTCTCGGCTGCACGCCCGTGATCAGCCAGCGCGGCTACCTGCCCGACCCGGTGGCCGAGGCCTCGATCACGATCGGCCGGGACACCAAGACCACGATCGAGAAGAAGCTCGGCGATCCCTCGACCAGCGCGACCTTCAGCGGCGATGCCTGGTACTACATCTCCAGCGTCCAGCAGCAGATCGCCTTTTTCGACCCCGACGTTCAGACCCGCTCGATCCTCGCCATCCATTTCGACAAGTCGGGCAAGGTGACGAACATCCACCATTACGGCCTCAAGGACGGCCATGTGGTGGCCTTCGAGACCCGGGAGACACCCACGCGCGGGCGCGAGCTCACATTCCTGCAGCAACTCCTGAACGCCACGCCGGGCGTACCGCTCGGCGGCGCGAACGGCCCCGGCGGCCAGCAAAATCCGGGCGGAGGCGGCCCGTAACGCGATACGGGCGCGCGGCCGATCAGATCCCTTGCGCCAGCACGGCCAGCAGCAGCAGCGCGACGATATTGGTGATCTTGATCATCGGATTGACGGCGGGACCGGCAGTATCCTTGTAGGGATCGCCGACGGTGTCGCCGGTGACCGCCGCCTTGTGCGCCTCCGAACCCTTGCCGCCGTAATTGCCGTCTTCGATGAACTTCTTGGCGTTGTCCCAGGCGCCGCCGCCCGAGGTCATCGAGATCGCGACGAACAGGCCCGTCACGATCACGCCCAGCAGCATCGCGCCCAGAGCGTCGAGAACGCCTCGGCCTTGCCGGCAACCCAATCGATGACGACAAAGACGACGATCGGCGACAGCACCGGCAACAACGACGGCACGATCATTTCGCGGATCGCCGCCTTGGTCAGGATGTCCACGGCGCGGCCATAGAGCGGCTTCTGGGTGCCCTGCATGATGCCGGGCATTTCCCTGAACTGCTTGCGCACCTCCTCGACCACCGCGGCCGCCGCGCGGCCGACCGCGGTCATGGCGATGCCGCCGAACAGATAGGGCAAGCAGGCCGCCCAGCAGCAGACCGATCACGACGAAAGGATTCGACAAGCGTGAAATCGATCGCCTTGACGCCGGCGAAATAGGTGTACTGCGCCGGATGGTCCATGAAGTATTTGAGGTCCTGGGTGTAGGCGGCGAACAGCACCAGCGCGCCCAGCGCGGCCGAACCGATGGCATAGCCCTTGGTCACCGCCTTGGTGGTGTTGCCGACCGCATCGAGCGCATCGGTGGTCTTGCGCACGTCGCCTTCGAGGCCCGCCATTTCGGCGATGCCGCCGGCATTGTCGGTGACCGGACCGAAGGCATCGAGCGCCACGATCATGCCGGCCAGCGCCAGCATGGTCGAGACCGCGATGGCGATGCCGAACAGGCCCGCCAGCGTGTAGGTCGACGACGATGCCGACGCAGATCACCAGCGCCGGAAGCGCCGTCGATTCCATCGACACCGCCAGACCCTGGATGACGTTGGTGCCGTGGCCGGTCTTCGACGCCTGCGCGATCACCCGCACCGGGCGGTATTCCGTGCCGGTGTAATACTCGGTGATCCAGATCAGCAGCCCGGTGACGACGAGCCCGACGACGCGCAATAGAACAGGCTCATGCCGGTGAAGGTCATGCCCGGCCGATGACGAGCCGGTATCCATGCCCACGATCCAGTCGGTCAGCGGCCAAAGCCCGATCAGCGACAGCACGCCGGTGGCGATGACGCCCTTGTAAAGCGCGCCCATGATCGAATTGCTCGAGCCCAGCCGCACGAAGAAGGTGCCGATGATCGAGGTGATGATGCACATCGCCCCGATCGCCAGCGGAAACAGCATCAGCGCTTCGCGCTGGGCGCCGACGAAATAGATCGAGGCCAGCACCATGGTGGCCACGGTCGTCACCGCATAGGTCTCGAACAGGTCCGCCGCCATGCCGGCGCAGTCGCCGACATTGTCGCCGACATTGTCGGCGATGGTGGCGGGGTTGCGCGGATCGTCTTCGGGAATGCCGGCTTCGACCTTGCCCACCATGTCGCCGCCGACGTCGGCGCCCTTGGTGAAGATGCCGCCGCCGAGACGGGCGAAGATCGAGATCAGCGAGGCGCCGAAGCTGAGCGCCACCAGCGAATTGACCATCACGCGGCTCGTCGAGCGCGATGCCGAGCCCGACCTTGAGGAAGGCGTAATAGCCGGCCACCGCCAGCAGGCCGAGACCGACGACCAGCATGCCGGTGACCGCGCCGGAGCGGAACGCGACCGACAGGCCCGCGGCCAGGCTGTGGCGCGAGGCTTCGGCGGTGCGCACATTGGCGCGCACCGACACGTTCATGCCGATATAGCCGGCCAGGCCCGAAAACAGTCGCGCCGATCAGGATAGCCGACCGCGACTTGCCAGCCGAACAGGACGAAGGCAATGACGAAGATGACCACGCCGCGATGGCGATGGTGGTGTATTGGCGGTTCAGATAGGCGCGCGCGCCTTCCTGGATCGCGGCCGCGATTTCCTGCATGCGCGCGTTGCCGGCGCTCATGCTCGAGAACGGACGGACCGTCCAGGCGCCGTAGAGCAGCGCGAGCACGCCGCACGCCAATACAAGTTCAAGCTCCAAGCTCATCGCGTATTCTTCCTTCGTGCCGTATTTTTTCGGATGACCCGAGTCGGCCGGCAGCGAGGCAGGCGCCGCTTCCCCAAATCTACGCCCCGGGCGTCAGTCCGCTTCGGACCGGTTCAAGGCGCGCGGAACATGCCAAAAGCCGCCGGGAGGCAACTTGTTCAAACACAAGCTGCATCCACGTCGTTGAAATTGGAACCTGTGTGAGGCTTTTCGGCCTCAGCCGGTCACTGGCCGGCGCCGGCGCGAAGCTGGGTGATCTGGATTTGCGTGAACTGGAGCGCGGGACCTTATCGGCTCCGGCGATGCGGCCTGCATCGGCCAGAAGCCGGGCCTGCAGGTCGGTCCGATCGAGCTTGTCGGCTGGCCGTCCATCGCCGATCGGCTGCGCGTTCACGTCGCGCACGAAGGCATCCTGGATGAAGGGCATCTTGTCGCGGACATCGATGGCGGCGGAGGCCGAGGTCGCGATCAGCTCGCTGGAGACATAGGCATAGGCGATGAGCTTGCCGTCTCACGCTCATGGGCGCGATCAGATCGGCATTTCGACGCTGGTGCCCGGCGCGGGCTTGTCCGTTGCCTGGCGGCTCGGCGCCGCGCGGCGCCGAGAACGGCGGCAAGCCAGGCAAGCAGCGATGAGCGTGGAAACGACGCATGGCCGCCAGCCTCGCAGCGGCGTCCTAACGAATGGCGTTACCGGCTCAGAAATGGGTGTAGCCGGCGCGGGGCGACGGCGATTTCGCGGCCCTGCCGCGTCCAGCAGCGCAACGCCCTGCCCGCCTCGACGCGGCCGATTTCGCGTCACCGGCGAGCCTGCCTCCGGCCGCTGCAGCCAGCACCTGCGCGCGCGGGCCGGCGAGCGGTGAAGGCGATCTCGTAATCGTCGCCGGCGGTGGCGGCGCGGACGATGGCCTCATCGCCAGTGCCCCACAGTCGCCCGCAGCGCCGGCGAAAGCGGCATCGCGCGCCGCCTCGACCGCGATGCGCACGCCGGACACTTCGGCGATATGGCCGAGATCGGCGAGCAGGCCGTCGGAGACGTCGAGCGCCGCGGCTGGCAAGCCCGCGCAGGGCCTGGCCCAGCGCCAGACGCGGCTCGGGCAGGCGGTAGCGCGCGATCAGGCTCGGCCTCGGCGTCGCCCGGCCCTGCCCTTGAGCGACGGCCAGCCCGCCGCCGGCATCGCCGATGGTGCCCGAGACGAAAACGAGATCGCCCGGCTGCGCGCCGGCGCGCCGGATCATCGCCCCTTGGGCACGTGGCCGAAGGCGGTGATCGAAATCGTCAGCGGGCCCGGCGTCGCGGTGGTGTCGCCGCCGAGCAGCGAATGCCGAATGCCTTCTGATCTTCGCTCAAGCCCGTGCGCAAAGCCGCGCAGCCAGTCCATCGACGTCGCGTCCGGCAGCGACGAGCGCGAGCAGATAGCCCGCCGGCTCCGCGCCCTTGGCCGCCAGATCGGACAGATTGACGCGCAACGCCTTCCTCGCCACCAGCTCCGGCCGGATCGCTCGGCGAGGAAATGCACGCCTTCGACCATCGCGTCGGCGGTGACCACGAGCTCATGGCCCTCGCGCGGCGGCGCAGGATCGGCGACATCGTCCTTCAGCCCGAATGCGCCCGGCGCGTCTTCGCCAGCGGCGCGAACAGCTCCGCGATCAGCGCGAATTCGCCGGGCCGTTGTCAGGTCAGAACCGGAGCTTCGTCATCGGGCGGCGTCTCGCCGAATTCGGCCGCGCGCTTCGGCCGCGCCAGCCGGTCGAGGACCGCGTTCACGAAAGCCGGCTCGTCGCCGTCGAAAAAGGCGTGCGCGATCTCGACATATTCGTCGATCACCACCTTGGCCGGCACGTCGCGGCGCGCCGACCAGTTCATAGGCCGCCGCGCGCAGGATCGCGCGCAGAATGGAATCGATGCGCGTCAGCTTCCAGCCCTCGGCCAGCGCACGGCGATGGCGCGGTCGATTTCCACCTGATGGTCCGGCACGCCGTGCACGATGATCGGCGAAGAACTCCTCGTCGGGCGGCGCCCGCCGGCATTTCGGCATCGGCGGTAAAACGGTGCTCGACGAATTCCGCGACCACGTCTTCGGCGTCGACGCCGGTCAGTTCCATCTGGTAGAGCGCCTGCACGGCGGCCAGCCGCGCGGCGCGGCGCGCGTTGCGATCGGGCGGCGTCGTGGTTTCGGCCAGCGCATCATCGATGCACGCCGAGGCGGGCGCGAACGTCGATCAGCGACAGGCAGGCGCGCGCCGCATCGCCGCCCTTGTCGAGTGCCGTCGCGCGCGGCGCGCGCGAGCGCCTGCTCCTCGTTCTCGACGGTCAGGATGCCGTTGCCGATGCACAGCCCGTGATGGATGCCGAGCTCCATCAGCCCGCGCGCGGACTTCGCCGGCGACGATCTCGAAATGATAGGTCTCGCCGCGGATGACGCAGCCCAGCGCGACGAAGCCGTCGAAGCTCTTGCCCGCGCCCTCGCCCGCCTTGGCGGCAAAAGCGATGGCGGGCGGGATCTCCAGCGCGCCGGGCACGGCGATGCGGTCGAAGCGGGCGCCGCCCTTTTCCAGCGCCGCGGTCGCGCCGTCGAGCAGCGCATCGGAGATGTGCGGATAGAAGCGCGCTTCGACGATCAGGACATTCGGCGTCATCGTTCATGTCCGCTCCTTGCGGCCGCGGATCGGATGGGTGCCCGACGATGTTGAGGCCGTAGCCTTCGAGCGCCACGACCTTCTTCTCCGGCGTGTCGGTGAGCAGGATCATGTCCTCGACGCCGAGATCGAGCAGGATCTGCGCGCCGACGCCGTATTCCTTGACGCCGGCGGCGGTCGATATCGTCCGGCACGCGGCGCAGCAGCACGTCGGAGACGAAGGTCGGCTCGCGTCTGGCGCAGCACCACGACGACGCCGCGGCCCTCCTCGGCGATGATGCGCATGGATTCCTCCAGCACGCCGTTCCTGCGACAGGCGCTTGTAGCCCAGCACGTCGCGAGAAGATGTTGAGCGCGTGCATGCGCACCAGCACCGGCTCCGGCGTCGGAGATTCGCCCTTCACCAGCGCGATATGCTCGGCATATTCGAGCGTGTTGACATAGACGATCATGCTTCCAGTCGCCGCCGTTGATGGCTCTGGAAAGTCGGTCTCGACCGCGCGCTCGACGAAATGATCGTAGCGGCGGCGATAGGCGATGAGATCGGCGATGGTGCCGATCTTCAGGCCGTGCAGCTGCGCGAACTGCACCAGATCCGGCAGCCGCGCCATGGTGCCGTCGTCGTTCATGATCTCGCAGATCACGCCGGCCGGATAGAGCCCGGCGAGCCGCGGCGATATCGACCGCGGCCTCGGTATGGCCGGCGCGCACCAGCACGCCGCCGTCGCGCGGCGACCAGCGGAAAGACATGGCCGGGCATCACGATGTCGCCCGGGCCCTTGGTCGGATCGATGGCGACCGAGATGGTGTGGGCGCGGTCATGCGCCGAGATGCCGGTGGAGATGCCCTCGCGCGCCTCGATCGAGACGGTGAAGGCGGTCTGGTGCGGCGTGCCGTTGACCTGCGTCATCATCGGGATGCTGCAGCGCGTCGGCGCGTTCCTGCGTCAGCGCCAGGCAGATCAGCCCGCGGCCGTACTTGGCCATGAAGTTGATCGCCTGCGGCGTGCACATCTGCGCCGGGATGACGAGATCGCCTTCGTTCTCGCGATCCTCGGCGTCGACCAGGATGAACATGCGCCCGTTGCGGGCTCCTCGATCACTTCCTCGATCGAGGAAATGTAATCGTGAAACGACACGGTCATGCCGTTCGACCAGCCGCGCGACGTAGCGGGCCAGCAGATCGATTTCGAGATTGACCTTCTGCCCGGCTTCGAGCGCGCCGAAGGTCGTGACCTTGGCGTGTGCGGAATGATGTTGACGCCGAAGCGCGTGCCCTCGACCTCGTTGACCGTCAGCGAGACGCCGTCGAGCGCGACCGAGCCCTTGGGCGCGATGAAGCGCGCCAGGATTCGCCGGCGCCTGAACGTCATGCGCATGGATTCGCCTTCGGGCGTCACGCTCACGACCTCGGCGATGCCGTCGACATGGCCGGTGACGATGTGGCCGCCGAGCTCGTCGCCCACCTGCATCGGCCGCTCGAGATTGACCGGTCGCCCGACCTTCCAGTCGCCCAGCGTGGTCTTGGACAGGGTCTCGCCCGAGCCGTGACCGCGAACCAGCGGTCCTTGCGCGCGGCCCTTGTCGACCACCGTCAGGCAGACGCCGGAGCAGGCGATCGAGGCGCCGATGTCGATCGGCCGCCACGTCGTAATGCGTGGCGATCACGATATGGGTGTCGCCGCGCTTTTCGACGTGCGCGGACCCGGCCGATATCGGTGACGATTCCTGTGAACATGGGTCCTTTTAGTCCTTGACGCGCGAAGCTTTCCAGCAGGTCCGGACCGAAGCTCCGGCGGCCGCATCGGCACGAAGCGCGGCGCTTCGTCCAAGCCGTCAGCGCGGCCAGCGCAGCGATAGCGCCGGTGCCCGCCGCGCCCAGCACCATCGGCGCGCGGAAGATCTCCAGCCGGTCCGCCAGCCCGCGATCGAAGAAGCCGGCATGAACGGTGGCGCCGCCTTCGACCAGAAGCCGCGTGATGCCGCGTCCGCCCAGATGCCGTCAGCACGGCCGCCAGATCGGGCCGGCCGCGCGCGATCGCGCGCCGATCTCGGACGACCTCGACCCCGCAGGCGTCGAGCGCCCCGCCTCCGTCTGCGCCGTGGTGAAGACCAGGGTCGGCGATCGCGTCGCCGGTGCGGCAAGCTTGGACCAGTCGCGGCAGACTGCAGCCGGCTGTCCAGCACGACGCGCAGCGGCGAGCGGTCCTCCAGCCCCGGCAGGCGGCAGGTCAGCTCCGGGTCGTCGGCCAGCGCCGTTCCGATGCCGACCAGGATCGCGTCGTGGCGGGCGCGCAGCAGATGGCCGTAGCGGCGCGCGGCCTCGCCGGTGATCCATTGGCTTTCGCCAGTGGCGGTCGCGATGCGGCCGTCGAGGCTCTGCGCGATCTTCAGCGTGACCAGCGGCCGGCCCGCGCGCACGCGGTTGAAGAAGCCGGCATTCAGCTCGCGCGGCCTCGTCGCCACAGACACCGGTGACAACGTCGATGCCCGCCGTCGCGCAGGCGCGCGAAGCCGCTGCCCGCGCACGCGCGGATCGGGATCTTCGACCGCCGCCACCACGCGGGCGACGCCCGCCTCGACCAGCGCCTCGGCGCAGGGCGGCGTCTGGCCGTGATGGGCGCAAGGCTCGAGCGTGACATAGGCGGTGGCGCCGCGCGCCGCCGCGCCGGCCTGCGCCAGCGCCACGGTTTCGGCATGGGGCCGCCCGCCCGCGCCGGTCCAGCCGCGCCCGACGACACGGCCATCGTGCGCGACGATCACGCAACCGACCGCGGGATTGGGCGCCGACGGCGGCGCCAGCGCGCGCGCGCGCATAGCAATCGCAGCGCGGCCATGGCCGCGTGTCCGTCCAGGCTCGGGGCCATGCAGCGCTCGGGGCCGGGCTCACGCTTGGCATGTCAGATCGCGCGTCAACTCAGGGTCCGAATCCTTCTCGCACGCCGTCGCAGAGTCTCGCCGATCGAAGGCTCTCGAAATCCTTGGCCTCGCGGAAATTCTTGTAGACCGAGGCGAAGCGCACATAGGCGACCTTGTCGAGGCTCGCCAGCGCCTGCATCACCAGCTCGCCGATCACTGTCGACGGGAATCTCGTTCTCGCCCATGCTTTCCAGGCGGCGCACGATGCCGGTGATCATGCGGTCGACCCGCTCGGGCTCCACCGGGCGCTTGCGCAGCGCGTGGTTGATCGAGCGTTCCAGCTTGTCGCGGTCGAAGGCTTCGCGCCGGCCGTTCTTCTTGACCACGATCAGCTCGCGCAGCTGCACGCGCTCGAAGGTGGTGAAGCGGCCGCCGCAGGCCGGGACAATGGCGGCGGCGGCGGATCGCCGAATTGTCCTCGCTGCGGACGGCTGTCCTTCACCTGGGTGTCGTCGTGTCCGCAGAAGGGGCAGCGCATGGCGCTGTCCTCGCTCTATCGGATAGATCGGGAAAGCGGCTGGCACAGCGCGCGCACGCGTTCGCGCACGCTCGCTTCGACGGCCGGATCGCCGTCTTCGCCATTCTTGCCGGCAAGGCCGTCGACCACTTCGACGATCAGCTTGCCGATCTCGCGGAATTCGGCCGTGCCGAAGCCGCGCGTGGTGCCGGCCGGCGTGCCGAGCCGGATGCCCGACGTGATGGCCGGCTTTTCCGGGTCGAAGGGAATCGCGTTCTTGTTGCAGGTGATGGAGGCGCGGTCGAGCGCCTTCTCGGCGGCACTTGCCGGTGGCCTTTTTGGGGCGCAGATCCACCAGCATCAGATGGTTGTCGGTGCCGCCGGAGACGATGTCGAGCCCCTCGCTCTTGCAGCGTCTCGGCCAGCGCCTTGGCGTTCTCCACCACCGCGCGCGCATAGAGCTTGAACTCGGGCCTGCAGCGCCTCGCCGAAAGCCACCGCCTTGGCGGCGATGACATGCATCAGCGGGCCGCCCTGCAGGCCGGGGAACACCGCGCGAGTTGATCTTCTTGGCCGATCGCCTCGTCGTTGGTCAGGATCATGCCGCCGCGCGGGCCGCGCAGCGTTTGTGGGTGGTCGTGGTCACGACATGGGCGTGGGGCACCGGATTGGGATGCACGCCGCCCGCCACCAGCCCGGCGAAATGGGCCATGTCCACCATCAGATAGGCGCCGACCTCGTCGGCGATCTCGCGGAAGCGCTCGAAGTCCCATGATGCGCGAATAGGCGGTGCCGCCGGCGATGATGAGCTTGGGCTTGTGCTCGCGCGCCAGCCGGCGCGACCTCGTCCATGTCGAGGCGCTGGTCCTCGCGGCGCACGCCATAGGAGACCGGCTTGAACCATTTGCCGCGACATGTTGACCGGCGAGCCATGGGTGAGATGCCCGCCCGCCGCCAGATCGAGCCCCATGAAGGTGTCGCCCGGCTGAAGCAGCGCGAGGAACACGGCCTGGTTCATCTGGCTGCCGGAATTGGGCTGCACATTGGCGAAGTTCGCAGCCGAACAGCTGCTTGGCGCGCTCGATGGCGAGCGTCTCGACCACGTCGACATATTCGCAGCCGCCGTAATAGCGCCTGCCGGGATAGCCTTCGGCATATTTGTTGGTGAGAACCGAGCCCTGCGCCTCCAGCACCGCCTTGCGAGACGATGTTTTCCGAGGCGATCAGCTCGATCTTGTCCTGCTGGCGGCCGAGCTCGTCGGCGATGGCCGCCGCGACGTCCGGGTCGGCTTCCGCCAACCCGTGGTGAAAAAGCCAAATGCCCGCGCCGCAGCCGCGCCTGATACCGCCGCCATGTCCAATGCCTCACGCAAGTGCCGAACCGATTGCCGTTGAATCCGCGCCGGAACCCGAAGCCCCGCTGCCGCAGTGCTCGTGTTACTAACCCTTCCGTCCAACCAAATCTAGGGCCGTCGCCAAGATGCGCGGTGGCGGCGGCGGCCCGCAGCGCCGGAGGATCAAACGCCGCCACGTTATACGATACGCACATAACGAGAGTGTAGGTCATGCCAAAATAACAGTATCAACCGATAAAATTGATGTCGTAGCTTATAAGGGGCCGCATTACTGACGATATGTCAGAGAAGTTGTGAAGAGATGCCGACGCTATCTCGTCAATCTTAGATCACGTAATTCAATCTTAGATCGTGTAATCTTGATTAGAGATCAAAGTGTAGCGCCAGATGATCGTCTAGATTAGCTTGATTCCGTCGGCAACATAAGCAATACAAATAGAATTCAGGGAAACGAATTCGATAACTTAGGGGCGCTAAAAATGACAAGCCTGAGCGAAAATCAAATTCCGAAGTCCGACGACCTACTGAAACTGGCGAGCGACATCGTGGCGGCCTATGTCAGCAATAACCCAATCCCGGTCAGTGAGGTTCCCGGCATGATCAAAAGCGTGCATGCCACGCTGGGGGGATTGACCAGCAGGCTCGCCGCGGAGGCACCGAGCGCCCAGAAGCCGGCAGTCCCGCTGAAGAAATCGGTGACGCCCGAATACATCATCTGTTTGGAAGACGGCAAGAAGCTGAAAATGCTGAAGCGCTATCTGCGCTCGCGTTACAAGATGACGCCCGACGAATATCGCGCCAAATGGGGGCTGCCGGCGGATTATCCGATGGTCGCGCCCAATTACGCGGCGCAGCGTTCCGAATTCGCCAAGAAGATCGGGCTTGGC
This sequence comes from uncultured Pseudomonadota bacterium, assembly GCA_963775165.1. GTDB lineage: Bacteria > Pseudomonadota > Alphaproteobacteria > Micropepsales > Micropepsaceae > Rhizomicrobium. The sequence goes on along the minus strand of CAVZHX010000001.1, from coordinate 364,886 downwards.
CGCAGCGCGCCGGTCACGAAGGGCCGCCGCAGAGCCTAGAAGCAATTCCAGGAAAAGTGGGAACCGGTTTTCCGTCCGGAATTGCGTGAAAACAAAGAATTAGAGCGGATCGTCGATTCCGTGAAACGATGATCCGCTCTAGCCGCGCGTCAAGTGCTGAAACTGTCACGGAAGGCGGGGCTCATGCCCCGCCTTTGTTTTGGCGGAGCACATATTCGAGCTTGCGTACCGCCACCGCCGATAAGGATTCGCGCGGCGCCGTCGCAGGGCCGACGATGCTTGCTTCCACGCCGCTTGCCGCGTCGATCGCGGTCGCCTTCACATAGGCGCCCTGCACGATGAACTCGATATAGATTTCACGCTTGGCAGTGTCGCGGCCCGGCGTCTTTGGCGGACCATCCGGCATGGTATTACTCAGGCCGCGCGCTTGAGACGGCGCGCCGTCCACACCGCGTCGAGCGCGCGCACCAGCGCATCCATCATTCCATCGTCGTGGAACGGCGACGGCGTGAAGCGAAGCCGCTCGGCTCCGCGCGGTACGGTCGGATAATTGATCGGCTGCACATAGACGCCGTGTTCATAAAGAAGTTCGTCGGAGACCTCTTTGCACAGCGTCGCATCGCCCACGAACACCGGCACGATGTGGCTCGGCGACTCCATCACGGGCAGACCGGCTTCGGCGAGAATGCGCTTCAGCCGCGCTGCGCGCTCCTGCAGCTTTTCGCGCTCGGCATCGCTTTCCTTGAGATGGCGGATGCTGGCGAGCACCCCGGCGGCCAGCGACGGCGCCAGCGAGGTCGTGAAAATGAAGCCCGGCGCGAAGGAGCGGATGCAATCCACCAGATCGGCGGAGGCCGCGATATAGCCGCCCATCACGCCAAAGGCCTTCGCCATTGTGCCTTCGATGATATCGATGCGGTGCATGGTGCCGTCGCGCGCGGCCACGCCAGCCCCTCGCGGACCGTAAAGGCCGACGCCATGGACCTCGTCGAGATAGGTCATGGCGCCGAATTTCTCGGCGAGGTCGCAGATTTCGTTGATGCGCCCGAAATCGCCGTCCATTGAATAGACCGATTCAAAGGCGATCAGCTTGGGCGCATCGGCCGGCGCGGCGGCCAGATGCCGGTCGAGATCCGCCATGTCGTTGTGTGCGAAGATGCGCTTTTCCATCGCCCCGTGACGGATGCCTTCGATCATCGATGCGTGGTTCATCGCATCCGAGAACACGATCAGCCCAGGCAGCAGTTTCGCGAGTGTGGCCAGCGTCGCGTCGTTGGAGACGAAGCCGGAGGTGAAAAGGAGCGCCGCTTCCTTGCCGTGCAGGTCGGCAAGCTCCGTCTCGAGCTCGACATGGTAGTGCGTGTTGCCGGAGATGTTGCGTGTGCCGCCGGCGCCGGCGCCCGTTTTGTCGATGGCGTCGTGCATCGCCGCCACCACCTTGGGATGCTGGCCCATGCCGAGATAATCGTTGCTGCACCACACCACCACGGGCCGGCGCGCGCCCTGCGCGTAGAATTCGGCGTTGGGATATTGCCCGCGCGCGCGCACGATATCGGTGAAGACCCGGTAGCGGCCTTCATGCTTCAGGCCGGACACGGCCTTGCGGAACTTCGAACCGTAAGGAAACGCCATGAACCTCAAGCCTCCTGGCCGCCGGTCTTCGGGCCCCTTCCAGGCGGCCTCGCGGCCAGGCGAGGATAACGCACGGCCCGGGGGAAAGCCCAAGCATTTTGTCACAGCTGCGTTGCGACCGACGCGGAACCTGGCGCATGCGTCCCGGGGCGGCCCCCGATCGGGTGCAAGCCGCGGCCCTCAGGAGGCAATAACCACCACAGCGTTAACGGCCATCGCGATGATCGCGGTGTTGAAGCCGAAGGAAACCACAGCGTGACCCAGCGTGGCGCGGCGCAGCTTGGTCGAGGTGATCTGAACATCGGAGACCTGCGCAGTCATCCCGACGACGAAGGCGTAATAGAGAAAATCCCAGGCTCCGGGGTGCGAGGTGCCGGGAAACACCAGCGGGCCATCCGCGCCGGACCGGTCGCGGCGCGCGGCGGGCGCGTAAAAGAGATTGGCATAGTGAAAGGCGGCGACCGTGTGCAGCGTTAGCCAACCGAGCGGCGCGGCAATGAGGGCCATGCCGAGCGGCAAGACGGCAGGGGCCAGTTTCTGGTTGAGGACCTCGATCACGGCGACGCAGCAAAAGGCGATGGTGACGAGGACGATCAGGATGACGATCGCAATCCCCTCATCCTCTCGGGCGGCACGCGCACGCAGCGTCTCGGCTTCGACCTGCGCTGCCATGGCCGCCATGGCCAGCAGATAGACCACGAAGAATACGTCGCCGGCCGCGAGTATCCGCAAACCGTGCTGCGGTAAGGGCGCAAAGAAATAGACGCCGAGCCCGAGCAGAGCCGCGCAATAGAAACGAACGTGATGCCGCAGATGCGCTGCGATGCTGCGACCTGCCACCGGCTCCTCCCGCGCCCACTGCAGCAACAGTAGTGCCACGAGTCGGGTGCGCGCGGTCAGATAGGTGCTACAGGCGGAAGCGCACCTGGTCGATCCAGAAGCGTTCGAGCCGGCGCAGGGAGGCGTTTACCGTGGCAAGCTCCGTGACGCCGATATTGCCGACCGCCTCGAGCGACGCCAGATGGCGGTCGAACAGATGAGTCAGCATGTCGCGGACGACCTCACCCTTGGCCGTCAACCGGACCAGAACCGAACGGCGGTCGGCGTCCGAGCGCTCGTGGTGGATATAGCCGCCCTCGACCAGCTTCTTGAGATTGTAGGAGACGTTGGAGCCGAGGTAGTGGCCGCGGGTGCGCAGCTCGCCTGCCGTCAGCTCCTGGTCGCCGACATTGAACAACAGCAGCGCCTGAACGGAATTGATCTCGCGCTCGTCTTTGCGGTCGAGCTCATCCTTGATCACGTCGAGAAGCTGGCGGTGCAGCCGTTCGATCAGCGTCAAAGCTTCGAGATACTGGATGCTCACGGCCTGCGCATTGCCAAGCGCGGCCGCTTCGTGTGGTTTCGCCAACGCCGTCATATCTTTCCCCCGTCTTTTACACGGGGCCCACCTGTTTTTGTTGGGCACCAGTGTAGGCGTCGGGTCTTAAGACAGCGTAAATCTGCCGACATGCCGGGTGATGCGCCTTCCGAGAGCGAAAACCGCGGTGGCGCAAGCCTCTATGGGGTGACTGGGGACCTCGATGCCGCCGATCCGGCCGACGGAAACCTTACTTCATTCGTACACACTCGGGCGGGCACGAGCCCGGCCGTGGGTCACATCGCACCGCCCAAATGCCGCACCTGCTTGATCAGACCGGCGATCTCGCCCTGATGGGGCTTGATCAGTGCCCAGTCCGCATTGCGCGCGGCGTGCATCCTCTTGTCCTCGTCGATCTGCGCGGCGGTCGGCGCAGGGCCGCCGCAATTGCCGCCGCAGCTCGCCCCGCCGTTCGGCCCGCCCCACAGCATCAGATCCTCGACCGCGCCCTTGATGCCGTCGTAACGCGCGCCCACACCGCGCTGCTTGGCAATGTCGTCGTCGATGTTCGACAGCGACAAGGCGCGTGTCAGCAATTCCGTATCGTGCTGATGGGTCTTGTACCAGGCCAGGGCGGCCCGCGGATCGTTGCCGGGGGGTGAGCCCAGATTGCCGTGGGTCTTGCGCATCAGGGCCAGCGCGGCGGCGTCGTCGCCCTTGGCGTGGGTGAGGCGATCCGCGGCGCCGTGCATGACCGACAGATAAAGCTGCAGATCGGCCTGGGTGATGGCCGTCGTCTCATAGTTGGGAACCGCAGCGGCCGATGCCGCCGCTCCCATCGAAAGCCATAGCAAAGCCCCGAAAACCGCCGCCGAGATGCCCGCCATCGCCGCCTCCTGCGTCATGGACCGCCCCAGAATTGGCCCGTTCGGCCGCCGTGGCAAGCGCGGCAGCGTGGCCGCTTGCATTGCACTGCGTCAATTGAGTAGACCTAGCGCCGCTCTCGAGAACGGGACGCATGCCTCCATACTCCTCCTTTCCCGCGCTGCGGATGCGCCGCCTGAGGCGGCACGATTGGACCCGCCGTCTCGTGGCGGAGTCGTCGCTGTCGCCGTCGGACCTGATCTGGCCGCTGTTCGTCATCGACGGCCAGGCCCGGCGCGACGCGGTGGACTCCATGCCCGGCGTCGAAAGGCTGTCGGTCGACCTTGTCGCCGAGGCCGCGATCGAGGCCCAGGGCCTGGGCATTCCCGCAGTGGCGCTCTTCCCGCAGACGAATCCGAAACTCAAGACCCCCGACGGCCGCGAGGCGCTGAACCCGGACAATCTGGTCTGCCGCGCCGTGCGCGCCATCAAACAGGCGGCGCCCGGAATCGGCATTCTGTGCGACGTCGCCCTCGATCCGTATACGGATCATGGCCATGACGGCGTGATCGTCGACGGCTACGTCGCCAATGACGAGACCGTCGAGATCCTGGTGCGCCAGGCGCTGGTTCAGGTCGAGGCCGGATGCGACATCATCGCACCCTCCGACATGATGGACGGCCGCGTCGGCGCCATCCGGACGGCGCTCGAGGAGGCCGGCCACAAGGACACGCTGATCATGGCCTATGCGGCCAAATACGCGAGCGCCTTCTACGGCCCGTTCCGCGACGCCGTCGGCTCGTCCAAGGCGCTGATCGGCGACAAGCGCACCTATCAGATGGATCCCGCCAACAGCGACGAGGCGCTTGCGCGAAGTGGCGCTCGATCTCGCCGAAGGCGCCGACATGGTGATGGTCAAGCCCGGCATGCCCTATCTCGATCTGGTCTGGCGGGTCGCCCATGAATTCGGCGTGCCGACCTTCGCCTATCAGGTGTCGGGCGAGTACGCCGATGCAGATGGCCGCCATCGAGAACGGCTGGCTCGACCGCGACCGTTCCATTCTCGAAAGTCTGATGGCTTTCAAACGCGCCGGCGCAAGCGGCATCCTCACCTATTTCGCGCGCGACGCAGCAAGGCTGTCTGCGCACGCCCTGAACCTCCCGGATCGAACTGCCCGTGAACCGTCGCCGACTCAACGCGATACGCCATTACCGCTTCCTGCGCTTCACCAGCCGGCACTGGCGCATGCGCGTGGTGTTCTGGGGCGGCGCGCTGACGGTTGGCATCGTCTGCTATCGTGTTCGCGACCGTCGCGACCTATGCCGAATCGGTGTTCCACCACATTCTTATTCACCCCTGGTATGCGCTGATCATCACGCCGGTCGGGTTCCTCGCCTCGGTCTATCTCGCGCGCGCGGTGTTTCCCCGGCTCCGAAGGCAGCGGCATTCCCCAGGCCATCGCCGCCCGCCGGTTCCGCGATCCGGCCACGCGCGAGCGGCTGCTGTCGCTGAGGCTCACCTTCGGCAAGATTCTTTTGACGCTGTTCGGGCTGGCCTGCGGCGCCTCGATCGGCCGCGAAGGCCCGACCGTGCAGGTCGGCGCGGCGATCATGCTGTTCACCGCGCGGGCCGGCGGCATCGGCCTCGAGAAGGGCCTGATCCTGGCCGGATCGGCGGCCGGGGTGGCTGCGGCCTTCAATACCCCGCTCGCCGGCGTCGTCTTTGCCATCGAGGAGATGAGCCGCGCCTTCGAACAACGCACCAACGGTCTGGTCCTGATCGCGGTGATCCTGGCGGGTCTCGCCTCGCTCGGCGTGCTCGGCAATTACACCTATTTCGGCACGCACCTCGGCCGTGCTCGAGAGCTGGCAGGGGCTGGGTGTCGGTCCTCGTTTGCGGGACTCGCGGGCGGCCTCGGCGGCGGCGCCTTTGCAAAGATCGTGGTGTGGGGCACCGCCCGCTTCCGCAGATTCGATCGCGCCCGCAGCCGATGAAGCGCGCGCTCGGTCTTCGCAGGCGTCTGCGGGCTCATCGTTGCGATCTGCGGGCTGCTCAGCAACGGGGCCACCTACGGCACCGGCTATGAGGCGGCGCGCCACGCGGTCGAAGGCCATTACCTCGTCTGGCAGTTCGCGCCGCTCAAATTCGTCGCCACTGTGGCCTCGACGCTCTCAGGCATCCCGGGCGGGCTGTTCGCGCCGTCGCTGGCGGTCGGCGCGGGCCTCGGCAGCATCATCGGCAACGCTGATGGGCCTGCACTCGGCCGGCGCCATCGTCGTTGTCGGCATGGCGGCCTATTTCGCGGCCGTGACCCAGGCGCCGATCACCTCCGCCGTCATTCTGGGCGAGATGACGAATGCCAACGAGATGGTGATCCCGCTGATGCTGGCCTCGTTCATCGGCTTCGGCATTTCGCAGCTGATCCAGCGCGAGTCGCTCTATCACGCGTTGGCGAACGGCTTCCTGGAGAATCTGCTCCAGACGCAAAAGATCGACTGAACGAAATCACACGGTATCGCTACAGTGATTTCACGCAGATCTAATGCGATCGGAACTGCCGCGGTGCAAAATTCGCGGCCGGCTGCAGCAAGCTTTCGGCGCCGGTTGGGTGACGTTCGGCGCGGGAAGGCTTTACCCGGGCGGCAATGCCAGCAGGCTGCGCAGCAGGATCTCGGCTCGCGACGGCAGGACCTCCAGACCTGTGCGTCGCTGGCCGAGATCGATCACATCTTCAAGCACCAGCATGGCAAGCCCATGCACCGCGCCCCACACGGCGAGCCCGAGTGCGGAGTCGTCCGAACGCCTGGCCGATTTCGTTGCCGACGGCATCGGCGGCCTGGCCCAGCTCTGGAAAGTCGCGGCGGTTGGGCATCTGGGAGCCGAACATCAACCGCGCCAGCGCCGGCCGGCGTGCGACGAACCGCATATAGGCGCGCGCCGATGCTGGCGATCTTGTCGGGCTGGCCGCCCCCGGCGGCGCCGGCCGTGACGATGTCCCCGCGCAGTTCGGCGAAGCCATCGAGCGCGAGATCGGCGAGCAGCGCTTCGTGGTTGGGAAAATGGCGGTAGGGCGCGGCGTGGCTGACGCCGACGCGGCGGGCGACCGCGCGCAAACTCAGCGCTGCCAGCCCTTCCTCTTCCAGAATTTCGCGTGCCGACATGCGCAAGGCGTTGCGCAGATCGCCGTGATGATAAGACCCGTTTCGATGTTCACTCATGCCCGACCAGCCCTCAACATTTCCATGCGCGCGAACAGGCTAGACGTATCCCAGCGCGCGCCACCCATTGTCTCACTTCGGCGTAAAATTGATCGACCAGCGACGTGACCGGCAGCGAGGCGCCAGTGGCGCGCGCCTCGTCCAGGCAGATGCCGAGATCCTTGCGCATCCACTCGACCGCGAACCCATGCTCGTAATCGCCCGCCAGCATGGTCTTGTGGCGGTTGTCCATCTGCCAGGATTGCGCGGCACCTTTCGAGATCACGTCGATAACCGCTTGCGGGATCGAGGCCGGCGGCGCGCGCGAAGCTCAACCCCTCCGACAGGCCCTGAACCAGCCCGGCGATGCAGATCTGGTTGACCATCTTGGTGAGCTGGCCTGCGCCCGGCGGGCCCCAGCCTGCGGCATTGGCGCGCATAGGCGCCGATCACCGGCTCGGCCTTGGCGTAAGCGGCCTCGCTGCCGCCGCACATGATCGTGAGCTGACCGTTCTTGGCGCCCTGTTCGCCGCCCGACACCGGCGCATCGACGAAGCCGAAGCCGGCCTTCTCCGCATCGGCGGCGAGCGAGCGGGCGATTCCCGCCGACGCGGTGGTGTGATCGACGAAGACCGAGCCCGGCGTCATCGCGGCGAAGGCGCCATGGGGCCCGCGCGTCACCTCTTCGACGTCGGCGTCGCGGCCGACGCAGGCCATGACGAAGTCGGCGCCCTCAGCGGCCGCAGCGGGCGTCGGGGCGGCATGGCCCTCGTGTTCGGCGATCCAGCGCGCAGCTTTTTCGCCATGACGATTGTAAACGGTGACGTCATAACCCTTGGCGGCCAGATGACCGGCCATCGGATAGCCCATGATGCCCAGACCAAGAAAAGCGACACGCGTTGCCATCACACCGATCCCCTCCGTTCGTCCCTATTCCACCACTTCGACTTCGCGCGCATGGGCGAGCTGGCGCGGAGCGCGCATCATCATGATCACGACCAGAACCGGCAGGCAGATGAAAAACATGAACAAAAAATCGTCGGCATAGGCGATGACGGCCGCGTTCCGATTGATCACGGCATTCAGGTTCTGCAAGCCGAACGGCAATTGCGGGTTCCAGAACAGGCTCGGCGCATTCAGACCCAACGCGCGATTGAAGGTGGAGACATGCGCGGCCATGTTGGCGTGCGCGGTCTGCATCGCATCGGCAAGCACCGTTGTCGTCACCGAGACGCCGATTGCACTGCCGATATTGCGAACCAAGTTGAGAAGGGCCGATGCGTCGGTGCGCAATTGCGCCCCCAGCGTCGCGAAGGCGACGAGATTGGCCGGAATGAAGACGAAGCCGAGCCCGATCCCCTGCACGCCCGTCACCCACGCCACCGTCCAGCCGTCGATCGACGGCGTCCAGTGCGCCATCGCCCACATCGACCACAGCACCAGCGTCGAGCCGAAGCCAAGCAGAATCCGCGGGTCGAGCCGGTTCGACAGCCGGCCCACCAGGATCATCGCCAACATGACGCCGATCCCGCGCGGTGCCATCAGCAAGCCGGTGTCGGTGACGGTGTAGCCGCTGAGATTCTGCAGGTAGGGCGGCAACAGCGCCGAACTGGCCAGAATGACGACGCCGACCAAGAACATCAGGATCAGAGCGGAGACGAAATTGCGGTCCTTGAACATCGCCCTCGGCACGAACGGCTTTTCGGCCGTGAACATGTGGACGATGAAGAGATAGAAGCCGAGCCCGCCCAGCACCAGCTTCGGCGATGATCTCGCTCGAATCGAACCAGCCTTTGCCCTGGCCGCGGTCGAGCATCAATTGCAAGGCGCCGAGCCCCACCGCCAGCACCATGAAGCCCGTCCAGTCGAAGCGCAGCTTCGTGTCGCGCACAGTGTCGCGCAGGAACATCCAGATGCCGGTGACGGAGGCGATGCCGAACGGCACGTTGACATAGAACACCCAGCGCCAACTGTAGTAGTCGGTGAGATAGCCGCCGAGCGTGGGCCCCAGGATCGGGCCGATCATCACGCCCATGCCCCAGATCGCCATCACCTGGCCGCGCTTCTCGGCCGGATAGAGGTCGAGCATGATCGCCTGCGACAGCGGCGCCAGCGCTGCGCCGAACACGCCCTGAAGCAGCCGGAACACGACGATCTGGTCGAGATTCTGCGCCATGCCGCACAGCGCCGAGGCCGCCGTGAAGCCGGCAAGGCTCACAAGCGCGAAATTCTTGCGGCCGAAGCGGGCGGCGATCCAGCCCACCGGCGCCGTCATGATGGCGCTGGCGACGATGTAGGAGGTGAGCACCCAGGTGATCTGGTCGCGCGAGGCTTGCAGACTGCCCTGCATGTAAGGCAGCGAGACATTGACGATCGTCATGTCGAGCGCCTGCATCAGGGTGCCCGCCATCGCGCAAATCAGCACGATCGCCAGCTCAAACCTGCTTTGCTCCGTCCCGGCAGTCGGTCCGAGCGCGCTGCTCATAGTGGACACTCCGGTGTGTTCAGCCGTGCAGCATGCGGTACCAGCGCCGCTCGCCGGTATCGATATCGACGACGGTGCTCATTCCCACGCGCAATTCCGGATCGCCCGCTTTCTTATCGACCGCGATCTTGACCGGGATGCGCTGAACGACCTTGACCCAGTTGCCGCTCGCGTTCTCGGACGGCAGCACCGCGAAAGCCGAGCCCGTGCCGGCGCTGATCGCCTCGACATGACCGTGCCAGGTGCGGCCCGGATAGGTGTCGATGGTGAAGGTGACGGGGGCGCCCACATGCACATGGGTGAGATCGGTTTCCTTCATATGCGCTTCGATCCAGGTGTCGTGGGTCGCCACCAGGCCGACGGCGCTGGTGGTCGCGAACGCGCTCAGTGCAGAGATCAAAAGCGTGCCTGGCTGAAGCGAATCGACCTCGCTCACAACACCGTCGAAGGGCGCGCGCACAATCGAATGATCGAGCTGGCGTTGCATCTCATGCACATGGGCGAGCGCTTGCAAATATTGCGGATGCTGATCGGTGGGGATGTCAGGATTGCCGCCCAGCTTGGCAAGTTGCGTATCAGCGTCGTGCCTGAGCGCCGACAGCTGGGCACGCGCGCTTTGCAGCGTCGAACGCGCGGTGTCGTAAGTCGACTCGGCGATCGCGTTGGCCTTAACCAGCTTGGCGTAGCGGTCGAAATTGCGCTGGGCGAGATCGACCTGCGCCTGCTGGGCGCGGCTGTTGGCCAGCATGCCCTGGTAATCCTGCTTCATCGAGTCGATCGTCAGCGCCGCTTCACGGAGCGAGGCATTGGCATCGGCGAGCGCAATCTCGAACGGCTCTGGATCCAGCCGGAACAGGATCTGCCCCTTCTTCACGTACTGGCCTTCCTTGACGTCGACCTCCTTGATGAGGCCGGAGACGTCGGTCGTGACCATCAGCTTGGCCGATTGCACATAGGCGTCGTCGGTCGAGACATAGCGGCCGCCGATCAGCCACATCGCCAAGGAGACTGCGGCCACGAGGGCCACGCCGCCGATCATCAACACGCGGCGCAGAAGCCCGCGATCGGTCCTGAGGCGCGCGATCAGGCCGTCTTTCCGCCTGCCCGGATGCTGGGCGGCCGCGGTATAGGGGGAACTCGATTCCGTCTGCATGGCTGACATCTGTTGTTACTCTCCGGCCGTCTTGAGCTTGGGACAATTCGTCCCGTCGGCAACCAATTTCTGTTTGATGCGAAGAAGCGATTCGATCAGCGCCTCGCTTTCGCCGGGGCTGAACAATTCTTTGAGTTCCGCGTTGAGCGCGCCGCGATAGGCCGTAATCTCATCGACGATCGGCCGAGCCGGCGGCAGCAGCTTGAGCCGGCGCACGCGGCGGTCGTTGGGATCGGCGCAGCGTTCCACCAGGCCGCGCGCCTCCAGCCGATCCACCAACCGGCCGATGGTGATCGGCTCGACCTCGCAGATCGCCGCCAGCTCGTTCTGCGACATGCCCGGCTGGCGGTCGAGGCGGGCCAGGATGATCCACTGCGCCCGGGTCATGCCGTGGCATCTGGCCGCCCGGTCGCCGCGCGTGCGTAGCATTCGCGCCACGTCGTGGAGCAGAATTGCAAGGTCGCGGTCGAAAGGTTCCTGCACGGTCGTAGTCCTTAAGCAGCGTGAATATAAGCCGCGTTATTATTTACGCAAGGTGAAGAAGCGGCCGCGCAGGGAAAATTTTTCCAAAAACTGGCGGATTCGGCCGGTTTTCCGAGCGCGCGGGTCGGCCATGCGCCCAAGGCATGGCCGCCGGCCCGGGCCCCCTCCTAGGCCACACCAGGCAGAAAAACGGCGGGATGGGCTGTTGCCCACCCCGCCAATGCATCCGTCAGACCGACGTTAGAAAGGGAAGTCCGGGCAGCCGCGGCCGCCCGAGCTGCCGTTACCAGCGGAAGCGGGCCCAGAGCCCGACTTCGTCGCTGTTGCTGTAGGGCATGTACGCGATGTCGTAATCGTCCTTGCCGTGCTTATAGACGAGTGCGAAGTCGACCATCTTGTACGGCGTGAAGGTGACGCCGACATTGTAATACTTGTCTCTGGCCGTGACCGCCGACGCTGGCGTGGCAACCGGCGTGGTCTTGCTGTCGACCGAGTCATAGCGGCCAAACACGCCCCACATCGGATCGAACTGATAAGACGCGAACCCCGAGAAGCCGTCGTCGCTGTCGGTCGAGCTGGTCGACGTTACGCTGTGCCAGTTGTCGGCCTTGAAATACTCCAACCCGACGCGGATGCCGTTCGCGGCGTAAGCCCCCAGGAGGTCGAGACGGGTGGCGTTGTGCGTGGTCGGCGTGCCGTGCTGCACGCCGAGCTTTCCGGTGTAGCCGCCAACCGCCAGAACGAAACCCATATAGTCGAAGTCGACGCGGCCCTCGAAGTCCATGCCGTTGGTGCGGATCGGCTTCTTGTAGCCGGCGCCGTTGGTGACCGAGACCTCATAATTGATCATGCCGTCGGCAAGCTTTCCGAGCGCGTAGACGCCCCAATCGGCCGAGGTGCCGTAATGGGTGCGGTCGATCAACGTGTTCTCGACATAGCGATAGCCGTAAACGCCCTCGACGAAGGGTATCCAGGGCATGTCGGCCGAACCGAGGCGCAGCGTGAAGGCGTCATCCAGTTTGGCCTGGAGGTACGCCTTCTTGATGTAGATCTCGCTGTTGCCGGTCGAGCTCAGATACTGCGTGTCGGTCGTGATGTCGCCCGAGAAGATGTCGTTGAACTTGTGATCGATGCCGACATAGAAGCGCTTGATGTCGAAGCTGAAGCCATTGTTCGACGAATTGGACGGCACGTAATGGCCGGCCACCGCATCGTATGTGTGCGTCGTCATGTCGAGATTGGTCAGGTCGTAATACATGCGGCCACTGACGCTGGTGTCTTCCCACCAACCCGCGGCCGAAGCCGGGGCGGCGGACGCCGCGAACAGGATGGCGGCGGCGCCAGCCATGAGAACTGTCTTCCCCTTCATATCGATATCTCCGTTGTATGAGGCGCCGACATCGAAGCGAAGTCCTGCCGACGCTTATGGCCGGTCCCGGCGGCTCCGCGGCCCCCTTGCGGCGGCATCGATGACAAGGCCCGTTAACGGATGGATGACCTTCTCGTGAAGCTTCTATGACGGTGGCTCGGCTGGGCGCGTTCGCGCTCTTCGCGTTGCGCGCGCACCACAGTCGGCTTGGGCCGGCGGGAGTTTCAGTCGGCCACGGCGCCCGACAGGGCGCCGTAACGGCCCTTGAAGAACACCAGAGGCGCGCCCGCCTCGCGCCGGGCGAAGCGCAGCACGCGGCCGACCAGAATCGCATGGTCGCCGCCGTCATGGATGGCGTAACGCGAGCATTCGAACACCGCCAGCGAGTCGGCCAGCGCCGGGGGCCCGAGCTCGGTGTCGAGAAGATCGAGACCATCGAGCAGGTGGGAGCCGGGCCTGGCGAGGCGAGCCGAGACCTCCTCATGAGCCGTCCCCAGCACCGAGACGACAAAGGCGTTGGCCTCGGCAAACGCGGAAAAGCGACGCGATTTCCGGTCCACGCACCACAGCACCAAGGGCGGCTCCAGCGACACCGAGGTGAAGGAATTGACCGTCATGCCCATGGGCTCTTCGCCTGAGGGCTGGGCGGTGACCACGGCCACGCCGGTCGGGAAACTACCCAAAGCCTGGCGAAATGCCCTTTTGTCCACCATCGGCAGCTCCTTTGCCCCGGCGGTCAACCGTTGGTTAAGACGGCCGGGCGCATGCTCCCTGCCGAAGTTAGGCGAGGTCCCGCGCCGGGGAAAGCCCGGCCCAAGGAACCCGCCATTGGGCATGGTACGGGGTTCTCATGGCGAGCGACGGCGCCATCATCATCAAGCGCGTGAAGAAGGGCGGCCATGACGGCCATCATGGCGGGGCCTGGAAAGTGGCCTATGCCGACTTCGTCACGGCGATGATGGCCTTCTTCCTGCTGATGTGGCTGATCAACACGACGACGCCGGAGCAGAAGCGCGGTATCGCCGACTATTTCGCCGCGCAAAGCATTTCGCAGACGTCCAGCGGCTCGGGCGGCGTGTTGGGCGGCATCGTGCTCGGCCCCGCCGGCGCCAAGGCCGGCGGCAGCATGTCGGTGATCAACAAGCAAATCCCGGCCTCGCGCTCGTCCGAGCCATTCGCAGGACGAGGTCAAGGAGAAGGGCGGCTCGACCGACGCCAAGGGGACGGCTCCGGCCTCGCAGGTGCAAAGCGACGATCATCTCGAACGCGCGATGCCGTCGGCCATGAATGAGGAATTCGAGACCGCCGCCGAAGCGATCCATCAGGCGATGCAGGACATGCCCGACATCGCCAAGCTGTCGCGCCAGGTCATCGTCGACCAGACACCGCAGGGCCTGCGCATCCAGCTGGTCGACCAGGACGGACGGCCCATGTTCCAGCCCGGCGGTGCCGAACCGATGCCCTACACCAAGGAAGATGCTGGAGGCCATCGCCAAGATCATCGACCGGCTGCCCAACCGCATCACCATCAGCGGCCACACCGACAGCCAGGCCTTCGAAGGCCCGCAAGGGCATGACCAACTGGGAGCTGTCGGCGTCGCGCGCCAATGCGGCCCGCGCCATCCTGGCCAGCGCCGGCGTCGGCAACGACCAGATTTACGAGGTCGCCGGCAAGGCAGGATCGGAACCGCTGCTGCCGGAAGATCCCGATGCTCCGGCCAACCGCCGCATTTCGATCACGCTGTTGCGCGAGGCGCCGCCGGTTCCGCCCAACCCCAGGCCGCAATAAGGCCTGCGCGGCGCGGCCGGCATGCACAAACGACTATGGAATTGATCCGGCCGGTCTTGCCATACTGTGCCCGCACGACACCGGCCATGGACCGCTTACCTTGAACGACCAGCGCAGCAGCCGCCTACCCCAATTCTTTCTGACGCCCGGCGGGCCCTGCCCCTATCTGCCGGGCCGGGTCGAGCGCAAGGTGTTCGCGCGGCTGGCGGGGACGCTGGCCCAGCCGCTCAACGAGGCGCTAACCCATTCGGGCTTCCGCCGCAGCCAGATGATCGCCTACCGCCCGGCCTGCGAGGGCTGCAATGCCTGCGTCTCGGTGCGCATCCGGGTGGAGAATTTCGCCGTATCGCGCGGCCAGAAACGCATCCTCAAGCGCAACAGCGATCTGTTGCGCCACGAGGCGCCGCCACAGGCCAGCGCGCGAGCAGTTCGCGCTGCTGCGCACCTATCTCGATGCGCGCCATGCCGGCGGCGGCATGTCGGACATGGGCCTGTTCGACTATGTCGCCATGGTCGAGGAGACGCCGGTCGACACCCACATCGTCGAATACCGCCTGATCGGCAACGACGGCACGCCAGGCGCGCTGATGGCCTGCGCACTCACCGACGTGCTGGGTGACGGGCTGTCGATGGTCTACAGCTTCTTCCATCCCGGCGAAGAGGGCCGCAGCCTCGGCACGCAGATGATCCTCGATCACATCGCCGCGGCCCGGGCGCGCGGGCTTCCTTATGTCTATCTGGGCTATTGGGTGCGCGGCAGCGACAAGATGGATTACAAGTCGCGCTTCCGTCCGCTCGAGGCGCTCGGGCCCGAAGGCTGGACGCTGCTCGCGGACTAGGCGCTTTCTTCGCCGCCGAAGCGAGCCGTCCATTCGGCGATCTGTTCGTCGCTGATCTTCGCGAACAACAGATGGGGCACTGAAATCGCCATGCCGGCTTCGAGCTGATCGAGGAAATCGGCCATCTTCTCCTGCGGCCACGGAATGATCGGCGGCGCCGGCATGACGGCCTCGTGCATCACACGCGCGGCCGTCGGGATCACGGGCGCCGTAAGATGGCCGAAGAGATGGACCAGGTTGAGGCCCATGCGCACGCCCACCGCGGCTTTGGCGCGGTCGCTCTTGATGTAAGTCCATGGCGCGGCGCGCGTGAGATATTCATTGCCCGCGACCCAGATCGCGCGCAGCTCGGAAAAGGCCTTTCGGAACTCCATTGCCTCCAAGAGATCCGTGTACTCGGCGACGCGCTCATCGAGCTCGCGGGCGAGGAAGATTTCCTCCTCGCCAAAGGTGCCCTCACCCGGCACGCGGCCGTCGAAACGGGCCACGCAGAATTTGGTGACGCGGTTGACGAAATTGCCCAGTACGTCGGCGAGGTCCTTGTTTACGACCGAGGCGAAGTGTTCCCAGGTGAAATTGGTGTCCGCGCTCTCCGGCGCATTGGCCATCAGATAGTAGCGCCAGGTGTCGGCCGGCAGGATTTCGAGCGCGGTGTCCATGAACACTCCGCGCTTGCCGCTGGTCGAGAACTTGCCGCCATAATAGTTCAGCCAGTTGAAGCCCTTGATCCGGTCCACCAGCTTCCATTCCGGCCCCGCTCCCATCAGCGTCACGGGAAAGCCGACCGTGTGGAACGGCACGTTGTCCTTGCCCATGAACTCGACATAGCGGAGCTGTTTGGCGGCCTCGCCGTACCACCATTGTTTCCAGGCATCCGGCTCGCCCTTGGCGTCGGCCCATTCGCGCGTGGCGCCGATATATTCGATCGGCGCGTCGAACCAGACGTAGAACACCTTGCCCTTGAGCTTGCCGTCCGCGATATCGTCGGGCACCGGCACGCCCCATTCGAGATCGCGTGTGATGCCGCGGTCTTGCAGGCCCTCGTCCAACCATTTGCGGGCGATGGAGAGCACGAGCGGCGACCAGTCGTGCGCGTGGCCGTCGATCCATTGGCGGAGCTGGGGCACGAATTCGGACTGCTTCAGGAACAGATGGGCGCTGTCGCGAATCTCGATGTCGGTCGAATCCGAAAGCGCCGAGCGCGGATCCTTCAGATCGGTCGGGATCGAGCACGCGCGTGCAGTTCTCGCACTGGTCGCCGCGGGCCTTGTCGTAGCCGCAATAGCGGACAGGTGCCGATGACGTAGCGGTCGGGCAGGAAGCGGTTTTCGGCATTGGAATAGACCTGGCGGGTGGTGCGCACGTCGAGATGGCCGGCCTTCCACAGGGCGCGGGCGAGCTCCTGGGTCAGCTCGCCGATTCTGGGGGCTGGAGGAACGGCCGAAATAATCCCAGGAGAAGCCGAAGCCCTCGCCCAGCTTCTTCTGGATCTCGTGCTGCTCGGCGCAATAGGCCGCCACGTCCTGGCCGGCATCGTGGGCGGCGAGCTCGGCCGGGGTGCCGTGCTCGTCGGTGGCACAGATATAGAGCGTGTCGCGCCCGCGGGCACGCTGGAAACGGGCATAGACGTCGGCCGGGAGCATGGAGCCGACCAGATTGCCCAGATGCTTGACGCCGTTGATGTAGGGCAAGGCGCTGGTAATAAGGATGCGTGTCATGATTGGCCGCTTGAAGGATGTCCGTAAAGCCGTCAGACTATCGGCTTGTGCGAATCTGTCCAACCGCGGGCCGGGACGGCCGGGAGAGCACGATGACGCGGGACGCGCCGCAACGGCACATGCTGCATGCCAATTTCCAGAAGAACCTGCTGGCGGGGCTGCTCGCCATCACGCCGCTCGTCGTGGTCTGGGTGGTGTTCGACTTCTTCCTCACGGTGCTGTCGCAGGCGGGCCGTCCGCTGGCCGTCGGGATGGCCGAGTTCCTGGAGATGAACTTCCCGGCACTAACGCCGTGGCTGACGGCCGAATGGGTGCGCGCGACCATCGCCGTCGTCATTGCCCTGCTCGCGCTCTATTCGATCGGGGCGATCGCCTCCTGGGTGATCGGCGTGCGCGTGATCGCCTATTTCGAGCGCCTGATCGAGCGCATTCCCTTCGTGCAGACGATCTATTCGGCGACCAAGAAACTTGTGACCGTCCTGCAGCAGAAGCCGGAGGGCGGCAGTGCGCGCGTGGTATTGATCGAGTTTCCCCATGCCGGAATGCGGGCCGTAGGCCTCGTCATGAAGCAAATGAAGGATGCCCGGACCGGCGAAGCCCTTGCCGCGGTCTATGTGCCGACCACGCCCAACCCGACATCGGGCTACCTCGAGATCGTGCCGGTGAAGAGTCTGGTGCCGACCGACATGACGATGGACCAGGCCATGACCATGATCATCTCGGGCGGCGCGATCTCGCCGCCGACGTTGACGATGGAGAAGCCGGCGGCCGGCGCCGCCCGGCCCGGGTGACCGCGCAGGGCCCCTCCGCGGCGGTTGCGCGCTGGCCCCGGGCGGCGTATTTCCGGCGCGCGGGCCGGCTTAGCTCAGTTGGTAGAGCAACTGATTTGTAATCAGTAGGTCGCGGGTTCGAATCCTGCAGCCGGCACCACCTTTTCAAGGGCTTAGGGCCCGATATCGGAACGTTCGTTCACATTCGTGCGACGCGGCCCGTCGGACGTGCGACGCCGGCCTGGGTCGCGGCGCTCGGCCGCGCGTGCACCCACGCAGGGGAACCCCGAATCACTTCCCGACGGAGGAGATTTGGGACAAGACGTTCTGCATCATCCCCCCGGTCCACCGAACTTCTGGCCGCAATGGCATTTGCCATCAATGGATGAGGACGTGCTCTCTAAGGTCCTCGATGGCCGCGCGCACGCTGTCCGTGCTCTGCTGCGATTGGATCCACGGCATCAGATCATCGATACCTTCTTCCAGGGTCATTTGCGGCGCAAAACCGAGTTCGGCCTCAATGCGCGAAATGTCGGCAAAGCAATGGCGGATGTCACCTGCACGATAGCGATTGGCGACTTCGGGGGCCTCGCTCGCACCCAACCGGTCTGAAATCAGCTTGATGACCTCAAGGACGGTCGCGGCGTGACCGGTGCCGACATTGTAGGTCTTTCCATTCGCCGCATCATTCTTCAGGGCAAGAATGTTGGCGCGAACGACATCCGAGACATGAATGAAGTCTCGCCGCTGCAGGCCATCTTCGAAGACGAACGGCCGGTTGTGGTTCATCAGCCGAGAACAGACGATGGCCATCAGCCCAGTATAGGGATTGGAAAGTGCCTGGCGCGGCCCATAGGTGTTGAAATAGCGAAGCGCGACGGCCGGAATGCCATAGGCCGCCCCGGTCACGAGAAACAGGTATTCGTGATCGAGCTTCGTGATGGCGTAAACCGACGTCGGATCGATGGGCTTGCTTTCCGGGGTCGGGATGGGGGTGACCGCCCGGCCCTGCGCATCCTCCACCTCCCATGCCCGCCTTTCCAATTGCGCCAGCGGCCGCGGCTTCGGCGCGATGGTCTTTCCGCTCTCATCGCGGCATGCGCCTTCGCCATAGAGCGACATCGAAGACGCGACCACAATCTTGCGAATGTCGGCGCGCCGCTTGACGATCTCCTCCAGCAATATGGCGGCGCCCACGCTGTTCGCCGAGACATAGCGCTCGATTTCATACATCGATTGGCCCACGCCAACAGCCGCGGCATCGTGGAAGACCGCCTCCACGCCGTCCAGCGCCTTGGAGACCGCCTCGCGATCGCGAACGTCGCCGATCACAAGCTCGGCGTTGCGATCCAGATAGCCGGGTACGTGCCGCGAAGCTCCATGAACCTGCGGCACCAGACAATCGAGAACCCGGACCTCATGGCCCTCGCCGAGCAGTCCGTCGACAAGATGGGAGCCAATGAAGCCCGCCCCGCCAGTGACAAGCACTCTCATATCCGCTCCTTCAGGCAGGCATTTCGAGCGAGAACTGGCGCCGAAAATAGCCGATCGTACGCGCCAGGCCGATCTTGAGATCGACGGTGGGGCGCCAGTTCAGCTTCTCGATCGCAAGCGATATGTCGGGTCGCCGCTTCTGAGGGTCGTCCTTTGGCAAAGGACTGAATTCGATCTTCGATTTTGAACCAGTCATCGAGATGATCAGATCCGCGAGCTCCCGCACCGTATGCTCGTCGGGATTGCCGAGATTAATGGGGCCGGTCACATCATCAGGCGAATCCATCATGGCGGCGAGACCGCCAACCATGTCTTCCACGTAGCAAAGCGAGCGTGTCTGCGATCCGTCGCCGTAAATTGTGATGGGCTCATTGCGCAGTGCCTGCAGAATGAAATTCGACGCGACCCGTCCGTCGGCGGGCGCCAGACGCGGGCCGTAGGTATTGAAGATTCTGACGACCTTTACACGAACGTTGTACTGCCGACGGTAGTCGAAGCAGACGGTCTCGGCGCAGCGCTTGCCTTCATCATAGCAGGAGCGCGGACCAATTGGATTGACGTGACCGTAATAGGCTTCGCTTTGCGGCTGAACTTGTGCGTCTCCATATATTTCGCTGGTCGAGGCTTGCAGAAAGACAGCACCCGTTTCCCGCGCCAAGCGCAGGAGGTTTACGGCGCCCATCACGCTTGTCTCGACGGTGCGAACGGGTTCCGACTGATAGTGGGCGGGCGACGCCGGGCAGGCGAGATTGTAGATCTCGTCGACTTCCAACCGAAGAGGCTCACGCACGTCGAAGCGCAGGATTTCGAAATTCGCGTAGCCCAGTAGATGAGCGACATTGCTTTTGGCGCCGGTGAAGTAGTTATCGATACAGATCACATCGTGGCCCTCGCGCACCATGCGTTCGCAAAGATGCGAGCCGATGAACCCCGCTCCGCCGGTAATCAAGATCCTGCGTTTGGATATACCGCGCCGCGCTCTCATAACGTCTCAAGCCTTCCCTTGCCGCGATTGACGCGGTGCCTCGATCGTTCGAGGAACACTCGCCAATTCTTTCAAGTATTTCCCGCATATCGCGAAAGATGACTTAACCTGTGATGCGTGACCGCCTCCCGCAGTGGACGCGGCGTCGCAAACCTAAGCATGTCCAAGCGAAGAAAGGGCGCTTCATGCCGCCGACTTGCGGAGGAGCGTTTCATAGCGAGTTACTCCTTCACGTGCAGTGTGTGGATTGGCGCTGTCCAGCCGCTCTTTCACAGTACGATGACCGGGCCGTGGCACGGAAGAATGACCGTGGCGCTGTCATCGGTTCTGTGAATTGTCTCGACGCAGATAGTCACCTTGCCAACACGAAGCCCGCAATGGGTGATCGTACCTACGGCCGCCTCTATTTCTTTTTCGACTGCAAATATGGTGTGACTGCCGCGTAGATAGATAATGGGATTGTCCTTGCGGGTCGCCGGCTTGCCGCTGCATCCCGCCGCACGATCGGCATGACGAAATGGAAGATCGCGACCGGACCCAGTCCGCGTCCCCCATATTGCGGATGGTACGGAACCCATTACGCCTTCTATGATCTGACGTTCTCGGTTGTCCGCGAACTTTCGCCTACGCGGACCGTGGAGAGCGGTGGGCACTGCAACACGGGCAGCAGCGCATTCGCTTCAATGTGACGACGGTCTTGAGACAGTCGCAAACAACGCGGGCGCGGAAACCGGATGCGCATGTACGGCCGGCCGCCGCTCGACACGAGCCGCCGCGCAAGTCGGCCGTCGCTAGCCATGGCACCGTTAGGAGATATTCATGAAAATCGCGATGATCGGCACCGGCTATGTTGGCCTGGTATCCGGCGCTTGCCTGTCGGAATTCGGCCATAGCGTTATCTGTGTCGACAACGACGAAACCAAGATCGCGATGCTTGCGAGCGGCGTGATGCCGATCTTCGAGCCCGGTCTGGATACGGTCGTTGAGGCCAATACAAAGTCCGGGCGACTGGCCTTCACGACCGATCTGACCGCGGCCGTTAAAGATGCCAATGCCGTGTTCATCGCCGTCGGCACGCCCAGCCGGCGCGGCGACGGGCACGCCGATCTCACTTATGTCTTCGATGCTGCGGCCGATGTCGCCCATGCGTTGAACGGCTATACGGTGATCATCACCAAATCGACCGTGCCTGTCGGCACAAGCCGGAAGGTGGAAGAAATCATGCGGGCGATCCGCTCAGATGAAGAATTCGACGTGGCGTCCAATCCGGAGTTTCTTCGCGAAGGTGCGGCCATCGAAGATTTTCGGCGACCTGACCGCGTAGTGGTGGGCTGCGACACCGAGCGGGCACGCGACGTGGTGCGCGAGATCTATCGGCCGCTCTACCTCAACGAAACGCCGGTGGTCTTCACCACGCGAGAGACGTCCGAGCTGATCAAGTACGCTGCCAATGCTTTCCTTGCGACCAAGATAACCTTCATCAACGAGATGGCAGATATCTGTGAGAAGGTTGGTGGCGACGTGCAGGATGTTGCACGGGGTATCGGCCTGGACCGCCGCATCGGCCAAAAATTCCTGCATGCCGGACCCGGGTTCGGCGGCTCGTGCTTTCCGAAGGACACGCTGGCACTGATCAAGACAGCCCAGGACGTCGGCGCCCCGACCCGCATCGTTGAAACGGTCATAAACGTCAATGCGGCCCGCAAGACCGTAATGGCGAAACGGATCGAAGCGGCGTTCGGCGGCGTGGAAGGCAAGACCGTCGCGGTGCTCGGCCTGACATTTAAGCCCAACACCGATGACATGCGCGACGCAGCGAGCCTCGTGATTGTCCCCTATCTTCAGGCCCGCGGTGCGCGCATCCAGGCCTACGATCCGCAAAGCGCACGCGAAGCGCGCAAACTCCTCGACCTTGACGTCTGTGCGCATCTCGATGACGCTCTCACCGGTGCCGACGGCGTGGTCATTTTAACCGAATGGAATGAGTTCCGGGCGATCGACCTAGGGAAGATGAAAAGGCTGCTGAAGCGTGCGCTGATGGTGGATCTGAGAAATATTTACCTGCCCGAGCAAATGGCCGCCGCGGGGTTTGACTATTTCAGCATCGGGCGGACGTCCATTTCCGAGGCCGCCACAGGCAGCCGTTAGAATACGGCCCTGAGCGCATATCCATGCCACCGGCAATCCGTCGTTTGAAGCGCAAGTCTGACATATTGTAGGCATGCACTCCCAGATCACACGCAAGCATCCGCCATACCAGTGCCGCCATCAAATTTGCGCCCACCCTATTCGATCGGTAGCCCCAAATAGGCAGACGCAAAATACCCATCCGAATTTCCGGACGTATAGACATGTCTGTAGCCCGCCGAGAAGCCAATCTCTCCGAACGCCGTATTGATTTTCAGGAAGGGCCCGAACGTGCTTTCCTGATAGGGCGCATTGTCTCCGAACAGCGTGACCTGCGGGCCAATCAAGGCGGTATCGGAGACGCGATACAGCAGCCTCCCGGCGACTGAATACGTGTCGAATGCCGTCGAGTAACTACCCTGCATATTGCCATCGAGGTCCATATCCAGCTGGGCCGAATATTCGGCGAGGACTTTTCCTCCCCACTCCGTGCCGCGGATGCCTGCGGCGGGGTCCGGATTTTGGTGGAATGCATAGGATGGTCCGGCATAGATGCTGAATGTTCCCTTAGCGACTTTTTCCCGGTAGCCCAGCATGACATCCGAATCGAGCGTGCCGACACGGACATCTACGAATCCGGTCGAATTCGTACCTGTAACTTCCCCCCGATGCGTCGGCACGCAGGACCCAGCCGTCCGACCACAGATCATCTGTTTCGTTCAGAGCCTTCATCGCGCCCATATAGCCGCCAAAGTAGTGGTTGCTGAACCATATGCCGCCCCAGGCATACGCCGATGCAGCCCCGGCTTCGCCCTCCGTCGTGGCGGGCATCAAGGATTGACTTGCCTGCCCTCCCGTTGACTGAGCCTGTGCAGAGCCTATGAACGCCACGGAAGCGAAAAGCATGATCGAAAGTGCAGAAAAGATTCGCATTGGCCTGACCCGTCTGTTGGCACCAAGGAACAATGTTCTCGACGCGAGGTTGCAATCCACGCCCCTTGAGCTGCTTTGCCATCCAAACGACACGCACCGGCGCTTGCGCCCGGAGAGACGCGAGCGAAGCAGCTCAATTTGATTGTCGTATTAGGCTAGAGCAGCCCGCCGTGCCCTTGACATCGATCAACTCAGCAGTCGGGCCCCATAATACGAATTTGGTACGTATGACCGGCACTCAGAGCCCAACCAGCAAGCGGCAAGGTTTACCAAAGGAGCAACCAAGACGCCTGCTGCATCCAGTTGCCTCGCCTGTAACGAACGGCCTGCTCTGACGGAATATCGCTCAGTCGACCTCACAATTGGGATGGCGCGCGGTGAGGTTCGGGTGAGCTCGGTTGCCATGTAATAGGACCTTTGTACTTTGTCCTTCATCCCTGAAATCGTGCCTTGAAGAATACGCACCCTGTCACCAATTTGTGTGACGACCATAGTAGCCGACGCGGACGCATCAGCGTCTCGGGATTGAGCGGAACATCGGCACATCCCATGGCGACATGACGCGACTGGTCAATCTGGCCGCGCTCGGCATTTTCAATCTTGTCCCACCTGCGTCACCGGTAGACTATGAAACGATGCCGACAAAAGAACCTCCTGACCAACATTCATGGCGCGATGCATGCAAGAGCCAGCACAGGTCCGTATGATCATCGATCATTTCCGGAAAATGCTCAATTGAAGCCCGGAACTCCGATGTGCGAGTTACACTCCGTTACCGATTGTAAAACGCCGGGCACGCCGACATGCGGCACGCTCGTTCCAACCGCAGCGGCGTCCCGGACCGACCACATGGCGGAGCCCGGGACACTCGAGCCGGTGTTCACCGGGAAACGGAAGCTTTTCAATCTCACCGGCATCGTCATCTGGATCGCGACGCTGCTCTATTTCTGGATCTGGTGGTTCGACCCGCAGCACGTCTATTCGCCGATGCGTTACGCGGTCGTGACTGGTGTCCTGTTGTGGGTCACGCTTATTCCCGCATACTTCATATTCATCTTCAGTAGCGCGAAGATTCCGAGCCGTCATGCCAAACCATTTGCCGCACATCGTGTCGCAATAGTCGTGACGAAGACAGCTTCTGAACCGTTCTACATCGTAAGGAAGACACTCGAGGGCGCACTCGCGCAATGCGATTGCGCGCACGACACCTGGCTCGCCGATGAAGACCCAGATGGCGATACGCTTGCATGGTGCACGGCGCATGGGGTTCAAATTTCAAGTCGGAAAGGCATCCCATCCTACCATCGGAAAGAATGGCCGCGGCGCACCCGATGCAAGGAAGGAACTCTCGCATATTTTTACGATAAGTACGGATATGACCGCTACGATTTTGTTTCGCAGTTCGACGCCGATCATGTTCCCTCGCCCGATTATCTGCGCCATGCGCTGGCACCATTTGCCGACCCAAAGGTCGGCTACGTCTCGGCGCCTAGTATATGCGACTCCAATGCCGACGAAAGCTGGTCCGCGCGGGGTCGGCTTTACCTGGAGGCCAGCCTGCATGGCGCGCTGCAGGTCGGATACAATTCCGGCCTGGCCCCACTTTGCATTGGCTCACACTACACGGTGCGCACCGCCGCACTGCGATCGATTGGCGGCCTGGGCCCCGAGCTCGCGGAAGATCATTCGACGACGCTGATGATGAATGCGCGCGGCTGGAAGGGTGTTCATGCTGTCGATGCGATTGCGCATGGCGCGGGTCCGGAAACCTTTACCGATCTAATCGTCCAGGAATTCCAGTGGTCCCGAAGCCTGGTTACGATCCTGCTTCGATATATGCCGGCATACCTTGGCAAGCTGCCGACACGGCTGCGCTTTCAGTTCCTTTTTTCAGAGTTCTGGTATCCAACATTTTCGTCGATGATGGCCCTCATGATTGCGATCCCGATTATCGCGCTCGTCACCGGGGAGCGTTTCGTTAGCGTGACCTATATAGCCTTTTTGATCCATATTTTGCCGCTGTCTCTGACGATGCTCGGCCTCGCATATTGGTGGCGGTCAACCGGCCTATTCCGGCCACCAAATGCCAAGATACTGAGTTGGGAAGGAGTGGCGTTTCTTTTCCTGCGTTGGCCGTGGTCTCTTCTTGGCAGCCTGACTGCGCTCTGGGACCTCGCAACAAGTTCGTACGTGAACTTCCGGATCACGCCCAAGGGCGTGAAGCATACCCAGCCGATCCCATTCGATGTCGTCGCTCCATATGTTCTTGTCGCGGTCTTGTCAGCGGGCGCTGCCTGGTTTGTGAAGGATGCAGGGACCTCCGGCGGCTTTTACATCTTCAATCTCATCACAGCTGCGCTCTACGGGATCCTCGTTCTGGTCGTGCTCATTCTTCACGCGCGTGAAAATCATTGCCCAGTCGTATCCATAAACTGGTCAGGCATCGCCAGCATGCTCTCTGTTGTGGCCATTGTGGCACTCATCACTGGCGCGACCCTTGCGAACGGATTGAAGGGGCTTGCTGCCGTGAATGTCGGCATCACGGCGTTCACGCTGACCGAAACGCTTTATTCGCCGACCGGGGCCGGCAATACGTTCTCTGTCGCCATCCGCTTTCGCCCGAAGTGGCACGGCTTTCCCGCCGCGAGCAAGAAGATGGGCACAAAACGGGAGCGAACGCCAAACGACAAGTAGTGCGAAAATGATGAGCCGCCGCTCAACGAAGTTGTGAGTGATAGCCTTGCGACAGGACGGTTGACATTCAGGACCGCACTTGCGGAAGCAGGGCGGCGCGGGTTCGCGGCCGCGGCGGTCGGGCAAACGGGTATCGACGCTATCCGACCGATAGCTATAAGCCGAACGTCTTTGTCACGGACATTGTGGAACATACCCATATCGCGGCGTAGGGCGATCATTAGTATTAGGCCGTGATCGCGACCGGAGCTTGGACTCTGCGGTTCGATGATCGAGAACAACGAACTTGGGAATGGCCACGGGAATAGGCTTTATGGATTTCTGCGCGACCCAGACGGACGATCGCCATGCGTAAGCCCCCCTACGGTCTTTCCCGCCGTACGATACTTGGCAGCACGCTCTCTACGGCCTGCATCGTACCGGCACTCCGACCACAGTCTGCGTTCGCCCAGACGTCGCTCGCCGGCCGGGATTTGCGGAAAGATAAGCGGCCGGTCATCCATCCGGATGGACCGAAGCTCGGGGTCTATGATCCCTGGGGCGATTTCAAGGACGAGAAAGGGGTCGCGACGGAGCATCTCTTCCTCCCGTGGGAAGACGTCGACCTCAGCAGCTTGCCGGAGGCGGACGCCTATGCGTTTGCGCGTGGAAGGAACATTCTGATCACGATCGAACCGTGGTCGTGGGCGAAGGAATGGAATGTCAGCCGCACCGAGTTGCGCAATCTTATCCTTTCGGGCCAGCGTGACGAGAATTTGCGCGCAATCCTAAGAGTGGTCGCGAACTTCGAGTGCCCGGTGACGATCCGCTGGGCGCAGGAAATGGAAGTTCCCGACGGCCGCTTCACTTGGTCGAGCTGGAAACCGGACGATTACATCGCCGCCTTCAAGCGCATAGTCGGCATCGTTCGCGAGATGTTGCCAAAGGCACATGTTATGTGGTCGCCACGGGGAATGGCAAATCTCGCCCCCTACTATCCCGGTAGCCAATATGTGGACGTCGTCGGCTTGACGGTTTTCGGATTCGAGAAGTTCGACGTCCTTCAGTTCGGAAAGCCGCGCACGTTTGTCGATTCGGTAAAGCCGGGCTACGAGTTGACGGCCGGATACGGCAAACCGATCTGGGTCGCCGAGCTTGGCTATGACGGCGGCACGGACTATCTGGCGAAGTGGGTTGAGGATGTGACGGCGAAGCATCCGCAGTACCCGCACCTCATGGAAGTCGTCTACTTCAACGATAGGGAAGTGTGGCCATGGCCGCATGATCTGGGGCTCCCCGACTGGCGCGTTGTTCCGACGAACGGGACCATCTATCCGTTGCGGGGCGTGCCCTGAGAACAAAGGATCTCCGTCATGACGTCTGTGAGTAGAATTGCAGCGGCTGGTGTGGCGCTCGGCGCGATGTGTTTGATGGCGGCTGCACCAGCGACCTCCGGAAAACCACAGGTGCAGGATGCGACCGCCGCGACGTCGGGCCGCGTCCTCACCATATCCGAGCTTGGTGCGATCTTTTCGGGCCGGACATGGAACTGGAAGGATGGCGCCGGCTATTTCCGGCCGGACCAGAGAATTCGAGGCATGGGTCAATGGCGGCGCCGAAACGACCTATGCCGAAGGCTCCTGGTCCGTAAGCAACAACGGCCAACTCTGCATTCGTGCCACCTGGCATTCCCTGTCAGGAGACATGAAAACCTTCACCTGCTATGTCCACAGGCGCGGCAACGTCATTTACCAACGCGAGTTACCGCGCGGGAGCTGGTACGTTTTCGGTCATATTCCGGCGCAGCCCGGAGATGAAATAACCAAGCTTGAACAGGGCGATCATGTTTCGACCGAATATTTGAGCGCGAAGCGATACGTGATCAGAAATTCGCGAACCGAGCACCGGCGTGCGCCCAAGGGACCGACGAGCGGGCCACACTGAGGCTGCAGGACGTTCGCGGCCGGCGCATTCAAACTGGCGTTAGGCAACGCATTCTCCGTGGACAAGGTGGCTGTAACGGTCCGCCAGACCGCGAGAAACTTGACGTCCACGTCTCGGTGTGACCGCGAACGGCGGCGGGTGCTTCGAATCTCGCCGCCTATGTGGCAGTCGCCTCTCACGTCCTCGGCGATAAGCCGGCAATGCCAAAACATTCAGCCATCGTGCGCGCGACTTGGGGGGATCAGTACCGGCCCCCAAGGCGGCGCGCCGCGATTGCATCGCTATAATATGCTTAACGGAATCTCTCGCCTTCGATGGAGCCACTAAAGGGAACATCCATCGATTGCATGAACAATCATCCGCAAGATCGCAGCGCGCGGTTCGTCTGCACCTGCATGGCGGTATTCGGAATTGTTCACCCTTTTAGCGCGGGAGACAGACAAAAATGCCTCGCAAGACATCCTTGAGAAGCAGCAAGAAATTTATCTATATCGGTTTGGGTTGGCTTGTGGCCGCCGCGGTTGTGGCGCCTGAATGCCATGCCGGTGAAGCGCATGAAACGGCAGCTGTGAAATCGAAAGTGGAGCAGGCCCCTTCGGCGGCGACAAAGGCCCAACCTACCCGCCTGGCTATGGAGCAACTATATCTCGGCCATGCACCGTATATATGTACCCCGAGCGGGTACGGTCACGTGGCCAGGTGCTTCCTTCGCGCGAGCGTACATTCGCATAGCTGATGACGTGGTCCCCAATTTGATCGCGTTCAAAAGTAGACGCCCTGGGGTATGGGGTCCTTGGTTGATGGGGTTCTGACGGCCGTCTCCGCCGGTGTCAGACCGCCGAGCTTCGTAGGTGGCCTTACGGTGTTGTGGTCGGTTGC
This sequence comes from uncultured Pseudomonadota bacterium, assembly GCA_963775165.1. Taxonomy (GTDB): domain Bacteria; phylum Pseudomonadota; class Alphaproteobacteria; order Micropepsales; family Micropepsaceae; genus Rhizomicrobium. Next base: position 336,194 of record CAVZHX010000001.1, on the reverse strand, counting down.
CATTCAGCCAGCACGACCGTGGCCTGGACAAAGCCGTGAACCCGGGCTCATTCAATAGCTCGTCGCGAAGCCTGCCGTTGTAGCTTTCGATGAAGGCATTCTGGTTCTGCATCCCGGACGCGATGCCATGGCCGCATTTTCGCGGACCTAACGGCCATTGAGCATCGACAGTTGTCAGTGGCACACCAACAAAGAAACACCAAGTCAATTCAATGTGTTATACGCATACCGGCGAAAATCATGTCGGCATCGGGCGCCAATGAAATTGCCCTGAAAGGGCTTTGTTATCAGTGGATCGCGGGTTCAAATCCTGCAGCCGGCACCGGAAAACCTGCTACATTGCCGCCGGAACACAGCTTCGGGAGGCCCACGGTGCCAGGCAGATGGACGCAATTGCGCATCTCTGGATTGGCGCTCGCTCTGGCCGCGGGTCTGGCCTGTGCACCGGCGGCGGCCCAAGGGCAGAATCAGAACGATCTGTCGACGCGCTGCGTCAACATCGACAATTCGCTGCCCCAGGATGACGCGATCGCCGCCTGCACCGCGATCATCAACTCCGGAACGGCCACCAACATCGAGGCCGCTGTGGCTTACAGCAATCGCGGCAACGCCTATCAGATCGAGCGGAACTACAAGCAGGCAATGTCCGACTACTCCATGGCGATCCAGCTCTATCCCAATTTCATCGATGCCTATAACAATCGCGGCAGCGTCTATGGCGATCAACACGACTACGACCGGGCCATTGCCGACTTCAACGAAGCGCTGCTGCTAGATCCCAATTCCGTCCTGGGGCTCCGGAACAGAGGACTTGCCTATGCGCGCAAGGACGATTTTGCCCGCGCCGAGGCGGATTTCAACGAGGTCATCAAGCTGGAGCCCGACAACGCCCGGAATTGGAACTCGCTATGCTGGGCGAAGAGCGCGCTCGGCCACCTAAACGACGCACTCAAGGACTGCAACAAGGCGCTCCAGCTCGATCCCGAAGCCGCCAACGCTCATGACAGCCGTGGCTTCGTTTATTTGAAGCTCGGCGAACTCGACAAGGCGCGGGCCGATTTCAATTCCGCACTCGGAACCAGGCCGCGGCTAGCCAGCTCTCTCTACGGCCGCGGGCTGGTAAAGCAGAAGAAGGGCGATGCTGACGGCGCCCACGCCGACATGCAGGCAGCGCTTGCCCTCGAGCCCAGTATCGCCAAAGACCTCAGAGCGGAGGGGATCAAATAGACAATCCCATCCCCTTCCCGTGCAGACCGGCGCGCGGTTTGTGTCTGGATCGAAAGTACAACCTGACATAGCATCAGCATGCTGGTTTTCCATGCCCGCACTCCCGGCCGGGAGAGGCGGCAGGAATCGGTCTTTGGCTTTTGCCAATTGAAACAATGGGAGAGGCGCTTGGGTATCAGGGGCACGGGCCCAGCCGGGCCGGTTCAACTATTGCTGGGCGCGCTGGGTGTGCTCTCGTTGGCCACCATCATCGGGGCCAGTGCGGCCCAAGCCCAGGTGCCGGCGAAGATCGAAGCCCAACTTCAGAAGATGGGCCATATCGTCGATCCCGCCTGCACGGCCAGGCTCTATCGGTCGATGATGCCCAAGAACGACATTACCAGTGGCGTGAAGCAGCCCTATCCGGGCATCGCCGTCACGCGGAATGTTTCCTTCGGGCCCGATCCGAAGGACGCGGTCGATATCTTCGAGGCGAACAAAGGTGCGAATTCCCACGCCGTGCTCATCTATGTGCCCGGAGGTGCCGGCAACAAGATCGAAATTCAGGACAAGGCGGCCAACGCCTTCTACGACAACATCGGCCGCTGGGCGACCAGGAACGGCATGGTCGCCGTGCTCATGCAGCGTCATCGCGGCACGCAATGGGATTCGGGCGGCAAGGACATCGCGATGATGATCCAGTGGCTTCAAGACAACGTCGCCAAGTATCACGGCGATGCCGGCCACATGTTCATCTGGGCGCACTCGGCCGGCAACGGTCCGCTCGGCACCTATATCGGCCATCCCGATCTTTGGGGGCCGAAAGGCGTTGGCGTAAAGGGCGCCATCTTCATGTCCGGCCATTTCAACATCGCGCCTTCGCAGCCGCCGGCGACCTCCGCCGACGCGCAGGGCGCGACCTTCGGCGATGCCGGCAAGCTGTGCGGCGCCGGCGGGCCCGGTTCGACGGCCGGGGCGCTGCCGGGCGTTCAGCCCGGATATCCGGGCGGTCCGGAGCCTGCCCTTGCCGGCGGGCCGGGCCCGCGCGGTCCCCGTCCGCAAATGGACGAGAAGACCATGCTCGCGCAATCGAACCTGCCGGGGATCGAGAAGGCCGACATCAAGATCATGCTGGCCGCGGCCGAACTCGACCCCGAGGACAGAATCGTGTTCAACAAGACCCTTTCCGACGGGCTCTGTGGGATGGGACTGTCGCACTGCCCTGTGATGCTGTTCGCCAAAGGCGAGAGCCACATGTCCGAGGTGTTCTCGATCGACACGCCCGACAGAACGGTGTCGGGACCTGTCCTGAAATTCATCCGCAGCGTGAAATAGGCGCAGTAGAACGCTGATTACACAATCGTGAGGAAACAGCCAGGAGGCGAACAACCATGCGAACGATGAAACCTTCCTCGAACGGGCATAGCCGGACTTACGGCATGCTGGGCGCGCTGGCCGCAGCCGCGGCGCTCGCCTGCATCGGGGCTGCTGCCGCGCAAGCGCAAGTGCCGCCCAAGATCGAAGCCCAACTTCGCAAGATGGGCCATATCGTCGATCCGGCCTGCACGGCCAGGCTTTATCGGTCGATGATGCCCAAGAACGACATTACCAGCGGCGGCGTCCAGCCCTATCCGGGCATCACCGTCACACGCAACATATCCTTCGGGCCCAATCCGAAGGACGTGGTCGATGTATTCGAAGGCGGCAAGGGCGCGGCCTCCCGCACGGTGCTGATCTATGTCCCCGGCGGCGCCGGCAATAAAATCGAGCTGCAGGACAAGGCTGCCAACGCCTTCTATGACAACATCGGCCGCTGGGCGACTGAGAACGGCATGGTCGGCGTGCTCATGCAGCGTCATCAGGGACCGGAATGGGATTCGGGCGGCAAGGACGTCTCGCTGATGATCCAGTGGCTGCAGAACAATATCGCCAAATACCACGGCAATCCGGACCATATGGTGATCTGGGCGCAGTCAGCCGGTAACGGCCCGCTGGGCGTCTATGTCGGCCGTCCGGAATTGTGGGGACCGAAAGGCGTCGGCGTCGTCGGCGCGATCTTCATGTCGGGTCAGTTCGACATCGCGCCGCTGCATCCGGCGAGCATGAACCGCGGTGGCCTTGGCGCAATATTCGGCGATGCCGGCAAGCTCTGCGGTGCGGGAGCGCCTATGTCGACGGCCGGCGCGCTTCCCGGTGCCAAGCCCGGAGAGCCGGGCGGCCCGCAACCCGCCGCGACCGGCGGCCCGCCGCGCGGCCCGCGTCCGCAGATGGACGAAAAGACCGAACTTGCCCATTCGAGCCTGCCGGAATTCGAGAAGACCAACGTCAAGATCATGTTCGCATCCGCCGAGCTCGATCCGGGCGTCGACGGCAAGATGAGCGCGTTCAATCAGACGCTGCATGACGCGATGTGCAAGATGGGCCCGTCGCACTGCCCGCAGATGCTTTACGAGAAGAACGAAAGCCACATGTCGGAAGTGTTCTCGATCGGCACCCCCGACACGACGGTTTCCGGTCCGGTCCTCAAATTCATAGAAAGTATCAAGTAAGGGCCTCGCCGCCACGACAATTCGATACGAGTGATAGCGTAGGGCCGCAGCCGTCCATCTGGATCGGCCGCGGCCTTATGCTCTAATGTTGCGCCCGGCTTTCGCCAAGAAAACCAAAGGGGGAAACGAGCGTGAACACGAGGAAGACGAGCCCGGCTGGCCGGGCGAACGGTTTGCTGTGTGCGCTAGGCGCGCTCGCAGTGGCCACGAGCATCGGAGTGGGCGCCGCGCAGGCGCAGGTGCCGGCGAACATCGAAGCCCAGCTCCGCAAGATGGGCCATATCGTCGATCCGATCTGCACCGCGCGGATTTACCGGCCGCTGCAGCCCAAGGACGACATCACGAGCGGCAAGAATCCGCTCTATCCCGGCGTTTCGATCGCACGGAACCAGTCGTTTGGGCCCAATCCCAAGGATGCGGTCGACATCTTCTGGGGCGACAAGGGCGCGGCCTCGCGCACGGTGCTGATCTACATACCCGGCGGCGAAGGCGACAAGATCGACATCCGCAGCAAGGCCGGCAATGCCTTCTACGACAACATTGGCCGCTGGGCGGTGAAGAACGGCATGGTCGAAGTGAACATGCAGCGCCATCAGGGGCCCGAATGGGATTCGGGCGGCAAGGACGTCTCGGCGATGATCCAATGGCTTCAAACCAACATCGCCAAGTACCACGGCAATCCGGACCACATGGTGATCTGGGCCCAATCCGCGGGCAACGGCCCGCTCGGCGTCTATGTCGGGCGCCCGGAATTGTGGGGACCGAAAGGCGTCGGCGTCGTGGGCGCCATCTTCATGTCTGGCCAGTTCGACATCGCCCCGCTCCATCCGGCGGGCATGGGCGGACGCGGCGGTGGCGGCAATCTGATAGCGGCGATGGGCAAATTCTGCGGCGTGGACGCAACCGCCCATCCCTACACCGGTGCGCTGCCCGGCATGAAGCCTGGCGAACCTGGCGGGCCGGCGCTGCCAAGAGCCGGTGGCGCGGGTGGCGGCCGTCAGCAGATCGACGAGAAGACCCAACTCGCTCGTTCGAGCCTGCCGGAATTCGAGAAGACGAACGTCAAGATCATGCTGGCCTCGGCCGAGCTCGATCCCGGCGTCGATGGCGCCATGAGCCCGTTCAATCAGGGGCTGCATGACGCCATGTGCAAGATGGGCCCCTCGCACTGCCCGACCATGCTGTTCGAAAAAGACGAAAGTCACATATCGGAAGTGTTCTCAATCGACACCGCCGACACGATCGTGACGGGCCCGATCCTCAAATTCATCCAAAGCATCAAATAGCCGCGGATACCCTCTTCGAAATGGGTTCGGCGCCGGAGCATCTACTCCGGCGCCGCTTCTTTTTTCCCACCATTATCTATTGAAGCGTCAACGAGGCCTGCGCCATGCCAGCGACAGCCGGCACGTTATTGGCAACCGGATCGGGAGATTGAGGCTCGAACTTGGCCGCTTCGGCCTGGGCGGCAGCGGCATCGCTGCTCGTGATCTGCGTCGCTAGCGATTTGGCGCGGGCCTCGGAATTGGCGTCGCCTTGCGCGGCGGCGATGTCGTACCATTTGAGAGCATTGACGAAACTTTGCGGCACGCCTTCCCCGCGCTCATACAGCACGGCGAGATTGAATTGCGCGTCGATCAGGCCCACGCCGGCCGCGTGCGTAAACCACTCTGCCGCCCTGCCATAGTCGGGCGTGCCGGTCCAGCCTTCGGCATAGCCGACACCGAGGCGGTACATGGCCTTGGCGTTGCCGGCTCCAGCAGCCTTTTCATACCAGCTCATCGCCGTGCCGCGATCCCTGGCGAGCCCACGCCCGCGCTCGTAAAGCGTGCCGACCCAATATTGCGCCAATGGCTGTCCGTGACTTGCCGCGCGCGTGAGCCAGCTGGCCGCGGCGGGAAGATCGACCGCCCTGCCATCGCCGATGAGCTCCTGAAGGCCCAGCACCAGCGCGGCCTTGGCATCGCCGGCCTTGGCGAGCGCCGCGACCTGGGTGTCGCCATCGTGCACGGCTGCCACACGCACCACGTGCCGCGGAGGCGCGACGGCCGCCGCCTTGTTGCCCAATGCGATCGTCGCCGCGATTGCGCCGACGATGACAATCAGGACGCCGGCGATGATCTGCAAGGCACGGCGCGACAGCGAGAGGCCGTGCGCCCGCTTTGGCGTGACCGTGAAAAACTGCATGGGCCCACCGTCGGGTTCCGGCACCGACGCACCCACTGACAGATTGGCCGCGCGGCGCGCAGCGGCAAGATAATCCTGTGGTGCCGCCTGTTCGTCACCGTTTTCGGTTTCCGCCTCGACCAGGTCGCTCTGCTCCGGGATTTCGCTCCGGGCAACTGGAGGCTGCTCTGCCGCTTCGACGTACTGGCTGGCTTCGGGCCCAACCGCCGCCGGCGCATCGACGGTCTCGTCCTTCTCGCTTAAGAGACGCGAGACGCTGTTCTCAATCGCGCTCAGCCGGCCCGACAGATCCTTCACGTACATGCGCAGATCGGCGGCGACCGCGCGGTGACGCTGCTCGCTCTCAGCGGTCTGCTTCGTCGCATTGTCGAGCGTCTCGCCGACGCGCTGCTCAACCGCTTTGTGTCCATCGGCAAGCGTCGACAAGGCATTTGCCGTTTCGCGTTCGAGCTTTTCGGCGCGGGCATTGAGGTCGGAAAGCGTGCGTTCGAACACGCGCAGGCGCCGCTCCAGCCACGAATTGACGGGCCGTGACTCCACGCGGATAATTCGATCCTCAAGGCGCGTGATCGCAGCGGCGACGTCGCCGCTGTTGGCGGCCGGCCGCCGCAAGTCGGGCTTGGCCGCGTCCGACGGCGTGGCCGCATCTCCGATCAGGCGGCGCAGATAGCCGCGCGGCGAGCGCCGAAGCGTCTCATCGCCATCGGCGCTGCGTTCGGCGGAATGCGTCTCGCCGGACTCCGAATCCGTTTCCGGTTCACCGGTCTCGTCCGACTGTGCCTCGCCAGGATCTTCTGCGGGCTGGGATGCACAGGTTGCCTCGCTTGCGCCGGCAGGGGCTTCATCAGTCCCGGGCTGTTCGGCCGCCTCCTGTTGCTGCGCGGCCTGCGACTGGCGCATGACGCTGGCCATATTCTGCAAATCGTCCGCGGCCACGGCCGTCTGCAGATCGTCCTTGCTGACGAAATGCGCATAGATCGTCGTCGGCGCGAAGCCGGCTTCGGCGGCGGTGCCGTCGAGTGTCACAGCTTCGGCCCCATCGCGGCTCGCAAGCCGGCGCGCAGCGTCCACGATGGCTGCGCGTATCGAGTCCATTCCTCGATTGCCGCGGGTCTCAACCATCCGCGGGTCGTTTTCGCTGTCCTTCAAGGCCTGCGTCATTGCCGAGTTTTGCGGTCAAGCCGCCCCACGTTCCGCAATGCATCTTGAATTACAAGCGCTTAAGGCCAAGTTAGGCCAATAGATCGTGTTTGATCTTGTTTTTCCAATCCGCCCGGACACTCAGAATTCCAGCCACAGGCGCAAAAGTGTTCCCTCTTCCGCCAGCGCGTTCTGGCCGGCTGGCGCAAGGTAGAAGCCAGTCTCAAGGGAGAGCCCGGGACGCATCCGCGTCACCACTGACAGCGAAAGCTTGTGCATCCGGTAATAATGATAGGGTGGGCGCGCATTACCCTCGGCCAGGACGTTGAAACTTTGCGCCAGGATCTTGAGGTACGGCCTGACCTCCACGCCGGCCGTCAGATCGATGGGGACTTCATCGGCGCGCGCGCCCGCGATCCAGCGTTGGCCGATCTCGGCATCGAAGAATCCGGATGCGCCGAAGAGCGTGAAATTGCTGCCATAGAGAAGGCGCAGTTCGAGCTGGCGGCCTGGCGCGCCTTGCGCCGACACCGACATGTCGAAAGCTCCCGCCGTCGTCGCGGTGAGCTGCGCGGAAAGTACGCCGAAGCGGTCCAATAGGCGCACACGGAACCCCGCGGCCATGGCTGCGTCGTTGGCGTGCTGGGTCACCAGACCCGGCTGAGCCAGATGCGCATGCGCAAATTCCGGAGCCGCGATCAGCGTCAGCCAGTCGTTCCAGCCATACTCGCCATGAACCTGGACCAATGCCTTGTCGAAGCTGATGGGCAGATCCGGCGCGCCATGGCTGTCATAGCCGTGAGACGCCTGACTGACGGTGACGCCCGCCAGGATCTGCGTTTCGCCTGTGCCAAGCGTCCAGGCGCCAGCGCGGGCGCGCGGCGCGGACACCGCCATGCACAAACAGATCAAGATCGCCCGCGCCGCTCGCGCCACAGCTCAGCCCGCGATCGGCCGCGGCATCGACCACAAGAGGAAGCCCCAGGACAGCACGAGACAGAGAACCGCCGCTACAAGCGCGTAGCATTTGCGCTCGCGCGAAGGCGGCCAGCCGGCCAAGGCTGCGAGCGTCAGCGGCGCCGCCACCGCCATCAGGCTCGACGGGTCTCCGGTCATGCCGGCGATGGCGGCGAGCACGGCCGCGGCCACGCTTCCCAACGCAACGAGCAAGGGAGCGCGGCCATACAAGGCGCAGCGCAGGCCCCATTGCGCCGGCAACGGCACCACAACCAGGCCGAAAGATGCGACGAGCCAAGGTGTGAAGCCTTCTTGCGCGCCGGGCCGCAACGGTACGGATGCGAAATCCGCCACGGTGAAATTCTGAACCCGCGCCAGATAGAAGAGTACGCCCGCGGTGATAGCCGGTACGAACAGCAGCAGTGCGAACAGACCGGCCGTCTTGCGCAGGTCGCTGCGCGCATGACCGATCGCGACCGCCGCCGGCAGCATCCCGGCCGCCATCAGGCCTCCCAGCGGCGCGGAGAACTGGATCGCGGCCAGCGAACCGCCCAAAATGATGACTCGCCTGGCATCTTGGCGCGCAGCGAAATTCGCAGCACTCGCCGCGACAGCCGCCGTGCCGGCCGTCAGCCACAGCGAATGGCCCGGCTCGACCGCGCAGATCAGCACACCTGCTTGCGCAAAAATAACCCCTGTCAGCAGGCCCGCCATGCCGCAATCGAACCGCGCATGGCGCAACCAGATGAAGAAACCCGTCGCCAGAAGGATGGCAGGCAAGAAACTCTTGAGGAACAGGGCAGTCACGGCGCAATTTCTGTGGGCACAAAAGACGGTGCATGGCGCGTGCGCCCGTGCTGCGTCTTGTCCCAATGCCAGGGCCTGGTGGCGAGCTGCCACATCCCGCGATAGCCCGCGGCCGAAATCAGTATCCAGTAGAACGGCGCCGTGAAGCCGTAGGGCGTCAGCTCCAGCCAGCCGCGGCGATAGGGCCCCAGCATCGACAGATAGGCGAATAGCGCATTGCCCGCGAACAGGCTCATTGCCGAGAAGTCGCCAAATGGTGCATCGAGGAAGGCGGTGTGCGGGATGCCGCCGAAGGCCATGCTGCACAGATAGACCGCCCACAACAGCGGATTGAGCAGCGCCGTGAGAAAGGTTCCGCCAACGAACAATTGAAAGCCGACGAAACCGCCCACACCGGCATGACGCACCAGACGAGACGGATTGCGCATGTGCACGATCCAGGTCTGCATATAGCCCTTCATCCAGCGCGAGCGCTGCCGCAGCCAATTTCCGAGCTCGACGGTGGCTTCCTCGTAGGTGGTCGAATTGAGTGTGGCGACGCCGAGCCCGAGCCGGGCCAACCTGATGCCGAGATCGGCATCCTCAGTCACGTTGTAGGGATCCCAACCGGCAATCGCGCGCAAGGCATGGGTGCGGAAATGGTTGGAGGTGCCGCCCAGCGGCATCGGAACGCACAGTCGTTCCAGCCCCGGAAGCAGGAAATCGAACCACAGCGCATAATCGAGCGCGAACATCCGCGTCAGCCAGTTCTCGGCGGCGTTGTAAAAATTGAGCCGTGCCTGCAGGCAGGCAATGCGTTCGGGCGCGGCGCGGAAAGCCGCCACCGCCTTCAGCAATTGATCGGTTTCGGGACGGTCCTCGGCATCGTAGATGACGGTGAAATCGCCCGAAAGAAAGCCGAGCGCGTAGTTGGCAGCCTTGGGTTTCGTGCGCGGCAACGAAGGCGGAACCTCGATCACAAGGAAGCGCGAATCCGGCGCTTCGGCGGCGATCGCGGCGATCGTGTCGCAATCGTCGGCTTCGACGACGAGCGCAATTTCGAGCTTGTCGTGCGGATAGTCGAGCGCACCAAGCGCCCGGATCAGCCATGGCACGACGTTGGCCTCGCGATGCAGCGGCACGATGATCGAGTAGAGCGGCAAATGGCCATCGTCGCAGGCCGCCGGCACCGGCCCGTTCTGCGGCTCGGCTCCGATCCACACCAGCACCGCCCGGAACAGCGAATTGGCGACGAACGCAAGGCCGAGCGCGGACGCAAGCGCGATTTCCGCGATGGCCGGCCGCAGCCATATCGCCAACACCGTTACCACCGAGGTGATCACAGCAGCGGCGATCAGTCCGGGCGTGAGCAGGCGGCGCGCCGAGAGGTCGGGATGACGGCGCTCGAGGCCGTGGATCGCCTCATCGAGAAAATGCTCGCGGAAGCGCGCTTCAAGCGCGCTCAACAATGTCTGTTTGGACAGCGTGCGCAACTGCACAGCGTCGCCGTAGTAGCTTCGCAGCCGCGCGACGTTCTTCTCTCCTGAAATCGGCAGTCGCAACGATCAGACGGCCCGCTACGACCGACCACGGCAGAGAGAGGGGGCAGCGGAAAAATGGAATTTCGTCGGCACGCGAAAGCGTCGCGTCGGGTTGCTCAGGAAGCCCGACGGGCCAGCATTTGCGCGTTCCATTTTGTCCGCCCGTATTCATGCCAACACCGCAAGTTTCGGCGCGACAAAAACCATCGACCCCAAAAGGGACCGCGCGCATATTCCCGATGTCGTGGACGCAGTACTTGTATGGCTTGTCTTTTATATTAGATGTACTATCCAGAAGACTGGACGGTTGTGCAATAAAGGCAATACTACTTTGAGTGGAGAATTGGCCCAAACCGTGCGCCAATCTCCAATTTTGACGTCTCAGAAGCGAGATCAGGTACGGATCGCGCGCACCAAGAAGCGGGTGAGATTGTCGATCACCTCATCGCGATCGCGGCCGGTGCGCCGGCCCTCGCTCGATGCCAGATGGATCGCGCCCACGATGGCCTGGCCGACAATATCGGGGTTGTAGTCAGGCACCGCACGGCCCTGGGCGACGGCATTGCGCAGGAAGTCGGCCCACTTCTGTCCCCAGCGCTCCACCAAAGGCACGGCCTGCACACCCTCGGTGTCGATCACGGCCTCGTCCACCAGCGCAGCTTTGACCACGCCGGGATGGGTTTCGGAATAGTCGTAGATCGCGTGGAGGAGATGGGCGATGCCCTCGTCGAGCGTCAGATTTTCGCCGGCACGTGCCTCGATATAGGCGTCGAGCTCGGCCCGCGCGTCCTCGACGAAATCGAGGAAACACGCCCGCTTATCGGAAAAATGCAGGTAGAAAGTGCCATGGCCCAAGCCGGCCGCGCGGGCGATGTCCTGCGGGCGGGTGGCATGGTAGCCGCGCTCGACGAACAGATCGCGGGCCGCGCGCTTCAGCCGTTCCAAGCTGTCGGCCCTGCGGCGGGACGGACGCAGGCTATCGCGATCGGCGAGATTGATAGAGTTGGCTTGGGCCATAACTGACCTTTGGTCAGTTATGTTGCCCGCGTCAATACCATTCCGCGCGTCCAGTCGTCAGGCCATCGACCGAAGGGCTCGCCACACTTTTTCCGGCGTCGCCGGCATCTCGATATGAGGGACACCGACGGCGTCGGACACCGCGCTGACAATGGCAGCGAGCGCGCCGACCGTGCCCGCCTCGCCGCAGCCCTTCGCACCCATCGGATTGGTCTTGCACAGGAATTCTTCATAGGCGAAGCGGATTTCCGGCACGTCGAGCGCGCGTGGCATGGCGTAGTCGGTGAAGCTCGCGGTCAGCAACTGACCGCTTTCGGCGTCATAAACGCAATTCTCGAGCAGGGCCTGGCCGAGGCCTTGGACGATGCCGCCATGAACCTGGCCCCGTACCAGCATCGGGTTGATGACGCGGCCAAAATCGTCGAGCACGGAATAGGAAACCACTTCGACTTGGCCGGTCTCCGGATCGACCTCGACCTCGCAGACATGGCAGCCATTCGGGAAGGTGGGCGCAGCCCCGTTGTAGACGCCGTCGCTGTCGAGCCCGTTCTCGAAGCCCGGCAGCTTCTCCCGCCTAAGCGTCACCGCGAGCTCGGGAACCGTCATGCTGCGGTCGCTGCCGGCAACGCGGAAGCGGCCAACGCCTTCGACGAGGTCGAAGCCGACATCCTTGCCGCCGGCCTGCAACACCTGACCGGCCGCGGTCTTACCCTTGCGGATCACTTCGTCGGAGGTGACCTCTAGCGCGCCACCAGCCATGTTGAGCGAGCGCGAACCGGCAGTCCCAAACCCGTTCACCCAGTCCGTGTCGCCCTGCTTGATCGTAATCGACTCGAAAGGGACGCCCAGCCGCTCGGCAACCACCTGGGCGAAAGCCGTCTCGTGACCCTGCCCGTTTGATTGCGTGGCGACATAGGCGATGACACCGCCATTGTCGGTGAAAGTGACGCGGGCAGGTTCGGTGCCGTTCGCCGCGGTGATTTCGATGTAATAGGCGATGCCGAGCCCGCGCTTTTTGCCAGCAACCTCGCTTTGCGCGCGGCGCGCAGCGAAACCCGCCACATCGGCGCGCTTGAGACCTTCCTTCAGCATATGCGGATAATCGCCGGAATCGAAGGGAATGCCGAACCAATTGGTGTAAGGCAGTTCTTCCGGTGTCGGCATGTTGCGCAGCCGCAGTTCGACACGGTCGATGCCCGTAACACGCGCGGCCTCGTCCAACAGCCGTTCGATCATATACGTCGCTTCCGGCCGTCCGGCACCGCGATAGGCGTCGACCGGCGCGGTGTTGGTGAAATAGCCCTTGATGGCCGCGAATGTCGCCGGAATTCGGTACAGACCGCCGAATATCCGCCCGCCCGCGATGGTCGGAACATATGGCGCGAATTGCGACAGATAAGCGCCCAGATCGGCGGTTCCGTCGATGCGCAGGGCAAGGATGCGGCCTTGGGCGTCGAGCGCGAATTCGGCCGTCGTGATCATGTCACGGCCGTGATCGTCGGCGAGGAAGGCTTCGACCCGTTCGGCCGACCAGCGTACCGGCCTGCCAACTTGCTTCGCCGCGATCAGCACCAGTCCCTGCTCAGGATAGGTAAACCCCTTCATGCCGAATCCGCCGCCGACGTCGGGCGTGATCACATGCAGCTTGGCGGGATCGACCCTGAGAATGGGCGCCGCGATTCTGTCGCGCATACTGCCGGCGCCTTGCGAGCCGGAGTAGAGCGTGTATTTGCCGCTTGCCGCATCGTAGAGGCCAATAGCGTTGCGGGTTTCCATCGAGGTGGGTGCGATGCGGTTCTCGGTGACGGTGACGCTGGCGGTATGCGTCGCCTTCGCGAATGCCGCCTTGACGGCATCTTCGTCGCCATGCGCCCAGTCGAAGCACAGATTGCCGGGCGCGATGTCGAAAATCTGCGGACCCGTGGGCGCGGCGGCCAGCGTGCCGCAGGCGTCAAGCATCTCGTAATCGACCTCGACCATTTCAGCGGCGTCCTTGGCCTGCGCCTCTGTCTCGGCGACCACCATCGCCACCGCCTCGCCGGCGAAGATGGCCTTGTCCTTGGCCAGCAACGGCTTCTCCGGCGCCTTGTTCATGGAACCGTCGCGGTTCTTGAGCGGGATGGCGGGGGGCATGGGGCCGGCGCCAGCGGCCTCGACATCGGCCTGTGTCAAGACGGCGACGACACCCGGCGCCGCAGCTGCAGCTGCCGTATCCACGGAGCGGATCTTGGCATGCGCATGGGGGCTGCGCACGAAGGCCGCGTGGGTTTCGCCCTCGAAATGGATGTCGTCGGTGTAGCGGCCGTGGCCTGTAATGAAGCGAATATCTTCCGTCCGCCGGACGGGTTGCCCGATTCCGAATTTCATGCCTTTACCTATGTTCAGTGTTTGTAGGTTGGGTCGATCCGGTCCAGTTTGCGCAATAGAGTCGGCCAAGCCAAGCCGTTGACCTGCCCTTCCAGCGAAAGGACGGCGTGGCTGACGGGACCCACCGCCGTCCTTTTCTGAACCACGTCCAATATCGCCCCCCCGAAGTGTCCGACGAAGGCCGGCAGAGTGGAGCCGGCGCCTCGGCCCTGTCAAACGCCGCCAGCAACGCTGGTTAGCTCGTCCGTACCCGCGCGATCGCGGCTTTCCAGCCTTCGTAGAGCGCATCGCGCGCGGACGCGGCGAGTGTGGGCTCAAAGCGGCGGTCGAGCGCCCATGCCTTGGAGACATCGGCGAAATCGCGAAACACGCCGGTGCCGAGGCCGGCCAGATAGGCCGCGCCCAGGGCCGTGGTTTCGGTGACGTGCGGCCGTTCCACCGGCAGGCCAGTGAGATCGGCCAGCCGCCGGCAGAACCAGTCGTTGCGCACCATGCCGCCATCGACCTTGATCGCGGCGGGCGCGGCCAGCCGCGCAGCCGCCATGTCGCGCGCCATCGCGTCCAAGAGATCGCGGGTCTGGTAGCAGACCGCATCGAGGGGCGGCCCGGGCGATCTCGGCCGGCACCGGTGTCGCGGGTGAGCCCGGTGATGGCGCCGCGTGCATCGGGGTCCCACCACGGCGCTCCGAGCCCGGTGAAGGCCGGGATGAAGTAGACGCTGTCCGCCGGCTTCGCGGTCCGCACCAGCGTCTCGATCTCGGCGGCGTCACGGATCAGGCCAAGCCCGTCGCGCAGCCATTGGACGACCGCCCCGGCGATGAAGATACTGCCTTCGATGGCGTAGGCGGTTTGGCCTGCGGCGCGATAGGCGGCGGTGGCGACCAGGCGGTTGTGGGAGGCCGGAACCATCTCCCCGGTATTGACGAGCGCAAAGCAGCCGGTGCCGTAAGTGGATTTCACGTCGCCGGGCGCGAAACAGGCCTGCCCCACCATCGCCGCCTGCTGGTCGCCGGCGACGCCGCGGATCGCGACCGGCTTGCCGAGAAATTCGCCAACGCTGTGCCCGAAATCGTCGGCCGAGCCGCGCACCTCCGGCAGGATCGCGCGCGGGACGCCGAACAAGTCGAGCATCTCTTCGTCCCATTCCAGGCGCGGCAGATCGAGCAGCAGCGTGCGCGAAGCATTGGTGACGTCGGTGGCATGCACCGCCCCGCCTGTCAGCTTGTAGATCAGCCAGGAATCGATGGTGCCGAAAGCGAGTTCGCCCTTCTCGGCCCGCGCGCGGGCGCCCGGCATATGGTCGAGCAGCCATTCGATCTTGGTGGCCGAGAAATAGGGATCGATCAGCAGCCCGGTGTGGACGGCCACTGCGGCTTCGTGGCCCTCGGCCTTGAGCGCGCGGCAGCGTCCGGCGGTGCGGCGATCCTGCCAGACGATGGCGTTGTGGAGCGGCTTGCCGCTCGCCCGGTCCCAGATCACCGTGGTTTCGCGCTGGTTGGTGATGCCGATGCCGGCGATCTCGCCGGCCTCCACGCCTCTCGCCGCGACGCGGCAACATGCCCGCGCCGCCTGCCAGATTTCCTCCGCGTCGTGCTCGACCCAGCCATTGGCGGGATAGATCTGCCGAGCTCCATGGCATGGCTGGCAAGCGGCCGGGCGGCGGCATCGAACAGGATCGCCCGCGTCGAGGTCGTGCCCTGGTCGATGGCCAGCAGAAAGGCGGTTCGGCGTCCATCGGCAAATACGGAGAGCGGCGCAGGGAGCCTAGCACGGTGGCTCCCCCACCCCGCAGCAGGACTGAAACGCGTGGCGGCCGTTAACATCCTTTATAATCGTTAACGTTTACGCCGCTTAACGCGGCTTGACTAGTGTCCGGCTCGGGGCACCGCCTCTCAGGCGGGACATAGGGGGGCCGTCGTGGGGCTCACGGCGAAGTTTCTTGGCGACATGGCGCGACTTGTCCGAACTCGCGCCGGATCCGACAAAGCCACGCGACGCGACGAAATCTATCTCGCCGTCGCCTCGCTTTATCAGATGCAGGGCTCCCGGCTCGCCGACCGTGAGCGCGCACTCATGCGCGAAATCCTGCAGCGCCTGACCGCGCGACGTGGAGATGGCGATCCGCATCGCGCTGGCCGAGAAGCTGGCCGACGACGCCGACGCGCCGCTCGACCTCATTCTCCTGCTCGTCGACGACCGTATCGAAGTCGCTCGGCCGATCATCCTGCGCAGCCGCCAGCTGAACGACGACGATCTGCTGACGCTGCTCGACCGCATCAGCGACGACCATCATGACGCCTGTGCGCCGAGCGCGCCGAATATCGGCGAGCCCGTGACCGATCGTCTCGCGCAAAGCAATGCCGAACCGGTTCTGGTCGCGCTCGTTGCGCAACGCGACCGCCCGCATCGCCGCCCACACCTTCGAGACGCTGGTCGAAAAGTCGCGCCATATCGCCGCGCTGCAGGAACCGCTGGTCCATCGCACGGACCTGCCGGCGCCGCTCGCCACCCGCATGTGCGAATGGGTTTCCGACGCGCTCAAGGCGCATATCGCAGAGAACTACCCCGCAGCGGAGGCGACGGTCCGGCCCAAGCTCGACGAAGCGGTCGAGATCCGTGCAGGCGAGCCCAGCCGTTGCCGGCGGACAGCCGACTGCATCGGCGGCCGCAAGCTGATCGACAAGCTCGCCGCGGCCGGCCAGCTCAAGCGCCGGCTTCCTCTTGCGGGTTCTGCATCAGGGCCAGTTCGATCTGTTCGATCTCGCCTTCGCCAAGCTGCTCGACCTCGAGCTCGCCCAGCTTCGCCGCATGCTCTACGACGAAGCGGGCCCGGCACGTCGCGCTGGCCTGCCGCGCCGTGGGCATCGACCGCTGCGTCTTTTCCACCGTATTCAATCTGTCGCGCCAGTCGCCGCGGTCACGATCCCGTGCTCGGCCCGCACGACAAGCGCGACGTCCGAGGCCGTGTTCGAAGCCTTCACCAAGGCCGAGGCGCTGACCCGGGTGAAGAAACTGGCCAGCCGCGAGCTCTGACGGCGGTCTTCCTGTCCCAGATGAAATCATGGCCGGGGCCTGCTAGGGTCCGGCCATGATCGATCCTTTTGGCCGCCATATCAGCTATCTGCGGGTCTCCGTGACCGACCGCTGCGATTTCCGCTGCGTCTATTGCATGGCGGAACATATGACTTTCCTGCCCAAGGCGGAAATGCTGACGCTGGAGGAGCTCGAGCGGGCCTGCGCCGCCTTCATCCGCAAGGGCGTCGAGCGCATCCGCATCACCGGCGGCGAGCCGCTGGTCCGCCGCAATGTCATGCATCTGTTCGAGGGGTTGGGCCGCCGCCTCGAAGACGGCTCGCTCAAGGAGCTGACGCTGACCACCAATGGCAGCCAGCTCGGCCGCTTCGCCCACGATCTGGCCGGCGTCGGCGTCAAGCGGGTCAACGTCTCGCTCGACACCAGCGACCCGGACCGCTTCCGGGCTATCACGCGCTGGGGCGAGCTAGCCAAGGTGATGGCCGGCATCGACGCCGCGCAGGCCGCCGGCCTTGCCGTCAAGATCAACATGGTGGCGCTCAAGGGCGTCAACGAGAACGAAATCGCGCCCATGCTCGAATGGGCCCACGGTCGCGGCATGGACCTGACGCTGATCGAGACCATGCCGCTGGGCGAAATCGACCAGGATCGCCGCGATAGCTACCTGCCGCTCTCCGACGTGCGCGCCCGTCTCGCCGAGCGATACACGCTTGAAGATATCCCCTACAAGACCGGCGGGCCGGCGCGTTATGTTCGCGTTGCCGAAACCGGCGGCCGCCTCGGCTTCATCACGCCGCTGACCCACAATTTCTGCGAAAGTTGCAACCGGGTGCGGTTCACTTGCACCGGCACGCTCTATATGTGCCTCGGCCAGGACGATGCGGCGGACCTGCGCACGCCCTTGCGCACCTCGCCCGACGATGCGCCGCTCGAAGCGGCGATCGACGAAGCGATCTCCCGCAAGCCCAAGGGGCATGACTTCGTGATCGACCGCCGCGCACGGCAGCCGGCCGTGGCACGGCACATGTCGCTCACCGGAGGCTGACCCCCGCAATGACGCCGAAGCTGCATTTCGTCGCCTCGGCGGCCGAGGACGCGAAGGCGGCGCTGGCCGAACTACGCGCGCGCTACGAAGATGCGGGGCCCGACAAGGCGGACATCATCGTCGCGCTCGGCGGCGACGGCGTCATGCTCCAGGCGCTGCACAGCTTCCTGGGCAAAGGCAAGCCGATCTACGGCATGAATCTGGGCACCGTCGGCTTCCTGATGAACGAGTTCCGGCTCGAGGGCCTGCACGAAAGGCTGACGGCGGCCGAGGCGGCCAAGCTGCATCCCTTGCGCATGCGGGCCGCGACCCGCCAGACCATGGTCGAGTCCCTGGCGTTCAACGAGGTCTCGCTGCTGCGCCAGACCCGCCAGACCGCCAAGATACGCATTGTCATCGATGGCAAGGTGCGAATTCCGGAGCTGTTCTGCGACGGCGTGCTGGTTTCAACACCGGCCGGCAGCACGGCCTACAACTTATCCGCGCATGGCCCGATCCTTCCGATCGATGCGGAGCTTCTGGCCCTGACCCCGATCAGTGCCTTCCGGCCGCGCCGCTGGCGCGGGGCCATCCTGCCCCACCGCGCCCAGACCACCTTCGAGATATTGGAGGCCGACAAGCGGCCGGTCAGCGCCGTGGCCGATAATTTCGAGGTCCGCGACGTGGTGCGGGTGGACATCGCCGAGGACCGCTCCATCGCGGTCACCATGCTGTTCGACGCCGGACATAGCCTGGACGAGCGTATCCTGACCGAGCAGTTCCTCGACTGACGGGCTTTCACCTCCCATTAAATCTATCCCCTTAACCTGTTCCAGGGTTACCGGAGGTCCCGGATCTCGGCAGTCCGGCCGAATAGTTGATGAACGATTACCGCTTCGATCGCCTGAAGATTCTGCTCGTCGATGACAATGCGCATATGCGCAAGCTCATCACGACGATCCTGCACGCCTTCGGCGTCTCACACATCTACGAAGCGGACACGGCCAAGCAGGCTTGGGGCATGCTGCGTGAGTGCAACGTCGACGTCATCTTTGTCGACTGGGTGATGGAAGGGATGAGCGGCATAGAACTGGCCAAGATGATCCGTACCTCGCCTTCCAGCCCGAACCCGTTCGTGCCCATGATCATGCTCACCGGGCATACGCAAATCGAACATGTGCGGGAAGCCCGCGATGCCGGCATCAATGAGTTTCTCGCCAAGCCCGCGTCGGTCAACGCGGTACTCATGCGCCTGATAGCGGTCATAGATCAGCCTCGCCCCTTCGTGCGCACCACGTCCTATTTCGGACCGTGCCGCCGCCGGCGCGACGAGGAATATTACGGCCCCGAGCGCCGTACGACCAAGGAACCCGACGCCGCCGACGCGGCGTCATTCGCTGCGATTGCGGACGTGGCGTAACAGGACAGGGACGCGAGATCGCCATGACCAAAAGACACCCTATCGAGATCTTCATGCCGCCGAATATCCTGAAGGCCAAGATCGGCGGCACCTTCGCCAAGATCGATGTCGCAATCGTCAAGCGCGCGGAGAAAGCGCTGGCTGATCTCAAGACCGAGTTCGGCGAATGGATCAGCTCCGACGTCGCGGCCCTCGGCGAGGCCTATGAGCAGTTCAAGGCCGCCTCGGAAAGCGAGGAATCGCGCGAGGTGCTCTATCGCGCCAGCCACGATCTGCGCGGCCAGGCTCGCACCTTCGAGTTCCCGCTGGTCGGCCAAGTCGCGACGTCCCTATGCAAGCTGCTCGATGGCTGTCATGGCAATAGCGCAATGACCCTGATCGACGCCCACGTCAGCGCCATCCGCGTCATCGTGCGCCAGACCATCAAGGACCCGAACGACAAGACCGCGGCGCTTCTGCTCGCCGAGCTTCAGGCGCGGGTGAACGAATTCCTGAGTGAAAATCAGGCCGCGTGACACCCACGCAGAGCGAATGCGGAGCCCGCGGAGCCAATCCGCGGGCTTCTTTGTTTTGGCTCAGGCAGATTTACGATTGCCGGACACTTCGGTCCTGGCCGGCGTCAGCGAGGCAAGCACATTAACCACGCCGGCCGACAGCACGAAGGGCGACTGCGGCAGGCAGAAGCTCTGGAGCGCGCTGGCGCCATCGGCCGGAGCGTCGCCCGAGAACCGGGCCAGCGTCGAGATGGCATCGCCGCTTCCGGAGCCCCCGAATATCGAGGCCTCGAAGGACAACGACTGCGCCGTCGCCGCGTCTTGCGGCACAGCAGCCGCGCCCGCCTGCGCCAGCACGGTGGCCGGCACCTTGGGCTGCTTCAGACTCCAGTCATACACCTGACGCACGGTCTTGGGCGTGCCGTCCTGGTTGTAGAAGACGCCACGGTTGGCAGCGGCGGCTTCCGGGAAGGCCGCGGCGGCACTGGCGCCGGGATGGTGGCTGTTCAACTCGATCAGGCGGCAGGCCGCGCCCGCGCCCAGGAAATGGGCCGCATAAAGCTCGCCGCTGCAGACGTCGCGGCCAAGCCGGCTCTCAAGCACCGTCTTGGTCTGGTTGGCGTACTCGCCGGCCATCAGCGCGGCGATGCGGGGATTGTTCCGCAGGGCAAGAATTGCCTGGCGGTCGGATTTGTCATCCACCTGGTAGCGGCCGTCAGCGTTCTTCTGAATCGCATCGGCGTAGGACCCGAGCCCGTATTTGGTCCCGTACTGCTTGATCATGCCGAGCCAGGTTTGCGAAACGAACTGAAACAGCCCGGTCGCGCTCGAACAGCTTGATTTTGCGTGAGGTTTCAGGTTGCTCTCGCGCATCGCCGTGCCCAGGAGATAGTCGAAATCCGAGCCGGTGGCGGCGCTTGCCTGGCGCAGCGCGGTCAGCACCTCGCTGCGGGTCGATTGGGCGGCTGTGGTGGCTTCTGCCAGCATCTCGTCTGAGATCCATTGCGTTCTACGCCCCAACACCAGCAATCGGCGTGCCAGTTTGGTTAAAGCTCCGTTGCCAGCCGCGCGATCAGAACCTGCCTCACCTCTTCGGCGTAGGGCACGGCCAGGCCGGAGCCCCAGACCGGCCCTGGCCAGGCCGCGTCTCCGGGATTGCGGGCCACGATATGGACATGTAGCTGGGTGACCAGGTTCCCGAGAGCGGCCACGTTGATCTTGGCCGCCCCGGTCAATTTCTGCAGGCCCGCGCCCGCTCGCTGCAGCTCCTCCATCAGCGCCAGGCCATCGTTACGGCTGAGCCGATGCAATTCCATGATCTCGGCGCGACGCGGCACCAGGATCAGCCACGGAAAGCGTGCATCGTTCATCAGACACAGCCGCGACAGCGGCCAATCGGCGACGTGAACCGTGTCGGCCGCCAGCTTCGGATCGAGAACAAATGCGCCCATCACGGCGCTCCAGTCTCGCTGGCAAATCTGCGCGGATCGAAGGCGGAGATATCGGCTTGCGGCGGCCGCCCGAGAATGAGATCGCACATGGAGCGGGCGATGGCCGGCGCGAGCAGAATGCCGTTGCGGTACTGGCCCGACGCCACGAACACGTTGTCCATGGCGGTCGCGCCGACAATCGGCAACCCGTCGGGCGAGCCGGGCCGCAACCCGGCCCAGCGTTCCGTCAATTCCCAGCGCGCCAAGTCCGGCATCAGCGCGATCGCGCGCGATCTGAGCCAGTCGACAGCCTCTTCGGTGAGCGTGGTGTCGTAACCGGAATCGCTGACGGTGGCGCCGACGAAGAGGACGGACCCGCGCGGCACCACATAGATGTCATGGCCCCAGACATAAGGCTGCGGCAGCTTCGCGCCCTCGGGCGGCGACAGCGCGAGCATCTCGCCCTTCACCGGACGGACCGGCAGCGTCGCGCCGGCCGGCAGGCCGTCGATCTGGCCGGTCCAGGCGCCGGCCGCGAGCAGAACGATTTCGGCTTTGCGTACGGAGAACGGCGTCAGCACGGCCATGCCGCCGCCCGCAGCCGCTTCGACGCGGACGGCGGTTTCATGCGTCTGCAATGTTCCGCCCGCCTGCAGAAACGCGGCCGCAAGCGCCCGTCCAAGCGCGCGGTTGTCGACCTGGGCTTCATCCGGCGCCCACAGCGCGCCTACAATATCGGGAGAGAGCAGCGGCACCTTCGCCAGCGCTTTCTCGGCCGAGAGAAAGGCGGCACCCGGTGCGTGACCGGTCTTGAGCGCGCCGGCTTCGGCGGCATCACGCGCAATCAGAAGCGCACCGTCCCGGCGATAGGCGATCCGCAATCCCGTGGTCTCTTCGATTTCTCGGGCGAAATCCGGCCACAGGCCGAGCGCGTATTTCGCGAATTGCGTCTCGGTGGGCGACGCATGGACCGTCTCGGCTGTGGCCGCAAGCATGCCGGCGGCCGCCCAGGTCGCACCGCGCGCGGGCTGGCTGCGCTCGAGCACGAGGGTCTCGACGCCCGTCTGCGCCAACCGCCAGCCGATGGAGAGACCGGCCACCCCGGCCCCGATGACGATGACCTTCATAAATCCCTGCGATGAGCGGGTTTGTTCCCGCCGACCGGCTTAGGCCGCAGATTTTGCGGCGTCAAATGGATCGGACATGATAGCGTTGAGCCAGCCAGCCACGTTCCTATAGTCATCAGGCCATGGAGGCGATGATGGAAAAGGCCACATTCGGCGCCGGCTGCTTCTGGGGCGTCGAGAGCTTCTTTCGCGAGGTACCGGGGGTCGTTGATGTCGCCAGTGGCTATGCCGGCGGCCACACTGCGAACCCAAGCTACCGTCAGGTCTGCACCGACTCCACCGGCCACGCCGAAGTGGTGGAGATCACGTTCGACCCGGCCAGGGTGTCGTACGGAAAGCTCGTCGAGCTGTTCTTCAAGATGCACGATCCCACCCAGCTCAATCGCCAGGGCCCCGATGTCGGCGCGCAGTACCGCTCCGCGATTTTCACGCACTCCCCCGAGCAGGCGCGCGTCGCCGAAGAGAAGCGCGCCGAAGCTGCGGCCTCCGGGCGCTACAAGCGGCCGATCGTGACGAGCATCGAGCCAGCGACGAGCTTCTGGCGCGCCGAGGAATACCACCAACGCTATTTCGAGAAGCATGGCGGGCATTGTCACGTCACCTTTGCGGAACTGGAGCGGGAATATTGAAACGCACATTGACCGGAGAGGAACCGGCGATGGTGCTGGGATTATCGATTGCGCCGGGAGCAAACGCCGCCGGCATCAGCCGCGGCGACCGCTATTCGGGTCCGACCTGGGCGAGCCGCTCGCCGGTCCTGGCCCAGCACGGGATGGCGGCGACCGACCAGCCGCTGGCGACCCAGATCGCCATCGACATCCTCAAGAAGGGCGGCAGCGCGGTCGATGGCGCCATTGCCGCCAACGCGGCGCTCGGCCTCATGGAGCCGGTGCAGAATGGGATCGGCGGTGACGCCTTCGCCATCGTCTGGGATCCGAAGACGAAACAGCTCTACGGCTATAGCGGCTCCGGCCCGTCGCCCAAGGGACGCGACCTCGCCAAGATGACCGAAGAGATCAAGGCGGTGTACGCCAAGGCGGGCCTGCCCTACCGCGCGCATATCCCATCGTTCGGCTCGCTGCCGGTCACGGTGCCCGGCACGGTCGACGCATGGTTCGCGCTGCACCAGAAATTCGGCAAGCTGCCGATCGCCGAGGACCTGGCGCCGGCAATCGCCTATGCGAAGAACGGTTTCCCCGTGACCGAGCTGGTGGCGGAATACTGGAAAGGCAACATGGCCGCCTTCGCGCGCGCGAAGGCGATGATCGAAGAGCTCGGCAACGCCGGGCACACTTATCTGATTCCCGACGGACATGGCGGCCACAGCCCCGCCCATGGCGAGATCTTCAAGAATACCGATCTCGCCAACACGCTCTCCGAGATCGCCCAGGGCGGCCGCGACGCCTTCTACAAGGGCAAGATCGCCCACATCATCGACGCCTATTTCAAGCGCATCGGCGGCGATTTGCGTTATTCGGACTTCGCCGATTTCCACGGCGAATGGGTGACGCCGCAGGCGGTCGATTATCACGGCTATGACGTCTACGAGTTGCCGCCCAACGGCCAGGGCTTTGCGGCGCTCGAGATGCTGCAAATCCTCAAGGGCTTCGACCTCAAGAAGATGGGGCCGGGCTCGGCGGACACGCTCACGGCCATGATCGAAGCCAAGCGGCTGGCCTATGAGGACCTCGCCAAATACTATGCCGACCCGCGCTTCGTGCATGTGCCGATGGCGGCGCTGATTTCGAAGTCCTATGGCGACCAGCGCCGCAAGCTGATCCATTTCGATCACGCCAACCCCGATATCGGCCCCGGCGATCCGGCGCTGTTCCAGGGCGACACCACCAATTTCGTCACCGCCGACAAGGACGGGATGATGGTGTCGATGATCCAGTCCAATTATCGCGGCATGGGCTCGGGGCTGGTGGCCGATGGTCTGGGCTTCATGTTCCAGGACCGCGGCGAGCTGTACTCGCTCGATCCCGAGGCGGCCAATGCCTACGCGCCCGGCAAGCGGCCCTTCCACACCATCATTCCAGGCTTCGTGATGAAGGGCGATGTGCCCTTCATGGCCTTTGGCGTCATGGGCGGCGACATGCAGGCGCAGGGCCATGTCCAGGTGCTGACCAACATGATCGATTTCGGCATGAACGTGCAGGAGGCGGGCGACGCCGCGCGCTGGCGCCATTACGGCAATGCCGAACCCACCGGCGAGCCCAGCCAGGGCATCGGAACCGTCGAGATGGATCCCGGCTTCGATCCCAAGGTGAAGGCCGAGCTTGCCAAGCGCGGCTACAAGATCGTGCCGGGCACCGGCAATTTCGGCAGCTATCAGGCGATCCAGTTCGACGCCAAGACCCGCGTCTATTGGGGCGGCTCGGATTTTCGCAAGGACGGCGAAGCGATCGGCTATTGAGCTATTTCCCGGCCGCGTTCTTGACGTCGAAGGCGGCGGTGACATCCGTGCCATCGAGAAATTTCAGCGTCACCGGAACGCGGACCCCGGGCTTCATCTGCGCGTTCGGCTTCATGCACATCAGATGATAGCCGCCGGGCTTGAAATCGATTTCGCCGCCGGCATGCACCACGACGTTCTTGACCATCTCCATCCGGCTGACGCCGCCCGTTTCGATGCTTTCGTGCAGCATCAGCATGCCGCAGGCAGGCGATTCGGCGGCCACAATCACCGCTTCGTCGGGGCCGTCGTTGCGCAGATGGAAATAGCCGCCCGCGGGCAGCGCCTCGGGAAGCGCACGGAACCAGCCGCCGGTAAGCTGGACCTGCGCCGCCCGTGCCGGCGCCGCGATACAGGCGGCGACGATCGCCGCGCTAAGGATTGTCACGACGCGCATGGTCCTGCCTTTCTTCGTTCAGACGCATGAAATTGAGCACCAGGATGAGAGCGATCACGCTCATCATCGACGAGGGAATCCACAGGATCAGCCCGCCGAAATGCTGATCGGATATCGCCGAGATCGGAAAGATCCGTCCGCAGATCTTGTAGACCGGATAGTAGTCGCTGCTCGACAGCGCCAACACCGCGCCGACGGCGATCTGTGGCGGCACCACCACGAGCGTCAACAGCGCGCGTATGCCGCTCGAGACCCGCGCCGGCGGCTTGGGCCGAACGTCCAGGATCAGGCACCAGAAGAAAATGCCGTCGATCGCCATCGACCAGTTCATGAGATTGTAGAGCCGGTCGTCGAGCATCGCGTCGGTGTGTACCGCCGGGATCAGCCAGACATAGATCAGGCCCACGAACAACAGCGGCGCCACCAGCGGATGCTGTATCGTGTCGACAAAGCCGCGCACCGGCCGCGCGCGCAGCACGGGCTTGAAGAAATCCGGCACGCCTTCCCACAGAACCGGGCCCGCGGCGCCCAAAGCGATCAGGAACGGCCCCAGATGATGCAGCACCAGATGCTGGAAGCGATGGAAGAAGAACATGTGCTGGGAGAGATAATCGTAATGGGTCTGCACCACCGCATAGATCGAGACCACGCCCAGCACGAACGACAGCGTGCGCCAATGGGCGGGGCGCCGGGCGCGCGGAAGCCGCAGCCAGCCCAGCGCGAACCAGCCCAAGGCCAGCGTGGTCGCAAGATAGATCGGCCAGGAGAATTCCCACGGCAACCACACCGGCAGATCGGCCGGGAAATAGCGGCACAAAAAAAAGAGCAACGCGCCGACGGCGAGCACGCCGCCATAGGCGAGCCAGGCCGCACGGCCAAAGGCCGTGGGCGCAGCGTTGGGTTCGGCAATCGCAGCGGTCACGGGTTTTCGGCAATCCTTCCGGCCCCAATGCGGCGCCTTTATACGGATGCGGCTGGGCCTTGTCCCGCGGCGAGGCGATTGGTCACAGGTTTCGGGCGCGGCGCGGCCGGCGCCCCGCATGCTATGGCGCGGCCATGATCGGCATGGCCAATCTCCGCGGGCTCGCCCGCTTCGCCGCCGTCTGCATGTGCCTTGCGCTCGCCGCCTGCGGCCAGAGCGCGAACGGCTGGCACGGAAGCGACATCGCCGGAATCATGCCCGACCTTCAGTTCACGATGTTGCGCGCCAATGACGGCAAGCGCGTCACGGCGGCCGATTATCGCGGCAAGGTGGTGCTGCTCTATTTCGGCTACACCAACTGCCCGGATGTATGCCCGACCACGCTGGCCAATCTCGCCGAGGCGCTGCGCACGCTGGGCGCGAAGGCGAAACAAGTGCGCGTGCTGTTCGTCAGCGTCGATCCGGGCCGCGACAGCGCGGCGATTCTGAAAGCCTATGTCAACGTCTTCTCGCCGCAGATGGATGGCCTGCGCGGGACCAAGAACGCCATCGCCGCGCTGGCAAGGCGCTACCGCGTCGCCTATTCGGTCAAGAAGCCGACCGCGACGAGCGGCTACGAGGTCAACCATTCCTCGGCGGTGTTCTTTTTCGACGCGCAAGGCCACGCGCGCGTCGTCACGCTGTCGACGGACCAGACCGCCGCCGTCGCCGCCGACATCGCGCGCCTGATCGGCTGACACCATCGCGCAAAGAAAAGGCGGGGGCGCGTGCGCCTAACAATGCACGCGAGACCCGCCTTGCGGTTCGGCGGGTCCGGCCGGCCACCGCCCGCGCATTGTCGCGGCCGACTGGCACCGGCTTCACGCCGTCCTCGGGCTTTTCCGGGCGGGAGGGCGCGGACGATTTTTCCGCTCCCTTACGCGGGGAACCACGAACCCCGCCTCCGTTCCGCACCGGTCCGCGCGGGGGGACCTTCGCCCTGTATGGCCCGCTTGGGGTATCGCCGGCCGCACGTCTCACGCGCGCGCACCGGCATGGCGGCCATGCGTGCTCCTTCGTTCCACCTGTGCGATACATAAAGTGAACACGATACAACTTCAAGAACATGACATGAATTTAATGTTACACGCGGAGACCGGCGGATCGGGACAGCCGGGCACGGGGCTAATATCGGGCGCGAACGCGGGCGATGGCTGAGAAGTCGCGAGCCCGGACGTGTCCGGAGCGGTGCTGACATGGAAAGACACATCACCATCGTGCTTTACGTGGCCGCGATGGTGGCGGTTATCGTCGGCGTCGATATCGCGTTCTTCCGGCACCGGTTCTGGGAACGGCTGATCGTGAATGCCGGCACCGTTGCGGTGTTCGCGGCCTTCTATCTGAGATTCTTCCGGCATCCGTGATCGGCGCATGAAGAGGTATGGCCACAATGAGTATCGGTACGCGCGACCGATAGCAGAAGCGCTACAACAGGACGTTGATTTCCGTTCCTGGTTCTTAGCACAAACCAAGTTTGCGCATCTCGATAAACAAGCAAGATTGTTGGACCGAGAACAGAAAGCGCATCGCTCGCCAGGTGCAGAGAACTGGTGGCGAAGCTATTGGACCGGCAATTCTTACCAATTCAAAAGCGAGTGCGGAGAACGGGAAACCGACTTACTGGCGATCTTCGAAATAGATAATGGATTCCGGTTCGCGTTGCACGTCGAGGTGAAAGCGCCAGGAGATCGCTTCGTCGTAGAGCAGGCACGAGATTATCCCCGGCGCGCTCAGTGCTGGGCTGGTCCGGGGCGGGCTCCACAAACAGTCTTACCTCATGACGAGGCAACCACTGTGCTGTGCTGCGAGAGGGGGTTCGTTGAGTGCAATCTTGCTGAAGCGCATTTCTTCGAAAGTATTGTGACTTTTGAGGATATATCCAATCGAATCGAACCTTTCCCTGATCCGGAGTGACATGCCAACACGAGCGCCCGCCCCTCAAATATGCAGCGCCGCGCCGTCGGCGGCGAGCACCGCTTCGTGCATCATCTCCGACAGCGTCGGATGCGGGAAGATGGTGTGCGCCAGCTCGGCGTCGGTCAGCTCGCCGGTGCGCGGCGACGATGTAGCCCTGGATCAGCTCGGTCACTTCGGCGCCGATCATGTGCGCGCCCAGCAGCTCGCCGGTCGTCGGCATCGAACACGGTCTTGACCAGGCCCTCCGGCTCGCCCAGCGCGATCGCCTTGCCGTTGCCGATGAAGGGGAACCTGCCGACCTTGATCTTGCGGCCGCTCGCTTTGGCCTTGGCTTCGGTCATGCCGACGGACGCCACCTGCGGCCAGCAATAGGTGCAGCCGGGCACCTTCGACGTGTCGAGCGGATGGACGCCCTTCACGCCCGGCGATGCGCTCGGCGACGATCACGCCCTCATGCATCCCCTTGTGCGCGAGCCAGGGCGGGCCGACCAGATCGCCGATGGCCCAGATGCCGGGCACGCCGGTCGCGCCCCATTGATCGATCACGACATGGGTCTTCTCGACCTTCACGCCCGCGGCTTCCAGCCCGATATTCTCGACATTGCCGACGATGCCGACGGCCAGGATGACGCGGTCGACGGTGAGCGGTTTCGGTCTTGCCGTCCTTGGCTTTGAGCGTGGCGGTGACGCTGTCCGCGCCCTTCTCCAGCTTCTCGACCGTGGTCGAGGTCTTGATCGTCATGCCCTGC
Source organism: uncultured Pseudomonadota bacterium (assembly GCA_963775165.1). GTDB lineage: Bacteria > Pseudomonadota > Alphaproteobacteria > Micropepsales > Micropepsaceae > Rhizomicrobium. Next base: position 307,437 of record CAVZHX010000001.1, on the reverse strand, counting down.
TTGTCGAAGGCCTTGGCGGCGAACGCGGAAATCTCCTCGTCTTCCACCGGCAGCACGCGGTCGAGCACTTCGACCACCGTGACCTCCGCGCCCAGCGTGCGGAAGAAGCTGGCGAATTCGATGCCGATGGCGCCCGAGCCGACCACCAGCAGCGATCTTGGGAAACGCCGTGCGGCACCATCGCCTCGCGATAGGTCCAGACCAGCTTGCCGTCGGGCTCCAGCCCCGGCAGCGCGCGCGCGCGCGCGCCGGTCGCCAGCACGATGTTCTTGGCCGTGTAGTCGGTCGTCTTGCCGTCCTTGGTGACCGCGACCTTGCCCTTGCCCGCCAGCTTGGCCTCGCCCGCGATGACAGTGATCTTGTGCTTCTTCATCAGGAAGGCGACGCCGTTCGAAAGCTGCTTGGAGACCGCGCGCGAGCGGGCGACGATCTTGGCCAGATCGAATTTGAGATTGTCGGCGGAGAAGCCGAATTCCTCCAGCCGGTGCATCAGGTGCCAGATTTCGGAGGAGCGCAGCAGCGCCTTGGTCGGGATGCAGCCCCAGTTGAGGCAGATGCCGCCCAGCTCGTCGCGCTCGACGATGGCGGCCTTCAGCCCCAGCTGCGCGGCGCGGATGGCGCAGACATAGCCGCCGGGCCCGAGCCGATCACGATGACATCGTAGGACTGCGTCATAAGGGTCTCCAGAAATCGAGGCGGTGCGCGGCGACTTACAGCAGCATCGACGCCGGTTCTTCGATGAAGTGTCTTGAAGGTCTGCAGGAAGCGCGCGCCGGTGGCGCCGTCGATGACGCGGTGATCGCAGGACATGGTGACCGTCATCACGGTGGCGGCCACGATCTTGCCGCTCGCGCACCACCGCGCGCTCCTCGCCCGCGCCGACCGCCAGGATCGCGGCCTGCGGCGGGTTGATGACGGCGGTGAAATTCCTTGATCCCGAACATGCCGAGATTGGAGATGGCAGAAGCTGCCGCCTTCGATATTCCTGCGGGCTTCAGCTTCTTGGCCTTGGCGCGCGCGGCCAGCGCCTTCACCTCGTTCGAGATCGCGACCAGGCCCTTTTCCTCGGCGCGGAAGACGATGGGCGTGATCAGCCCGAAATCGAGCGCCACGGCGACGCCGACATCGGCGTGCTTGTGGCGCAGGATCGCGGTCGTCGGTCCAGCTCGCATTGACGTCGGGCACGCTGCATCAGCGCCATCGCCGCAGGCCTTGACGATGAAGTCGTTGACCGAAAGCTTGTAGGCCGCCGTCTCGCCTTTCGGCGCCGCCGCGTTGAGGCCGCGCGCGCGCCGCCATCAGCGCGTCGATGTCGCAATCGACGGTGAGATAATAATGCGGGATCAGCGTCTTGGCCGAGGGGTCAGCCGCTTGGCGATCGCCTTGCGCATGGAATCGTGCGGGATCTCGGTCATAGTCGTCCGGCTTGTAGAACAGCCGCGCATCGGGCAAGCGGCGCGACGCCCGCAAGGCCCGTGCGCCGTGGCGGCGGCCGGCGCTTTGGCGGCCGGTTGCGCACGCCCGGTTTCGCGGCAGCTTCGACATCGGCCTTGACGATGCGCCCGCGCGGACCGGAGCCGGTGACGCGCGGCGAGATCGATGCCCGTTCTCGGCGGCGATGCGCCGGCCAGGGGCGAAGCGAAGATGCGCGCGCCGTCGGCCGGCGCCGGCGCTGGCGGAGCGGTGCTTGCGGCGCTTCGGCTTTCGGCGGCGTCGGTTTCGGGGCGCTTCGGCTTTGGGCGGCTTCCGCCTCGGCGTGACCGCGTTCTTGATCGATGGCCATGCGCGGCGGGGATGGCGTGCGTCGCACGGCGCTTTCGCCTTCGCCCAGCAGCACGGCGATGGGCTCGTTGACCTTCACGCCTTCGGTGCCTTCGGGCACCAGGATCTTGCCGATCGTGCCCTTCGTCGACGGCTTCGAATTCCATCGTCGCCTTGTCGGTTTCGATCTCGGCCAGGATGTCGCCGGACTGGACCTCGTCGCCTTCCTTGACCAGCCATTTGGCGAGCTTGCCCTCCTCCATGGTGGGCGACAGCGCGGGCATGAGGATCTTGGTGGCCACGTCGCCTAGCTCCGGTAGCAGACGGCTTTGGCCGCGGCGACGACGTCGTCGACGCGTCGGCAGCGCCAGCTTTTCGAGATTGGCGGCATAGGGCATCGGCACGTCCTTGCCGGTGACCGTTGTCGGCGGCGCGTCGAGATAGTCGAACGCCTTCCAGCGCCACGACGCGACGCAGATCTCCGAGCCGATGGAGCAGACCGGCCAGCCCTGCTCGACGGTGACGATGCGGTTGGTCTTCTTCACCGACGCGATCACGGTTGTCGGTGTCGAGCGGGCGCAGCGTGCGCAGGTCGATCACCTCGGCGTCGATGCCCTCCTCGGCCAGCTTCTTCGGCCGCCTCCAGGATCGAGGCCGACGCCGATCGAATAGCGCCACGAGCGTCACGTCGTTGCCGGCGCGTGATCACGCGCGCCTTGCCGATGGGCAGCGACGAAATCGTCGAGCTTCGGCACCGGGAAGGAGCGGCCATAGACGATTTCGTTTTCGAGGAAGATCACCGGGTTGGGATCGCGGATCGCGGCCTTCAGCAGGCCCTTCGCGTCGGCGGCGAAATAGGGCGCGACCACCTTCATGCCCGGGCACATGCGCGTACCAGGACGGCATAGTCCTGGCTGTGCTGGGCGCCGACGCGCGCGGCCGGCGCCGTTGGGCCCGCGGAACACGATGGGGCAGCCCATCTGGCCGCCCGACATGTAGAGCGTCTTGGCGGCGGAATTGATGATCTGGTCCATCGCCTGCATGGCGAAGTTGAAGGTCATGAATTCGACGATGGGCCTGCAGCCCGCCGAACGCCGCGCCGACGCCGAGGCCGGCAAAGCCATGTTCGGTGATCGGCGTGTCGATGACGCGCTTGGCGCCGAATTCCTCCAGCAGGCCCTGGCTGACCTTGTAGGCGCCCTGATATTCGGCGACCTCCTCGCCCATCAGGAACACGTCGTCGTCGCGGCGCATCTCCTCGGCCATGGCGTCGCGCAGCGCCTCGCGCACCGTCATGGTGACGAATCTCGGTGCCTTCGGGCATTTCGGGATCGGCGGCGATCGGCGGTTGCGGCGGCGACGCGGATGGCGGCCGGCGCGCGGCGTCGGTCGTCGGCGGCGGGCTTGGTCTTCCGGCGCGGCGGCGGCTTGCGCGCTGGCGGCGGCGACCGGCGGTCGCCGTCTTCGCCGTCGCCCAGCAGCACGGCGATCGGCGCGTTGACCTTCACGCCCTCGGTGCCTTCGGGCACCAGGATCTTGCCGATCGTGCCCTCGTCGACGGCCTCGAATTCCATCGTCGCCTTGTCGGTCTCGATCTCGGCCAGGATGTCGCCGGAATTGACCGTCGTCGCCTTCCTTGACGAGCCATTTGGCGAGCTTGCCCTCCTCCATGGTGGGCGACAGGGCGGGCATCGAGAATCTGCGGTCGACATGCTCTAGGCGTCAGCACGTCGGTGTAGAGCTCGTTCGGGTCGCGGGCTCGGGGCTTTCGGTGGCGAATTCGGCGGCGTCGTTGACGATCTGCGCGCGATCTCCTTGTCGATGGCCTTGAGGTCGTCCTCGGTCGGCGATGCCGCGCTGCGATCAGCTTCTGGCCGCAGATGTTCGATCGGGTCGCGCTTCTCGCGCATCTCCTGCACTTCCTCGCGGGTGCGGTATTTGGCCGGGTCCGACATCGAATGGCCGCGATAGCGGTAGGTCTTCATTTCGAGGATGTTCGGGCCCTTGCCGGCGCGGCACCAGTCGCACCGCCTTCTCGCCCGCCGCATTGACCGCCTCGACATCCATGCCGTCGACCGCTCGCCGGGAATGCCGAGGCCGCGCCGCGCTTGTAGAGATCGGACTTCGGCGCTCGAGCGCGCTTCACGCTGCGTGCCCATGGCATACTGGTTGTTCTCGATCACGAAGACGACCGGCAGCTTCCACAGCTCGGCCATGTTGAAGGCTCTCGTAGACCTGGCCCTGGTTGGCCGCGCCGTCGCCGAAATAGGTGAGCGTCACGCCCGGTCGTTGCCGCGATACTGTTGGCGAAGGCGAGGCCGGTGCCGATCGGCACCTGCGGCGCCGACGATGCCGTGGCCGCCGTAGAATGCTTCTCGCTGGCTGAACATGTGCATCGAGCCGCCCTTGCCCTTGGAATAGCCGCCCGCGCGGCCGGTCAGCTCGGCCATCACGCCCTTGGGGTCCATGCCGCAGGCCAGCATGTGGCCGTGGTCGCGATAGGAGGTGATGACCTGGTCGTCGGGCGTCGACGTCGGCCTGCATGCCCGACGACCACCGCTTCCTGGCCGATGTAGAGGTGGCAGAAGCCGCCGATCAGGCCCATGCCGTAGAGCTGGCCGGCCTTCTCCTCGAAGCGGCGGATCAGCAGCATGTCGCGATAGAACTTGGTGGCAAGCTCCGGCGCCACCGCCGGGGCCGGCTCGCTGGCGGAAGCTTTCCGGCCCGCTTTGGCGTCGGCCATATCCCGATGCTCCTGTTGTTCCCACCCGCCGCGCCCACGCAAGGCGGCGCGAGGGGCAGGTTTTGGCAAGCCGCCCGGCGTTTGGCAAGTCAATGATCAGGTGTCGCACCGCGGCCTTGCGCGAAGCGCGGTCAGTGGCCGGGTGCGCGGAACCGCCACCTGGCCGGGCGCGGCTTCGAGCAGCTGGCTGCGCGCGATCTCCTCGACCATGTCGGGATCGACCGAGCCGGGCTCGAGCAGCTCGATGCGGTGCTGCAGGCGGTCGCGCTTGGCGGTGAGCGTGGCGAGCTGTTCGTGCTGCACGCTCAGGCGGGCCTGGACGTCTTCCAGCGCGAGAGCCCGCGCGTGCCCCAGACGGTGTAGTAGCCGAAATAGAGAACCGCGCCGGCGCAGATCGCCGGAATCACCAAAGCGGCAAAGAAACGCGTAACGCTGCGCCTGATTTCGCATCCGGCGAACGAATCACATGGTGATTCGGGCAGTCAAGCACAAAATCGCGTCCGGTCGAATTTGCCGGGCCGATCCGCTCAGGGCACGTAATCGGCGATCATTTTTTCGATTTCGGCGCCGCCTTCGGGGCTGTGGATCCAGTCCTCGGCGGCCTTCTGCGTCGCGAACTGCAGCGCCACGCGCAACGGCCGCGCCCGGCCCTCGACCGGCACCAGCACCTCGAAGGTGCCGGCCAGACGCTGATCCTTGGTCGGCGTCGCGAATGGCGGCGGCGGCCCTTTCTTCTTTTTCTTCATTGCCATGGAGATAGACCCGATTGTGAGTTCAGCGGCGCAGGATGGAGCGCCCGGCGAAGATCGCCTGATCGCCCAGCATCTCCTCGATGCGGAGCAGCTGGTTGTATTTGGCCAGCCGGTCGGAGCGCGAAGCCGAACCGGTCTTGATCTGCCCGCAATTGGTGGCGACGGCCAGATCGGCGATGGTGGAATCCTCGGTCTCGCCGGAACGGTGGCTCATCACCGCGCGCTAGGCTGGCGCGATGGGCCATATCCACCGCCTCAAGCGTTTCGGTCAAGCTGCCGATCTGATTGACCTTGATGAGGATGGCATTGGCCACGTCCTGCTCGATCCCGCGTTTCAGAATGGCGGTGTTGGTGACGAAGATATCGTCGCCGACGAGCTGGATTTTGCCGCCCAGCGCCGCGGTCAGCGCCGCCCAGCCGTCCCAGTCGCCTTCGGCCATGCCGTCCTCGATGGAGATGATCGGATAGCGGGCGCAAAGCCCATCATAGAGCTTGACCATGCCGCCCGCATCGAGCGTCTTGCCTTCGCCCTCAAGGACATACTTGCCGTCCTTGAAGAATTCGGTCGAAGCCGGATCGAGCGCCAGGAAGACATCCTCGCCCGGATTGTAGCCCGCCTTCTCGATGGCGCGGACGATGAAGGCCAGCGCTTCGTCGGCGCTTTTGAGGTTGGGGGCGAAGCCGCCCTCGTCGCCGACATTGGTGTTGTGGCCGGCATCGTGCAGCGCCTTCTTGAGGGCGTGGAAGATCTCCGCGCCCATGCGCAGCGCCTCGCGGAAGCAGTCGCGCGCCGACCGGCACGATCATGAATTCCTGGAAGTCGATGGGATTGTCGGCATGCACGCCGCCATTGACGATGTTCATCAGCGGCACCGGCAGCACGCGGGCGCCCGTGCCCGCCGACATAGCGGTAGAGCGGCATGTTCGGCGGCCTCGGCGGCGGCCTTGGCCACGGCCAGCGAGACGCCCAGGATGGCGTTGGCGCCCAGCCGCGCCTTGTTGGGCGTGCCGTCGAGCGTGCACATGAGCTGGTCGATGCGGGTCTGCTCCTCGGCCTCGAGCCCGCACAGCGCATCGAAGATTTCGGTGTTGACGGCGGCGACGGCCTTTTCGACGCCCTTGCCGCCATAGCGGGCGGGATCGCCGTCGCGCAGCTCCACCGCCTCGCGGCTGCCGGTCGAGGCGCCCGAGGGCACCGCGGCGCGGCCGAACGAGCCGTCCTCCAGCGTCACGTCGACCTCGACGGTGGGATTGCCGCGGCTGTCCAGGATTTCGCGGCCGGTGATATCGACGATGGCGGTCATGGCGGGCTCCTTCGGGTGGGGGCGGCGCCGTTCTTAAGCGATGGCCCCCCAGCCTTCAAGGCGGCCCTTCAAGGACAGGGCAGCGCGAATCCCGCTACAGTGGCAATCGGCCCGCCGAGCGGCCACCACAGGGGGAACTCATCATGAGCGGCATCGCCTCGCCCGACATGCTCTACACCGCCGCCGTCACGCTGCTGGCGGTGATTCTTGTTCCTCCATATGGGGATGACGGTGGGGCGGATGCGGCACCGCCACGGCGTCAAGGCGCCGGCCATGACCGGCCACGAGCAGTTCGAGCGCGCGCTGCGCGTGCAGATGAACACGCGTCGAATGGGCGATCATCTTCCTGCCGACGCTGTGGATCGCCGCGTCTGGTTCGGCGGCTGGATCCCGCCGGTGGCGGGCTTCGTCTGGGTGGTCGGGCGCGTGACCTACATGATCGGCTATATCGCCGCCCCGGAAAAACGCGGCACCGGCTTCATGATCCAAGCGGGCGCGGCGCTGGTGCTGCTGGTCGCGGCGATCGCGGGGCTGGTCCACACCTTCCTGATTACGTAAGCGCGGCCTTCGCGATCTCGTCGATCGCCACCAGGTCGGCGAGCAGCGCCGGCAAGTCCTTGAGCCTGAGCATGTTGGGGCCGTCGGACGGCGCGTTGTCCGGGTCCTGATGGACCTCCATGAACACGCCGGCCACGCCGACCGCCACCGCGGCGCGCGCCAGATAGGGCACCATGGCGCGGTCGCCGCCGGTCGAGCGTGCCCTGCCCGCCCGGCTGCTGCACCGAATGCGTGGCGTCGAACACCACCGGCGCGCCGAACGCCGCCATGATCGGCAGCGCCCGCATGTCGGAGACCAGCGTGTTGTAACCGAAGGAAGCGCCGCGCTCGGTCACCAGCACATTGGGATTGCCGGCGCCGGTGACCTTGGCGATGACGTTCTTCATGTCCCAGGGCGCGAGGAACTGGCCCTTCTTGACGTTGACGACGCGTGCCGGTATGGGCGGCGGCGACGAGCAGGTCGGTCTGGCGGCACAGGAAGGCCGGGATCTGCAGCACGTCCACGGCCTGGGCGACAGCGCGCGCACTGCTCGCGCTCATGGACGTCGGTCAGCACCGGCAGCCCAGGCTTTCGCGGATTTCGGCGAAGATCGGCAGCGCCGCTTCGAGCCCCAGCCCGCGGTTGGCCGAGCTGGGGTGCGGTTGGCCTTGTCGAAGCTGGTCTTGTAGATCGAGGCCGACGCCGGCCTGCGGCGGCGATCTCCTTCAGGGCGGCGGCCATTTCGAGCGCGTGGGCCCGGCTTTCGAGCTGGCACGGCCCGGCGATGAGGGCGAGCGGCAGCTTGTTGCCGAAGCGGGCCGCGCCCACGGCCACGACCGGATTGGGAGCAAGGAGGGACTGGTCTGTCATGACCGCTCTATAGCACGGGGCGCGGCGGGGGGCCTCTACGCCGGCCACCGGGTCGGCGGGTTGTTTTGGAAATATCTGCACCAGACAATTTCACGGCACAATTTCACCTCCCCCTGTAGGGAGGTCGGAATTGTGAGCGCGTCGCGCGAGCACGTGCGAACAAATCCAGGTGGGGGCGTGCGCAGCAATCCCCCCACCCGGCTCGCATTTGCTCGCCGACCTCCCCACAAGGGGGGAGGATAGATATCCCCTACCCCATGACCTCGGCATAGGTGGCCATGGCGGATTTGTGGTCGCGCAGGATGACGTCGAGATAGTCGGGGATGCGGCTGCCGTCGTCGGTCAGCAGCCGGCCCGGCCGGTCGGGCGCGCGGCCGAAGCCGCAGGGCGCGCCGATCCCGAACTCCGGCAGATATTTCCTGATGGTGCGCATCTGCGCTTCCATGCCGCCGGGCCCCTGCAGGTGATGGATCACGCCCATATAGACGCGGGCGCCGCCGGGTTTCAGATCTTTCAGTGGACGGAAGAAATCGTCGGATGCGGTGCCGAGCGTCGGGAAATGCAGGAAATCGACCTTGCGCCCCGAATGCTTGACGGCCGCGTTCGCGAGCACCACCGCGCCGGTGATGTCCTCCGGCTGGCGCGAGGGCCAGCCCGACAGCGTGCCGAAGCACATGTGATGGCCGAGCAGGACCTCGTCAGGGATCGCCGAGCAGACTTCGGCCGCCGGTTCGGCCACGCGGTCGGCCTCCTTCTCGGCATCGGCGAAGCCTTCGGCCAACTTGCCCTCGACGTCGCGCTGCTCGCCGGCCAGGTCCCACTGGATGGCGAGGTCGTCGTTCGGGATCAGTTCGCAGATCTTGGCGACCTCCGCGCGCAAGGCCGCGGTGAAGCCGGCGGCGACTTTCGGTATGTCGGCGGGCGGGAAGAAATACTGGATCGAGCTGTAGGTCAGCGGAATGCAGACCTGGAAGCGCACATGGCGAGGGACCGCGCCCGTCTCCTTCAGAAGGCGGAAGATGGCGTAGGCGTTGACGGCATCGCGCGCGAAGCCCAGCCGCCAGCCGGGATCGCCGAAGCGCACCTTGTCGATGCCGGGCTTGACCTTGAATTCCGAATTCGTCGAAGCGGCCTTCGGGCGTCCATTTCTCGACGCCGTCGGCGGTCGGCGCCGGGCGTTTGACGGTTTCGAGCTCGGGATGATTGGTGAAGACGCGATAGGCGGTGCCGTCGATCCAGTAGCGGCGGTAGCCCACCTCGCCGTCGGGCATGAAGGGCAGCCATTGCCCCAGCGCATGTCCGAAGATGCGGAATGTCTCCTCGGCGGTCTGGCACGGCAGGCTGCCGACAAACATCAGCTCCCCGGCCATGATCTTCCTCCTCACAATCGGCTTCGGCGCCGCGCGAAGCGGCGCCTGCTTTGCGTCGGCGATTCGATCAGGCGCAAGAAATCCGTCCGGGCGACCTAAAAACGGGCGCGATCTGTGCCGCTGTCATCCTTCTCGAATCTGGGCCCCGGTTGAATCCGGGCTTCTCTATCCGCTCGATCGCCAAACCCCGCACCCTGGCGCGCCGGACAGTAAGCATGGCGACATTTTGCTGTCAAATTGCCGTAGAATTGCGATTCCATGCGTTTCCCGACCGCGCTCGTGCCCACGATGCGGCGTGTGCGAAGGGAGACTTTCCGGGTCGCCGTGGCATAAACATCCCGGTCCGGTGCCGTTGACCTGCCTCAAAGACCTCGCCGACCAAGCCGCGCACATTGCAACGGATCGGTGGGCCGCCGGGCCCACAGCCTCACAAAGGAGTTCACAATGAAATGGCTGTTCATACCGGCTGCGGCGCTTAGCCTTGCCGTCGCAATGCCGGCGCTGGCCGCCCCCGATTCCGCGGTGGCATGGCAGGGCACGCAGGGGGCCTATATTCAGCTCGCGCAAAACAACGACCAGCTGACCCCCGCCCAGAAGAAGCGCGCCCAGCAGCGCGCCAAGCAGCAGCGCACCAAGCAGCCGGCTGCCAAAAAGCCGGCCGCCAAAAAACCGGCTGTCAGAACGCAGCGCACTCAGCAGCAGCGCACTCAGCAGCAGCAGCGCAACAAGCAACAGCAGCTGAACCAGCAACGGCGCACTCAGCAGCAGCGCACCCAGCAGCAGCGCAACAAGCAACAGCAGCTGAACCAGCAACGGCGCACTCAGCAGCAGCGCACTCAGCAGCAGCGCAACAAGCAACAGCAGCTGAACCAGCAACGGCGCACTCAGCAGCAGCGCAATATCCAGGCCAATCGTCGGCGGATACAGCGCCAACGCTACAACTGGGGCACCTACCGGCCGGGACAGCGTCCGCCGCTGTGGGCGCGCAACCGCAATTTCAACCGCCAGCTGTGGGAGCGCAATTTCCGCGCCCAGCAACGCTATCGCTGGACGACCTATAACCGGCCGCGGGGCTGGTACGCGCAGAACTGGACATTCGGCATGGTCCTGCCGCGGCTGTTCTGGAGCCAGAATTACTGGATCAACGGCTACGACGCGTACGGCCTGGACGATCCGCCCTATGGCTATGTCTGGGTGCGCAACGGCAGTGACGCCATGCTCGTCAATGTCGAGACCGGCTACATCCTGCAGGTGGTCTACGGGCTGTTCTACTAGGCACGGCCCTCAAGCTACGGAACGTCCCGGATGCGCGCCCCGCATCCGGGGCGTTTCTTTTTGTGGGCGCCGCCAAACTTGGCGGGCAGAACTTGCCCATTTCTGATAAGATTACCGGTGGCTGGTTGTGTTCCGCAATCTCACAAGGGAGAGCACCATGAGATGGCTGTTCGTTCCGGCAGCGGTCATGAGCCTGGCTTTCGTGGCGCCCGCCGCGACTGCCGCTTCGGGCGGCGCGCCGTCTTCGGCCCAGCAACTCGCGCAGAATAGCGACCGCGATCAGGGCAAGACGCCTGGCAATCCGGCGGGACAGAAACCGCAGCCGGGCGCCCGCCGGCCGGCAGCGGCGCCGTCGCAACGAAGCCTCGGCAGCCAGCAGCGCTATGACTGGCACACCTACCAGCCCGGCAAGCGCCCACCCGAATGGCGCGTCCACCGCGATTTCAATCGCCAGCTATGGCAGCGCAATGTGCGCGCCCCGCGCCAGTATCACTTGACGCCCTATCGCCGCCCGACCGGCTGGTATGCCAAGCGATGGGCGTTCGGCATGGTGCTGCCGCAGTTGTTCTGGGCCCGCGACCACTGGGTTGACCAGTACTGGATGTTTGGCCTGGAAAACCCGCCTTACGGTTATGTCTGGGTTCGCAACGGCGACGACGCATTGCTTGTCAATGTCGCGACGGGTTACATTCTGCAGGTCGTCTACGGGTTGTTCGATTAGACCGGCGGCGCTGCCTCCAAAACGCCATATTTCACGCGACTTTGTTGGCTATTCTCAACATCGCGTCGCGATACGGAACGGCTGCCGCATTCAGCTATTTCCATCATGACAGGACCTTTGCCACTGGAGGGGCAAGGAGGATCGATCATGAAATCGCTGCTCATAGCAACCGCTGCGATCATGTGCTTGACGTTTGCCGCGCCTGTGCAGGCCGCCCCGTCCGGGGCGATGCATGTCGCCGCCCACACCGATCATAACTCTCACCGACGCAACGCCAAAGACCGAAACCAGCGCCGCGAGCACCATGCGGCACGGCAGGAGCACCGTCAGGTGCGTGGCGCGCGGCACCAGGCACCGCATGCACGGCGGCAGGTGCGGCATGCACGGCGGCAGGTGCGGCAAGCGCACCACCAATTGCGGAACGAGCAACGGCGCGTCGGTCAGGCACGCAGCCGCATCCAGCGCCAGCGCGCGCATATCCGCGGCAATCGCCAGGAGCTTGCACGGCAACATCGCACACTGCGCGAGAACCGGCGGCGTCTGGGTGTCGAGCGCCGCTTCGACTGGAGCGCCTATCACCAGGGCGTGCGCCCGGTGAATTGGCAGCGCCACCGCAATTTCGACCGCGCGCTCTGGGAGCGCAATTTCCGCGCCGAGCACCGCTATCGCTCGCGGGCCTATCGCCGCCCGGTCGGCTGGTATTACCGGCGCTGGAGCTTCGGCATGGTGCTGCCGCGGCCGCTCTGGACCCGCGACAACTGGATCGGAGACTACGGACAGTTCGGGCTCGCCAATCCGCCTTATGGCTATGTCTGGGTGCGATATGGCGACGATGCGCTGCTCGTGAACGTCGACGACGGACGCATCCTGCGCGTGGTCTATGGGCTATATTACTAGACGCGAAGCCCAATCGCGGGACAGCCCCGGATGCAGCCGCATCCGGGGCGTTTCTTTTGCGGGCGCCGCCAAACTTGGCGGGCAGAACTTGCCCAATTCTGATAAGATTGCCGATGGCTGGTTGGGTCCCACAATCTCACGAGGGAGAGCACCATGAGATGGTTGTTTGTTTCGGCGGCGGCCATGAGCCTGGCCTTCGCGACGCCGGTTGCGGCCGTCGCAGATGCCGCGTCGAGCGGCCAGCCGGCCTCGGGCGCCCAGCATTCCGCCCAGGATCGCGACCAGAGCAAGAACCGCAACCCGGCGCGGCAGCGAGCGCCAAAGCCTGGCGGCGCGACCGGCAATGTTCCTCCGCATCAGATCGCGTCTCCGACGCGCAGCCGCCGCCAGAGCCCGCAGCCGACGCTGGCGACGTCGGAGCCCAGGCGCACCAACCAGCGTTATGACTGGAGCAGCTATCAGCCGGGCAAGCGCCCGCCGCAATGGCGCATCCACCGCGATTTCAATCGCCGGCTATGGCAGCGCAATTTCCGCGCGCCGCGTCAGTACCACCTGCCGCCCTATCGCCGGCCGACCGGGTGGTATGCGGAGGCCTGGACCTTCGGCATGGTGATGCCGGCGCTGTTCTGGAGCCGGGACTATTGGATCACCGATTACCGGATGTACGGCCTCGACGATCCGCCCTATGGCTATGTCTGGGTCCGCGACACCGACGATGCTTTGCTCGTCGATGTCACGACGGGCTACGTCCTGCGGGTCGTCTACAGCGTGTTCTACTGATCGAAATGCGTAGCGTGCACGACGCCCCGGATGCACAAACCGCATCGGGGGCGTTTGTTCGCGCGCGACCTCGGGGATTGCGGACCTCGGCCTTTGCCGGTACCACTCCTCCATGACCCAATCGGAAGTTTCGCAGACTCGCCCTTCGCGTTCGCGCCGTTCCATTGCCGTTGCCGTTGCGCTTTCCGCCGTTGGCATGTCGCCCGCGCTCGCGCAGGGCAATGCGGCTCGGGGCGGTCAGATTTTCAAAACCACCTGCGCGCTGTGCCATTTCGCCCTTAGCAACGCCTCGCGGGCCGATGCCGCCACCCGTATCGGGCCGAATTTGTTCGGTGTGGTCGGACGCAAGGCGGGAAAAGCCAAAGATTTTGGCTATTCCCAAGCCTTGAAAAACTCCGGGATCACCTGGACCCACGACACCCTCAAGCGCTACATCGCCGCGCCGCAAAAGGTCATCCCCAATGTCCGTATGAATTTCGCAGGCCTGCACAACGCGCAGGACATCGACGACGTCATCGCATATCTGGACACGTTAAAGTAAAGCGCCGGGGAAAATGGCCTTTCGCGCTACGCTGGCGCGGCGGCATCGCCGCGCCAGGCACCATGCGCGATCAGCCGTAGCCGTAGAGGGTTCCCAAATAGGCGGTCAGCCGCCCCATGATGATCACAAAGCCCCACACCAGGCATGTGGCGGCGGCGAACGTGATGCCGCGCCGCGAGACGGCGCCCGCTGCTTGCCAGTTGGCGACCTCCCGCCGGATGGTCTTTTGGTAAAAGAAGGTCAGCACGACGCCGATCACCACAAGCGTGAATTTCACGTCGAACACGCCGTCTGTCACATATTTCGCCGGCTTGGTCATCCACAGCGTAAAGCCGCTCATGAACTGGAAAACGACGCCAAACCAGATGAACGGAAACAGCTTCAGCGATGAGGCATAAGGAATTGTCCGGAAAAATCCGAACAGACGCAAGCCGATGATGAAGATGAGGCCTACAACCAGAGCGTTGCCGAAAGCATGGATCGTCAACGCAAGTGCCCAGCCCCATGATTCCCTAACCCACGCCGAATATGCAGTGGTCTGCAGCCAATCGAGCACGGACACGGTCATCCCCCTTGATTGTTATTTCTGGCGCTGCCGGTCGGGCCAGCGCCCGATTTATCTATGGCTTTATTCAATTGGTACATGGCGGTCACAATGAGGCTCAAAACAACCGACACAACGGCCACGACCAAGAAAAACAGTGCCATTTCTATTCCTCCCCGTCAGTAACCGTATCTTCCCAAATAGGGCAGCAGCCGCCCGCCCATGATCACGAATGTCCAAGACACCAGCACCAGGGCGGAGACCCACTTGGAAACCATCGGTGCGTCTTCGCCTGCCTTGACCTTCCAAAGATCGTCGGAGAGCGAGAAATACAACACCGCCATCGCGCCGATCGGCAGGAAAAACATCTTGGGCCAGAACGCCACCTCGTTCACATAGCGGGAGGTATCGGCCATCAGCATCAACATTCCGGTAAAAACATTCATGGTCACGGCGAACACGCCCAGCGGCAACAAGCGATGCACCGCCGAGAACGGTATGGATTTCCAAAAGCCCAGCACGCGCAGAGCTACAACCACCACGACGGCGAAGACCAGCGTGTAACCGAAGAAATGCACGGTCTGCCATGGCACAAACCAAATAACGTTGTTGATCAGCGATTCGATTTGCGGGCTCCAGTAGCTCGCGGCCGGGGCATAAATGGTCCCCGCGACGCGGAGTTCCGGATGATTGATCTGCCCGCCGAGCTTTCCGGTCTCGTACAGCAGGGCCAGCGTGATGATGGAGAATAGCAGAACCAGACGAATCGATGTCTTGGAAAATTTTCCGATGTAGCGATAGCGCCACAGCTCGATCCAGGCGGTGACGCCGGTGAAGGCAAGACCGAACAGCGACATCAACGCCCAATCGCGATGAACATTGATCGCGGCTTTGTTGATTCCCGGTACCAGTGGATCGGTTAACGCCCACATCGCGGAAGCGCCGGTCACATAGGTCGAAACCCCCAAGATCGCGCAGATGACGAAGGTAACGAGGCCGCCCCGCTTCATCACATCGTTGTTCCTGACGAGCCCGTAAATGAAAAAGAACATCGCGAACACGAAGCCGACCGTCGGGAAGTGATTTAAGATGATATGTATGTGCGACCACACCTGCGGAGTGTTGCTAGAGGTGATCCCAAGTTCGTGGTGCGCGATCTCCCAGCCAAGCTCGCCCACAAGGATCATCAAGAGCAGGGTGAGAAGGCCCAGGCCTAGAACCAAGTGAAGCGCGTTGCGGGTGATACGCGCGCCGCGCAAGGACCGCCACAAAACGACCCCCGAAACAATGCCGGTGATCAGAAGCAGAGCGGATGCGACCATCGCCGTGTCGTAGTGGACGTCCACCTGGTCCGCGGAAATATCGGGGCGGCTGGCCAAATCCGCCGCCGACCCGAGACCGCTGATAATGGCCGCGATGCCGATGACGGCTAGGCCGCTGAAAACGAACAAACAGACGCGCTGCATGCCCTCGCTTTTCGTGACCATCGCGGCAACATACAAACCAAGTGCGAAGATGAGTTCCGACGCTCGGAAAAACAGCCGTCAGCAGATGCAAATGCGACCAATTCAAAAGGAACAGATCCATTGGCCCCCCCCCCTGCTTCGATCGAAGCTATCGGGTATGTTTATGTTATCTGCGGTAACTATCAGCCGGGTCGTTTTAATTCGTCAATGAAATAGTTCCTGGCGCGACGCGAAAAATCGAAAAATTCGAAAATATCACCAGACGCGTGGGCCGCGTTTCGCAAGAAACTCGCGCCTTGTCGGACTCACTCCCTTAGCCGGGGTAATTTTGCGCGGATTTGTGATACAATACTCACAGGCGTGTTTTTAATACAACAGTTGCTGCCGGCGTCCGCTCGGCCGTTGGCAGAATCACACTTGCATATGAGCCAAGAGCTAATGTCGCATCTTCGATGGTGGCGGGCTTCCGGCTGCCCAAGCGATTTCGTCTTAACGGCAGCAACATTTCACAACAATTGCGCATATGTAACTAAAGTCGCGCCGAGGACGGCCATGCTCCGAAAACAGGCGGCGCCGACTAGGTCGTCGCGGATGGATCAGGGCAGCCCGTAGCGCGCCGTGTTGGCGACGCCCGACAGCGGCGTGATGACGTCCATCAGCGCCCAGAACGGGCTTTCGGCCACGCGCACGACATCGCCGGGCGCGATGGCGGTCGTATCGTTGGCCGGCATCTCGACTTCCTTGGTCTGGCCCTCGTGGCGGATATAGACGTCGGCCTCGGTGGCCTCGGACGTGAAGCCGCCGGCCAGGCCGACCGCGTTCATCGCCGTCATGCCGTCGGCATAGGCGTAGCGGCCGGGCCGGTTGACCTGGCCGATGATGTAGAACGGCCGGTAGGTCGTGACCTCGACGGCGACGCGCGGATCCTTGAGATAGCCCGCGGACAGCTTGCCGGTCAGCTCGTTTCCGAACTGGGGCGCGGTCAGCCCGCCGGCCTGGACCTCGCCGATCAGCGGAAAGGCGATGCGGCCGTTGCCGGCGACCTCGTAATCGCCGGTGAGATCGCTCTCGCCATAGACGGTGACGTGGACCTTGTCGCCGGTGCCCAGGCGGTAGCCCTGGCTGCGTCCGGTGACCGTCGCCTGTTCGGGCGCCGAGATATTCTGGACCGAATAACGCTGCGCGCGCGTGCCGGCCTGCGGCTGGGGCGTCGCGGGCGGATTGGCGGTGAGCGGACCCGGGCCCTCGTCCTCGACGCTGTAGCGCATCGGCGGATGGGCGTCGGGCTTGGCGGCGGGCGCAGTGGGCTGGCTGAAATCGGGCTCTGGCTGGCGCGCATAGCCGGGCTCGCCGGGCGTGCCGGAATCGCCGGGCGGAAGCTCGGCGCTATAGCGCAGCGGCGGGTCTGCCACCGGCTGCGCGGTCCCTGCCGCGGCCAGCGCAGGTGTGGCGAGGCACGCGCAGAACAAAAGCGAGAGAATGGTGGCGGCAGTGCGCATGGCCCGATCCTAGGCGCCGCGCATTTACGAATTCCTAAGGGTATGGGGCCTGTTGATGAAACTGATCCAATGGATTAGTATGAAAAAATGATTGGCGCCGACCCGGTCACGGTTGTGGAAACGCCGACCTTCCTGGCCGCGACGCGCAAGCTGATGGATGAAGATGAGCGCGCGGCACTTGTGGATTTTCTGGCGGTGCATCCGCAGGCAGGCGACCTGATCCAGGGTGCTGGTGGTGTGCGCAAGCTACGCTGGGCCCTGGAGGGACGCGGCAAACGCGGCGGGGCGCGAGTGATCTACTTCTATCACAGCGAGCATCTGCCGCTCTTTCTGATCACTGCTTACGCTAAGAATGTCCGCGCGGATTTGAGCCAATCGGAACGGAATGAATTCAGACAACTGGCGAAACTACTGGTCGAACACTACGGAAGGGCAAAGCCATGAGTAAGGCTGTCGCAAAGAGCATCAAACGCGGGCTCGAAGAGGCCCTCGCCTACGCCAAGGGTGAGGCGGACGTGAGCAAATATCGCGTCCATGTGCCCGGCGAGATCGATGTGCGCGCGATCCGCAAGAAGCTCGGCATGACGCAGGAAAAGTTCGCCCGCGAATTCGGCTTCAGCGTCAATACGCTTCGCCATTGGGAGCACGGCACGCGCGTGCCCGAGGGTCCGACGCGGGCTTACCTGCTCGTCATCGACCGCAATCCGAAGGCGGTGCAGAAGGCGCTCAGGGCAGCTTGACTAGATACCCTTTTGTTTCGGGTGCTTCCTGGAAGCTATGCGGATGCCCGCCTTGGAAAGACGATGCCGGTCCATCTTTGATCTGTTCAGTCTATTCAACCGCAGCGCCTCGTCGGGAGCTAGCAGCACGAGCCGATAGTTTTTCCGCACAAACCTTTCAAACTCAGCATCAGTCGCGCCACACTGAAGCTGTTCGATGGCCTTGCGCGTGAAATCGCGAACCGGCGCTACGTGCTCGATAAGGACCTTTTCGCCACGCTTGAACGCCGCGAGCGCATCGACAGAAAACTCTGCTTGCCTGCATTTCCTAAGATTGTTGATATGGCTGATTTCCGGATATTTCAGGCATAATCCCAAGAGGTTCAAGATGCGTTCGGCGCTGTGAATGGCACCCCCATTGTCGGTAAAGCCTTCAGCTCTCATCGCAATGCAGAGCTTCGCAGCCAGCCGAAACATCGGGATTAGATTGTCAGAATTATATTTGCGGGAGCGCGGCTGCGACGCCATCACACCAGCCTCGACTGCTCCACCGCGGCCTTGATGAAGCTGGCGAACAGCGGGTGCGGATCGAGCGGGCGCGATTTCAGTTCGGGATGGAACTGCACGCCGATGAACCAGGGATGGTCGGGCATCTCCATGATCTCGGGCAGGCTCGCCGTCGGGCGACCAGCCGGAGACCACCAGCCCATGCTCGGCGAGCTGGCGGGTGTAGTCGATGTTGACTTCGTAGCGGTGGCGGTGGCGCTCGCTGATTTCGCCTGTGCCGTAGATTTCGGCGACGCGGCTGCCCGGCGTCAGCATCGCGGTGTAGGCGCCCAGCCGCATGGTGCCGCCGAGATCGGTCGTCGGCGCTGCGGGTCTCGACCGCGTTGCCCTTGGTCCATTCGGTCATCAGCGCGATCACGGGATGGCTGGGCATGGCGGTCGATCTCGGTCGAGCCCGCGCCTTCCAGCCCCGCCAGATTGCGCGCCGCCTCGATCACCGCCATGTGCAGCCCGTAGCAGATGCCGAAAAACGGCACCTTGCGCTCGCGGGCGAACTTGCACCGCGGCGATCTTGCCCTCGGTGCCGCGCTCGCCGAAGCCGCCGGGCACCAGGATGCCGTTGACGTCCTTCGAGATAGACCGCGGCGTCGTCGCGCTCGAAGATCTCCGAGTCGATCCATTCCATCTTGACGCGCACATTGTTGGCGAGGCCGCCATGGGTCAGCGCTTCGGACAGCGACTTGTAGGAATCCTTGACCGCGATGTATTTGCCGACGACGGCGATCCTCACCTCGCCTTCGGGATTGGCGACGCGGTCGACCACCTGCTGCCAGCGCGAAAGGTCGGGCGCCGGCGCGTCCGTGATGCCGAAGACGTCGAGCACCTGGGTGTCGAAGCCCTGATCGTGATAGGCGACCGGCGCGTCGTAGATGGTGTTGAGGTCGAGCGCGGGGATCACGCGCTGCGGCCGAGACGTTGCAGAACAGCGCGATCTTGCGGCGCTCGTCGTCCGGGATGGGCATGGACGAGCGGCACAGCAGCATGTCGGCGCCGATGCCGATGGAGCGCAGCTCCTTGACCGAATGCTGGGTCGGCTTGGTCTTCAGCTCGCCGGCGGTCTCGATATAGGGCAGCAGCGTCAGGTGCACGAAACAGGCGTGGTCGCGGCGGCAGCTCGTTGCCGAGCTGGCGGATGGCCTCGAAGAAGGGCAGCCCCTCGATGTCGCCCACCGTGCCGCCGATCTCGCAGAGCAGGAAATCGACGTCCTCGGTGCCCGCCATCACGAAATCCTTGATGGCGTCGGTGACGTGGGGAATCACCTGCACGGTGCGGCCGAGATAGTCGCCGCGCCGCTCCTTGGCGATCACGTCCTGATAGATGCGGCCCGAGGTGATGTTGTCGGACTTCGACGAGGCCACGCCGGTGAAGCGCTCGTAATGGCCGAGGTCGAGATCGGTCTCCGCCCCGTCGTCGGTGACATAGACCTCGCCGTGCTGGAACGGGCTCATCGTGCCCGGATCGACGTTGAGATAGGGGTCGAGCTTGCGCAAGCGAACGCGGTAGCCGCGCGCCTGCAAAAGCGCGCCCAGAGCCGCCGACGCAAGACCCTTTCCGAGGGAGGAGACCACGCCGCCAGTGATGAAGATCAATCGCGCCATGGAATTGCACCATAGGCGCGACTCGGCGGCGCGCTCAAGCGCAATCGCGAGGGTTCACTCGACATCGGCAAAGATTTTCCGAAAAGCGCGGGAAATGGCCCCCGCGCATCTCTATTGTTGCGGCGAAGGCAGGCCCGGCACCGCCGGAAGCGCGGGACCGGCCGGCTTTGAGGCCGGCTTGGGCGCCGGCGTGCCCGACTTTTTGATGATGGGCGCGGACAGCGAATTGTTCGAGCCCGAATCGAGGATCGAGCCTTGCGGGCGGCCGTGCAGCGCCAGAAGCGTCAGCGCCATCGAGGTCAGGAAGAACAGGATGGCGAGAATCGCCGTCGTGCGGGTCAGCGTGTCTGCCGCCCCGCGCGGCGAGAACAGCCCGCCCATCCCGCCGCCGCCGCCGCCGCCGATCCCCAGCGCGCCGCCCTCGGACTTCTGCATCAGCACCACGATCACCAGCGCGATCGAGACGAAGAGCTGCAACATGATGAGGATGGTTTGCATCGGGGCTCCGGCCAGGTTCGCGGCGGGTCTTAGACGAAAGCCCGGCGCGATGGAAGCCCGGGCCGGCGCTCCGGGCGGGGCCCCGGGCCGGACCAAGTGCCGCGCCGCCACAGAACCCTTTTGATCGGCGACAAAAGAGCATAAAGAAGAAGCAGGGCTCGGCACTTAAGGGCGCGTCGAAAGAGGAACTCCAGATGCGGATTGGATTGGTGGTTGGGGCCGCAGCCCTCCTGGCGCTGCAGCTGTCGCTGTCCGGCTGCTCCACGGTGGACAGCGCGGTCGGCGGCGTCATGTCGGCGGTGGGGCTGGGCGGCTCGGACGACGAGTCGGTGGCCGAGGATTCCCAACCGGACCAGACTGCCCAGGTTGCGCCTGCGCCCGCCCCGGTGGCATCGGGGTGGTGTCAGCAGGTTGCCGATCAGGCCAAGTCCGACGCCGCGGGCAACGGCTTCAGCGCCGACACCCAGCAGCGGCGCTACGACGTCGCCCTGAGCGAATGCGCGAGCCTCAGCGCCCAGCAGTGAATTAGGCCGCGCCGGCGCGCAGCAGCGGCGGATCGATCTGGCGGGCCTTGATCTTGGAGATCACCTCGTCGATTTCGGCCAGGCTTTCGTCGCGGCTGCGGCCATCGGCGAAGATCGCGTTGAGGCTGAGCGCGGCGTGGCCGAGCAGATGCGTCGAAGCGTTGCGGTCGACGCCGAGATCCAGACCCTGGATGGCTTCGAGCAGTGCGTCGCACCATTCCACAGCGCGGTCGTAATCGGTGTTGGCGGCGCGGCGGGAAACGGCGTTGACGGCCTCGCTCAACCTGGCGCGGTGGGCCTCGAATTTGGACTGCGTCAGCGAATTGTCCTGCAACAGCCGCCACAGCACGCATATCTGGAAGGCGTCGCGGCGCAGCTTCTCGGTGGTCAGAAGATCGCGGGCGAGCTCAAGTTCGGCTTCGAGTCGCTGCGCCGCCTCGTCGGGCGGGATGCGGTCCTTCGCCTTCATCTTGAGCGAATTGGGCGGAACGAAAACATGCGTGCCGCCCAGCCGCTCGCGATGGCGGCGGTCCGGCCCGACATATTCGGAGGTGATGACGAAGCCCTTGCGCTTCTCGACGTGCAGCCGGATGCGGTTTTCCATAAGCGCGGTCGAGTACGGTCTCAGGATCAGATCGTCGGCGCCGGAATTGATTACCTGCTGCACCAGGCTGTGTTTGTTCTCCCAGGCCGTGACGATGATGACGAGAAAGGGATTGTAGGCGACGGTGCCCTGCCTCAGCGTCTGGATGACCCGGCTCAATTCGGCTTCGGCGCCCTGGGCCTCGCAGATCGCCAGATCCGGCGGACGGCGGATGATGTAGTCGTTGAAGTCCTTGAGCGTCGCCACCGTTTCGATGCGGCGAAAACCGATCGAATAGAGCGCCGACCGCGTGGTACCGCGGTTGGACGTCACCGGATCGTAGATCAGGGTTTCCGCCGTGTCGTAAATGATGCGTGCCATTTCGCGCGCCTGCCCACCTTGTTGTTCGCTCGAAGCGAAGGGTCTCAGCGGCGAGTTAAGGAAGGGTGCTAAGGTTTGGTTAAACCTCCGGCGGCGCGGCCGCGACGATTTTGCTAAAATCTTCTGCATCGAGGCTGGCGCCGCCGACGAGCGCGCCGCCGACTTCCTTCACCGCCAGAATCTCCGCCGCGTTCGACGGCTTGACCGAACCGCCATAGAGAATGCGGATCGCCGCCCCGGCGGCGCCGAAACGCGCGGTCAGCATCGCCCGGATCGCCCCGTGCATCTCGGCGATCTGGGCGGCGGTCGGCGTCCGGCCGGTGCCGATGGCCCAGACCGGCTCATAGGCGACCACGGCGGCGCGGCTCGCCGCACCTTCGGGCACGCTGCCGGCGATCTGGCCAGCGACGACCGTCAAGCGCCTTGCCGGCGTCGCGCTCGGCCTCGCTCTCGCCGACGCAGATGATGGGCGTGAGGCCGGCGCGCCAGGCGGCTCTTGCCTTCGCCGCGACGGCCGCATCGAGCTCGCTGCGATAGAGCCGGCACTCCGAATGGCCCACTATCACGGCCTCGGCACCGGCATCGGCCAGCATCTCGGCGCTGATGTCGCCGGTAAAGGCGCCGCAAGCCTCGGCACGGCAGTCCTGGCCGCCGATGGCGATGCGGCCCGACGCGGTTTCGACGGCGCGGGCGATGAGCGTGGCCGGCGGGCAGATCAGGAGCTCGGCGGCGGGCGGGGCCGCGGCCACGCGCGCGGCCAGGAGGGCGATCTCGCGCAAATTTGCCGAGGTCCCGTTCATTTTCCAATTCCCTGCGATCAGCGCGCGCATGCGACCCATATTCCTCCGCTTTTCCGCGATCCCGAGGGGGCGGCCGCCTTGCCGTACCCGCGCCCTCTCCCTATCATCCGCGGCCTTTCACCACCACGCCCGGACCCCTCCATGCTTCAGCAAATGCGCAAATTCGCCAGTTCCTGGCTCGCCTCGATCTTCCTGGGGCTCCTGGCACTCAGCTTCGGGGTCTGGGGCGTGGCCGACATCTTCCGCAGCAACGCCGACACCACGGTGGCCACGGTGGGCGACGCCACCATCTCGCAGGACACCTTCCAGCACGAATACCAGAACCTGCTGCGCACCGAGAGCCAGCAGCTCGGTACCCAGCTCAGCTCCGAGCAGGCGCAGGCGCTGGGTCTGCCGCAGCAGGCGCTCGACCAGATCGTCAGCCGCACCGCCATCGATGCCGAAGTGGCGCGGTTGGGCCTGACGACGTCCGACCAGGACGTCGCCGAGCAGATCAAGACCATCCCGGCCTTCGCCGGGCCCACCGGCAGCTTCGACCACAACACCTTCCTGCAGGCGATCCAGCAGGCCGGTTTCACCGAGCAGAGCTTCATCGACGCGGTGCGCTCGGATACCGCGCGTAGCCAGCTTCTCGACGCCACCAGCGGCGGCCTGCAAGTTCCGACCGGTTACGCGCGCGCCCTGTTCGATTTCCTCAACGAGCAGCGCGCCGTCGATTACATCGATGTGCCGCCTTCGGCCGCCGGCGCCGTCCCCAAGCCCACGGACGCCGAGCTCGAAACCTACGTCAAGGCCCACACCAAGGAATTCAGCACGCCGGAATACCGCGACCTCACCTATGCCGAGATCACGCCGGACCAAGTGATGGATCAGGTCTCGGTCACCGACAAGCAGCTCCAGACCGAATACGAATTGCGCAAGAGCCAGTATCAGGTGGCCGAGAAGCGCGGCATCGAGCAGATCACCTTCCCCGACCAGAAGACCGCCGAAGCCGCCAGCGCCAAGATCGCCGCCGGCACCAGCTTCGAGGACGTCGCCAAATCGCGCAAGCTGAAACCCAGCGACATCGCGCTGGGCGAACTCACGCAATCCGATCTCGGCGGCGACCGCGGCACGGCCGCCTTCGCGCTCAAGCAGGACGAGGTCTCCAAACCCGTCAAAGGCACCTTCGGCTGGGTGCTGCTCAAGGTGACCAAAATCGTGCCCGGCACCTCCAAGAGCTTCGACGAGGTCAAGGACGCGATCAAGAAAGAGGTGCTGCAAAAGCTCGCCGTCAACAAGATCACCGACATGGTCAACGCCTACGAGGACGCCGTGGCCGGCGGCGACACACTCGTCGAGGCCGCCAAGAAGGCCGGCATGAAGACGGTCGAGATCAAAACGGTCGACAAGGACGGCATGACCGCCGAGGGTACCAAGGCCGACATGCCCGCCGATCCGCAGTTCATGAGCCAGGTCTTCAGCGCCGACACCGGCGTTGCCGGCGACCCCTTCCAGACCAAGGACGGCAGCGCCTATGTGCTAAAGGTCGAAGGCATCACCCCGCCCAAGCTCAAGCCGCTGGGCCAGGTGCGCGCCAAGGCCGAAATGGAATGGACGCGCGCCAAGCAGCAGGCCGCGCTCGAAGCCAGGGCCAAATCGCTGGCCGACGAGGCGACCAAGGACAAGAGCCTCGACGCCGCCGCCAAATCGCTCAACGCGAAGATCGAGAAAAGCGGCGCGTTCGGTCGCGGCGAGAAGACCGCAGAATTCCCGGTCGAGCTGGTCACCAAGATTTTCGACGCCCCGCCCGGCACCGCCGTCTATGGCAAGGCCGCCAAAGGCGACGACTACATCGTCGCGCGCGTTACCGGCATCGCCCATCCGCCGGCCTCGCTGACCGCCGACCCGCGCTACAACCAGTTCGTCAGCCAGATCGGCAACCAGATCGGCCAGGACATTCCCACCACCTTCGCGCTGGCCGCGCGCAAGCGCCAAGGCGTCACCGTCAACCAGAAGATGGTCGATCAGGTGACGGGCACCGGATCGTGAGCGCGCCATGGCGATCGAACCGGATTTCGCCGGCTTCGCCCGGAGCTATGACGCCGCAAAGCCGCAAGCGGTCTATGCGCGGCTGATCGCCGATCTGGAGACGCCGGTCTCCGCATACCTCAAGCTCGCCCAAGGCCGCGACAACGCCTTCCTGCTCGAAAGCGTACAGGGCGGCGAGAACCGCGGCCGCTATTCGATCATCGGGCTGAAGCCGGATTTGATCTGGCGTTGCCGGGGTCTCAAGGCCGAGATCAATCGCGACGCGCTCGCCGATCCCGATGCTTTCGCGCCCGACGCGCTCGCCGGCGATCCGCTGCAATCGTTGCGGCAGCTCGTGAAGGCAACGCAGATGGAGCTGCCGGCCGCGCTGCCGCCGATGGCGGTCGGCCTGTTCGGCACTCTGGGCTACGACATGGTGCGGCTGATCGAGCCGGCGAGCCTGGGGGCCCCTCAGCCCGACCCGCTCGGCCTGCCCGACGCCATCCTGATCCGGCCGACCATCACGGCGATCTTCGACACTGTGAAGGACGAGATCCTGATCGTGTCGCCGGTGTGGCCCGAGGCCGGCCTCGATGCGGCGGCGGCTTACGCGCGCGCGGGCGAGCGCGTGAACGCAGCCATCGCCGATCTCGAGGGCAAGCTGCCGGCCGCCCCCGCCCTGCCCGGCGATCTGCCGGCCGCGCCCGCCATCGAATCCAATATGACGCATACGGAATATCTGTCGGTGGTGGAGCGCGCCAAGGAATACATCCGCGCCGGCGACATCTTCCAGGTGGTGCCGAGCCAGCGCTTCCGCCGGCCCTTCGCCTTGCCGCCGTTTTCGCTCTACCGCGCGCTGAGACGGCTGAACCCTTCGCCCTATCTCTATCACCTGGCCTTTCCCGGTTTCGCCATCGTCGGCTCCTCGCCCGAAATCCTGGTGCGGCTGCGCGATGGCGTCGTCACCATCCGGCCCATCGCCGGGACGAGGCCGCGCGGCGCCACCGCAGCAGAGGACAAGGCTCTTGCGGAGGATTTGATCGGCGATCCCAAAGAGCGCGCCGAGCATCTGATGCTGCTCGATCTGGGGCGCAACGATGTCGGCCGCGTCGCCGATGTCGGACAGGTTTCGGTGACCGACAGCTTCTTCATCGAGCGCTACAGCCACGTCATGCATCTGGTCTCCAATGTCGAGGGCAAGATCAGGCCGGGGCTCGACGCCGTCGACGCGCTGGCCGCGGGGCTGCCGGCGGGCACGCTTTCGGGCGCGCCCAAGATCCGCGCCATGCAGATCATCGACACGTTCGAGAAGGAAAAGCGCGGCGCCGTCTATGCCGGCGCGGTCGGCTATTTTGCCGCCGACGGTTCGATGGACACCTGCATCGTGCTGCGCACCGCACTGGTGAAGGACGGGGTGATGTATGTGCAGGCCGGCGGCGGCGTGGTCGCCGACAGCGTGCCCGAGCTCGAATACCAGGAGAGCGTCAACAAGGCCAAGGCGCTGATGGCGGCGGCCGAAGAAGCCGTGCGCTATGCCTCAGCGGCGCGGGGGCGATAGGGCAGCTCAAGCCGCCTTGATCGTCGGGATTTTGCTCACATCCACGGTGTGCTCAGCCTGCCAGGCATCGTAATTGGCCTGCATCCGCAGCCAAATTCCGGCTCCGTTTCCGAACAGCTTGCCCAGCCGCGCCGCAACGGTCGGAGAGACCGGCTTGCGCGCGTTCAGGATGTCGTAAAGGTGCTGACGCGAAATCCCCAGTATCTCGGCGATCTCGACCTTGGTCAGATCGACGGCCGGAAGGACATCTTCGCGCAGCAATTCGCCGGGGTGCGTGGGGCACCGTTTCGGATCGCGCCTGGCAGGATATTCAGCCATCTCCAGCTCCTTCCTCAATGATATTGTTCCAGATCGATGCGGTACGCGTCGCCACCTTCGAACTCGAAAGTTATGCACCATGGCCCGTTGACATGGACCGTGTAGCGCGTCGGCCTATGGCCCCGCAAAGCATGAAAATCGAAGCCAGGGGCGTTCATTTCCTCTGCGCCGACAGCCGCGTCCAGCCGGTCCAGCCGGCGCAAAACGCGCTCCGCCAAACGCTTGTCGAGCTTGGCGGTGCGCCCTTTCGACCAGAGTTCGGCCAACGGCTTGCTGCGGAAGCTCTTGATCACGGACCGAAAATGTAAGCAAATCGCTTACAGATGTCAAGTCTTGGCTTACAGGCGAAGGCCTCGCCCTAATTCCCCGCCGCCGCTATTTTCATCGCCGCCTGTTCGGTCTTGAGGCGGATGGCGTCCGACAGCGGCACCAGCCGATAGCCGCGGGCCGCGAGGTTGGCGGTCCAGGCCTTGAGCGCGGCCAGCGTCACCGCATGGGGATGGCCGATGGCGATGGCCACGCCCTGATCGCGGGCAACGGCCTCGGTCTGCGCCAATTGTTCCTCGACATAGGTCCGCGTCTGGGTGTCGTCGAGGAAGACGTCGCGTGCGGCACTGGCCACGCCGAAGGCGCGCGCCAGCGGCACGATCAGCGAATGGGGCGCGGTGCGCGAATCGAGGAAGAAGGCGCGGCTTCCTTCCAGCCGCTCCATCACCGGGATCAGCGCGGCGCGATCCTGGCTGAAGCGGCTGCCCATGTGGTTGTTGATGCCGGCGTAACCCGGCACACGCGACAGTGCCCAATCGAGCCGGCGCAGATTCTCGGAGGCCGGCAGATCGACGCGCAGCGCCATCGGGCCCGGATCCTCGCGGCCTTCGGGCTCCATCGGGACATGGACGATGAGCTGATGGCCGGCGCGGGCGCCCGCGCGCGCAAGCTGTGGCGTGTCGTCGCCGTAAGGCAGGAAGGACAGCGTCACGCCCCTTGGAATCGCGATGGCGCGGGCGGCGGCGGCGGCATCGGGGCCCAGATCGTCGATGACGATGGCGATGGCGGGCGCCCGCGGCACCCGCGCCATGGCGAGCTTCTGGTCCGAGGCCAGCCGGGCATATTCGATGCGGGTGACGAGCCAGTCCGGCAGGCCGCGCGAGGCCACCGGCAGCAGCACCTGCGGCGCATAGGCGCTGGCGTCGCGCGGCAGATTGAGCGGCAGATTCACCCGCGCGGCCGGGCCCTGCACATCGGCACGCGCGGCCATGAAGCCGCTGGGCACGAACAGGCCCGCCAGCGCCGGCAGGCCCGCGAGCGCGCGCGAACCGCCCACGCCGACGGCCAGCGCCAGCACCAGCCAGAACGCGGCCTCGGCCGCGCCAAGCCCTGCCACCCGCCTTCTTCGGCGAATCACTTTGCCTCGCGACATGGGCCAATAGGAAAGGCCGGGGCAGAACTGTCAACGCCCGCATGGATTTGCGTTTTGGTGCACCGCCGAAGAAGCGTCATAGTGGACCGGACCGCAACCCGATCAGCTTCATGGACCGGACCTATGACATCATTCTCGCTTCGCGGCCTTGGCCTTGCTGCAGCGCTGACCGGCTTGTGCCTGCCCGCTTTCGCCGCGCCGCAACAGAGCCGCTACAATCCGCTTCAGGCCTTCGCACCGCTCACCCTGCCCGATCCGGTCAATGCGTACCGCTCCGGAAATGGCGCGCCGGGCCCGGCCTATTGGCAGAACCGCGCTGACTACACGATCCATGCCCGCCTGATGCCGGCCAGCAAGGAACTCGCGGCCACCGAGATCATCACCTACACCAACAACAGCCCGCAGACGCTGGACAGCCTATGGCTCAGACTCGAACAGAATTCCTACGAGAAGGATTCACGCGAGCATTTCGCGCGCAGCCCGGCCGCTCCGCCCACCAGCAAGAATGCCAATGCGCGGCCGCCGGCGCAATTCACCAAGGGCTACGAATTCGACAGCGTCGAGATCGAACGCGGCGGCAAAACCGCCAAGGCCGACACCCTGATCTCGGACACGCGGATGCAGATCAGGCTGAGGACGCCGCTTGCCCCGCACAGCTCGCTCAAGCTGCATATCGCCTACCACTACACCGTCGCCGAGCATGGCGGGCGCACCGGCTGGATGGCGACCAGGAACGGCGACATCTACGACATCGCCCAATGGTATCCGCGCATGGCGGTGTTCGACGATCTCAGGGGCTGGGACACGCTGCCCTATCTCGGCAGCGAGTTCTATCTGGAATATGGCGACTTCGATTACACCGTGACGGTGCCGTCGGACATGCTGGTGGCGGGCTCGGGCGAGCTGGTGAACCCGGACACGGTGCTGACGGCGAAGGAACGCGCCGCACTCGCCAAAGCGCGTGCGAGCGCTGCCACCATCGCGATCCGCGGTGCCGATGAGGTGAACGATCTGGCAAGCCGTCCCAAACAGGGCGGCACGCTGACCTGGCATTTCCGTATGAACCATACCCGCGACGTCTCCTTCGCGGCCTCGAAGGCGTTTATCTGGGATGCTGCGCGCATCGATCTGCCCGGCGGCAAGAGCGCGCTCGCCATGTCGTTCTATCCGGTCGAAAGCGATGTGCCGGGCGGCTGGGGACGTTCGACGCAATACATCAAGGACGCGATCCAGAACTATTCGAAACGCTGGTATCCCTATCCCTGGCCCGCCATCATCAATGTCGCCGGCCCCACCGACGGCATGGAATATCCCGGCATCGTCTTCGACGGCGTGCCGGACAAGGGCAAGGCGCTGTTCTACCTGACCGCGCACGAGGTCGGCCACAGCATCTTCCCGATGATCGTCGGCTCCGACGAACGCCGCTTCGCCTTCATGGACGAAGGCTTCAACACCTTCATCGACGTCTACGAATTCGAAGGCCTTCAACGACGGCGAATTCGCGCCCAAGCAGGATCGCGAATACGCCCCCGACAGCGGCGATCCAATCAAGGATATCCAGAAGATCCTGAAGGACCCGGAGGCGCCGCCGATCATGACGCGCGCCGACGCGATGGGTTTCAAATACGGCCACCCCGTCTCCTATTTCAAGACGGCGCTGGGGCTGGTGCTGCTGCGCGAGCAGATATTGGGGCCCGAGCGCTTCGACTTCGCCTTCCGCAAATACATCCGCGACTGGGCCTACAAGCACCCTTCGCCGTCCGATTTCTTCCGCGAAATGGACAGCGCCGCCGGCGAGGACCTGTCCTGGTTCTGGCGCGGCTGGTTCTTCCACAATTGGGATGCCGATCTGGCGGTGACGGGCGTGTCCTATGCGCAAGGCGATCCCGCCGGGGGCGCCGATGTCGAGATCGCCAATCTCGGCCGGTTGCCGATGCCGGCCGAGGTGGAGATCGATTTCAACGATGGCAGCAAAGAGCGCGTGCGCTTGCCGGCCGACACCTGGATCGACAAGGCAAGCCTCGATCTGGGGCTGGACAGCACCAAGCCCATCGCTTCGGTCACCATCGATCCCGATGACGCGATCCCGGACGCCGACCGCAGTAACAACGTGCTCAAGGGGCCGTTCCCGATGGCCGCGAAATAGCGCCGGCTCAGCGCTTCTTCTTCGTCTTCGACGATTTCACAGGCGGGCGGGCGGCGGGTTTGGGCGGCATTTTCGCGGCTGCGGGCGTGGCCGGAGCGTTCACCACGACCTCGTTCTCCAACTCGCTGCGGGCCCGCAGCCAATGATCGAGGGCGCGGCCGCCAGGCCGGCCTTCGGCCTCCCATATGCGATAGGCGCGGACGCGGATATCGCTGTCCACCGGTCGGGCTGGATTGCGGCTGGTCGAAGCTGGCCCCGTCATCGCGCGCGCTCCTTTGGCAGGCCGCCAGTAAACACCGCGAAGGTTACCACTCTTTGATCTGGATCAGCCGTGCCCAGCGCACCGCTCTTGCGTTAGATCAATGGCGGACGGCACCCTTCGCATAATCTGCCGAATTGGCGGGGTCAGCGCAGTGTGCGCATTGATGGAGATCGTGTGATGTCTGTGTGGTCCAGATTGGCGCTAGGCGCCGCATTCGTTGCCGGACTTGGACTGGCTTTGCCGGCGATGGCTGCCGATCCGCCGTCTCGCGGCAGGCCAGGTTCGCACGCCATGCCGCAGCGCGGCTTCCGCAACGCCCCGCCCAATTTTCGCGGCAACCTGCCGCGCGCGGGCCGGGTGACGCCGCGTCCGGGCGCGGTGCGACCAGGCCGCGATTTCGGCACCTTCCGCGGCCGCGGCTTCGCCCGTTTCACCGACGGCGATCGCCTGGCATGGCGCGGCGGGGGCTGGCGGCACGTGATACACAATGGCCATCTGGGATGGTGGTGGGTGGCCGGCGGAGGCTGGTACTTCTATCCGTCGCCGATCTATCCCTATCCGACATATATCGGCCCAACCGGCTACTACGACTACTACAGCCAATACGGCGCACCGGATTATTACTGGTATTATTGCGAGGACCCGGCGGGCTATTACCCGTATGTGCAGCAATGCAACGGGCCCTGGGAGCCGGTGCCGCCGGCGCCCGAGAATCCGTGACGGCCTGATCCTGCGGCCGGCCTGACCCAAGGGCCGGCCGCCGCGGTCGCCGGCTCCGGCGCCGCCTGCAAATTTCTGCGATTTGTTGACCGGCATGCTAAGAAGCGGCTGGACGTGCGACGGTGGCCAGGCTGGCCCCGGTACCGCCCCATTTGATACAGGCACAACCAGGGCGATAGGTGCGAATTGCTGCTTCTGATCGATAATTACGACAGCTTTACCTACAACCTCTTCCACTTCCTGGGAGAATTGGGGGCCGAGGTGGTCGTGCGCCGCAACGACGAGTTGACGGCGGCCGAGGCGCTGGCGATGGCGCCCGCAATCGATCGTGCTGTCGCCGGGGCCCTGCACGCCCAACGAGGCCGGCATCTGCCTCGACCTGATCCGCGCAGGCCAACGGCAGCGTGCCGATCCTCGGCGTCTGCCTCGGCCATCAGGCCATCGGCCAGGCCTATGGCGGCAAGGTGGTGCGCGCGCCCGAGCCGATGCACGGCAAGCTCTCGCCGCATCCATCACACCGGCAAAAGCGTGTTCCGCGGCCTCAACAACGATTTCCTCGCCACCCGCTACCACTCGCTCACCATCGCGCCCGACAGCCTGCCCGATGCGCTCGAAGTCACGGCACGCGCCGACGACGGCGTGATCATGGGCGTGATGCACAAGACCCATCCGGTGCACGGCGTGCAGTTCCATCCCGAAAGCATCGCCTCCGAGCACGGCCACGCGCTGCTGCAGAATTTCCTCAATATCGCGGCGGACTTCGCCACGGCCAAAGAGCCGGCATGAGACGCGAAGATTTCTTCCCCGTGCTTGAACGCGTTCGGCGCGGGCAAAACACTGGACGACGAAGAATCGGCCACCGCCTTCCGCGCCATCATGGCCGGGCGATGTGGCCGAAGACGCAGCATGGCCGCTTTCCTGCCTGCGCTGACACGAGCGCAACCCCACGGTCGACGAGATCACCGGCGCGGCGCGCGCGATGCGCGCGGCGATGAAGACGGTGAAGTGCGCCGCCGGGCGCCATCGATGTCGTCGGCACCGGCGGCGACGGCCACGACACCCTCAACATTTCGACAGCGGCCGCGCTGGTGGTCGCCGCATGCGGCGTGCCCGTCGCCAAGCACGGCAACCGCAGCGCCTCCTCGCGCACCGGCACCGCCGACGTGCTCGAAGCGCTCGGCGTGAAGATCGACGTGACGCCCGATATCGGCGCGCAGCCTGCCTGCGCGACGCCGGCTTCGCTTCCTGTTCGCGCCGAGCCTATCACCCGGCGATGAGCATGTCGCGCCCGGTGCGCCGGCAGCTCGGCTTCCGCACCGATCTTCAATCTGCTCGGGCCGGTTTCGCAACCCGGCGCGGCGTCAAGCGCCAATTGCTGGGCGTGTTCGCGCGCGAATGGGTGGAACCGCTCGCCCATGTGCTGAAGGAGCTGGGCACCGAAAAGGCCTGGGTGGTGCATGGCCATGACGGCCTCGACGAACTGACCACGACGGGGCCGACGATGTCGCGGTGCTGGAAGCACGGCAAGGTGACGATGCGCGAGGTCGAGCCCGGCGAGATCAATGCCGGCCGCGCCACGCTGGCGACCAACTCAAAGGCGGCGACGCGGCGGCCAACGCCGTGGCCTTGACCGCGCTGCTCGATG
Source organism: uncultured Pseudomonadota bacterium (assembly GCA_963775165.1). Taxonomy (GTDB): domain Bacteria; phylum Pseudomonadota; class Alphaproteobacteria; order Micropepsales; family Micropepsaceae; genus Rhizomicrobium. The sequence goes on along the minus strand of CAVZHX010000001.1, from coordinate 274,626 downwards.
GCGAGACCGGGCCGTTCCGCGACATCGTGCTCTTGAACAGTGCCGCGGCCCTGGTGGTCGCGGACAAGGCGAGCGAGCTTCGCGACGGCGCCAAACTCGCCGCCGAAGCCATCGACAGCGGAGCGGCCAAGAACACGCTGGCCCGCCTCGTCGCCGCCTCGAATGGGCGCGCGTCATGACCATTCTGGACCACATTGCCGCCTACAAGCGCGAAGAGATCGCCGCCGCCAAGGCGAAGATTCCGCCAGGCCAGATCGAAGCGCGTGCCCGCGCCGCCGGGCCCCCGCGCGGCTTTCGCGCCGCCCTCGAACAGAAGAAGAAGCAAGGCCGCATCGGCCTGATCGCCGAGATCAAGAAGGCAAGCCCGTCGAAGGGTCTGATCCGCGCCGATTTCGATCCGCCGTCGCTGGCGCGCGCCTATGAAGCCGGCGGCGCGGCCTGTCTTTCCGTGCTGACCGATGCGCCGTCCTTTCAGGGCGCGCCGGAATTCCTCAGCGAAGCGCGCGCGGCCTGTGCCCTGCCGGTGCTGCGCAAGGATTTCATGCTCGATCCCTATCAGGTGGCCGAGGCGCGCGCCTGGGGCGCGGACTGCATCCTGGTCATCATGGCGATGGTCGATGATGCGACGGCAAAGGCGCTGATGGCGACCGCAGCGGAATACGGAATGGATGCTCTCGTTGAGGTCCATGACGAGGCCGAGCTCGACCGCGCGCTCGAATTGGGCGCGGCGATGATCGGCATCAACAATCGCGACCTCAAAACCTTCCACACCGACCTCGGCGTGACGCTGAGGCTGGTGCCGAAAATCCCGGCGGGCATCCTCGTAGTGGCCGAAAGCGGGCTGTCGGCGCCGGCCGATCTGGAACGGCTGGCCGGGGCCGGCGTCACCACCGTCCTGATCGGCGAGGCCCTGATGCGGCAACCCGATGTCGCGGCCGCGACGAAGGCGCTTTTGCAGGCTAAAGTGGCCACATGAGCAAGCTCAGCCATCTCGACGATACGGGTGCCGCCCACATGGTCGATGTCTCGGACAAACAGACGAGCGCACGCCAAGCCACGGCCGAAGCCATGGTCCGCATGTCGCCGGAAGCCTATGAGGCGGCCATCGAAGGCACCGGCCCCAAGGGCGAGGTGCTGGCGACCGCACGCATCGCCGGCATCATGGCGGCGAAGAAGACGTCAGAGCTGATCCCGCTGTGCCATCCCCTGCCGCTGGCGCAGGCAACAATCGAATTCGAGCCGCGGCCCGGCAGCCACGCGCTTCGCATCGTCGCCACAGCCAAGACCGTGGCGCAGACCGGCGTCGAGATGGAGGCGCTGACGGCGGTCGCGGTCGCGGCGCTGACCGTCTACGACATGGTCAAGGCCGTGGACAAAGCGGTGGTCATCGATTCCATCCGTCTACTGACGAAATCGGGCGGCAAATCGGGCCTCTATGCCGCGCGCGAGAAGAAAGAAGCGCCCGCGCCCAAGCCCGCGTCCATGAAAACAGCCGTTCGCGCCGTTCCCAAGACGTTGATGGGCGAAGTCGCCGCGCCGCCCGCCGGCGGCGATCCCAACGCCGCGCGCGAGGCCTTCCGCGCCTTCATGATCGGCCATCGCCTGCGCGCGACCGTGTGGGCCAAAGAGGCAGGCGTTCCGGCGGCGCAGGTCTATGCCTTCCTCACCGGCCGCACGCGCGCGTTGGGCGCCGAGACGGCGCAGAAGCTCGCCCGCGCCGCCCGCGTGGCCGTCGACGACATGTTCCGGCCGGCGAGATGATCTCCGTTGACGAAGCCGTCGCCCGCGTCACCGCGGCGTTCAGGCCGGTCGATGCCGAGGTTGTGTCACTCGCCGAGGCGGCCGGGCGCGTGCTGGCCCAAGACGTCCGTGCACGGATGAATCAGCCGCCGGCGCCGGTCTCCGCGATGGACGGCTATGCCGTGCGCGCGGCCGATGCGGCAAGGGTGCCCGCGAGTTTGAACGTGATCGGCACATCGCCCGCCGGCCATCCCTTCGAGGGCCGCGTGGGCCAAGGCGAGGCCGTGCGCATCTTCACCGGCGGCGTGGTGCCCGACGGCGCCGACGCCATCGTCATCCAGGAAGACACCGAGGCCTCCGGCAACACCGTCACGATCAAGGAAGCCGCACAGGAAGGCCGCCACATCCGCGCCGCCGGCCTCGATTTCCGCGAGGCCGATGTGCTGGCGCGCGCAGGGCGGCGGCTGACCGCGCGAGACCTGTCGCTCATCGCCGCCGGCGACACGCCCACGCTTTCCGTGCGCCGCAGGCCGGTGATCGCGCTGGCCGCCACCGGCGACGAGCTCACGCCGCCCGGCGCGCCCAAGCGGCCGGGCGCCATCGTGGCATCATCCGGGTACGGATTAATGCCGCTGATCCGCAAATGGGGCGGGACGGTGCTCGACCTCGGCATCGTGCCGGACAAGCCCGAGGCCATCGCCGCCCTGCCCGCCCGCGCCGCAGGCGCCGATCTTCTGGTCACCCTCGGCGGGGCCTCGGTCGGCGAGCACGACCTGATCCAGGCCGCGCTCGGGCCCGAGGGCTTCGTGCTCGATTTCTGGAAGATCGCGATGCGGCCGGGAAAGCCGCTGATCTTCGGCCGCCTCGGCACGCTGCCGCTGATGGGGCTGCCGGGCAATCCGGTTTCGACGCTGGTGTGCGCGCTGCTTTATCTCAAACCCGCCATCGCCGCCCTGCTCGGCACCGATACGCGAACGCCGCTCGCCGCCGCACGTCTGGCGACAGAACTGCGTGCCAACGACACGCGCCAGGATTACATCCGCGCGCGCCTCGAGCGCCGCGACGGCGAGGCCTGGGTCACGCCAATGCCGATCCAGGATTCCTCGATGCTGTCGGCGCTGGCACGCGCCGATGCGCTGATCGTACGCGGCCCGCACGCGCCGGCGGCGGCGGCCGGGACGCGCGTCGAGATCCTTCCGCTCGACGACGTCTGAGACCCATTTTCTCGGGCCCGGCCCAAGATTTTGCGCATTGACGCGCCCCTAGAACTAAACTAGAACGATTCTCCAGTGTTTCGGATTTGTTCGGACGGCCAATGGCGGCCTCATTCGGCAGGGCGAGCCGAATCATGGGGAGAGAGAAAAGATGCTGACGCGCAAACAATACGAGCTTTTGATGTTCATTCACGAGCGCGTGCGCGAGAGCGGCATTCCGCCCTCCTTCGACGAGATGAAGGACGCCCTCGATCTCAAATCCAAATCCGGCATCCACCGGCTGATCACCGCGCTCGAAGAGCGCGGCTATATCCGGCGCATGGAAAAGCGCGCCCGCGCGCTCGAGATCATCAAGCTGCCCGAGAACATGGCCGAGAACATGCGGCCGGCCACCACGCGCAGCCAGGCGATGCGGCTCAGCCCTGCGCCCGGCGGACGCGGGGGCCGCGGCGAGGTGCGGCTCGCCGCCGACACCCGCCATGCCGGCGCGCCCCGGCGCAATGGCGGCGAAAATGAGAACTCGATCTCGGTGCCTGTGCTCGGCCGCATCGCCGCCGGCACGCCGATCGAAGCCCTGCAGCACAAGGTCGCCGACGTTCCGGTGCCGGGCTCGATGCTGGGGCGCGGCGATCATTACGCGCTCGAAGTCACCGGCGATTCGATGATCAATGCCGGCATCCTCGACGGCGACACCGTCATCATCCAGGAATCCAACACCGCCAACACCGGCGACATCGTGGTGGCCTTGGTCGACGAAGCCGAGGCAACTTTGAAGCGATTGCGCCGCCGCGGCGATTCCATCGCGCTCGAAGCCGCCAATCCTGCCTACGAGACGCGGCTCTATGGCGCCGACCGCGTGCGCATCCAGGGCAAGCTGGTCGGTCTTATCCGGCGCTATTGAAGCCTCGCCAGATCCATGCCGGGTAATCGCTCCAGGGCCGGCGGCCGCGCGACACGCGCACGGTTTGGACGTCGCCGGTCCCGCGCAAGCGGATGGCGTAACCGCCATTCCTCGCCACATCGAAGCGGTCGATGACGAGACGGGGACCGCGGCAGGCATGGCGCACCGGCACCGCGCTGACGACGATATCGGCTGCGGCGCAATCGGTGCGCAGCGCATCGAAGCGCGCCGAGGCGGCGAGCAGCTCACCATTCGGCAATCGCGCCACGCAGCCGTCGGCATCGCAGCGCACGCCGTCGGAGGCGGTGGCGACCGCCGCTTCGGGCAGGTTTGAATCGCCGTCGCGCGCGAGCCATTGGCCGGCGGCGTATTCGTCCTTGGGCGCTGCGAGCAGCGCGAGCCTTCCGTTCGCGAGCCGGACCGCGACATCGGCGCCGTTGCGCGCGATCAAAACGTCCGGCGGCCGCGCCAAAGCGACGAGGAGCAATCCGGCGGCAATGGGGCCAAGCCCCAGCCAGCGCCAGTTGCGCCTCCACAGCGCGATCCACAATCCGCCCGCCACCACCACCAGCAGCGCCGCCTCCGGCCACACCGCGACCACCGTTGCCGCGCCCGGCAGCGAGGCCACCCACCCCGCAATCGCCAGCATGGCACCCACGCCCTTGCCCATCACGATCAGCGCCCAGCGGTCGAGCCCGAATGGCATCAGCACCATCGCCGCCGTGGCCGCCGGCATGATGACGAGCCCGACCACCGGCATCGCCAGCACATTGGCGAGCAGCCCGAATTGCGAGGCGCGGTCGAAATGGAAGATGGCGAAGGGCGCGGTGGCGAGCCCCGCGATCACGCTGGCGAGCGCGATGCCGATCACATAGCGAAGCGGACGCATGAATTTCGACGGCGCCGGCGCATCGGCGTGTTTCGCGCGGCGCACGGCATCCCATTCGGCCAGCGCGATCAATCCGGTGACCGCGGAGAAGGACATCTCGAAGCCAGGCTCGATCAGGCTTTCGGGCTTGAAGGCCAGGATCAGCACCGCGGCCAGCGCCACCGAGCGCATGGTCAGCGCCGGACGGTCGAACAGAATGCCGGCGAACATGACGCTCAGCATGATGTAGGCGCGCACCGCCGGCGGCCCGCAGCCGCTGATCAGAAGATAGCCGCCCGCGCCGATCAGCGCGGCCAGCGCCGCCCATTTCTTGATCGGATGATTGAGCGCGATGGCGGGAAACAGCGCCAGCAATGCGCGCACGACCCAGAAGAAGAAGCCGCCGGCGAGCGCCAGATGCAAGCCAGAGATCGCCAGCACATGGGCGAGCCCCGAGTTGCGGAAGGCCGTCTGATCGGCCTCGTCGATGGCGCCGCGCTTGCCGGTGATGAGGGCCGCGGCAATCGCGCCGCGCCGGCCGGGGATCACGGCCTCGATATGCGCGGCCATCTTGTCCCGCAGCTTTTCGAGGCCGGCCGACCAGCGTTCGAACAACGTATCGGTTCTCAGCGCCGCGATGGGCCGCGACTTGCCGTAGGCGTAACCGACGGCGCCGATGCGCTGGTAATAAGCCCAGCGCCCGAAATCATAGCCGCCGGGCGCGGCCGGCCCCGGCGGCGGCATCAAGACCGCGAGCACGCTGACCCAATGACCGGGCACGAGCGCGGCCGGCGCCATGTGAATGGAAATGCGCAGCCGCGCTGGCGTCCTGTCGCGCGCGAGCCGCGAGACATGGGCGACATCGAGCAACAGCCGCGTGGTCTTGCCGTGGGCGTCGGCGGAAACGATGCGGCCTTCGAAACGCACTGGGCCGATCCGGTGCTGCAACACCGGCGCCGCCACCCTATCGGTGCGCCATTTGGCGACGCCGAAGCCGAGGCAGAGCGCGGCGGCAAAGGCGAGCGCGGCTCTTAGATCCGGCCGGGCGGAGGACAGCATCGCCGCGAGCGCGAAGCCGATCCCGCCGACACCGATGGCAAGCCCCCACGCCGCAGAAGGCTCGGCGCCGAGCGCAAAATAGACGGCGATCCCCGCGGCCAGTCCCACCGGCAGCCACAAGGGCCGCCTGACCGCATCGGCATTCCAGGCGCGAACGAGCCAGGCAAGCGCCGCCTTCGGCCAGGCGCCGAACTCGGCGCTGACGGCGGCGGCCGGCGCCATGCGCCGGAAATGCGATAACGGACCTACCCCCACGGAAACCGGTTTGCTAGAAGCCTCAGCAACTCCGACCCGCGCCCCGCCGGATACCCCGATGATGCCTCAAAATTCCAAACCCGTCCTGCGTTTTGCGCCCTCGCCGACCGGATATCTGCATATCGGCGGCGCGCGCACGGCGCTGTTCAACTGGCTCTATGCGCGGCACGAAAACGGAACGTTCCTGTTGCGCATCGAGGACACCGACCGCGCCCGCTCCACCAAACCCGCCATCGAGGCGATTCTGGGCGGCCTCCAATGGCTGGGGCTCAACTGGGACGGAGAAGTCGTCTATCAGTTCAGCCGCGCCGACCGGCACCGCGAGATCGCCGAGCGGCTGCTCGCCGAAGGCAAGGCCTATCGCTGCTATGCCACGGCCGAGGAGCTGGACGAGATGCGCGCAGCCCAGCGTGCGGCGGGCCAGCCCATCCGCTATGACGGGCGTTGGCGCGATCGCGAGCCCGGCGCGGCCGAAGCGGGCAAACCCTTCGTCATTCGCCTGAAATCGGAGCAGAGCGGCGAGACCGTGGTGCACGACCGCGTGCTGGGCGACGTCACCTTCGCCAACGACCAGCTCGACGACATGATCCTGCTGCGTTCCGACGGCACGCCGACCTACATGCTGGCGGTCGTGGTCGACGATTTCGACATGGGCATCACCCATGTGATCCGCGGCGCCGATCACCTCAACAATGCCGCCCGCCAATTGCAGATCATCGCCGCCATGGGCTGGCCGGAACCCGTCTACGCCCATGTGCCGCTGATCCACGGCGCCGACGGCGCCAAGCTCTCCAAGCGCCACGGCGCGCTGGCGGTCGAAGCCTATCGCGACATGGGCTACCTGCCCGAAGCGATGCGCAATTATCTCCTGCGGCTGGGCTGGAGCCACGGCGACGACGAGATCATCGCGACCGCGCAGGCAATCGCCTGGTTCAATCTCGAAGGCATCGGCAAGAGCCCGGCGCGCTTCGACATCAAGAAGCTCGACAATCTCAACGGCCACTACATCCGCCAGGTGGACGAAGTGGAGCTGGCCTGGAAAACCATCGACCTCACGATCCGTCTCAATCCGGCGCGCATTCTGGACGGAAAAGCCATGGCACGGCTGATGGCCGCAATGCCCGACCTCAAGGAGCGGGCCAAGACCCTGGTCGAACTGAGCCAGGCGGCCGACTTTCTGTACACCGACGGCCCGCGCGAACTCGACGCCGCCGCCGAGAAACTGCTCGGCAAAGAGGCGCGTGCGATGCTCGCACGCGTAATGCCGGTGCTGGAGGGTTGTGCCTGGGAAGGCCCCGCGCTGGAGGAGGCCGTGCGCGCCTTCGCGGCTGCGGGAGAGTTCAAGCTGGGGGCAGTGGCCCAGCCGCTGCGGGCGGCGCTGACGGGGCGGGCCGCCTCGCCCCCGATCTTCTCCATGATGGCGGTGCTGGGGCGCGAAGAATCGCTCAAGCGGATAAGGGCTTATGCCATTACGGGGGAATGAAAGAAGCACCGCCGGCAACGGAATCAGGTGACGTCATTAACCAAGTGCGGCTATAATTGTGCAGTGCAAGATGGGCGGCTTGGGCCCCCGCGCGGGGGCCCGCCGTGGAGAGGAGCACCTAAATGACGATAAGAGAAAGCAAAGCCGCCCCGGCGGGCGCCGCCAAGCTGACCTATGGCGGCGCGGACTATGAGCTTCCGGTCCTGGCCGGAACCGTCGGGCCCAACGTCGTCGACATCCGCAAGCTCTACGGCACCGCCGACATCTTCACCTACGATCCCGGCTTCACCTCGACGGCGAGCTGCGAAAGCCAGATCACCTTCATCGACGGCGACAAGGGCATGCTGCTCTATCGCGGCTATCCCATCGACCAACTCGCCGCGCATTCGAATTTCCTGGAAGTCTGCTACCTGCTCCTGCACGGCGAATTGCCCGACAAGAAGCAGATGGAGGACTTCGACCGCACCGTCACCATGCACACCATGGTGCATGAACAGCTCGCCTCCTTCTTCCGCGGCTTCAGGCGCGACGCCCATCCCATGGCGATCATGTGCGGGGTTGTGGGCGCGCTCTCGGCCTTCTATCACGACTCCACCGACATCACCGATCCGCGCCAGCGCGAGATCGCCAGCCACCGCCTGATCGCCAAGATACCGACCATCGCGGCCATGGCCTTCAAATATCACGTCGGCCAGCCCTTCGTGTATCCGCTCAATCAGCTGGGCTACACCGAGAATTTCCTGCGCATGTGCTTCGCGGTGCCGGCCGAGGAGTACAAGATCAATCCGGTGCTGGCCAAGGCGCTCGACACCATCTTCATCCTGCACGCCGACCACGAGCAGAACGCCTCCACCTCGACGGTGCGGCTCGCCGGTTCCTCCGGCGCCAATCCCTTCGCCTGCATCGCCGCCGGCATCGCCTGTCTGTGGGGCCCGGCCCATGGCGGCGCCAACGAAGCCGCGCTCAAGATGCTGGAGGAGATCGGCACGGTCGACCGCATCCCCGAATTCGTCGCCCGCGCCAAGGACAAGAACGATCCCTTCCGCCTGATGGGCTTCGGCCATCGCGTCTACAAGAATTACGACCCGCGCGCCAAGGCGATGCAGCAGCAGTGCCATGCCGTGCTCGACGAGCTCGGCATGAAGGACGAACCGCTGCTCAAGGTGGCGATGGAGCTCGAGAAAATCGCGCTGCACGACGACTACTTCATCGAGAAGAAGCTCTATCCCAACATCGATTTCTATTCGGGCATCACGCTCAGGGCGCTGGGCTTCCCCGTCTCGATGTTCACGGCGCTGTTCGCGCTGGCGCGCACGGTGGGCTGGATCGCGCAGTGGAAGGAGATGCTCGAAGACCCGCATCAGAAGATCGGCCGGCCGCGCCAGCTTTACACCGGCGCTGGCCCCCGCGACTACAAGCCGATCGCCCGGCGCTGAGGCGCCGCGCGCGCGAAGTCGATCAGCGCCTGGGCCGCGCGCAGGCTTGGCGCTTCGCCGCCCGCGCCCAACCGCTTCGTCGCCTCTTCAAGGTCGCGCAATTGCGCGGCCCGCGCGGCCTCGTCGCGCAACAGCGGCACGAGCGCGGCGGCGAGCGAGCCGGGCGTGCATTTCTCCTGGATGAATTCCGGCACCGCCTCGCGGCCCAGCACGATGTTCACCAGCGTGACGAAGGGCGCATGGATGAAGGGCCGCATCAGCTTGTAGGTCAGCCAGCCGAGCTTGTAGCCCACCACCATCGGCGTTTGCGCAAGCGCGAGTTCGGTCGTCACGGTGCCGGAAGCCGCGAGCGCCGCGTCGGCGGCATCGAAGGCGGCGAACTTGTCGTCCTCGCTTTCGAGGATGTGCAGCGGCACCGGCCACTCCCGCGCCCCATCGCGCACGCGCCGAGCCACATGGGCCAGTGTCGGCAGGACGCAGACGAGGCCGGGAATTTGTTTCGCCAGCCGCGCCACCGCCTGGCGGAACACCGGCAACAACAGTCGCACCTCGTTCATGCGGCTGCCCGGCAGCACGCAAAGCAGCGGCGCATCGGCGGCGATCCCGAGGCGTGCGCGCAGCCCCGCGCCTCCGGTCATCCGCGCCGCGCGCTGGATCGCCGGATGGCCGACAAACACCGTCTTCAGTCCATAGGATTCGAAGAACGGTGCCTCGAACGGCAATAGCGCCAGCACCAGATCGAAATAGCGCGCCATTGCGCGCGCGCGGTAGGAGCGCGAGGCCCAGACCTGCGGCGCCACGTAATTGACGGTGCGCAGGCTCCTGTCGCGGCGCTTGATCGCGCGGGCGATGCGATGGGTGAAATCCGGGCTGTCGATCAGCACCACCGCGTCGGGCCGGGTGCGCACGGCGAAATCGGCGGCCTCGCGCACGCGGGCAAGGATCGCCGGAATCCGCGGCACCACTTCGCGCAGACCCATGACCGCAGTGGCGTCGAGCGGAAAGAGCGAGCGCAGGCCTTGCGCCGTCATCGCCGCGCCGCCGACGCCGGTGACGATCGCGGACGGCGCCAGCGTTCGTAGCGCCGCCATCAGCTCGGCGCCGATCTGGTCGCCCGAAGGCTCGCCGCAGACGAGCATCAGCGACAGCCGCGGGCCGGAGGACTGCGCCTCGCTCATGGTTCAGCCGGATTGCGGCGCAAGGCCGACGACGAAGATGCCGGCCTCGTCGGCGGCCTTGGCGACCGCCGCGCGATTCATGATGAGGGTGCGGCCGGCCTCCACCGCAATCCCGGCAAGGCCCACGGCGGCGACATGGACGACGGTGTCGGCGCCGATTACCGGCAGGTCGGTCTTGCCGTCCTGCGCCGGCTTGGGCGCCTTGACGAGGACCCCGCGCCGCTTCGCGGGCGTGCCGCGGATGCTTTCGGGCAGCTCGCCGATGCGCGCGATCATGCGGTCGGTGCCTTCGGCAGCTTCGACGGCGAGCACCAGGCCGTGGCACACCGCCGCCGCCTGGCCGATGTCGAGGCCGCCCATCGCGCGCACCACCTTGATCGCCAGCGCGATGTCCGCCATATCGTCCGTGGACGGAGCGATGCGGCCGAGCGTGCCCTGCCCCGCCACCAGCGCGGGCGCGGCCTCGGCGACCCCGATGGCGGCGAAGCCCTCATCCTCGAAGATCGCCACCAAGGCGCGCAGAAGCGCATCGTCGCCGCGCCGCGCCGCCGCCAGCACCTTGGGCAACAGCAGCACCGCCTTGGCATCGAGCTTGATGTCGGAAAAACGCGGTCTTGCCACCTTACCCGCCAGTAGCACCTCGTTGCAGCCATGGGCGCGCAACAGCTTCACGGCGCGGCCCACTTCGCCGAGCGAATTCCAGTCATGGTCGAAGCGCGCCACGCCTTCGCCGGCATAACCCTTGAGCGCCAGAATGAAGACTTCGCGGCCCGAGGCCCGGACGGCCTCGGCCACGGCAAGCGGAAGCTCTCCGCCGCCGGCGATGATGCCGAGCGCGCCAGCCATCACTCGCCGTCCGTTGCGGCGCCGCGGTCGCGCGCGGTGCAGATCGGCCGCTTGGCCGGCGCCAGGATGAAGGCCACGACCTCCTGGACTTCATCGACGTCGGGCCAGCGTTCGGCGGCACGGCGGGCGCGGTCATCGATGGTGCCTGTGTCGTCCCGGAAGATCGCGCGGAAGGCCCCGCGCAGTGCGTGGATGCTGGCGCGCGGCAGATTGCGCCGCTTGAGCCCCACAAGATTGAGGCCCGTGAGTTCCGCACGCGATCCGATGGCCATGCCATAGGGGATCACGTCCTCGTTGACGCCGGTGACGCCGCCGATGAAGGCGAAACGGCCGACGCGGCCGAATTGCTGGATCGCCGACAGGCCGCCGAGATTGGCGCCTTCGCCGATCTCGACGTGACCGCCGAGCTGCACGCCATTGGCGAAGGTGACGTCGTTGCCGATCGCGCAATCATGGGCGACGTGGCTATAGGACATGAAATAGCCGCGGCCGCCGACGCGCGTGACGCCATGGCCGCGGGCGCTGCCACGGCTCATCGTCACATGTTCGCGGATCACGCAAGCCTCGCCGATCTCGAGCCGGGTGCCGGCGGGGTCGTGGCCGCGGATCTGCGCCTCGCCGCCGAGCACCGCGTGGGGATGGACAATGGTGCGCGGCCCGATGGCCGTCGCGCCGGCGATAACCACATGTGAGAGAAGCCGCACGCCATCGCCCAGCTCGGCCTCGCCGCCGACAAGGCAGAAGGGTCCGACCTCGACGCCATCCCCGAGCTTTGCGCCGTTTTCAACGCATGCCGTCGGATGAATCGTCACCTGACTGGTGCTCCGTGTTGCGGATCATGGCGCTGAATTCTGCCTCGGCGCACAGCGCATCGCCGACATAGGCCTTGCCCTCGAAGCGCCAGACGGGGCCGCGCCGCTGCAACGCCTTCACGTAAAAGCGCAGCATCTCGCCGGGCACGACCGGGCGGCGGAAGCGTGCCCTGTCGATGGCCATGAAATAGACCAGGTGTCCTTGACCGCCCACGCCCAGCGAATGGACCACCAGCGCGCCAGCCGTCTGCGCCATCGCTTCGACCAGCAGCACGCCCGGCATCACCGGATAGCCGGGGAAATGACCCCGGAAATAGGACTCATCGCTCGCCACCGCCTTGTGGCCCACCGCACTTTCGTACGGCACGATGTCGCTCAGCCGCTCGACGAACAGAAATGGCGCGCGATGCGGCAGGAGGCGCTTGATATCCTCCGCATCGAGAACCAGATCGCCGGCCGTCATCGTCTCACTCATTCTTGTCCCGCTTGCCGCGCTTGGCGAGCAACGCCAAGGCCGCAACCTCGCGGCGGTAGTCCTTCATCGGCCGGACCGGATAGCCGCCATAATCCATTCCGCCCGGATATTCGCCCGGCTGGACGCCGCTCCTGGCAGCAAAGCGGGCGCCGTCACCGATCTTGGTGTGATCGCCAATGGCTGTCTGCCCACCCACGATCACGAAATCTCCAAGCTCGGCGCTGCCGCCGAAACCGACCTGCCCGGTGATCAGACAGTGCCGACCGAGACGGCCGTTGTGCCCAATATGAACCAGATTATCAATCTTGGTTCCTTCGCCGATGGTGGTATCGCCCAGCGCGCCGCGATCGATGGCCGAATTGGCGCCGATCTCCACGTGATCCTGGACGATGACGCGGCCGAGCTGGGGAATTTTCGCATGTCCCTGCGGCCCGGAAGCGAAGCCATAGCCCCCCTGCCCGATCCGTGCGCCGGGCTGGATCACAACGTGGTCGCCGATATAGCTGTTCATGATGGTCACGTTGGAGGCGATTTCGCAGTCGCGGCCGATTGCAACGCCCGGGCCGATCACGGCGTTGGCACCGATGCGCGTGCGCGCGCCGATTTCGGCGCCCGGGCCGATGACGACGCCCGGGCCGAGCAGCACCTCGCTCGCGAGCACGGCGGTCGGATCGACCGGGGTCTGCTGCGGCCAGACCATGGCCTCGCTTTGGGGATAGAAGAGACGGCCAGCCGCGGCGAAGGCCGAAACCGCATCGGCGGTGTGCAGCATGATCGCCGCCGCCGGCGCGTCGGCCGGCCGCGTCCCTCCCGCGATCAGGCAGAAGCCGGGCGAGCTGGCGGCAAGCGTCCTGAACGAGGCCCGGCTGCCGTCGCAAAAGGCAAGCTGGCCGGGGCCCGCCCCTTCCAGCGACGCCAGATCGTGGACCAGTGCCGACGCATCCGCGCCCGCATCCGGCGCAGCCGCGATCTTCGCGCACAGTTCGGCGAGCGTGAAGGGACCGCGGTTGTCATAGAAGCGTGGATCGGCCATCGCCGCGCGCTGTCGGGCGCCCGACGCGCCCGCTCTGCCCCGCTATCCTTGCGAGCCCGGCGGCTTGACCAGGTTCACCTTGACCGACGTCAGCTTCTTGTTGAGCCGGTCGATGGCGAGCGCGGTCACGTCGATGTTGACGGTGCCGAGCATGATCGCACTGCGGTCCATCAAGAGATTGGCCCCGCGCTCTGCCATGATCCCCTGCAGGATCGGACCGAGTGCCTTCTCGACCACCTGCTGCGCCTGCGCGACGCCGCCCTGGATTTCGCTCTGCCGGGTCTGCACCTTCTTCTGGAAGGCCTGCTGCTCGGCCTCGAAAGCGGCGATCTTCTTGTTCTTCACGTCGGGCGCCAGGATCGCGACCTGCTGCTGCAGCTCCTGCTCTTCCTTCTGCAGGCGATCGTTCTCGCCCTTGAGTTCCTTCTGGGCGGCGGCGGTGTAGGCCTTCACCTGGCTGGCGATGTCCTTGCCGACGTCCGATTCGCTCATGATCGCGTTGCGGTCGAGCACCAGAATTTTCGGGGCCGGCGTGTTTTGCGTGGCTGGCGCGGCGGCGTTTTGCGCCCATGCGGCGGCCGAACCGGCGAACGAGAATGCGGCTGCGAGCACCGCCGCCGCACAAATCTTGGCCGTGAGGCCTGTTATCTTGATCTTTTCCATGATTTCAAAGTCCTGTCCCTGCGCTGAAGAGAATGGCTTGTGACTTGTCGTAGCTTTCCTTGATGACCGGCATGCCTAGATCGATTTGAACAGGGCCGAAAGGCGATTTCCAGCCGATGGCAATCCCGACCGATGCCCGGAACGCCATGTTGTCCTTGATACAATTTGGGCTCGAATTTATATCTGGGCATGACTGCACGCCAGCGTCGATATGACCCAAGGTGCCGAAATCGCTGAATAGCGACATATTAATCCCGTAATCGGCGGGGAGAAACTGCGGGATCCTGAGTTCCGCCGAACCAATGATGTAGACGTTGCCGCCGATGGCACCATAGGTGCTGACGTCCTGGCCGTTCTGGCGAATCTGACGCGGGCCGACGCCGGCGATCTTGAAGCCGCGGAAAGTCTGGCCGCCTTCGAAGAAGCGCTCGTTGAGCGGCAAATGCTTGCCGCCATAGCCGGTGATGTAGCCGGACCTGAGCTTCAACGAGCCGACCAGATCGTCCCAGATCAACGAGTGATAGGTGACGGCGGTGAGCGTGGTGCGCAGATATTTCAGCGTGCCGCCGAAACCCGCGAAATCCTGGCCGATCGAAAACGCCACTCCCTTGGTCGGCTTCACGGGATCGTCGAGCGTGTTGTAGTTGTAGCTGAAGCCGAACTGCGAGACAGTTTCCGAACCGGCCGCTTGCTGCACCGACAGGGGCGCGCCGTAATAGGGCGTGATCTTCTGGATCTGATAGCCGTAGTTCACCTGCACGCTGGTGTATTCGGAGGTCGGAAAGCCGAAGCGGATGGTGCCGCCGGTGGTGTCCTCCTGATAGTCGGCCTGGTCGTAATTGATGATGTATTTGGTCAGATCGAAGCCGGCCGTCAGCGGGCGCTCCAGGAAATAGGGCTCCGTGTAGCTCAGCTGGTATTCCTTCTGGATCGACGACACCTGCACCGCCAGGCGCAGGAACTGGCCGAGGCCGAAGAGATTGGTCTGCTGGTAGCTGAACTGGCCGACCAGCGAGCTGGCCGAGGAATAGCCGGCGCCGAGTTGCAGCTCGCCGGTCGACTGCTCGGTCACCTGGACATCGAGCACGGTGCGATCGGGCGTGGAGCCGGGCGAGGTCTTGATGTCCACGTCCTTGAAATAGCCGAGCCCCTTGATGCGCGTGCGCGAGCGGTCCACCAGCACGCGGTTGAAGGCATCGCCTTCGGCCAGCCGGAACTGGCGGCGGATCACCTGATCATAGGTCTTGGTGTTGCCGCTGATGTTGATCCGTTCGATGTAGACGCGCGGGCCCTGCTGAATGTCGAAGATGACGTCGATGGTGTGGTTTTCGCGGTTGCGGCGCAGACGTGGATGGACCTCGGCAAAGGCGTAGCCTTTGGTGCCGGCCGCGTTGGTGAGCCCGTCGATCGCCTTGTCGACTTCGTCGGCGCTGTAGACCTCGCCCGGCGTGATCGACACCAGCGGCCTGAGCTGCGCCGCGGTCAGCTCCTTGATCGAGGAATTGATCTCGACCTTCCCGAAATGATAGAGCGGGCCTTCGTCGATCGTGAAGGTGATGTAGAAGTCGCTCCGGCTCGGCGTCAGCTGGGCCACCGCCGACTTGACCTCGAAATCGGCATAGCCGCGGTTCATATAGAAGCGGCGAAGCTGCTCGCGGTCGAAGGTCAGCCGGTCGGGATCGTAATTGTCGTTGCTGGCGAGGAATTTCCACCAGGCGCTTTCCTCGGTGGCGATTTGCTCGCGCAGGGTCGAATCGTCGAAGTGCGTGTTGCCGATGAAGGAGATGCGGGCCACCTCGGTCGTCGCCCCTTCGTGAATCGAGTAGATCAGATCGACGCGGTTCTGCGGACGCTGGATGATCTGGGGATCGACGGTGGCGGCGAATTTGCCGTTTCGCCGGTAGAGCTCGATGATGCGCTGGACGTCGGCCTGCACCTTGCTGCGCGTGAACACCATGCGCGGCTTGATCTGGACCTCCTTGGTCAGGTCCTTGGTCGAGACCTTGTCGTTGCCCTCGAACTCGACCTGATTGATGATCGGATTCTCGACCACGTTCACGGTTAGCGTCCGCGTGGCCTGGTCCCAGCCGAACTTGACGTCGGCGAACAGGCCGGTGCCGAACAGCGTCTTGAGCGAGCGGTCGACCGCCTGTTCGTCGTAGCGCTCGCCCTGATGCACCGACATATAGGAGAGCACGGTCGCCGGCTCGATGCGCTGGGTGCCGCGCACCTCGATGCGGGCGATGACAGGCTCCTGCGCCCGCTGCTGGGCGGCCTGGGCCTGCGCGGCCGAGAAATTGGGATTGAGCCCCTGCGCGCCAGCGGCCAGCGGCAGCAGCACAAGCCCGGTAGAGGCCAGGGCGACTGCCATGCGCCTATGCCGGGCAAATGGGTGGGCGATCAGGCTCATCCGCTCGTCTCAGGGCTCGCGCGGCGGGACCATGGGCGCCCCGCGGCGCAGTTCAATGTCAGAAGAGGTTCAAACGGACAAGGTCATTCCAGGTGACAAGGACCATCAGCCCCAGCATGACCGCCAACCCCACGCGAAATCCGACGTCCTGGGTCCGCGCACCGAGCGGACGACCCATAACGGCTTCGCATGCATAATACAGAAGATGGCCGCCGTCGAGGATCGGAATGGGAAAAAGGTTGACCAGTCCGATGCTTACGGAAATGAGAGCGGCAAGATTGATGAGTGCAATAAAGCCGATCTGCGCCACCTGCTGCGACACCCTGGCGATGCCCACCGGGCCCGCGAGCTGACTGGCGTCCTCCTGCCCGGCCGCCATCCGCCACAGATAGACCATGGTGGTGTCGACCACGTCCCAGGTCTGGCTGACCGCCTCGCCCACCGCGCCCACAATTCCGTAATGGACCACCTCGACCTCGCCCCGGCCCAGCTTGTTGACGATGCCGAGCACGCCCATCTTCTGCACATTGCCGAAGCGGTCCTTGACCTGCTGGAGCCGCGGGGTGACCGACAGCATCTGCGGGTGCCCCGCGCGCCGGACCGTGACCTCGAGCTTGCGGCCGGCGCTCATGGCGATGATGCCCTGCAGGTCGGCGAAGGAATTGATGGAGCGGCCGTCCGCCTCGGTGACCACGTCGCCGGGCTTGAAGCCCGCGGCGGCGGCGGCGCTGTTGGGCTGCACCTGGTCGACGACCGGCCGCACGATCTGCTGGCCCGCGAACATGAAGGTGGCGGTGAAGATCACGATGGCGAGAACGAAATTCGCCGCCGGCCCCGCCGCCACAACCAGCGTGCGCTGCCACAGCGGTTTGCCGTGGAAAAGATGGGCGCGCTCCGACGCGCTCAATTTATCGATCTGCTCGCGATCCGGTGTGCTCGCAGGATCGTTGTCGCCGACGAACTTCACATAGCCGCCGAGCGGCACCCACGACACCTTCCAGCGCGTGCCGTGCTTGTCGGTCCATCCCACGATGGCCGGACCGAAGCCGATGGAGAAGGCTTCGACATCCACCCCGCAGGCGCGCGCCACCATGAAGTGGCCCAGCTCGTGGAAGAAGATCACGATCGTGATCACGAAGATGAAGGCGGGTAGCCCGAGCGGCAGCCACTGCACCAGATCGGCGAACGCATGTACCATCACAACACCTGCACTTACTCTTCAGGCCGCCAGCTTGCGGCAGAACGTGCCAGCCGTCTCGCGCGCCCGTCTGTCGACGGCCAGCACGGCATCCAAATCATCGGCCTCGGCACGATTGGAGCCATCCGCGGACAGGGTCGCCTCGACAACCCTGGCGATGTCGAAAAAGGCGATGCGCCGGTCCAGAAATGCCTCGACCGCGACTTCGTTCGCGGCGTTCAGAATGGTAGGCGCGAGCCCGCCCGTCCGCAAGCAAGCCTCCGCCAGCGCCAGACAGGGGAACCGCGCACGATCCGGCGCTTCGAAGGTGAGCGTGCCGAGCGCAGCCAGATCGAGCCGCTGTGAGGGAGAGACGATCCGCCGCGGCCAGGCCAGCGCATGCGCGATCGGCGTGCGCATGTCGGGCGCCGACAGGTGCGCCAGCATCGAGCCGTCGCAATAGCTCACAAGGCAATGCACCAGCGACTGCGGATGGACGATCACGTCCAGCTTTTCGGCCGGCAGCGCGAACAGGAAATGCGCCTCGATCAGCTCCAGCCCCTTGTTCATCAGCGTGGCGCTGTCCACCGAGATCTTCGCCCCCATCGACCAGTTGGGATGGGCCACGGCCTGTTCCGGCGTCACCGCCTCCATGCGTGCGCGCGACCATTCGCGGAACGGCCCGCCCGAAGCGGTCAGCGTCACCATGTCGATGGCGTGGGCCTCGCCGAAATCGAGCACCTGGAAGGCCGCGTTGTGCTCCGAATCGACGGGGATCACGGTGGCGCGCGAATTGTTGAGGGTGCGGCGGAAAAGATCGCCGGCGGCCACCACGCATTCCTTGTTGGCGAGCGCCAGCGTCGCCCCGCGCCGGACCGCGGCCAGCGCCGGCGGCAGCGCGGCCGCGCCCACGATCGCAACCATGACGACATCGGCCGGCAGCTCCGCCGCTTCGATCACCGCCTCGGGGCCGGCGGCGATCTCGATGCCGCTGCCGTCCAGAAGCTCCTTCAACCGTCCGTAAAGTTCCGGCCGTCCGATCACCGCGCGGCGCGGGCGATAGCTCAGCGCCTGCTCGGCCAGCGCCTCGACATTGGACTGCGCGGTCAGCGCCTCGAGCGGAATCGCATCTGCGCCATATATCTCGCGCGCATGCGCGACCACGCTCAGCGTGTTGACGCCGATGGAACCGGTCGAGCCCAGGATGGTGAGCCGGCGCGACAGGGTCTGCGAGAGGTCCAGGGCGTTCACGGCTGCACTCCAAGCACGGCATGCGTGCCCAACAGATAAACCAAAAAGGCGCAGGCCGGTGCCGCGAACAGAATCGAATCGATGCGGTCGAGCACCCCGCCATGCCCGGGGATGAGGCTGCCGCTGTTCTTGCGGCCGACCCGGCGCTTGACCCAGGATTCGAACATGTCCCCGGCCTGACCCACCAAGGCCGCTGCGGCTCCGAAGGCAGCCCCGCGCAGGACGCTCATGTGCAGGATCGCCAGAACCAAAGCCGCAGTGACGGCCGCCACCATAATCCCTCCGATCAGGCCAGCCCAGGTTTTGTTGGGGGACCAGGTGGGTGCGAGCTTGGGCCCGCCGATGGCCTTGCCGCTGACGAGCGCCCCGGTGTCGGACGCCCACACCGCCAGGAACAGGAGCAGCACCAGCCACAGCCCGTGGTCCGGCCCGACCCGCAGGTCGAACAGCGCCACCGCAGGGATGCCGAGATAGAGCGGGCCCGCCGCCTGCCACAGCGGTCCGGCCTTGAAGGCCGCCCCGAGCGCCAAATTGAGGACGGCTCCCGCCGCGAGCACCCAAAGCGACAGCACCGCCGGCTCGGGCCACCCGGCGGGCACGTTCCGGACCAACGGCAACGCCAGCGCGGCGGCGATGGCGAATGCGCTGACCGCCAGATAGCGCCGATAGGGCCCATGGGCGATCATGCGGTGCCACTCGCGGGCGCCGGCGATGGCCCCGGCCGCGATGAAGGCCGCGAACCAGGCGCCGCCGCCGATCATGGTGGCCAGCGCCGCCGCCGCCAGCAGCAGCCCGAACAGCACCCGCAAGCCCCATTCCAGCTCGACGCGAGGCGTGCCGCGCCCCGGCTCACGGCTTTGGTCAACGGAAGGATCGCTGTGCGGTTCGCCACCGGCCACGATCGCTGCCTGCTGGGCCATATCCGGGCGGCCGCTCAAGCAACCGCTTCCGGGGTCAGAGCACCGAAGCGGCGCTCGCGGCTGGCAAAGGATTCGAGCGCCGCCAGGAACTGCTCGCCGGTGAAATCCGGCCACAGCGTGTCGACGAAAACGAACTCGGCATAGGCCGCCTGCCACAGGAGGAAATTGCTCAACCGCCGCTCGCCGCTGGTGCGGATGATGAGGTCGGGATCGGGCAGCGCGTGGGTCTGCAGGCGCGAGGCGAGGAATTGCGGCGTGATGACGGCCGGATCGAGCTCGCCGCGGGCCGCTTCCTCGGCCATGGCGCGGGCGGCATCGGCGATCTCCTCCTGGGAACCGTAATCGAAGGCGAAGGTGACGTTGCAGCCAGTGTTGGCGGCGGTGCGCAGCTCGCCGTCCTCGATCATGCCCAGGATGTCGGCGTCGGCGCGCGCGCGGCTCCCAATGATGCGCATGCGCACATTGCGGGCGACGAGTTCGTCCACATCCTGGCGGAAATAGGCGCGGAACAGCCCCATCAGATGGCTGACCTCGCTGCGCGGCCGCTTCCAGTTCTCCGAGGAGAAGGCGTAGAGGGTGAGATTCCCGAGCCCGATGTCGGTGGCGGCGCGGACCACGGCGCGGACCGCATTGACGCCCGCGACGTGGCCGGCCGCCCGCGGCAGATGCCGCTTGCGCGCCCAGCGGCCGTTGCCATCCATGATGATGGCGACGTGACGCGGCAGATTCGCCGGGCTCAGAACTGGGTTGATCATCAAACGCCTACGCTATCCTCGCGCCCCCAGAAACGATGGCCTGCCGCCGGCTCAGACCTGCATGATCTCCTGCTCCTTGGCGTGGAGCACCTCGTCGACCTCACGGATATGCGCATCGGTGAGTTTCTGCAATTCGTCTGCGAGTTTATGGTGTTCGTCCTGGCCAATCTTGTGGTCTTTTTCGAGCTTTTTCAGGAGTTCCATGCCGTCGCGGCGGACGTTGCGGACGGCGATCCGGGCCTGTTCGGCATATTTGTGGGCGAGCTTGGCCAATTCCTTGCGCCGCTCTTCGTTGAGCTCGGGGATGGGGATTCGGAGCAGCTGGCCGTCCGGCTGGGGGTTGAGGCCCAGCCCGGCCTCGCGGATGGCCTTGTCGGCGGCCTTGACCAGGGACTTGTCCCAGACCTGCACCGTCAGAAGCCGAGGCTCCGGGGCCGAGACGGTGCCAACCTGGCTGATCGGCATCTCCCCGCCATAGGCGGACACCATGACCGGATCGAGCAGCGCCGCGCTGGCCCGGCCGGTCCTCAGCCCCCCCAATTCGACCTTGAGCGCGGTGACCGCTCCGTTCATCCGGCGATTGATATCGTCCTTGTCGAATTCGGCATTGTGGGCCATCGCGTCCTCCCCGTGGCGGGCGCGCGGGCGAGGCCCGCGCCCGTCCCGAAATCAGCTTCGTTCGTCGATGATCGTCGCCCGGCCCTGGCCGCGCAGCACCGACGCCAGCGCCCCGCGATCATGGATCGAGAAGACGATGATCGGAATGCCGTTCTCGCGCGACAGCGACACGGCAGATGCATCCATGACCTGAAGATCGCGGGCCAAGACCTCACGATAGCTCAAGGAATCGTAGCGGATGGCGGTGGGGGCCTTCTTCGGGTCGGCGCTGTAGACGCCGTCAACTTGAGTGCCTTTGAGCATCGCCTCGCAGTTCATCTCGGCGGCGCGAAGGGCTGCGGCGGTGTCGGTGGTGAAGAAGGGATTTCCGGTGCCGGCGGCGAAGATCACCGCCCGGCCCTTCTCCATGTGACGGATGGCGCGGCGGCGGATATAGGGCTCGCAGACGGTCATCATCGGGATCGCCGACTGGACGCGGGTGGGCACGCCGATCCGCTCCAGCGTCGCCTGCAGCGCCAGCGCGTTCATGACGGTCGCCAGCATGCCCATATAGTCGGCGGTGGCGC
The DNA here is from genome assembly GCA_963775165.1 of uncultured Pseudomonadota bacterium. Lineage (GTDB taxonomy): Bacteria > Pseudomonadota > Alphaproteobacteria > Micropepsales > Micropepsaceae > Rhizomicrobium. Next base: position 252,966 of record CAVZHX010000001.1, on the reverse strand, counting down.
GGTCGATCCCCTTGGCCGCGCCGGCCAGCCCGCGGAAGATGTTGCCGCCGCCGATCACCAGGCAGAGCTGGGTCCCGGCGGAGGCCGCCTCCTTGACGTCGGCGGCGATGCGCTCGACGGCGCCAACATCGATGCCATAGGCCTCGGCGCCCATCAGCGCCTCGCCGGAGATCTTGAGCAGGACCCGGCGATATTTCGGCGTGGCATCCATCGCTTCGACCTCCGGCCGGCTCAGTTGCCGGCCATCGACTTTACCTCATCGGCGAAATCGGCGTCGGCCTTTTCGATGCCCTCGCCCACGGCATAGCGCAGGAAGCCCACGATCTCGACCGAGGTGCCGAGCTCCTTGGCGGCGTGCTCGACCACCTTGCCGACCGGGGTCTCGTTGTCGATCACGAAGATCTGCTCCAGCAGCACGGACTCCTGGTAGAACTTCTTCATCCGGCCCTCGACCATCTTGGCGATGATGTTCTCCGGCTTGCCCGATTCGCGGGCCTGCTCGGCGAAGATGGCGCGCTCGCGCTCGGCCACGTCGGCCGGCACATGCGCGGCGGTCAGCGCGATCGGGGCGGCGGCGGCGATGTGCATGGCGATCTGCTTGCCCAGCGCCATCAGGTCGGCCGCATTGGCCTCGGACTGCAGGCCCACCAGGACGCCGATCTTGCCCAGCTCGGGGCCGGCAGCGTTATGGACATAAGTCGCCACCACGCCGGGCGTGACCGCGAGCGCGGCGGCGCGGCGCACGCTCATGTTCTCACCGATCTTGGCGATCAGCGCGGTCAGAGTGTCCGACACCGAGGCGCCGTTCTCGCCATGCGGCAGGGCCAGAAGCTTCTCGGCGTCGCCGCCGGCTTCCAGTGCCAAGGCGGCGGCGCGCTTGACGAAGCCCTTGAACTCATCGTTGCGGGCGACGAAATCGGTTTCCGAATTGACCTCGACGATGGCGCCGGCCCCGGCATCGACGGCGACGCCGACAAGGCCCTCGGCGGCGACGCGGCCGGCCTTCTTGGCCGCCTTGGCCAGCCCCTTGGTGCGCAGCCAGTCGATTGCGGCTTCCATGTCGCCGCCGTTCTCGCCCAGCGCGTTCTTGCAATCCATCATGCCTGCGCCGGTTCTGTCGCGCAGGTCCTTGACCATGCTCGCGGTAATATTCGCCATCTTGTGCTCCGTGGATCAGTCCATGATGCCGGCGGTTTCCGCCGCCGATTCCGCGGTCGCCGCTTCGACCGAGCGCAAGTCCGGCAGCACCTCGGCCTCGCCGACATCGATGCCGGCGGCACCCTGGCTTTGCGACAGCCCGTCGATGATGGCCCGCGCCACCAGATCGCAATACACGGCGAGCGAGCGCGAGGCATCGTCATTGCCGGGGATCGGATAGGCGATGCCGTCCGGATCGGAATTGGAATCGAGCACCGCGGTCACCGGAATGCCGAGCTTGCGCGCCTCGGCGACGGCGATGGCTTCCTTGTTGGTGTCGATCACGAACAGCATGTTCGGCAACCCGCCCATCTCCTTGATGCCGCCGAGCGAGCGTTCAAGCTTGTCGCTGCTCGCGCAGGAGCTGCAGCAGCTCCTTCTTGGTGAGGCCCGAGCTTTGCGCGGCGCCGAGCGTCTCCTCGATCATGCGCAGCCGCTTGATCGAATTGGAGATGGTCTGCCAGTTGGTCAGCGTGCCGCCGAGCCAGCGGTGATTGACGTAGTATTGGGCGCAGCGCTTGGCGGCCGCGGCGATCGGCTCCTGGGCCTGGCGCTTGGTGCCGACGAAGAGGATGCGCCCGCCGCCGGCCGCAACCTCGCGCAGCGCCACTAGCGCCTGGTGCAAGCAGCGGCACGGTCTGGGTCAGGTCCATGATGTGGATGTCGTTGCGCGCGCCGTAGATGTAGGGCGCCATCTTGGGATTCCAGCGCTGGGTACGGTGGCCGAAATGGACACCCGCCTCCAGAAGCTGGCGCATGGAAAAATCTGGCAAAGCCATGAAATACGTCTCCTTTTCCGGTTCTGGCCTGACGCGAGGAGATCACCCGAAACTCGGGCACCGGACGGGGGCCGGCAGAACACCGCCGGAACCCACCCTCGCGTGCGGAATGGCAGGGGTTATAGGGATGTGGGTTGACGGGCGCAAGCGACCGCGTGCCAAGCTGTCGGCCGACCCGTTGCGCCAGATCCCGCCCCGCCCATGAGCCCACGACCCAGCCCCATCCGGCCCGAAATCGCCAGCCTCGAAGCCAACGGCATCGGCAGGGTCGCCATGCTGGGACTGGGCGACCCCGGACATCATCCCGCTGTGGTTCGGCGAGACCGATCTCGTCACCCCCGCCTTCATCCGCGAGGCCGCCAAGACCGCGCTCGACGACGGCAAGACCTTCTACAGCGGCCCGCGCGGCATCAAACCGCTGAGGCAGGCGCTGTGCGATTTTTATGCGCGCGTGCTGGGCGTGGAGGTGGAGATGGCGCGCGTGTCGCTGCCGGGGGCGGCGACGCTGGCGATGATGACGGCGCTGCAATGCCTGCTGGAGAGCGGCGACAATGTGGTGATCGTCTCGCCGATCTGGCCCACCATCTTCCAGGCGGTGGCAGATGGTGGGCGGCACCCCGCGCTTCGTGCGGCTGGACGAGGACTGGGCCGCCGCGCCGCCGCGCTGGCGGCTCGATCTGGAAAAGCTGTTCGCCGCCTGCGACGCGCGCACCAAGGCGATCTTCATCGCCTCGCCGGGCAATCCGACCGGCTGGGTGATGAGCCGCGACGAGCAGCTGGCGGTGCTCGATTTCGCGCGCGACCGCGGCATCGCCATCATCAGCGACGAGGTCTATGGCACGCCTGGTGTTCGATGCGCGCCCGCATGCGCCCTCGTTCCTCGAACTGATCACGGACGACGACGACGTCTTCATCGTGGGCGGTTTCTCGAAAGCCTGGGCTATGACCGGCTGGCGCATCGGCTGGCTGGTGCATCCGCGCGCGCTCGACGAGCCGATGGAACGTGATCTGCGTCGCCAACAACACCGGCCCCGCCGCCTTCGCCCAATATGGCGCGCTGGCCGCGCTGTCGCCCGAGGGCGACGAATTCCGCGCCCAGATGCGTGGCTATTGCCGCGCCGGGCGCGAGATCGTGCAGCGCTTTCTCGATGCGCAGAACCGCATCCGCTGGATCACGCCCGACGGCGCCTTCTACGGCTTCCTGCAGATCGAGGGGCTGGATGACAGCGTCGGCTTCGCCAAGGAGCTGGTGAAGACCGCGCGCGTCGGCGTGGCGCCCGGCTCGGCCTTCGGCCCGCCCGGCGACAAGGCCAATGCAGTCCGCGATCCGCATCTGCTTCGCGCAGAAGCCGGAACTGCTCAGGAAGGATTGGAGCGGTTGGCGAAGGCAGTGGCGTCGCTCTAGCCCTACACGCTTTCCACTGCCGCCACCCCGGGCAGCGACTTGATCGCGCCCTTGAGCGCGCCGGTGACCTGGAAGGTCTTGGCCAGCTTGACCTCGACCTCCTGGCCCGCACGCGCCGGCACCACGATGGTGACGATGCCCTTGCCGGGCTCGCGCAACTGCCCGGCGATGGCGTTCAGGGGCGCGGTGTCGTCGAGATAGATGCGCAGGCCCTCGCCCGCACCGGCCGCGGCCTTGTCGAGATCGGTCACCGAGAGCGCACGCAGCTTCAGCTCGTCGCCCTCCCACGTGGCGTTGACCTTGAGCAGCACCGAGCTGCCCGGCTCCAGCAGCGGGCGGGACGCCGCCAGCACCTCGGGAAAGAACATCACCTCGAACATGCCCGTGGGATCGGAGAAGGAGACGAAGGCATAGTACTGGTCGTTGCGGCTGCGCCGTTCGGACTTTTTGATGATGGTGCCGGCCAGGAGCGCCACGAAGGCCTGGCGCCGGTCGACCTCGCATTGGGCATAGCGTCGAAACCTGAAGCCGGTTGAGCGCGGTGGCGTAATTGTCGAGCGGATGGCCGGAGAGATAGAAGCCGACCGCGCTGAACTCCTCGCCCAGCCGCTCATGCGCCAGCCATTCGGCCACGGCGGCAAGCCGCAAATCGTCGGTCGCCTCGGCGGCGTCGCCGAACAGCGCCCCCTGCCCGCTTTCGCGCTCGCGCGCCGTGCGCGCGGCATCGCCCAGCACGGCATCGGCGGATTCGACCAATTGGCGGCGATTGGGATTGAGCGCATCGAAGGCGCCGGCGCGCGCCAGGCTTTCGAAGGCAGCGCTTGTTGACCAGCTTGCGGGTCGATGCGGCGGGCGAAATCGGCGATGGACGCGAACGGGCCGCCTTCCTTGCGCACGGCGACGACATGATCCATCGCCTGCCGGCCCACGCCCTTCACCGCGGCCAGCGCGTAATAGATGACGCCGCGTTCGTGATCGCAGGCGAACGCCGCCTCGGAGCGGTTGATGTCGGGCGGCAAGACCTCGATGCCGAGCCGCTGCGCTTCCTGGCGGAAGATGTTGAGCCGGTCGGTGTTGCCGATATCGAGCGTCATCGAGGCGGCCAGGAACTCGACCGGGTAATTCGCCTTCAGATAGGCGGTCTGATAGGCGACCTGGGCGTAGGCCGCGGCATGACCCTTGTTGAAGCCGTAGCCCGCGAATTTCGCGGCCTGCTCGAAGATCTGTTCGGCCACGGACGCATCGACACCCTTCTCGCGCGCGCCCTTCATGAAGATTTCGCGGTGCTTGGCCATCTCGGAGGCGATCTTCTTGCCCATGGCGCGGCGCAGCAGATCGGCCTGGCCCATGCGAATAGCCGCCGAGCTCGCGGGCAATGTTGCATCACGTCTTCCTGATACGTCATGACGCCGAAGGTTTCCTTCAGGATCGGCTCGAGCGCCGGATGCAGATAGTCCGGCTTCTCCTTGCCGGTCTTGCAGGCGATGTATTTCGGGATCGAATCCATCGGGCCGGGGCGGTAGAGCGCCACCAGCGCGACCAGATCGTTGATGTGGTCGGGCTTCATCTTGCGCATCAGATCGCGCATGCCCTGCGCCTTCGAGCTGGAACACGCCCACGCTTTCGCCGCGCGCCAGCATTTCGAAGGTCGGCCGGTCGTCGAAATCGATGGTCTGGGTGTTGAGCTCGATGCCGCGGCGTGAGAGCAGCTCCTCGGCCTTGGCGATCACGGTTAGCGTCTTCAGCCCCAGAAAATCGAACTTCACGAGGCCCGCTTTCTCCGCATCCTCGTAGTCGAACTGGGTCACCGGCATTTCGGAGCGCGGATCGCGATAGAGCGGCACCAGCTCGTCGAGCGGGCGGTCGCCGATCACCACGCCGGCCGGATGGGTCGAGGCGTGGCGGTAGAGCCCCTCGATCTTGCGCGACGATGGAGAACAGCCGCCCGGCCGCCGGCTCCTGCTCGGCGATCTGCGGACAGGCGCGGCTCATGCGACAGCGCATCGGCGAGCGACACCGGCTTGCCGGGCGGGTTGGGGATCAGCTTGGCGATGCGGTCGACCAGACCCAGCGGCATTTGCAGCACCCGGCCGGCATCGCGCACCGCGGCGCGCGCCTGAAGCGAGCCCAGCGCGATGATGTGGGCGACGCGGTCGGCGCCGTATTTGTGCTGAACGTAATGCACCACCTCGTCGCGCCGCTCCTGGCAGAAATCGATGTCGAAGTCCGGCATCGAGATGCGCTCGGGATTGAGGAAGCGCTCGAACAAAAGCCCGAAGCGCAAGGGATCGAGATTGGTGATGTCGAGCGCCCAGGCGACCAGCGAGGTCGCGCCCGAGCCGCGCACGCCCACCGGAATGCGGTGGGCCCGCGTCCACTTCATGAAGTCGGAGACGATCAGGAAATAGCCCGGGAAATCCATGCGGATGATGACGTCGAGCTCATGGGCGAGGCGGGCGCGATAGGCCGCGCGCGGCGGCATGAAGCCCGTGCTCGGCCAGGCGGCGCGCCAATCCTTCCTGCGACCAGCCGCTTCAATTCCTCCTGCGGCGCCAGCCCCGATTCCGGCACGAACTGCGGCAGGATCGGCTTGCGCTTCCTGGGCACGAAGGCGCAGCGGCGCGCAATCTCGAGCGTGTTGTCGATCGCCTCGGGCAGATCGGCGAATTGCGCCGCCATCTCGGCTGGCGATTTGAAGCGGTGCTCGCGGCGTCAGGCGGCGGCGGTCGCCTTGCGAGACATAGCTGCCGTCGGCGATGCAGAGCAGCGCGTCGTGCGCCTCGTACATGTCGGCGCGGCCGAAATGCACATCGTTGGTGGCGACCAGCGGAATCGATTTGCCGTAGGCGAAGTCGATCAGCGCCGGCTCGGCGGCGCGCTCCTCCGCCAAGCCGTGGCGCTGAAGTTCGATATAGAGCCGGTCGCCGAAGATGGCGGCGAGACGCTCCAGCACCGCTTCGCCGGCCTCGATCTGGCCCTCCGCAAGCAGGCGGTTGAGCGGCCCGCCCGGGCCGCCGGTGAGCGCGATCAGGCCGTGCGAATGGGCGGCCAGCTTGTCCGCCTTGACATGCGGCCAGTCGCCGGGCGCGGCTTCGAGATAGGCGGCGCTCAAGAGCTTGCTGAGATTGCGATAGCCCGCCTCGTTCTGCACCAGCAGCGGCAGAAGCGGCGGCTTGGCGCGCACGCCGGGCCCGCGTGGCTGTGCCGTCGAGATCGACGGCCAGCAGCGTGCCGATGATCGGCTGGACGCCGGCCTTCGCCACGGTCTCGGAGATTTCGAAAATGCCGAACAGATTGTTGGTGTCGCAGACCGCGACCGCCGGCATCGCGGATTCGACGGCGAGCTTGGCGAGTTCCTCGGGTCTGACCGCACCTTCGAGCAGCGAATAGGCGCTCTTCACCCTCAGATGGACGAAGCCGGCCCTGGTCCGGCCCAATGCCCGTGCGCGTTCCGACGCCATGTCCGTTCCCGATTCGCCTGCCCGGTCAGTATCGGCGCAGCACGCCCGCGTTAGAACGCGAGCGCTGGCGCAATCCACAGAACTTCGCGCCTGTCAGACCGACGCAATCAGCGTCTGCGCGGCATGCGCCAGCACAAACGAGCAGGCCATGAACACGACCAGCCCCGCGCCCGCCGCGATATCCTTCATCCAAAGCGTCATCGATGCCTCCATCCAGGGACGGGCAGGCTAGTGTTCTCATTCCGTTCTGTCAAAAACGAATTGGGAACAGATTTTCTGTGGGTTACGCGGCGGGCAAGCGGCCTTTGTCGATCACCAGCCCGCAAAGACGAAAGCGAAATAGCTCAGTGCTGCGCGGCGATCAGTTCGCGGACGTCGGTGAGCCGGCCTTTGTCGATGACCAGCGCGCGATCCATCTTGGCCGCCAGCTCATGATTGTGGGTGGCGACGAGTGCGGCGAGGCCTTCGGCACGCACCAGTTCGACCAGCGCCGCGAACACCCCGCCCGAGGTCTTGGGATCGAGATTGCCGGTGGGCTCGTCGGCCAGGAGTAGGCGCGGGCGGTTGGCCAGCGCGCGGGCGACGGCCACGCGCTGCTGCTCGCCGCCGGAGAGCTGCGCCGGGCGATGCGTGAGCCGTTCCGCCAGCCCCAGCAGTGTCAGAAGCCTTGTGGCTTCCGCTTCGGCTTGGCCGCGCGAACAACCGGCGATGCGCTGGGGCATGGCGACGTTTTCGAGCGCCGTAAATTCCGGCAAGAGATGATGGGCCTGATAGACGAAGCCGATGGTATCGCGCCGCAGCCGCGTGCGCTCGTGGTCCGGCAGTTGCGAGGCGGCTTTGCCGGCGATGAACACCTCACCGCTGCTCGGCGCTTCGAGCAGACCCGCCATGTGCAGCAGCGAGGACTTGCCGGAGCCGGAGGGACCGACCAGCGCCACCAGCTCGCCCGGCATGACGGAGAGGCTGACGTCGCGGAAGACCTCCAGCTCGACCTCGCCTTGGCTGTAGGTGCGCGTGACATGATCGAGATGCAGGGCGGGCGTGTCACTCATAGCGCAGCGCCTCCACCGGATCGAGCTTGGCCGCCCGCCACGAGGGATAGAGCGTCGCCAGGAAGCTCAGCACCAGCGCCAACCCGACCACGGCGATGACCTCGCCGCTATCGACCTTGGCCGGCATCCTGGAGAGAAAATAGATCTCGGGATTGAACAGGTTCGTGCCGGTGAGCCGCGACAGGAATTGGCGCAGCGTCTCGATATTGTCGCAGAAGACAATGCCTATGACGAAGCCGAGGAAGGTGCCGATCACGCCGATGCTGGAGCCGGCGATCAGGAACACGCGCATCACCGCGCCCCGCGTCGCCCCCATGGTACGCAGGATGGCGATGTCGGCGCCCTTGTCCTTCACCAGCATGATGAGGCCGGAGATGATATTGAGCGCGGCCACCAGGATAATCAGCGTCAGGATCATGAACATGACGTTGCGCTCGACTTCGAGCGCGCTGAAGAGCGTCGCGTTCATCTGCTGCCAGGTGAGCACGCGGTCGGCGGACCCGGCGGCGCGGCCGATGGCGCCGGAAAGCGCGTTCGCCAGGTCCGCGTCGGTGACCATGACCTCGAGCCCGCTCACCGCATTGCCCATGTTGAAATAGAGCTGGGCCTGGGCGAGCGGCATGAAGACGAAGCTCTGGTCGTATTCACTCATGCCGATGTCGAAGGTGCCGGCGACCGTATAGCTCTTGACCCGCGGTGTGACACCGAAGGGCGTCACATCGCCCTTCGGCGCGATCAGGGTCACGGTCATGCCGGGCCCGGTGCGCAGGCTGGCGGCCAGCCGCCCCCCCAGGATCACCGCGTCGCCGCCCTCGAAGCGCGCGAGCGCGCCCGGCGACAGCGACTTTGCGATCTCGCTTTCGCTTTTCAGATCGGCGGCGCGGATGCCCCGGACTTCGACGAAGGTGGTCACGCCATGGGCCGAGGCGAGCCCCTGCCCGTCGACGATGGGAGCCGCGCGCGTGACCCCGGCCACGGCCCGCACCCGCGCCGCCGCGGCGTCGAAATCGTCGAGATTGCCGCCCAGCCCCTGGACGATGGCGTGGCCGTTGAGGCCCAGAATCTTGGACAGAAGCTCGTCGCGGAAGCCGTTCATCACGCTCATGACGATGATGAGCGCGGCGACGCCGATCATGATGCCGAGGAGCGACAGGATGGAGATGACCGAGATATATCCGTCCTTGCGCTTGGGGCGCAGATAACGCAGCGCCAGCATCCACTCGAAGGCCGAGAAGGCCCTCGTCGGCGCGCCGGTACTTTTGGCGGGGGGCATATTTTCCATCGGCCGGGGCGGCTAGAGGGGGCTTTGGTTTGCGGATCGCTTCCGTTACTTCTACGGGACCGGCCGCGACGGCGCAATTCGCAGCAATTCAGGGGATTACGAAGGCCATGCAGAGAGCGTTGAACGTCACCAGGGACCGGTTTGCGGACTGGTACCAGGCGGTGATTCGGGAAGCGGACATGGCCGAATCCTCGCCGGTGCGCGGCGCCATGATCATCAAGCCCTGGGGCTACGGCGTGTGGGAGCAGATTCAGGGCGAACTCGACCGCCGCATCAAGGCGACCGGCCACGACAATTGCTATTTTCCCCTGTTCATTCCGCTCTCCTTCATCGCCAAGGAGGCCGAGCACGTCGAGGGATTCGCCAAGGAGATGGCGGTCGTCACCCATCACCGCGTCAAGATTATCGACGGCAAGCTCCAGCCCGACCCGGAAGCCGCCCTCGAAGAGCCGCTGATCGTCCGCCCGACCTCGGAAACGATCATCGGCGAAGCCTTCTCGCGCTGGATCCGGAGCCACCGCGACCTGCCGATGCTCACCAATCAATGGGCCAACGTGGTGCGCTGGGAGATGCGCCCGCGCCTGTTCCTGCGCACGACCGAGTTCCTCTGGCAGGAGGGCCATACCGCCCATGCCACCGCCGCGGAGGCCCAGGAAGAAACGCTCAGGATGTTGGAGGTCTACCGCAGCTTTTCCGAGGAGACTCTGGCCATGCCGGCGATTGCCGGCGAGAAGCCCGAGAACGAACGCTTCCCCGGCGCCGACCATACCTATTCGATCGAGGCGATGATGCAGGACGGCAAGGCCCTGCAGGCCGGCACCTCCCATTTCCTGGGCACCCATTTTGCCGAAGCGCAGAATATCCGCTTCCAGAACGAGGCCGGGGAGCTGGCGCTGTGCCATACGACGAGCTGGGGCGTCTCCACCCGGCTGATCGGCGGGGTGATCATGACCCATGGCGACGATGACGGCTTGCGCCTGCCGCCAGCCATCGCGCCGCGCCAGATCGTCATCGTGCCGATGCTGCGCGACAAGCCCGAGGATGTGGGCGTGCTGGCCTATTGCGAGGGATTGCGCGACGCCCTGGCCGCGCAGTCCGTTTTCGGCCAGCCTTTGCGCGCGCTGCTCGACATCAGGAAGATCAAATCGGCGGATAAGCGCTGGGATTGGGTGCGCAAGGGCGCACCGCTCATCATCGAGGTTGGGCCGCGCGACGTGGCGAACGGCGCCGTGACGTTCATGCGCCGCGATGCGCTGCGCGACGGCGACAAGGTGCGTTCGCAGGCACAGCCGAAGGCTGCGTTCATCGCCGGGGCGGTCGCGCTGCTGAAAGAAATCCAGCGCAATCTCTATGCAGAAGCCAAAGACCGGCTCGATGCCAACATCCGCACCGACATCGCCGACTTCAAGGGCCTCGCCGACCATTTCGGAACGGACGACGACGACGGCGCGTTCAAGGGCTGGGTGCGCGCGCCCTGGTCGAAACCCTCCGGCGCCGCGCTTGCCGATGTCGAAGCCAAGCTCAAATCCCTCAAACTCACGATTCGCAATGCGCCGATGCGCCAGCCCGATTCCTTTGGGCGCTGCTTGTTCACCGGCAAGCCCGGGGTGGAAGAAATCCTGATCGCGCGCGCCTATTGAGAGTGGATGCGCGCCGGCGGGGCGGCGCGCTTGGCCGGCCAGTGTTGGCCCCCCGGCCCGGCAGCGTTTCCGGAACATATTCGATTAATTGCCAAAAAGTTAGATACGACGAGATGGCATAGCTGTGGTCGCCTCTGGTCCGGCGAGTTAAATGCCGTTAATCTTTTGCGCCACAGACGAGCCTTTCGGCCGTTTCACGCGGGGAGAATCCGATGACTTTGCGCATTTCCTCCGGGCTTCCGGCTGCCCTTGCCTGTTCCGTATTTCTCTTTGCGGCCACGCCCGGCCTCGCCGCCCAGCCCGACTGTCCACCGGTCGGCCATCTGCCGGGCTGGGAGCCTTACAACCACGAGACCCGCGACTACGACCAGCGGGATTTCAATGTCCAGAAGGGCGACGAAGTCACGAAAATGACCGTGGCGGGCAGCACCTGCAAGGATGACTACAGCCTCAAGGGCGGCTCCGAGGATATGAGCAGTCTGGAAATCCAGATGAACTATCGCCAACAGCTCTCGACTCTCGGCGCGCAAACCATGTGGAGTGACGACGACCACACCGTCGCGAAACTCGTCAAGAACAATCAGGAGACCTGGGTCGAGGTCGACAGCGGGGGGGGCGAGATCAACGTCACTGTGCTCAACAAGAAGCCACTCACCCTGACGCTGACGGCACCGTCGGGCAAGGACTATCGCCTTGTCGGTCACATGCCGACTTACAACGCCTGGAATGCGGAAAAGCGAAATTTCGACAAGCTCAGCTTCACCGTGCAGAACGGCGACGACACGCAGGACGTCGAGGTGATGGGTGCGAAATATGTCATCAATTACAGTTCCAAAGACGGCGTGCCGGAACAGAGCAGTCTGGCCATCCAGACCAATTACCGTGAGGCGCTGAAGAAGCTGGGTGCGCAAATCCTCTATAGCAGCGACGATCACACCACGGCACGGCTGGAAGACAAGGGCCAGCCGATCTGGGTCGCGGTCGAAACCGGGGGGGCCAAATCACCGTGTCGGTCATCGAGGAGAAGTCGTTCGCGGCCAGCATCCAACCGCCCAAGGCCGACGCTATGAAGGCGGCGCTCGACAAGGACGGACACATCGCCCTCGACGTCCATTTCGATTTCAACAAGGCGACGCTGAGGCCTGACGCCAAGCCGATCATCGATCAGGTGGTGGCGCTGATGAAGAACAATCCCGGCCTGAAGATCGAGATCGACGGTCACACCGACAACATCGGCAGCCACGACTACAATGTGAAGCTCTCCCAGGAGCGGGCCGCCGCCGTGGTTGCCGCGGTGGTTGCGGGCGGAATCGATGCCGGCCGGTTCAAGTCGGCCGGCTTCGGCCCCGACAAGCCGGTCGCCGACAACACAAAGGAAGAGGGCCGCGCCAAGAACCGCCGGGTGGAGCTGGTGAAGATCTGAGAGGTGCGCCGCCTTGCCCCGGCCGGGGCGCGGGCCCATGCTCCGGGCGGAAAGGCGCGGGCCCATGACCTCTTGGCTGAGCCGCCTCAAGAGGCATCGCGCGGCGCTGGAAACCGCGCCGGGGGTGCTCGGCTCGCTGCTGCTGCACGGGCTGGGGCTCGGCCTTCTCCTGTTCCTGTTCATGAACCGGGTGGCGCAGGAACGCACTCAGGACGTCCATGTCGTGCCGGTCGACCTGGTGGCGCTGGGGCGCGAAACCTCCGCGCCCCCGGCTCCCTTGCATGCGCTGTCGCCCCAGCAGCAGGCCACGCATGGGCCCTCCGGCGCCCCGAAGCCCCAGGGCGTGCGCCCCCGCGGCAAGCCTGTGCCGGACGACGCGCTTGCGGTGCGGCTGAAGGCGCTCTCGAAGCTGCGCCAGCCCAACAGCGATCTGACGATCAACACCGAGGGCACATCGGACATGACGGCGACAAGCCCCGGTGCGGCGCCGGGGCCGGCCGCCTACAGCGTGCAGGACTATATCCGGGCGCAGGTGCTGCGGCGCTGGAACCTCGACCTTACGGCGCTCGGCACCCGCGATGTCGTCATCGCGCTCCGGGTCCGGCTGACGGCACGCGGCGCCATCGACCGCGTCACCATCCTGGACCACAACCGCTACAAGAAAGACAAGATGTTCCGTGAGGTGGCGCTCAGCGCACGCAACGCGGTGATCCTGTCGGCGCCGTTCGATATCCCCGACACCATGGGCCGGCTCGATTTCACGATGCGGCTGGACCCGCGCGACACGCTGCGCTGAGATTTAGAGCGGCTGATCGATTCTGTGAAACGATGATCCGCTCTTCTTTGTTTTGTCGCAATTCCGGACGGAAAACCGGTTTCCACTTTTCCTGGAATTGCTCTAAGGCAGGTCGCGGGCCACGCGGAAACCGGCATAGCTCGAATAATCGAGCTCGCCGCCGTCGGGTGCGCCGGCGCTGCGCACGGCCGAGCGTATGAAGATGGGCGTGTTGTCGAAGGAGCCGCCGCGGATCGCGCGCTTGCCGCAATCGCCGCCCTTGATCCAGGGGCGCCCGTCGCTGGGGGCGCCGAGATAGTCCTTGTGCCAGCAATCGGCGGTCCATTCCCACACATTGCCGAGCATGCCGTAGAGCCCGAATGGATTCGGCTTAAAGCTCTCCACTGGCGCCAGCACGGAATAATCGTAGGGGCTGCCGCAGCCATTGCAGTTCGCATTGTCCTGGCCGATGCCGCTGCCCCACCAGCGCGCGCTCGTGGTGCCGGCGCGGGCCGCATATTCCCATTCGGCTTCGCTGGGCAGCCGGTACGGCCCGCCATCGGCGTAATGGATGGCCGGATGGGCCATGCGCACCAGCGCGTTGATCCAGCCGATATAGGCGCCCGCGTCATGCCAGTCGAGACACACGGCCGGCCATTGGCGCGGCTCGGTGACGGAAGGCGAATAGGCGCGTCCCTTGGCCGGTGTGTTCCAGGTGGTGCCGAGAAGCGTGTTGCACGGCTTGGGCTGATAGCCGGTCGCCTCAAGGAAATCGCGGAACTGCTGATCGGTGACCGGATATTTGGCGAGCGCAAATGCCCCCACGGAAACGATGTGCTGCGGCCCCTCCGAATCGAAATGGCCAGGCTCGCTCGTCGGGCTGCCCATGACGAAGCGGCCGGCCGGGATCGCCACCATGGTCGGGCAGTCCGTGCATTCGGTGAACTGGCGGGACGCGGGTTCCTGCGCCTGGCCGGCATTGGCCAGCACAGTCACGATCAGGGCGCAGAGGACGGGTAGAAGGGCGCGCATGCCGGAGCACTGTCGCATACCGGCCCCCCGATGTGTCGTGACGTTCGCGTCAGCCTCAATGGAGCGTGCGGCCGCACAGGAAGCGGCTGGCGGCCTCCGCCACCTGCTTCCAGGTTTCGGCCGCCTCCGGCTCTTGGGCCAGAAGGTTTTCGGCCGCCCGGCGCCTGATGATCGGCACGGCATTGGCGCCGTAGGTGGCTATCGCCCACCGCGCAATGGCGAGAATGTCCAAATCCGCGTCCATATAAAAATTCTGCGCTCTTCCCCGCGATGAATTTTTGATACGCCTCAACATTGGGCATCAACGCCCCACCGTCGCCATGCCCGTGAACGGAACTTGGGGGCCTACGCCCTCAATCAGGGCCTGAATGTCGATGTCCGGCGGCTGATCGATGCCGCTGCCGGGCGCACGGCGCTCGAGATCGGCGCGGGTGAAATTCATAGTGACGTCGTATTCGGGGGTGGGATCGTTCCTGAGCCGCTGTTCGGCGCGGTACCAGGCGGTCTTGTCGGCATCGGTGGGGCAGCTTGCGGCCTCAGGCCCTTGCGCCCCCCAGCGCCGCTCGATGCACTGATAGGGATCGAAGGACATCGCGAACAGCCGGTGGGTCATGGTGTCGAAATCCATCGACACCGGCCGTCCGGCCGAATTGAGATAGGTGATGGTGCAGCGCTTCGATTCGGCGTCATAGGCCTGTTCGAGGTCCTGCTTCAGGAAGCGGCCGTCAAAGACGATGCGCGGATCGCGCCTGATCCACATCGCGATCATATCGGCCAAATCCTTGTGGAACTGGACGAAGCTGGCCTTGAGCCGGGCGTCACGGGCCGGCGTGGCGTAGCTCTCCCATTCGTCGTCGTCGGTGCCGTAGATGTTGTCCGGCAGCTGCGCGCGGATGGGGCTTGTTCTGGATGCCCTCGGAGATCGCCAGGTCGACGGTCTGGGCGCGGTCCTTCAGATCGTTGCAGATCGTGCGCATGGTCTGGCGCAGCTCGTAGATCGGATTGTAGGTGGTGCGCCCGCCCGACATCGCCGCGCGCACATATTCGAAGAAGCCGAGCTCGACGCCGGCATAGGCAAAGCGCGGCTTGCGCGCGCCGGGCTCGGTGCCGCGATACTGGGTGAGCGAGAAATCCGCGATCTGCTTGTTTTTTGCGAGCACGATGCGCCCGCCGATGAGGTGGCCGCGCCCGTCGCGGTGAGCGCCGGCAAGACGCTGCGGCCGCCAGTTCTTGAAGCCGCCGCCCAGCCGCGCCGGGCTCTGGCCGAACTGGGCGCCGTAGACGCTGCGGGTAATGGTGAAATCTGGGTGGGCGTCCATGTAAAAGATGCGCCCGTCGGCATCGACCTTGTAGACGATCCCGACATGGGCGTTGGTGTCGTAGATCACCGTGCCCGGCCGGATCGATTGGGGATCGATGGCGGGCGAGTAGAAATCGGATTGGACGCCGCGGTCATCGGCGGCATCGGTGCGGTAGCTTGCCGAGAACACCGTGTCGGCGAGCTTGTAGAGCGCGGCCGGCCCGTCGATCCCGCCGCCATGATCGAGGATCGCATGACGGCCGACGGGGCGGTTGGGATGGGCGTCGTGGCGCAGATCGCCGGCATGGCCACTCAGCGCATCGACATAGCTGAAGGGCAGCCCGTGCTTCCACGCATAGTAGCCGCGCAGGAAATACGGCCACTTGGCGCAATCGAGATCGACGTCGAACCAGGTGGGATCGCTGGCGCGATAGGGATTGGCGGGGCTGCGCAGGCAGCTTTCCGAAGAACTGCAATCGCTGTTGCCGAGATCGGTGATGAAATGTTCGAAGCCCGCCTCGTCGGCGGCCGACCATTGGGTCTTGGCGATGCGCCAGGGAAAGAAGCCGTGCGCGGCCAGTGCCGGCGTTGCCGCCAGTGCCGCCACGCAAACGAGTGCCGCGATTGCGCCGCTCCGCACGTCCACCCCGCCATCTTGCGGTCTGCAGAGTCCCGGATCGGGACGCCGCAAGTCAAGAAAAGGCCGTATTTCCGTGGCTTATGGTTAATGGCGGCTGCGCTTGGGGGTCCCGGCACGGGTGACGTTCTTGATATGTGTGGCGCAGCCATTGGGCGCGGCGAGCGCGGCCCTGAGCCCATGGACCTCGACGGGAACGATGGCGCCGGGCTTGTGACCGCTGCTCTCGGTCTCGGCATAGACCGTTTCGCTGCCCAGCTCGACGCTAGGTCCACCGCCCACGTCGGCCGGCGCCACGGGGTGGCCAGTGGCATCAGTGCCGCCGATATAGTCGGCCGGCTCGTTGGCGCAGGGGCCGGGCGCGGGCCCCATCAGGATCGAATCGTCGTGGTGGCGGACGATCGTGCCGCCATAGGCCGCCGCCGCGGCCAGCAGCAGCGGCACCACGCCGAACAGCAGCGCGAGCAAAACCGCCGCTTGCGGCAATCTTTCCCGCCAGCCTTCGCGCCTGCAACAATGGTACGTCGTTTTCATGTCACACTGTCTTAAAATTGCGCGATCAGGGCCGGTAATCCTTATAAGTGATCTCGCTATTCTTAGAGCAGATTGCTAAACAGACCGTATTGAGCGCCGCGAGAGCCGCCAAGTTCGGGGAGATAATTCCGCGCCAGACGCGGAGAGAAAGGCCGGGAAACCGGCCTTTCGTATTTTGGCACATCATTTTTTGGAACGGTGCCCCTCAGAGCTGGATCACGCCCGTCAGCACCAGCGCGTAGAAGATCGCCCACAGCACCGTCGAGATGCCGGTCGCGCCCAGCACCTTCCACAAAAAGCGCGGACGCTGCTTCTGCGATTTGGGCTTGGGCGGCGCGCCCGGCACGAACTGGCCCGGCATGTCGTCCTCGTCATACATGCCGATGGGCAAGAGCACGAACAGCGACAGCCACCACAGGATGACGTAGCTGCCGCCGATGATGACCCAGTAGATCAGCGCGTGTTCGCCGGAGGACATCGCTTCACGCCTGTTCGAGTTCGATCAAGGTGCCGGCGAAATCGGCCGGATGCAGGAACACCACCGGCTTGCCATGGGCACCGATGCGCGGCTCCCCCAGCACGCGCGCGCCCTGTTCGCGCAGATGCGTGCAGGCGGCGGCGATGTCGTCAACCTCAAAGCAGAGATGATGCAGCCCGCCTTTCGGATTTCTTTCCAGGAATTTGGCGATGGGTGAATTCTCGCCCAGGGGCTCGATCAGCTCGATCTTGGCATTGGGCAGCTCGACGAAAACGGTGGTGACGCCGTGCTCGGGCTGCGGCACCGGCGCGGAGACCTTCGCACCCAGGCTTTCGCGATAGATCTTCGCCGCCGCGATGGCGTCGCGCGTGGCGATGGCGACATGGTTCAACCGGCCGATCATATCGAACCCTATCACACCCACACGATCTCGACGCGCGTTGTGGGCTTCTTGCCCCACGCCGATTGCGCGGCGCGGCGGGCGGCGCGGCGCAGCTGCTCGCGCAACGCCTCTTCGTCGGCGCGCTTGGGATTGTGGCGGCGCAGCGTCTCACCGATCGCGGTCTCGATCGCTTCGTGCACGGCGTCGGGGATGCCTTCGAGCACAATTGCCGGTTCGGCGGCGACGCGGCCCTTCTGGTCGAGCACCAGCGTGACCGCGATCAGGCCCGCGAAAGCGAGCGCGCGGCGGGCGCGTGCGAAACCCTCGCCCTCCTCCACCAGCACGCGGCCGTCGAGATGGATGCGGCCCGACGGCACCTCGTCGACGATCTCGGCCCTGCCCGGCGCCAGCCGCAGCATCTGCCCGTTCTCGGTCACGACCGCCTCGGGCACCTGCAGCGATTTGGCGAGGCGGGCATGTTCGGTCATGTGGCGCAGTTCGCCATGCACCGGCACGGCGATCTTGGGCCGCACCCAGCGATACATCTCGGCCAGCTCGTCGCGGGCGGGATGGCCGGAGACATGGACGAAATGATCCTGCTCGGTCAGCACCTCGACGCCCAGCGCCGACAAGCTGGTTGTGCAGATCGAAAATCGTCAGATCGTTGCCGGGAATGATGCGCGAGGAGAAGATCACGCTGTCGCCCGGGCCCCAGTGCCACATCGGGATGATCGCCGGTCGCGATGCGGGCCAGCGCCGCGCGCGGCTCGCCCTGGCTGCCGGTGCACAGATAGAGCACGCGGGCGGGCGGCAGCTTGGCGGCCTCGTCTTCGTCGAGGTGGGCGGGAAATCGGTCAGATAGCCGGTCGCCTTGCGCGGCGGCGACGATCCGGTGCATGGCGCGGCCGACCAGCACCACCTCGCGGCCATGCTCGCGCGCGGCCTTGGCCACGGTGTCGAGCCGCGCGACGTTGGAGGCGAAGGCGGTCACCGCGACCCGGCCCTTGCAGCGTGCCGATCAGCTCGGAGAGCGAGCCGCGCACCTCCGCCTCCGAGCCGGAATGGCCCGCGACCAGCGCATTGGTGGAATCGCAGACCAGCGCCAGCACGCCTTCCTCGCCCAGCTCCGCGGATGCGGCCCGCATCTGTCGACGTGCGCCCACCAGCGGCTCGGGATCGATCTTCCAGTCGCCGGTGTGCAGCACGGTGCCCAGCGGCGGTGCGGATGGCGAGCGCGTTGGGCTCGGGAATCGAATGGGTGATCGAGACGAATTCGATGCCGAAGGGTCCGAGCGTCAGCTTGCCGCCCAGCGGCACGATGTTCACCTTCGCCTGCGTCCGCCAGACCCGCCTCCTCGAGCTTGCCCTCGATCAGCTAGGCGGTGAACGGCGTGGCATAGATCGGGCAACGCAATTGCGGCCACAGATAGGCGCACCGCGCCGATATGATCCTCGTGCGCATGGGTGAGCGACGATGGCGAGCACATCTCTCGCGCCTGTTCGGCCAGGAAGCGCGATGTCCGGCATGATGACATCGACGCCGGGCGTGTCGGCCTTCGCGCCCGAACAGCACGCCGCAATCGACCACGATCCATTTGCGCGCGTCCGGCGGGCCGAAGCCGTAGGCGTTGAAATTCATGCCGATCTCGCCGGCCCCGCCCAGGGGCAGGAAGACCAGCTCGTCGAAACGTCCCGGCGCCGTCATCCGGGCCTGCTCGGCGTTGCGCGCGTGGATCAGCATCAGGCCGCGGATGGTGAGGTCGGGTTCGATGTTGGCGATGGCCGGAATATCCTTCTCGAACAGATGTGGCGAGGCCGCCGGTGGCGATCACGGTCATCGGCTTGCCGATATTCGGCCTTGATGCGCGCGATCGAGCCCTTCGATCAGGCCGACATAGCCCCAATAGATGCCCGACTGCATCGCGGGCACGGTGTCCTTGCCGATCACGCTTTGGGCGCGGTGAATGGCGACGCGCGGCAGCAGCGCCGCGGCCTGGTGCAGCGCCTCGATGGAGAGATTGACGCCCGGCGCGATGACGCTGCCGTCGAAATCGCCGTTCTCGGCGACGATGTCGAAATTGGTGGCGGTGCCGAAATCGACCACGATCACCGCGCCCTTGTAGCGGTCATGCGCGGCGACCGTGTTGACCAGCCGGTCGGCGCCGACGGCGGCCGGCCGGTCGGCGCGGACGCCGATGCCGAGCTCGACCGCCGGATCGCCGACGATCAGCGGCTCGCATTTGAGATAGTGGCGGCAGAGCTGGCGCAGATCGAACAGCGCGGCCGGCACCACGGTGGCGATGATGGCCTGCGTCGATATCGGCGAAACTGAGGCCCTCGAGTGTGAGCAATTGGCTCAGCCACACTGCATATTCGTCGGCCGTGCGGCGGACATTGGTGGCGGCGCGCCATTGGGCGCGGATGGCCGGGCCCTCGCAGACGGCGAAGACGATGTTGGTGTTGCCGGCGTCGATGGCGAGCAGCATGGATCACCCGAAGAAGACGTCGCCGGCGGAAATCGTCCGCACCCGGTTTCCCTGCGCGCAGGATCAGCGCGCCGCTTTCGTCGATGCCTTCGAACACGCCGATGGCCTCCTCATTCCCAAGCCGGGCGCGGATCGTTTCGCCCAGCCCCGCCGCGCGCGCAAGCCAGGCCTCGCGGACCGGCGCGAAGCCTTGCGCGCGCCAGATCTCATACCATTTCGCGAAGGCGCTCGCGAGGCGGGCGAGCGCGTCCGGCGGCTCGGGCGGCACTGCGCCCAGCGCCGCGATCGAGATCGCGGGGAATTCGGTGTCTTGCGGATGATGCGGCGAGATTGATGCCGATGCCGATGGCGAGCCGGAACGGGACGGTGCCGCGCACTCGCCGATTCCAGCAGGATGCCGGCGATCTTGCTGCCGCTCGGCGAGGACGTCGTTGGGCCATTTGAGGCGGATATCCGCAGCCGGCAGAAACGCGGCCACCGCCTCGGCGGCAGCGAGCGCGGCGACGAAGGAGAGCTGGACACATTCGGCCGGGCTGTTCTCGGGACGGATCAGCAGCGTGGCGGCGAGATTGCCGGCCGGCGAAACCCATGCGCGCCCGCGCCGTCCCCGGCCCGCCGTCTGCGCGCGCGCGGCGATCCACAGAGGCGTCGCCGCGCCCGAAGCGGCCAGCCGGCGCGCTTCCTCGTTGGTGGAATCGAGTTCGTCGAACTCCCTGAGCGCATAGCCCGTAGGCCATGCCGGGCCTTCGGTCACGGCAGCAGCGCCGCCGCCGCGTGCCCGGCCGCCGCGATCAGGGGCGCGCCGCCGACGATGAAGAACACTGTGAACAGGCTCGCGCCCACCAGGATGACGCCGTTGGCGAGGCTCATGTCGCGATCGAAGGCCGGCTTGGGCTCGTCGAAATACATCAGCTTGACGATGCGCAAATAGTAATAGGCGCCGACCACGGAGCTGACCACGCCGATCACCGAGAGGACATAGAGATGGGCCTCGATGGCGGCGAGGAAGACGTAGAACTTGGCCCAAAATCCGGCCAGCGGCGGAATTCCGGCGAGGCTGAACATCAGCGCCGCCATGGCAAAGGCCATGCGCGGCCGCGTGCGCGACAAGCCCGCCAGATCGTAGATGTTCTCGATCATCTCGCCGTCGCGCTTCATCGCCAGGATGACGACGAAGACGCCGGCATTGGTGACGAGATAGATCGCCATGTAGATCAAGACGCCCTGGACGCCCGCGGCGGTGCCGGCGGCCAGCCCCAGCAGCGCATAGCCCATATGGCCGATGGAGCTGTAGGCCATCAGCCGCTTGATGTTGGACTGGCCGATGGCGGCAAACGCGCCCAAAATCATCGACAAGGCTGAGATGACGATGATGATCTGGCGCCAGTCGGCCAGCGCGTGCGGGAACGGCACCAGCATCGCGCGCAGGAACAGCGCCATCGCCGCCACCTTCGGCGCCATCGAGAAGAAGGCGGTGATCGGCGTCGGCGCGCCTTCATAAACGTCGGGCGTCCACATGTGGAACGGCACCGCCGAAACCTTGAAGGCGAGGCCGGCGATCAGGAACACCAGCCCGAAGACCAGCCCCACCGAGATGCCGCCGCCGGTGGCGACCGAGGCCACCGTCGTGAATTCGGTCGAGCCGGTGAAGCCGTAGATCAGCGAGATGCCGTAGAGCAGCATGCCCGACGACAGCGCGCCGAGGACGAAATATTTGAGGCCCGCCTCGCTCGACTTCACCGAGTTCGCGGTTGAAGGCGGCAAGCACATAGAGCGCCAGCGATTGCAGCTCGAGCCCCATATAGAGCGAAATGAAGCTCGCCGACGACACCATCAGCATCATGCCGACGGTCGAGAGCAGGATGAGGATGGGGAATTCGAAGCGCACCAGCCCCGCGTCTTCCATATAGCCCTGCGCCATGATCAGCGTCAGCGCCGAGCCGAGCAGGACCAGGATCTTGGCAAAGCGCGCGAAACTGTCGACCACGAAGGCGCCGTGGAACGCCATGACTGTGGCGCCGGAATCGGCGACCACGACATAGGCCGCCACCGCCATCGCCACCACCGCAAGGAGGGAGATGATCTTCATCTCCTTGTCGCCGCGGAAGGCCCCCAGCATCAGAAGCGCCATGGCGCTGACGGCCAGGATCAGCTCCGGCAGAAGGACGGCAAGATCGTTGGCCAGACCGCTCACCGCGCGCCTCCATGGGTTACAAGCGCGGCGAACTCGGGCGCGCGGTCGATGGCGAGCGCGGTCTTGTGCTCCTCGATCAGATTGGCGACCGAGACGCTGGTCACCTCGAAGATCGGCTTGGGATAGATCCCCATCAAGACCGTGATGATGACCAGCGGAGCCAGGATCGCCACTTCGCGCCAGGACAGGTCCTGGATCGTCTGCAGCGCCGGCTTGACCAGTTTGCCGAAGACCACGCGGCGATAAAGATAGAGCATGTAGGCCGCCGACAGAATCGCGCCCGTGGTGGCGAAGATCGCGATCCAGGTGTTGAACTCGAAGGCGCCCAGAAGCGTCAGGAACTCGCCGACGAAGCCGCCGGTGCCCGGGAGCCCGACATTGGCGAGCGTGAACACCATGAAGCAGGCGGCATAGATCGGCATACGCGCCACCAACCCGCCATAGGCCTTGATCTCCCGGGTGTGCATGCGGTCGTAGATGACGCCGACGCAGAGGAACAGCGCGCCCGAAACCACGCCGTGGCTGAGCATCTGGAAGACGCCGCCATCCACGCCCTGCTGCGTCAGCGTGAAAATGCCCATGGTGACGAAGCCCATATGGGCGACCGAGGAATAGGCGACCAGCTTCTTGATGTCCTCCTGCGCCAGAGCGACGAAGGACGTGTAGATGATGGCGACGATCGAGAGCGCGAAGATCAGCGGCGCGAAGCTCGCCGTCGCGCTCGCGAACATCGGCAGCGAGAAACGCAGGAAGCCGTAGCCGCCCATCTTCAAAAGGACGCCGGCCAGGACCACCGAGCCCGCCGTCGGCGCCTCGACATGGGCGTCGGGCAGCCAGGTGTGGACCGGCCACATCGGCAACTTGACCGCGAAGCTCGCGAAGAAGGCGAACCACAGCCAGGTCTGCATGGCCACCGGGAAATGGGTGTGCAGCAGCACGGTGATGTCGGTGGTGCCGGCCTGGAAATACATCGCCAGGATCGCCAGCAGCATCAAGACCGAGCCCAGCAGCGTGTAGAGAAAGAACTTGAAGCTGGCATAGACGCGGCGCGGTCCGCCCCACACCCCGATGATCAGGAACATCGGGATCAAGCCGCCCTCGAAGAAGACGTAGAACAGCACGAGGTCCAGCGCGCAGAAGACGCCGATCATCAACGATTGCAGCACCAGGAAGGCAATCATGTATTCGGCCACGCGCTTGGTGATCGATTCCCAGCTCGCCAGGATGCAGAAGGGCATCAGCCCGGCCGTCAGCACGATGAACAGCATCGAGATGCCGTCCACCCCCATGTGGTAATCGATGCCGCCGCCGAGCCACTGGGCATGCTCGACGAACTGGAAATCGGAGGTCGAGCCGTCGAACTTTGCCCAGATGATGAGGGCGACGACGAGATCGGCCAGCGTGGTGAACAGCGCCACCCAGCGGGCGTTGCGCGCCAGCGTCGCCTCGGAGCCGCGGGTGATGAGAATGAAGGCCGCGCCCACCAGCGGCAGGAAAGTGACGAGCGACAGGATCGGGAAATCGCTCATGGCGCGATCCCCGCGATCATGAACCAGGTGATAAGCCCGACCACGCCGAGCAGCATCGCCAGCGCGTAGTGATAGACATAGCCCGATTGCAGCCGCACGGTCTCGCGTGTGGTGTCGAGCACGCGGGCGGCTATGCCGTCGGGGCCCAGCCCGTCGATCACCGTGCCGTCGCCGCGCTTCCACAGGAAACGCGCCAGCCAGAATGCCGGCCGCACGAACAGGAAGTCATAGAGCTCGTCGAAATACCATTTGTTGTAGAGGAAGAGATAAATCAGGCTGCGGCGCGCGGCGATCCGGGCCGGCAGTTCGGGCCTGAGGATGTAGTAATACCAGGCGATGGCGAAGCCGAGGATGGTGAGCGCGATGGGCGCAAGCTCTTCCCACGCCGGCCCCTCGCCCGTCACGCCATGGCCGGTAAAGGCCGCCACCGTGCCGCGCCAGAAGCCGGCGGCGCCACCGCCGACGAACAAATGATCGAAGGCCGCGCCCGCGAACAGCGCGCCCACGGCCAGCACGCCCAGCGGGATCAGCATCGTGAGCGGGGTTTCGTGGATGTCTTCGAGCTTCGGCGCGTGATGGCCGTGGCCGTCATGGGCCTCGGCACCGTGCGGGTGTTCATCGAGCCCGCGATAGCGGCCGTGGAACGTCATCAGGAACTGGCGCCAGGAATAGAAGCTCGTCAGCCCCGCCGCGATCAGCGTCAGCCAGAAGGCGTAATGGCCCATCGCCGTGGTGGCGTGGAAGGTGTCGTTGATGATGCCATCCTTGGAATAGAAGCCGGCGGTGCCGATCACCGTGAAGGGAATGCCCACGCCCGTTAGCGCCAGATTGCCGATCAGCATGGTCGCCCAGGTGAAGGGCAGCCGCTTGGCCAGCCCGCCCATGCGGCGCATGTCCTGCTCGTGATGGACGGCCACGATCACCGAACCGGCGGACAGGAACAGCAGCGCCTTGAAGAAGGCATGGGTGAAGAGGTGGAACATGGCGCCGCCATAGGCCGACACGCCCGCGGCCGCGAACATGTAGCCGAGCTGGCTACAGGTCGAATAGGCGATCACGCGCTTGATGTCGTTCTGGAACAGGCCGACGGTGGCGGCGAAGAAGGCCGTGGTGGCGCCGATGAAGGTGACGAAGGCCAGCGCATCGGGCGCCTGCTCGAACATCGGCGAGCAGCGGCAGACCAGGAACACGCCCGCCGTCACCATGGTCGCGGCATGGATCAGGGCCGAGACCGGCGTGGGGCCCTCCATCGCGTCCGGCAACCAGGTGTGGAGCAGGAACTGCGCCGATTTGCCCATCGCGCCGATGAACAGCAGGCAGCACAGCACCGTCATGATGTCGAGCTGCATGCCGGCGAAGAGGAAGGTCTTGCCCGCCTCCGACGGCGCCGCCGCGAACACGGAGGAGAAATCGAGCGTCCCGAAGACGTAGAAGACGCCAAAGATACCCAACGCGAAGCCGAAATCGCCGATACGGTTGACGACGAAGGCCTTGATGGCGGCAGCACAGGCCGAGGGTTTCTCGTACCAGAAGCCAATCAGGAGATAGGAGGCCAGCCCCACGCCTTCCCAGCCGAAGAACATCTGCAGGAAGTTGTTGGCCGTCACCAGCATCAGCATGGCGAAGGTGAAGAGCGACAGATAGGAGAAGAAGCGCCAGCGGCCGGGATCGTCGGCCATGTAGCCGAAGGAGTAGAGATGCACGAGCGCCGAGACACCCGTGACCACGACCAGCATCACCGCCGTCAGCGTGTCGATGCGCAAGGTCCAGTCGACCGAAAAGCTGCCCGAACTGATCCAAGTCGCGATATGGACGATCTGGAAATGGCCCAGGATCGCCACGTCGTAGAAGGCGAAACAACTGAGCGCCAGCGACACGAACAAGAGCGCCGTGGTGATGAGTTCCGAGGCCCGGTGGCCGATGACGGCGCCCAGTAGCCCCGTGATCAGCGAGCCCAGAGCGGGCAGGAAGACAATCGCCGAATACATTCGCCCCTCTAGCCTTTCATCAAATTGACGTCTTCGACCGCAATCGTGCCCCGGTTGCGGAAATAGACGACGAGGATGGCAAGCCCGATGGCCGCTTCGGCCGCGGCCACCGTCAGCACGAACAGCGCGAACACCTGGCCCACCAGATCGTGAAGATAGGCGGAGAAGGCGACGAAATTGATGTTGACCGCCAGAAGGATCAGCTCGATCGACATCAGGATGATGATGATGTTCTTGCGGTTCAGGAAAATGCCGAAGACGCCGATCGTGAACAGGATCGCGCCCACGGCCAGATAATGCGGAAGTCCGATTTCCATGCTCAGGCTCCCTGCTCCGGCTTGATGTCGACGAGTTCGACCGCCTCTTCCGGACGGCGGCCGACCTGGTGCGAAATCGACTGGCGGCGCGCGTTCGGCTTGTGGCGCAGCGTCAGCACGATGGCGCCGATCATCGCGACCAGCAGGATCAGCCCCGCCGTCTGGAAGTAATAGATGTAGTCGGTGTAGATGATCTGGCCCAGCGCCTGTGTGTTGGTGAGCCCGGCGGGCGTGGCATGGGCGAGCGCCCCGCCGGCACCCGGCGCAAAGGCCCAGACGCTGCCGACCAGGATCAGCTCGACCGCGAGCGCAATGCCGATCAGCGCGCCGACCGGCAGATATTGCAGCGCGCCGCGCTTCAGCTCGGCGAAATCGATGTCGAGCATCATCACCACGAACAGGAACAACACGGCCACGGCGCCGACATAGACGATGACGAGGATCATCGCCAGGAACTCCGCGCCCAGAATCACGAACAAAGCGGCTGCGTTGAAGAAGGCGAGGATCAGGAACAGCACAGAGTGCACGGGATTGCGCGCGGCAACCACCATCAGCGCCGACAGGATCAGCACCGTCGAGAACAGATAGAAGGCGAGCGCCGTCAAGAGCATGAACGCCCCCTCGCGACACCGGACGTGCAACTTCCGTTCAACAAACCAGTCCCCCTCGGCCCGCGCCTAACGATATGGCGCGTCCAGTTGCAGATTCTGCGCGATCTCGCGCTCCCAGCGGTCGCCGTTCGCCAGCAGCTTGTCCTTGTCGTAGTAAAGCTCCTCGCGAGTCTCGGTCGCGTATTCGAAGTTCGGCCCCTCCACGATGGCGTCCACCGGGCACGCCTCCTGACACAGACCGCAATAGATACACTTCACCATGTCGATGTCGTAGCGCGTGGTGCGGCGGCTGCCGTCGGCGCGCGGCTCGGCCTCGATGGTGATGGCGAGCGCGGGGCAGATCGCCTCGCACAGCTTGCAGGCGATGCAGCGTTCCTCGCCGTTGGGATAACGGCGCAGCGCATGTTCGCCGCGGAAGCGGGGCGACAGCGGTCCCTTCTCGAACGGATAGTTGAGCGTGGCTTTGGGCGCGAAAAAATAGCGCATGGTGAGTCCGAAGCTTTTGACGAACTCCCACAGGAAGATCGAGCGTGCCGTGCGGTCGAGGAATGCCATATCGCGCCTCACATGCCGGTATGCGGGAAGATCATGACCCAGCCCGCCGCCAGCACCACCCAGACCAGCGAGATCGGCAGAAACACCTTCCAGCCCAGCCGCATCAGCTGGTCGTAGCGATAACGCGGCACGAAGGCCTTCACCATCGCCATAAGGAAGAACAGGAAAAAGAGCTTGAGCAGGAACCAGACCACGCCCAATACCGGAATATTGAGTGGCCAGATGTTAAGCGGCGGCAGCCAGCCGCCCAGGAACAGCACCGTCATCAGCGCGCACAGCATCATCACGTTCATGTATTCGCCGAGGAAGAACATCAGGAAGGGCGTGGACGAATATTCGACCGTGAAGCCGGCCACCAGCTCCGATTCCGCTTCGAGCAGATCGAAGGGCGGCCGCTGCGTCTCCGCAAGCGAGGAGATGAACATGATCACGAACATCGGCAGCAGGATCGTAAAGGCGAACCAGCCATGGCGCTGGGCCTCGACGATGGCCGAAAGATTGAGCGTGCCGGCGAAGACCAGCACCGTCACCAGCACGAAGCCGATGGAGACCTCGTAGGACACCATCTGGGCGGCCGCGCGCAGGGCAGAGAGGAAGGCGTATTTCGAATTCGACGCCCAGCCCGCCACGATCACGCCATAGACCCCGAGCGAGGAGATCGCGAAGAGATAAAGAATGCCGACATTGAGGTTGGCGATCACCCAGCCGGCATCGAAGGGGATCACCGCCCAGGCCAGGAACGCCAGCGTCGCCGTCACCAGCGGCGCCATGAGGAACAGCACCTTGTTGGCGCCGGCCGGAATGATCACTTCCTTGAAGATGAACTTCATGGCGTCGGCGATGGTCTGGAGCAGGCCGAAGGCGCCCACCACATTGGGCCCGCGCCGCATCTGCACCGCCGCCCAGATCTTGCGGTCGGCCAGGATCACGGCGGCCACCGACAGCATCAGCACCAGGCACAGGGCCACCATGACGATGGCCTGGCTCAGGAACCAGGCCCATCCGTATGGCAAGCCCAAACTCTGGAACGGGTGAACGAAGATCATGGACTACTCCGCCGCCATCTTCTCAGCGCCGGTCACGAACAGGCGGCTGCATTCGGCCATGGTCTCGCTCGCGCGTGCGATGGGGTTGGTGAGATAGAAATCGGTGATCGGGCTTGCCAGCAGCGCCGATTTGTCGATGGCGCCCGCGGTGCCGATGGCGTTCCA
Source organism: uncultured Pseudomonadota bacterium (assembly GCA_963775165.1). Lineage (GTDB taxonomy): Bacteria > Pseudomonadota > Alphaproteobacteria > Micropepsales > Micropepsaceae > Rhizomicrobium. The sequence continues at coordinate 224,698 of CAVZHX010000001.1, read as the reverse complement.
GATCGCCGGATCGGCGCCGGGCTGGGCCGGGGTTTCGTCCAGGAGCTCGAAACCGGGCGCATCGGCGGCGACGGCGCGGCGCAGCGTATCGAGGTCGTCGTAAGGCAGCCGCTTGCCCAGCACATCGGACAGCGCACGCAGGATCGCCCAATCCTCCTTGGCCTCGCCCGGTGGGAAGCTGGCGCGATTGGCAAGCTGCACGCGGCCCTCGAAATTGACGAAGAGGCCGGATTTTTCGGTGTAGGCCGCACCGGGCAAAATGACATCGGCGCGATGGGCGCCGGCATCGCCATGGCTGCCCTGATAGACCACGAAGGCCTTGCCCAGTTTCGCCATGTCGAACTCGTCGGCGCCGAGCAAATATATAAAGTCGATCTCGCCCTTGCCCGCGCCGTCGAGTATCGCGGCCATGTCGCGGCCGGCTACGAAACCGAGGTCCATCGCGCCGACCCGGCTTGCCGCCATGGAGAGCACGTTGAAGCCGTTCCAGCCGCCTTCCTCGACGCTGCCCGCCGGGCCGATCATGCCGGTCTCCGCGGCGATGCGCGCGGCAAGCTTCAGGATCGCGGCGCCATCGGGCCGCGCCACCGCGCCCGGGCCCAGAATCAGCATTGGCCGCTTGGCGTCCTTCAGCACCTGCGCAAAGGGGTGCGAACCATTGGCGAGCGCTTCGAGAACGTCGGCGCCGGCCCCAAGCTGTTCGACCGGAAAAGTGAGATCGTAGGCCTGCCCGACATTGGCAAGCCTGAGATTGCCGGCGAGCCAGAGCCGGCGGATGCGCGCGTTCAGGACCGGCGCTTCCCAGCGCGGATTGGTGCCGATGAAGAGGATGGCGTCAGCGGCGTCGATACCGGCGATGGTGGTATTGAAGAGATAGGATTGCCGCGGCTTCGGCGCGATCTTGGCGCCGTCCTGCCGGCATTCGAGATTGGTGGCGCCGAGCGCGCCCATCAAATCCTTGAGCGCCTTGATCTCTTCGGCCGCCGCGAGATCGCCGACGATGGCCGCCATCTTCTCCGGTTTGGTCGTCTTTGCGCGCGCGGCGATGGCCGCGAAGGCCTCGGCCCAGGTCGCCGCCACCAGTTTGCCGTGTCTCGCGCACATAAGGCTTGTCGAGCCGCTGGCAGCGCAAACCGTCGCAGGCGTGGCGGGTCTTGTCGGAAATCCATTCCTCGTTGATCGTCGTCCTTGATGCGCGGCAGCACGCGCATGACCTCGCGGCCGCGGGTATCGACGCGGATGTTCGCGCCTTGCGCATCCATCACGTCGATGGATTCGGTCTTGCGCAATTCCCAGGGCCGGGCGTTGAAGGCGTAGGGCTTGGAGGTCAGCGCGCCCACCGGGCACAGATCGATGGCGTTGCCGGAGAGCTCGGAATTGAAGGCCTTTTCCAGATAGGTCGTGATCTCCATGTCCTCGCCGCGGCCGGTGGCGCCGAGCTCGGGGACGCCCGCCACTTCGGTGGCGAAGCGCACGCAGCGGGTGCACTGGATGCAGCGCGTCATCATCGTCTTGATCAGCGGGCCCATATATTTGTCTTCGACGGCGCGCTTGTTCTCGTTGAAGCGGTGAAAGGCGCCGCGGCCGTAACCCATGGCCTGGTCCTGCAGGTCGCATTCGCCGCCCTGGTCGCAGATCGGGCAGTCGAGCGGATGATTGATGAGCAGGAACTCCATCACCCCTTCGCGCGCCTTCTTCACCAGCGGCGATTTGGTGTTGATCTTGGCCGGCGTGCCGTCCTTGTTGGGGAAGATGTCCTTGACCTGCAGCGCGCAGCTTGCCTGCGGCTTGGGCGCGCCCACCCATTCGACCAGGCACATGCGGCAATTGCCGGCGACGGAGAGCCGCTCGTGATAGCAGAAGCGCGGGATCTCGGAGCCCGCCTGCTCGCAGGCCTGCAGCAGCGTGATGGTCTCTTCGGCTTCGACTTCGTTTCCGTCGATGATGAGTTTGCGCGTCGCCATCGCCCTACTCCGCCGCGCGCGGCACGCTGCCGCTGACCGCGCTCGCGCGCTCGGCAATGCGCCGTTCGATCTCGGGCCGGAAATGGCGCAGGAAGCCCTGCACCGGCCACGACGCCCCTTCGCCGAAGGCGCAGATGGTGTGGCCTTCGATCTGCTTGGTCACTTCCTGCAGCTGGTCGATCTCGGCGGGCGTGGCGTCGCCCTTCTGCATCCGCGTCAAGACGCGCCACATCCAGCCCGTGCCCTCGCGGCAGGGCGTGCACTGGCCGCAGGATTCGTGGCGGTAGAAATAGGCCAGCCGCGCGAACGCCTTGATGATGTCGGTGGACTTGTCCATCACGATCACCGCGGCGGTGCCCAGCCCCGACTTCACCGCCACCAGCGAATCGAAATCCATCAGGATGGTGTCGCAGATGTCTTTCGGCAGCACCGGCATCGAGGAGCCGCCCGGGATTACCGCCATCAGATTGTCCCAGCCGCCGCGCACCCCGCCCGCATGGCGCTCGATCAGCTCCCGCAAGGGGATGCTCATCTCTTCTTCGACATTGCAGGGCTTGTTCACATGGCCGGAGATGCAGAAGACCTTGGTGCCGGTGTTCTTGGGCCGGCCCAGCGCCGCGAACCATTCGGGACCGCGCCGAAGGATGGTCGGCACCGCCGCGACGGTCTCGACATTGTTCACGGTGGTCGGACAGCCCCACACCCCGACATTGGCCGGGAATGGCGGCTTCATGCGCGGCTGGCCCTTCTTGCCTTCCAGGCTTTCGAGCAGCGCAGTCTCTTCGCCGCAAATATACGCACCGGCGCCGTGATGGACGTAGCAATCGAAATCCCAGCCATGCAAATTGTTCTTGCCGATCAGCCTGGCTTCATAGGCTTCGTCGACGGCGCGCTGCAGCGCCTCGCGCTCACGGATGAATTCGCCGCGGATATAGATATAGGCAAGCATGCGCGCGCATGGCGAAGCTGGCGATCAGGCAGCCCTCCACCAGCGTGTGCGGATCGTGGCGCATGATGTCGCGATCCTTGCAGGTGCCGGGCTCGGATTCGTCGGCATTGATCACGAGGTAATGCGGCCGGTCCTTGATCTCCTTGGGCATGAACGACCACTTCAGGCCGGTCGGGAAGCCGGCGCCGCCGCGGCCGCGCAGGCCCGAGGCCTTGACGTCTTCGACGATGGCCTCGGGGCCGCGTTCGAGGATGGCCTTGGTGCCATCCCAGGCGCCGCGCGCCATCGCGCCCTTCAGCCCCGGATCGCCGAAGCCGTAGAGATTGGTGAAGATGCGGTCCTTGTCGGCCAGCATTACGACGGCACCTCTTTCAATGTGGTCGCCCCGCCGATGGGCTCGGACGAGCGGCGGGTTTCGATCTGCGGGCCGGGCTTGGGCGGCGTGCCCTTGCGGAAGGCTTCGAGCAGCGCCTCGGTCTTGGGTCCGTCGAGGTCTTCATAGAAGTCCTTGCCGATCTGCAGCATCGGCGCGTTGACGCAGGCGCCCAGGCATTCGACTTCCATCCACGAGAATTTGCCGTCGGCGGAGATGGTGTGCTCGGTCTCGGCGATGTGTGTCTTGCAGGCGGCCACCACCTCGTCGGAGCCGCGCAGCCAGCACGGCGTGGTGGTGCAGACCTGCACCAGATACTCGCCTTCAGGATGGAGGTTGAACATGGTGTAGAAGGTCGCCACTTCCAGCACGCGGATCGACGGCATCGAAAGCAGCTTGGCGACCGCTTCGACCATCGGCTTGGTGACCCAGCCTTCCTGCTCCTGGCCGATCCACAGCGCTGCGATCACCGCGGACGCCTGCCGGCCCTCCGGATATTTGGCGATCCACGCATCGACGCGGGCCTTGTTCTCGGCCGAGAAGGCAAAGCTCGCGGGCTGATTTTCGGCCAGACGGCGCACGCTCATCGGTCGACCTCCCCGAAGACGATGTCGATGGAGCCGAGCACGGCGGAGACGTCGGCGATCATGTGGCCGCGGCACATGTAATCCATCGCCTGCAGATGGGCGAACGACGGTGCGCGGAACTTGACGCGATAGGGCTTGTTGCCGCCTTCCGAGACCAGATAGACGCCGAATTCGCCCTTGGGCGCCTCGACCGCGGCGTAGGCCTGGCCGGCCGGCACGTGATAGCCCTCGGTGTAGAGCTTGAAGTGATGGATCAGCGCCTCCATCGACTTCTTCATCTCGGCGCGCCGCGGCGGCGCCACCTTGTGGTCCTCGCTCATCACGGGCCCGGCCGGCATCTTTTCGAGGCACTGGATCATGATGTTGTTGGACTGGCGCATCTCTTCCATGCGCATCAGATAGCGGTCGAAGCAATCGCCGTTGTGACCCACCGGAATCTGGAAATCCATCTCGTTGTAGCATTCGTAGGGTTGGGCGCGGCGCAAATCCCAATGCACGCCCGTCGAGCGCAGCATCACGCCCGTCATGCCCCACATCTCGGCGTCGGCGCGGCTGATCACGCCGATATCGACATTGCGCTGCTTGAAGATGCGGTTTTCGGTCAAAAGCGCGTCGATGTCGTCGAGCACCTTGGGGAACTGCCGGCACCAGTCATGGATGTCGTCGAGCAGGGCCGGCGTCAGGTCCTGATGGACACCGCCGGTACGGAAATAATTGGCGTGCAGCCGCGCCCCGCAGGCCCGCTCGTAGAACACCATCAGCTTCTCGCGCTCTTCGAAGCCCCACAAGGGCGGGGTCAGCGCGCCCACATCCATGGCCTGCGTGGTGACGTTGAGCAAATGGTTGAGGATGCGGCCGATCTCGCAGAACAGCACGCGGATATATTGCGCGCGCGGCGGCACGTCGACGCCGAGCAATTTCTCCGTCGCCAGCGCGAAGGCATGCTCCTGGTTCATCGGGCAGACGTAATCGAGGCGGTCGAGATAGGGCAGCGCCTGCATATAGGTCTTGTGCTCGATCAGCTTCTCGGTGCCGCGATGGAGCAACCCGATATGCGGATCGACGCGGGTCACGACTTCGCCGTCTAGATCGAGCACCATGCGAAGCACGCCATGGGCGGCCGGATGCTGCGGCCCGAAATTGATCGTGGTCTTGGTTTCGACGGCGGACTCGGCCATGGCTATTCGCTCTTCTTCTCGTCGCCGGGCAGGATGTACTGGGCGCCTTCCCACGGGCTCATGAAATCGAAGTCCCGGAAGGCCTGGGTCAGTTGCACGGGCTGATAGACCACGCGCTTCATCTCGTCGTCGTAGCGCACCTCGACATAGCCGGTGAGCGGAAAATCCTTTCTGAGCGGATGCCCGGAAAAGCCGTAATCGGTGAGGATGCGCCTGAGATCGGGATGGTCGGAAAAAACGATGCCGTACATGTCGAAGGCTTCGCGCTCGAACCAGTTGGCAGCGGGATAAACCTCCGCCACCGACGGCACCGCGGTGTCCTCGTCGGTCTGGCAGACGATGCGGACGCGCGCGTTCCCGGTCAGCGACAACAAATGATAGACGACGTCGAAACGCTTTTCCCGCTGCGGCCAGTCGACGCCGCAAATGTCGATCAGGAGCTTGAATTCGAGCCGGGGATCGTCGCGGAGCGTGGCCATGACGCGCGCGATCTCGCCGGCCTCGACCTCGACCGTGAGCTCGCCGATGGCGATCTTATGCCCCTTCACCGCGCCCGGCAGCGCCTCGGCGATGGTATGAGCCAGTTGTTCGAGCGTCCTCTGCATCCGCCCCTCAACGCTCGATATTGCCGGTGCGGCGGATCTTCCGCTGCAGCAGCATGATGCCGTAGACCAGCGCCTCGGCCGTGGGCGGGCAGCCCGGCACATAGACGTCGACCGGCACGATGCGGTCGCAGCCGCGCACCACCGAATAGGAATAATGGTAATAGCCGCCACCATTGGCGCAGGAGCCCATCGAGATCACGTAACGCGGCTCTGGCATCTGGTCGTAGACCTTGCGGAGCGCGGGCGCCATCTTGTTGGTCAGCGTGCCGGCGACGATCATGACGTCGGACTGGCGTGGACTGGCGCGGGGGGCGACGCCGAAGCGCTCCAGGTCATAGCGCGGCATCGAGGCATGCATCATCTCGACCGCGCAGCAGGCAAGCCCGAAGGTCATCCACATCAGCGAGCCCGTGCGCGCCCAGTTGACCAGCGCGTCGGCCGAGGCGACCAGGAAGCCCTTCTCGGCCATCTCGGCCTGCACGGCCCTGAAATAGGGATCGTCATGGGCGACGGACGCACCGCCCTCGACGCCAGCGCGGGCACCCATGCCGGCCGGGAGTTTGGCAACGTTCGCGTTATCAGGGCTCACTCCCATTCGAGCGCCCCTTTCCGCCACTCATAGATAAAGCCGACGGTCAGCACGGCAAGGAACACCACCATCGACCAGAAGGCGAAGATCCCGGTCGCGCGCAGGGTGATGGCCCAGGGAAACAGGAACGCCACTTCCAGATCGAAGATGATGAACAGGATCGAGACCAGGTAAAAACGCACGTCGAACTTCATGCGGGCGTCGCCGAAGGCGTTGAATCCGCACTCATATGCGGAAAGCTTTTCGGGGTCGGGCTTGGAGGGGGCGATGATCATCGGCACCACCATCAGGCCCAGCCCGATCACCCCTGCGATCCCCATGAACAGCAGGATCGGCAGGTATTCCATCAGCAACCCGTTCATCGCATGTTCCTTGGCACCGCCAGCCGGCCTGGGTCGGGCTCCGGACCGCCTTCACGGGCTTGCCGTGTCGCGCGGCCGGACAAGTCATTTCGCGCGTGCAGTATAGGCAGGCACAGGCCGCGCGCAACGCGGGTTTAGAGCAAGATTTGCGCGCGCTTACCAAAGAGTTTTGTTGGGAAAATTCGCCGCCCCCTGAATGGGGCGGCTACGCCATGACAGTCTCCATCGCTGCGCGGTGAAGACTGGCGGGAGCGACGGGGCTCGAACCCGCGACCTTCGGCGTGACAGGCCGACACTCTAACCAACTGAGCTACGCCCCCGCGTAATGGCCACGAAATCCGCCATGGCGCGAAAGAGCGCCGATGTACGGCGCGCATCAGGGCAAGTCAAGGCGCGGGCACAGACCGTTTCGTTCTAATCACCGTCGCCATCGGGGGAATCGCCTCCGGACCCGCCATTGCGGCGTCCGCGGCGCTGTTCGCCGGCGGCGGGGTTGCGCGGCTGGGCGGACCCGGCCCGGGCGGCTTTCAGTTCGGCGGCCGAGAGCACGCCATTGCCGTCGGTGTCGAGCTGATCGAACAGCGAGCGCGGGGCATTGGCAAATTCGTCGAAATCCACATAACCGTCGTGGTTCCAATCGACGAGCGGGCTGGCGGTGGAGGCGTCGCGGGCGAGCCGGCGCTGGTTGACCGCGCGCACCTCGTCTTCGTCGAGCCGGCCGTCGTGATTGGTGTCGGCGCGGTCGAAATCGGCCTTGAGGCCCTTTTCCATCTCGCCGCGAGTGATCTGGCCGTCGTGATTGAAGTCATACGGCGCGAGCATCTCGACAGCCGGATGGAAGGCGGGGCCTTGCGGCCGCGGCGCGCGCGACCGCCCTGAGGCGCAGCCGGCAAGAGCGAGCGCGGCGCCCAACGCCATCACGACACCTATCGACGGCATGGGGATCGAACGCATCGGCGCACTCCGCCAGCCCGCCGATGCCCGGTCAAGGGCGGCAGGCTCGCGAAACCTCCGGACGAGATGACATTTCGGATAGACTTGGCCCAATCTCGCCGAGCCGTAGCCCGCGAGAGCGGGCGAAGCATGGTGGGCGGTGACGGGTTCGAACCGCCGACCCCATCGGTGTAAACGATGTGCTCTACCGGCTGAGCTAACCGCCCCGGGCGGCCGCTTATAGCAGCGCCGGCCGCCGGGTTGGACTCCGGGACCGCGGGCGCGGCCTACGGGTTGAGCGCGTCCTTGAGCTGCTTGCCGGCGCGGAAGCGCGGCTGGACGGAAGGCTTGATGGTGATTTCTTCGCCGGTCTGCGGATTGCGCCCCTTGCCACCCGCACGTTTGGCGGCCACGAACACGCCGAAACCGGTCAGCCGCACCTCGTCGCCGCCCTTGAGCGCCGCCGTGATGAGGTCGAAAACGCCGTCAACGGCCTTGGCGGCATCGGTCTTGGCCAGTCCGGTGCTTTCCGCAAGCTGCTGGGTAAGATCGTTCTTGTTCACGGCACGAACTCCTTTCGCGCGATTCGGCACCCCCGGGAGGGCCGACTGTACGGCTTAGGCAACGCCGTCCCAAGCCAAAAATCCCGCGAATCTCCGGTTTTTCGATGAAAACGGGCCCGAATCGGAAACGACCCGGGCCCGTTGGGCTGGATGTGTACAGGTTCAGTGGGTAACCACCGCGTCCGACTCGCCCTCCGGCAGCGCCGGCGGGACGATCTCGGGCTCTTCCCAGGTGATGGGCTCGGGCGTCCGCACCAGCGCCACCTTCAGCACCTCTTCCACGTTTGAGACCGGCACGATCTTGAGCCCCGACTTCACATTGTCGGGAATCTCCGCCAGATCCTTCTCGTTCTCCTGCGGGATGAGCACGGTGGTGATGCCGGCGCGAAGGGCCGCAAGCAGCTTCTCCTTGAGCCCGCCGATCGGCAGCACCCGGCCCCTGAGCGTGACCTCGCCGGTCATGGCGACGTCGCGGCGGACCGGAATGCCCGTGAGCACCGAGATGATCGACACCGCCATGGCGACGCCGGCCGAAGGCCCGTCCTTGGGCGTGGCCCCTTCGGGCACATGGACGTGGATGTCCCGCTTCTCGAACACCGGCGGCTTGATGCCGAACTGGGTGGCGCGGCTCCTCACATAAGAGCGCGCCGCGTCGATCGATTCCTTCATCACGTCGCCCAGCTTGCCGGTGGTCTGCATGCGGCCCTTGCCGGGCAGCATGACCGACTCGATCTGCAGCGTTTCGCCGCCGACCTCGGTCCATGCCAGACCTGTGACCACGCCGACCTGATCTTCGCCCTCGATCTCGCCGAAGCGGAACTTCCTCACCCCGGCATAGTCGCCCAGATTGTCGGACGTCACCGCGATCGCGGTGGCCTTGCCCGAGACGATCTCCTTGACCGCCTTGCGGGTCAGGTTTGCGATCTCGCGCTCAAGGTTACGCACGCCGGCTTCGCGCGTGTAGTAGCGGATCAGGTCGCGCAACGCCTCGTCGGCGATCTTCCACTCCTCCGCCTTGAGACCGTGCGCCTTGACCTCTTTGTCGATCAGATGGCGTTTGGCGATCTCGACCTTCTCATCTTCCGTGTAGCCGGGGATGCGGATGATCTCCATGCGGTCCATCAGCGGCTGCGGCATGCGCAGCGTGTTGGCCGTGGTGATGAACATCACGTCCGACAGATCGAAATCGACCTCCAGATAATGGTCGTTGAAGGTGTGGTTCTGCTCAGGGTCCAGCACCTCGAGCAGCGCCGACGACGGATCGCCGCGCCAGTCCGCGCCCAGCTTGTCGATCTCGTCGAGCAGGAACAGCGGATTGGACGCTTTCGCCTTCTTCATCGACTGGATGACCTTGCCCGGCATCGAGCCGATATAAGTGCGCCTGTGGCCGCGGATCTCCGCTTCGTCGCGCACGCCGCCGAGCGACATGCGCACATATTCGCGGCCGGTGGCCTTGGCGATCGACTTGGCGAGCGAGGTCTTGCCCACGCCCGGCGGTCCGACCAGGCACAGGATCGGCCCCTTCATCTTGCCGGCGCGCTGCTGCACGGCCAGGTATTCGAGGATGCGCTCCTTGACCTTGTCGAGACCGTAATGGTCGTCGTGCAGGACCTTCTCGGCCAGCGCGATATCCTTCTTGACCTTGGACTTCTTGCCCCAGGGCAGAGACAGCAGCCAGTCGAGATAGTTGCGCACGACTGTCGCTTCGGCACTCATAGGGCTCATCTGCCGAAGCTTCTTCAGCTCGGCATTGGCCTTCTCGCGCGCTTCCTTGGAGAGCTTGGTCTTGCGCACGCGCTCTTCGATTTCCGCGAGCTCGTCGCGGCCTTCGTCGCCCTCGCCCAGCTCCTTCTGGATCGCCTTGAGCTGTTCGTTCAGGTAATACTCGCGCTGCGTCTTCTCCATCTGGCGCTTGACGCGGCTCCTGATCTTGCGCTCGACCTGAAGCACGCCGATCTCGCCTTCGATCAGCGACAACACGCGTTCCAGCCGCTCGGAGACGCTGATGGTCTCGAGCAGCGCCTGGCGGTCGGGAATCTTCACCGACAGATGCGAGGCCACCGTGTCGGCGAGTTTGGCCGGGTCCTCGATCTGCGCGACCGAGGCCAGCGTCTCGGCCGGCACCTTCTTGTTGAGCTTGATGTACTGCTCGAAGTTCGACTTGACTGTGCGCACAAGCGCTTCGGTCTCGCGCGCGTCGCCGCCGGCCTCGGGGATATGCTCGATCCTGGCCTGAAAGAAATCGGTGCGCTCGGCAAAGCCGGTCACCGCGGCGCGGGACTTGCCCTCGACCAGCACGCGCACGGTCTGATCCGGCAGCTTCAGAAGCTGCAGGACGGTCGCCAGCGTCCCGACCCGGTGCAGCCCGTCGGGCGTGGGGTCGTCGTCGGCGGCGTTCTTCTGGGTCAGAAGCAGAATCTGTTTTTCGTCGTTCATCACCTCTTCGAGCGCACGCACGGACTTCTCGCGGCCCACGAAGAGCGGAACGATCATGTGGGGAAAGACAACGATATCGCGCAAGGGCAGCACCGGCGCCAGCTGGCCGCCTGCTTCACCCTTTTCGACGTTTGTGACTTCAGCGTCGGACATTCTGTTCTCCTGGCCGGGCGGACTGGCCCGGCTGTTATTGGGCGCCGGACCCCGTCTGGGCGGCCGGAACCGGTTTCCCGGAGCCTCCCCGCTGGGCCGACTCCGCTGGAGATAACGTGGCCCCCCCGCAAGGCAGTTTCAAGGTAGGGCGAATTTGTCCCGAAAATTGCCTCGGGAAGTCCCCCAAGGTGACGTATCGTCAGGATACTGAAGATGACGCCTTGTCAGGAGGCCGTGGACTCGCGAGCCTGAGCCTTGTCCGAATAGGTGTACAGCGGGCGTGCGCCGCCATCCACCACATCGGCCGTAATCACGACTTCCTGAACGCCGGAGAGCGTCGGCAGCTCGTACATGGTGTCGAGCAGGATACCTTCCATGATCGATCTGAGGCCACGGGCGCCAGTGCGCCGCAGGATGGCGCGCCGCGCGATGCTGTGCAGCGCCTCGTCCTGGAAGCGGAGCTTGACGCCTTCCATCTCGAACATGCGCTGATATTGCTTGGCCAGCGCGTTCTTGGGGCGTGTGAGAATTTCGATCAGAGCCGGTTCGCTGAGATCGCCCAGCGTCGCCAGCACCGGCAGGCGGCCGATGAATTCGGGGATGAGGCCGAATTTCAGCAGGTCCTCCGGCTCCACGTCGCGAAGGATCTCGCCGGTGTCGCGCTCGTCGGCGCCACGCACGACGGCGCCGAAGCCCATCGAGGTGCCCTGGGTGCGCGAGGAAATGATCTTGTCCAGCCCTGCGAAGGCGCCGCCGCAGATGAACAGGATATTGGTGGTGTCGACCTGCAGGAACTCCTGCTGGGGATGTTTGCGCCCGCCCTGCGGGGGAACCGATGCCACCGTGCCTTCCATGATTTTCAGGAGGGCCTGCTGCACGCCCTCGCCCGAAACGTCGCGGGTGATGGACGGGTTGTCGGACTTGCGGCTGATCTTGTCGACCTCGTCGATATAGACGATGCCGCGCTGGGCCCGCTCGACATTGTAGTCGGCGGACTGGAGCAGCTTCAGGATGATGTTCTCGACGTCCTCGCCGACATAGCCGGCCTCGGTCAGCGTGGTCGCGTCGGCCATGGTGAAAGGCACATCGAGGATGCGGGCCAGCGTCTGGGCCAGCAGCGTCTTGCCGCAGCCGGTGGGGCCGATCAGCATGATGTTCGACTTGGCCAGCTCGACTTCGGAATTCTTGCCGGTGGCGTTGATGCGCTTGTAGTGGTTGTGGACGGCAACCGAGAGCACCCGCTTGGCGTGGCTCTGGCCGACCACATAATCGTCGAGCACCTTGAAGATCTCGCTCGGGCTCGGCACGCCGTCCCGGCTCTTCATGAAGGAGGTCTTGTTCTCCTCGCGGATGATTTCCATGCACAGCTCGACGCATTCGTCGCAGATGAACACGGTCGGGCCCGCAATAAGCTTGCGGACCTCGTGCTGGCTCTTGCCGCAGAAAGAACAGTACAGCGTGTTCTTGGACTCGCCGCCGTTTGACTTACTCATGGGCTCTCCTGGGTCCCTTGCCCGTTCCGGACCGCCCGATCCCTACCACATCCCGGGCCACTGCCCAGCCTGTTGCACGAACCGCGCCAATCCGACCCGGCTGGCCCCCCAACGCCTTCATTCGACCACGATAGCCTTGGCGGGATCAAGATTTGTTTAATCCGGCACATTCCGCCCGGATTCCGGCCTTAACTGTCCGCGCCGGGCTCGGCCCGCCGCGTCAGCACCTGATCGATCAGGCCAAAAGCCTTGGCTTCCTCGGCCGTCATATATGTATCGCGGTCGAGCGCCTTTTCAATCACCTCCACCGGCTGGCCGGTGTGATGAGAGTAAATCTCGTTCAGCCGCCTCTTAAGCTTGATGATTTCCTGTGCATGGCGGGCGATATCGGCGGCCTGGCCGTAATAGGAGGCCGAGGGCTGGTGCACCAGAATGCGCGAATTGGGCAGGCAGAAGCGCATGCCCTTGTCGCCGGCCGCGAGCAGCAGCGAGGCCGCCGATGCCGCCTGGCCGATGCACAGCGTCTGCACCGCCGGGCGGATATATTGCATGGTGTCGTAGATCGCCAGGCCGGCCGTCACCACCCCGCCCGGCGAATTGATGTACATGTGGACTTCCTTCTTGGGGTTTTCCGCCTCCAGGAAGAGAAGCTGCGCGGTGATCAGGCTGGCGCCGTAATCCTCCACCACGCCGGTGATGAAGATGATGCGCTCCTTGAGCAGCCGGGAGTAGATGTCGTAGGCGCGCTCGCCGCGGGCGGTCTGCTCGACCACCATCGGCACCAGGGTGTTCATATAGACGTCGCGCGGGTCTTTCATGGGTTCTCCCGATTCGGTCTCACAGGGTAGAAATCGCCGTCCTGCTGTCAACGTGGCAGGATTTGGGTATCGGCCCCGTTAACGCGACCGCCGGCGACGAAGGGGTTATTTCACGGCCCCCGCTCGACCGGAAGGCCCTCATCGCGCCATGCCTTCATGCCACCGTCGAGCGCCGCCGTCTTCAGGAAGCCCATTTGGCGCAAAGTCGACGCCGCGAGCGTGGAAATCTTCCCAAATTCGCAATACACGAATATCCGTACGGTCGGATCGGGCAGATCGTCATTGACCCGAAGCTCCAGCTGGCCCCGCGGCAGATGCCGCGCGCCCGGCACATGGCCCTGTATGTAGGCGTCCTTCTCCCGGACGTCGAGGATGATGACATCGTTGGACCGCGACTTGACCCGCTCGTTGAGCTCGGAAAGCGACACGAACGGCACGCCGAAGGAGGCCTCCGACAGAAATTGCGTGACGGACTTGCCGCCGCTCATGTTGGTGCGCAGCGCCTCGGTGAGATGGGTGGGGGCGGTCAGGTTGAGCCCGCGCATCATCTCGACGAAGGCGGCACGTTCGCGTTTGTGAAGGCGCGGGTTCTCGGCGAGCTCCGCGGCGATGGTCGAGTGGCTGCGTCCCTTGTAGTCGTGCGCCGGATAGACGAGCAGTGCCGGATCGAGCTTCAGCAACTTGCCGAACAGGCTGTCGAACAGCATTTCGGGATCGCCGGTCGGAAGGTCGGTGCGGCCGGTGCCGCCGATGAGCAGCGTGTCGCCGGTGAAGACCCTGTCTTCGCACACCAGGCACATCGAATCCCGGGTGTGGCCCGGCGTGTGCAGCGCCCTGCAGCCGCAGATTTCCGACCGCCAGCATATCGCCGTCGTCGAGCCGCATATCGACGAATGGCGCCGGGCTCTCGCGGTGCATCACAACGGGAACGCCGAGCGTCTGGCCGAGCTGGCGGGTGGCCGAGAAATGATCGGCATGGGTGTGGGTATCGATCAAAAAATGGATTCTGAGCCCGTCGCGCGCGGCGAAGGCAAGATAGCGGTCGATCTGGCGGATTTCCGGATCGATGAGCGCGGCCGCGCAGGTTTCCGGGCAGCCCACCACATAGGATTGGCAACCTCCGGTCGGGATCTGCTCGAAGATCATTGTGCTGTCCTGCGCGACGGCGCGGAGGCTAACAGAGTTCCGCAGGCCCGGTTAGTCCTGGGCCTTGGCCTTCTTGTCCTTCGGCTTGGCCTTGGGCTTGTCTTTGGGCTTGCCGGCGGCGGCTTCGGCGTTCAGCGCCTCTGCGGCCTCGTCGGGGTCCATGAACAGAATCTCCTGGCTGACCGGCCGCTCGTCGACCTCGGCCAGTTCGGCGATGAAATCTACAACCTTCTCCTCGAACAGGGGGGCGCGGATCTCGGCCTGGGCCTGCGGGTTCTTGGCGAAGTAGTCGAACACCTGCTGTTCCTGGCCCGGGAACTGGCGGGCGCGGTCGGAGATGGCGCGATTGATTTCGTCGGGCGCGAGCTGGATGCCGTTCTGTTCGCCCAGCCGCGCCAGCACCAGGCCGAGCTTGACCCGGCGCGAGGCGATATCGCGATATTCGGCTTTGAGCTCGTCCTCGGATTTGCCTTCGTCCTCGGCGGACTTGCCTTCGCGCGCGAGCTCCTGCTGCACCTGCGCCCAGATCGCGTTGAACTCGTTCTCGACCATGGTCGGCGGCAGCGGGAAATCGTAATCCGCGTCGAGCGCGTCGAGGATGCGGCGTTTCATATGCAGACGGCTGGCGCGCCCATAATCGTTCTTGAGCTGGTCGCGCAGGCGATCCTTCAGCGTCGTGAGCGAATCGAGGCCCAGCCGCTTGGCCAGCTGGTCGTCGATCATGATTTCGTCGGGCGTCCTCACCTCCTTGATGGTGACGGCGAAGACGGCGTCCTTGGCGGCGAGCTTGGCCTCCGGATAGTCATCCGGGAATTTGACGGAGACGTCGCGCGCCTCGCCGGCTTTGCCGCCGATCAGTTGATCCTCGAAACCGGCGATGAGCTGGCCCGAGCCCAGCGTCAGATTGAAACCCTCGGCCTTGCCGCCCTCGAACTCCTCGTCGTCGACGCGGCCGACGAAATCGATCACCACCTGATCGCCCGTCTCGGCGGCCTCGGCCGGGTCCCGCGGGCTGTAGCCGCGGGTCTGCTCGGCGAGGTTCTTCACGGCCTCGTCGACCGCGTCATCGGAAACCTCCGAGACCAGCTTCTGGACCTTGAGCTTGGCCGGATCGCTGAGCTCGAATTCCGGCATCAGATCGACCTTGATGTTGAATTCGAGGTCGGACTTGCCCTCCATCACCTGTGCGAGGTCGCTGACGACGTCGGGCTGCGGCGGAAAGGCGGGCTTGAGCGCGTTGTCGCTGACCGCCTTCTGCACCAACTCCTGAACGGCGGCCTCGACGATCTCGTTCATGATCGACTTGCCGTAGGTCTTCTTAAGAAACGAGAGCGGCGCCTTGCCGGGCCGGAAGCCCTTCAGGTGGAGCTGGGGCTGGATTTCGGTGATGCGCCCGGTCAGCCGCTCGTCGAGGTCCTTGGCGCCGATCACGATCTTGTATTCGCGGCGCAAATTCTCGGTGGCGGTCTCGGTGATCTGCATGGACATTTCCTACTTCAATTCTTTCTCGCATCGCTGGCCTGCCGAGCCGCAGTCCGCGAGCGAAGCGTGGTGCGGGCGGAGGGATTTGAACCCCCACGACGTAAGTCACTGGAACCTAAATCCAGCGCGTCTACCAGTTCCGCCACGCCCGCGTTGGGCCCGCCCGGCCGCCTGAGCGAGCGGGCAACCGGAAGGGCGCCCCTATAACAGGGCTTCTGCGGCCCGGCTAGAGCGGCCGCGCCCCGGTGCGCCGGGCCCGGTTCGGGAGTATTCTTTGCCCCACGCCGCCAGCGCCCGCCGAGGGCGCGGCCGAGGGAGGGCACCATGAACAGATTGTCGCTTGCCTGCCTTGCCGCCGCGATCGCCGTCTGCGCCGCCATGCCGGCTTCGGCCCAGCAGGACCAGCTTCCGGCCGGAGCGGGGCGCGATATCGTCGCCAACAATTGCGGCGCCTGCCACGACCTGCGCCGTGTCACGACTTCCGGCTACGACGCGGCCGGCTGGCACACCGTGATCGCGATGATGCACAATCTGGGGCTTTCGCTTTCCGACGACGACACAGAAGCCGCCACCGCCTATCTGATCGCTCATTTCCCGCCCAAGCCGATGCCGCAGTCGGTCGCCATCGCCGGGCCGGTCAAGGTCGGCTTCCAGGAATGGGTGGTGCCGACGGCTGGCTCGCGTCCGCACGACCCGCTCGCCACCAAGGACGGCGCGATCTGG
The DNA here is from genome assembly GCA_963775165.1 of uncultured Pseudomonadota bacterium. GTDB lineage: Bacteria > Pseudomonadota > Alphaproteobacteria > Micropepsales > Micropepsaceae > Rhizomicrobium. The sequence goes on along the minus strand of CAVZHX010000001.1, from coordinate 208,344 downwards.
TGGAGCGGACAGTTCGCCAACGTGATCGGCCATCTCGATCCCAAGACTGGCCAGATGAAGGAATACAAATTGCCGATCGCCGGCTCCGGCCCGCACGGGCTCACCATGGGCCCCGATGGCAATATCTGGTTCACCTCCAACTTCCTGGGCTATGTCGGCAAGCTCGATCCCAAGACCGGCGATGTCGTGCCCTATCGCACCAACGATCCCAAGGCGCGCGATCCGCACACGCCGCTGTTCGACCGCAACGGCATCCTCTGGTTCACGCTGCAGCAGAGCGACATGATCGGCCGGCTCGATCCCAAGACCGGCGCGATGAAGCTCGTCACCGTGCCGACGGCGCGGGCACTGCCCTACGGCATGGTGATCGATTCCAAAGGCGTTCCCTTCGTTGCGCTGTTCGGCACCAATGCCATCGCCCGCGTCGATCCGGCGACCATGGCGATCAAGGAATATCCCCTGCCCGATCCGAACTCGCGGCCGCGCCGCATCGCCATCACCTCCGACGACATCTTGTGGTACAGCGATTACAGGCAGGGCCGCCTCGGCCGCCTCGATCCGGCGACCGGCAAGGTGACCGAGTGGCCTTCGCCGGGCGGGCCCAAATCCCTGCCCTATGGCATCACCGCGCTCCATGATGTGCTCTGGTATGTCGAGACCGGCACCGGGCCCAACACGCTGGTGCGCTTCGATCCGGGAACCGGGAAATTCCAGACCTGGCCGATCCCGTCGGGCGGCGGCGTCGTGCGCAACATGATGCCGACGGCGGACGGCAACCTGGTGATGGCCGAGAGCGGCGTGAACCGCGTGGCGTTGGTGACGATCGAGAACTAGCCGCCGGCGTACGCGGCGTTCTGTCGAAGGAAACGCATGGACGTCGTACGCCCCGCGCGGCCGCTGGACCTGACGGATTTCATCCGCTCGAACCTGCCTGTCGTTCCGGTCCCCTTCGTCCCCGAGATCCGCCTGCACCGGGCCGGGCCAAAAAGCGGGCTGTGGCGGCTTGCCGAACGCGATCCGGATTTCGCTTCGCCCTATTGGGCCCATTTCTGGGGCGGCGGGCTCGCGCTCGCACGTTATATTCTCGACCGGAGGGAATCCGTGGCCGGCCGCCGCGTCCTCGACCTCGGCGCGGGATCTGGCCTCGTCGGCATCGCGGCCGCAACGGCCGGCGCGAGTGCGGTGATCGCCGCCGACATCGACCGCTATGCCATTGCCGCGCTCGCGCTCAACGCGGCCCTGAACGATGTCGCGCTGTCGGCCCAGTTGGCGGACCCGACCGCCTCTCCGCCGCCGGACGTCGATATCGTCGCCGTCGGCGATCTCTTCTACGAGCGCGAACTGGCCGAGCGCGTGACGGCGTTCCTGGACCGCTGCGTCGCGCGGGGAATAGCGGTATTGGTGGGCGATCCGCGGCGCGCCTTCCTGCCGCGTGCGCGCCTTCGCCTCCTGGCCGAGTATCCGGTGTCCGACTTCGGCGAGGCGGGCGGCGAGGCGGCGAAGCAGAGCGGCGTCTTCGCGTTCGAGGCCGCAGCGCGGCGATCGCCAGTTCCCCCGAACTAAGGGCCGATATCGCCGTCGGCGGACGCCAGCGCCGCGCTGCGCAGGGTCGGCTTCGGCGGCGCAACCTCGCCCGCAAGGCGGGCGATCAGCGGCTTGTCGCGATCGTAGATATCGGAGCGGAAGACCACCGTGCCATTGGCCTCGGCGCTTGCCGTCCAGTAATCCATATAGACCGGCAGCGGCTCGGGCAGCGCCAGCCGCTGCGTCTTTTTCGTCTTCAGCGCGGCGGTCAGCGCCTTGTCGGGCTTGGCATCGGTTCCGGCCAGCACCAGCTCGGCCAGCTTGCCGATCTTCTGGACCCGCACGCAGCCATGGCTGCGGTCCCGGTCTTCGAGGGTGAAGAGATGCCTGGCCGGGGTGTCGTGGAGATAGACATAGAACTCGTTGGGCATGTCGAGCATGATCTTGCCCAGCGCATTGTGCGGACCCGGCTCCTCGCGGATCTGATAAGGCAGGGCGTCGCCCGTCACCTTGCGCCAATCGATCTTGGCGCCGTAGGGATCGCCGGGCGGGCCGTTCACCAGCACCATGTCGCGCGTCTTGAGATAGTTGGCGTTGTGGCGCAGATGCGGCACCAGCGCCTGGATCGAAATGTCGTCGGGGATGTCCCAGTAGGGATTGGCGATCACGGCCTCGACGCGCGTGACCAGAATTGGCGTGGTGTTGTCGGGCCGCCCGATCACCGCCCTGGAATGCAGCACGACCTTGCCGTCGCGGACGAACTCCACGCTCTGCTCGGGAACGTCGACGCGGATATAGGTCTTCGCGAACGCGCGCGGCATCCAGCGCCAGCGCTCCATGTTCGCATCGATCTGCCCGATGCGATCGGACACCGGCTCGTTGAGTGCCTTCAGGGTCGCCGAGCCCACATTGCCGTCCGCCTTCAGTCCATGCCGCTCCTGGAAACGCATGAGCGCCTTCCTGACATCCGCCGCCGAGGGATGGGCGTTTGCGGCGAGCGCCCCATCCTCGAGCGCGAGCCGCTTGGCGAGCCGGGCCGGCGTCAGCTTCTTCGCGGACAGCGTCTGCCATCCGCCACGCGCGGCGATGGCGTGATAATGCGCGAGCGCAGCGACGAGTCTCTTATATTGGGGATGCGGCGGCGGCAGAGCGGCAAGGAAGGAATTGAGCTTGTCGTCCTTGAGCGCGGCGGCGAGCGCGGGCCCGGGGTCGAAGTCGCGCGCCGGCAGCTTCACATCGTTATAGACCGCGCCCGGCGCGACGCGCCCGTCGCGAACGTCCTGCGCGTATTCGAACAGCGATGTCGTCAGCGTCACATCGTCGACTACCGGATCGGTGCCGGGCTGCGCCCCCTTGGCCGCGAGCGGATAATCGGCGCTGCGCAATCCCTGCCGCGCGGCATGGCTGAGCACGAAGCGGACTGGCACCGCGCGCGCCGCCGCCTTGTCGCTTCCGGTCCAGACCGGCTTGAAGCCACGGGCGGTATAAAAGGCTGTCACCTGCTGCGCGAGGGGCGTCGCGGGAGCCGCCGCCAGCAGTTTGAGGATCGCGCGCCCGGCCGCCGCCTGGCTCGGCGTCAGGTCCGGCGCCAGACCGTCCGCCCCGCCTTTCGGCATGGTCGCGCAGCCCGCAGCGCCAAGCGCCAGCAGGCAGACGAGGCCGCCCGCGCGCAGCCGCCACCGCCCGCATGTTTGGCCCGCGCAGCCACCATCGGGCCCTCTGATGCCGCCTTGCACATTCTAACGATCATAAGCCATCGAGGTTTCACGGGCGCGACAAAAAAATTCATAGCCCAAATATGTCACCGCTGCGTCGCTTTCCTGCCCAGTTGTATTACACTATTGTGCCTGACGTGTTCGCGGCAACAGCCGGCGGTGAGCAACCATTGGGGCAGCCGCATTGAGGAGAAAATTCGATGCATAAGATATTTCGTAGGGCGACACTATTCACTCTTGGCGCGGCAGCGCTGGTCCTGAGCGGCTGCGCGTCCACCGACGCCGTCCAGAAGGCCCAAAGCACGGCCGACCAGGCACTGTCGGCGGCGCAGGCGGCCCAGCAGAGCGCGAACCAGGCCCAGTCCGCAGCCACGGCTGCGGGCCAGAAGGCCGATCAGAATTCCTCGCGCATCGACGCCCTGGGCCAGCGGGTGGATAGCCTCGATCAGCAGCTGCAGCAGACTCAGACGCAGCACAAGGGTCCGCGCGGCTAAGCGCCGGCACTTCGCCGATTCGTTGGAAGCGTTTCGAACACCCCCATCGCCAGCCGGCGGTGGGGGTGTTCATTGACGCATGGCCCGCCAGTACCAGACCACGTCCCAGTAGCGGCCGAATTTGCGGCCGACCTGCGGATACATGCCGGCGCGGCGAAAACCGAGCGTCTCGTGCAGCGCCACCGAGGCCGGATTGGGCAGCGTCGCTCCGGCCAGCAGGCAATGAATGTCTTCGTCCGCCAGCGCCGCGAACAAGGTTTCGTAAAGACGACGGCCGAGCCCCTGCCCGGTCGCGTCCGGCGCCAGATAGATGCTGGTCTCGACCGTGGTGTCGTAGGCGGCGCGCGGCTTGAACCTTCCCGAAGAGCTCCAGCCGACCGCGACGTCGTCCCTGACCGCAACGAAGCATTGATGACGCCCGCTCTCGCCGAAGCCGTCGAACCATTGGCGGTGCTGATCGAGCGTGCGCGGCTCGATATCGAAGGTGACCGGCGTGTGCACGACATAATGATTGTAGATCGCGAGCAGCGCCGGAAGATCGCGCGCCTCAGCCCGCCGGATGGAAATTGGCGTCATCGAGGATGTCTTTCAGGCTGGTCAGCACCGCCGGAACCATCTCCGGCAGGTCCTCGGCGATGAGGCCATAGCCGAACAGGTTTGCCGCCTCGCCGTGGAGCCACGCCGCCGCCGCCGCGGCTTCGAAGGAGCTCATGTGCTCGGCCATCAATCCGGCGATCAGGCCTGAGAGCACGTCGCCCGCCCCGGCTGTCGCCAGCATTGGCGGCGCATTGGCGGTCACGGCGACGCGGCCGTCGGCAGCGGCGATCACGGTGTCGGGGCCCTTGAGCAGAACGGTACACTTGGCCGTGGCGGCGGCTTCGCGCGCGGCCTCGATGCGCGTCGGCGCCCGCTTCAGCAGACCCGGAAAGACGCGTTCGAACTCGCCCGCATGCGGCGTCAGCACGCAAGCGGCGCGCGTGAGCGCGAACAGCGCGGGCGGATCGGCGGCGAACGACGTCAGCGCATCGGCGTCGAGCACCGCCGATGCCTTCGTGGCCAGCACCGCCGCCACCAGCTCGCGCGTCTCCTCGCCGACGCCGCAGCCCGGCCCGATCGCGACCGCGTTGAAGCGCCTGTCGGCAAGCAGGCTCGAAAGCCCCTTCGCGCCGTCGAACGGCTTGACCATGATCGCGGTCAGCGCCGCGGCATTGACCGCGACCGCGTCCAGCGGGCTGGCGACGCTGACAAGGCCGGCGCCCACGCGCAACGCCGCCCTGGCCGCAAGCCGCGCCGCGCCGGTGGCGTGCGCAGGTCCGCTGACGATCACGGCATCGCCGCGATCGTATTTGTGGCCGAGCGGATCGGGCCATGGAAAAGCCGGGCCCCACAGCTCCGGCGTATTCTCGAAAATCCGTGGACGGATGGTTTCGAGCGCGACCTCCGGAATGCCGATGTCGGCGACCGTCACATCGCCGCAGAACAGCCGGCCCGGCATCAGCACATGGGCAAGCTTCCTGCGGAAGAAGGTCACCGTCACATCGGCCTCGACGCATTCGCTGCCGAAGGGCCTGGCCAGATCGCCGTGCAGCCCGCTCGGCACGTCGACGGCGACGACGGGCTTGCCCGAGCGGTTGAGGGCTGTGGCACAGGCCTTGGCCGCGCCGTCGAGCGGGCGCGAGAGGCCTGCCCCGAACATGGCATCGATCACGACATCGGCGTTGCGGAAGATGGCGGGCGCGAGCGGCGCCACCAGCCCGTCCCAGCGTTCGGCCATGACCCTGGCGTCGCCCTTCAACGCCTCGGGCGGACCCAGGAGCGCGATGACGACGTCATGGCCCTGCTCTTCCAGCACGCGCGCAGCGACGAAGCCGTCGCCCCCATTGTTGCCGGGCCCGCACAACACGGCGAGCCTGGCCGCGGGCCAGCGGTCATGCACCGCATCGGCGACCGCGGCGCCCGCGGCATCCATCAATGCCAGCGTGGCGATGCCGTGATCGGCCGCATAGCGGTCGGCGGCGTACATCTCGGCCACGGTGAGGATCTCAGCGCCCATCGCGCACGAGCTTAGAACCCCGGCGGCGCCTTGTCATGGAGCGGCACGGCGGCCTCGTAGGCGGCGGAGGCCGCGAGCACGCCGGCATCGTCGAACATGCGGCCGACGATCTGAAGCCCGACCGGCAGCCCGTCGGAGGTGAAGCCGCAATTGATGCTGGCCGCCGGCTGCTGCGTCATATTGAAGGGATAGGTAAACGGCGACCAGTCGAGCCACGCCTTGCCGTCGTCGCCGCGCGGCGACAGCAGTCCGGCCTCGAAAGCCGGCGTCGCCGTGGTCGGCGTGATGATGAAATCGTAATCTTCCATGAAGCGGCGCAGCGCGCTGCCGTAGCTCACGCAGCCCGCCATCGCCGACATGTAGTCGGCAAGCGTGATGGCCGTGCCGTCCTCTGCCATCTTGCGGAACGAAGGTTCGAGCAGGTCGCGCTTGTTCTTGGGCACCTCGCTCAACAGCTTGGCCGCGGCCGCGCACCACAGGCTGCGAAAGACATCGCGCGGATCGCGGCCGGGTGGATCGACCTCTTCGACCTCGGCGCCGAGCTCGGCGAAACGAACGGCGGCGCGGTCCACCAATGCTTCGACTTCGGGCACGATCTTGCCGGGCGCACCCATCCGCTTGAGATAGGCGACGCGCCGGCCCGAAAGACTGCCATCGAGATCGCTGGCGAAATTCTCCGGTTCGTAGGGCAACGCGTGCCAGTCGCGGGCGTCCGGCAGCGCGATCACATTGAGCAGCAGCGCGGCATCGCGCACGGTCCGGGTCATGGGGCCGACGGACGCGAGCGTGCCGGCGGACGGCGGCGGCCACATCGCCACGCGCCCGAAGCTGGGCTTGAAGCCGTAGGTCCCGGTGAAGCTTGCCGGAATGCGGATCGAACCGCCGCCGTCGGTGCCGAGCGCGAGCGGGCAGAAGCGCGCCGCCACCGCCACCGCCGAGCCGCCCGACGACCCGCCCGGCGTCTTGGACAGCTTCCAGGGATTGCGCGTGATGCCGGTGAGCGGAGAGTCGGTCGTGCCTTTCCAGCCGAATTCGGGCGTCGTGGTCTTGCCGATCAGAACCGCACCGGCCTCGCGCAGGCGGGCGACGGAGGGGGCATCGTCGAGCCAGGGCAGATCCGCGTCCACCGTGCGCGAACCGCGCCGCGTCGGCCAGTGCCTGGTCAGGATGAGGTCCTTGATCGCGACCGGGACGCCGTCGAGCGGCGACAGCGGCTCGCCCGCCATCCAGCGCGCTTCGGAGGCCGCGGCCATCTCCAGCGTCGCCGGACCGTCGATGTGGCAAAAGCCGTTGAGCCTGGAGTTGGACGCGGCGATGCGCGCCAGACAGGCCTGAGCAACTTCAACCGGCGAAAGGTCCCGCGCGTCGAACGCAGCGGACAACTCCGCTGCGCTCATGTCGTGCGGCGCTTTGCTCACATGGTCCTAGCCCTTCTGCGCCCAGCCCCACTCGCAATCGACACGACTCACCGCATCTCGTCACCCTAGAAACGAGATTCGATTGCCGGTCGGTGATGCGAAGCACTCTAACCGAAGAATCGCCGGCTGAGAACCTGACCGCGGTCCGCAACCGCAAACATCGGCTCACATGCAGGAAATGGGAGAACCCGAGAGAAAACAATCGCGTCGCCGCCGCTTCAACGGAAGCGGAACAGATTGGTGGTCGTCGTCGGCCCCACGTCGCCGACGCGCTCCAGCATTTCCTCGCGCATCATCCAGTCGAGGATGGCTTCGTCGTCGGGGGTGAACGCGACGAAGCGGTGGCCGCTTTCCAGCCGGCCGATGACGATGCCGAAACGCTTACCGTCGCGGTCGACCGAGACCGTGTAGGTCTCGACTTTCGCTTTGCCTTCCGGGGCTTCCTCGACTTCGGGATGGTCCATGACGTCGAGCTCTTTTTGATAGCTGGCCGGATCTTCACGCCCCCATTGGCCCTTGGCCGGCGCCGTCGAATAAAGGCCGGCGGCGTGCGCGGTCATGTACCAGCCGACTGCGGTGCACAGGCCGAAGCTGCCGGGCTTGGCCCGCAACTTCTCCATCATGGTGGCGATGGCATGCATCGTGTAGTTGTTGCCGGGTCCGCCGAAATAGGGCATGCCGCCGGTCACCGTCAGCCCGCGCGGATCGTCGCAGGCGATCCCCAGCTCCTGGCATGCGATCTCCACGGCGCTCGGAAAGCACGAATAGAAATCGATGAATGAAAGATCGGCGGGTTTCCTGCCGGCCATGGCGAAGGCCTTGCCGCCCGCCACGCGTAAGCCAGGCGAAGAACGGTAATCGATGCGCTCGCTGACGCGCCAGGTGTCATTGGCATCGCCGCAGCCATGCAGGAACACCCACTTGTCCTCGGCGATGCCGAGTTCGCGGGCACGGGCCACGCTCGTCATCACCAGCGCCGCGCCCATGTCCACGTCGATCGCCGCGTTCATGTATTTCGTATAGGGGAAGCCGACGAAGCGGTTCGCGGGCGTCGGCGTCGCGATCTCGGCCGCCGAGCGTTCGATCGGGAACCAGGCATGGTGATTGGCGGCGGCCACTTTCGAGAACGGCGCGAACAGTTCGCCCATGGCGCGCAGGTGATCCGCGAGCTTGCGCTCAAAAGCCCCACGGATCGCATTCTCGAACAGAGGATAGGTGTTGACCGCGAAATTGAGGCGGTGCAGCCGTTCGTGCTGGCTGACGCCCGGCCGCTCGTCGCCGATCTCGATGGCGTCGCTGCCCGGATCGGCATCGGCGGACATGTCCCAGCCCAGATCGAGGCCCTGCTCGGCCGCACCCGCAACCGTGGCGAGACACTCCGCGCCCGCCAGCAGCGCCACTTCGCATTCGCCGGCCGCAATCTCCGCGGCGAGGCGATTGACGAGCCATTGCGGCGAATGGCCGCCGGCCGTGGTGTAGAGCGCGCGGCGGGGATCGGCCTTCAGATGCCGTGCAAGCGAGCCCGGCGGATTGCGGAACAGCCGCGCGATGGGACGCCCTTGCGCGCCTTCGGAATCGGCAATGAAGCGGACGACGGCGACCGTGTCGATGGCGGCGGCGAGTGCCCCCGCGCCCGTATCGGCGATCGCGCCGCGCGCCGCCTTCGCCAGCATCTCGATTGGGTTGAGGCTTTCGGCGAATTTGCCTTCGCGGGTGGTGCGCTGCGTGAACTGCGCGGCGCCGACGAGAACCGGCGTTCTGGGATCGAGCACGTCAGTCAAGGCCATACGCCCGAAATCTCGCCTTCAAGCTCATCTCCCCTCCCCTCGCAGGAAAGGGGAATCCATATTCGCGCTCCGATCGTCACGCGGCGAAATAACGCTCCAGCCGCTTCAGCGCCTCCTCGATCACCTCGGCCTTCTTGCAGAAGGCGAAGCGCACGAGATGATCGGGCGCGTCGGCGCCGAAGAACGGGCTCAGCGGCACCAGTGCCACGCCCGCCTCCGCCACCAGCCGCTCGCAGAAAGCGCGGTCGGGCTCGTTCGTCAAGTTGCGGATCGAGGTGGTGAGGAAGTAGGTGCCCTCGCAGGGAAGGACCTCGAAGCCGAGTTTGGCGAGGCCTTGGGCCAGCAGATCGCGGTTGGCCTGCAAGGTTTTCGTCAGCGACAGCGTGAAATCCATCTCGTGGTTGAGCGCATAGGCGACGCCCGTTTGCAGCGCCGGCGACGAGGTGAAGGTGATGAACTGGTGCGCCTTGGCGACGACATCGACCAGCCTGGCCGCGCCCGTGACCCAGCCGATCTTCCAGCCCGTCAGCGAGAACATCTTGCCGGCCGAGCCCACGCGCACCACCCGGCTCTCCATGCCCGGCAGCGACAAGGGCGAGACGTGCCCGCGGCCATCGAACACCAGATGCTCGTAGACCTCGTCCGAAATCACGACCGCATTCGTGCCTTGCACCACCCGCGCCAGCGCCTCCAATTCTTCGCGGTCGAAAACGCGGCCGGTCGGATTGAGCGGCGTGTTGACGAGGATCGCCGCGGTCTTGTCGCTCACCGCCGCCGCCAGCGCCTCTTCGCTGAGCCGCCAGTGCGGCGGGGCGAGCTTGACCGTCTTGATCGTGGCACCGGCGGCCTCGGCCATGGGGCGATAGGAATCGTAGGCCGGTTCGATCAGCACCACCTCGTGGCCGGGCCCCACCAGCCCCAGGATCGAGGCGGTCAGCGCCTCGGTTGCGCCCGACGTGATCAGCACCTGCGTCTGGGGCTCGAATTCGAAGCCATAGAAGCGGCGCGCGTGATCGGCGATGGCCTGGCGCAGCGCCATCAGCCCGCGCGTCGGCGGATATTGGTTGGGCCCGTCGATCAGCGCCTTGGCCGCGGCCTGCCGAATCGCCAGCGGGCCGTCCTCGTCGGGAAAGCCCTGGCCCAGATTGACGGCGCCGTGCTCGGCGGCCAGCGCCGACATCACGGTGAAGATCGTGGTGCCGAGCCCGGAAAAGACCGGATTGAACGGACGACCGGCGGCCATGGCGTCTCCCCTCGAAAGCCGCAGAGACTTGCAGCCGCCGGGACGGGCTGACAATGGGGCCGGATTTGCACAATAATTAGGCTGACTGCACATTTTTTTTGCCGGTCGCCACCCAGAACGAATGGGCACCATTTAACGCGTTGATTTTACTTATGAAATTTGTGCCCGGAATTGGCACGAGGTCTGCTTCGGGGGCTGGGCTGGCTCGGTTGAAGCCGGCCAAGGAGTCACGCATGAAAAAGATCGAGGCGATCATCAAGCCATTCAAACTCGATGAAGTGAAGGAATCGCTGCAGGAAATCGGCGTACAGGGCATCACCGTGACCGAGGCCAAGGGCTTCGGCCGGCAGAAAGGGCACACCGAGCTTTATCGCGGCGCCGAATACGTCGTGGATTTCCTGCCCAAGGTGAAGGTGGAGATCGTCGTGCCCGACGAGAACGTGGAGCCGGCGGTGGAGGCGATCCAGAAGGCCGCGCGCACGGGTCGCATCGGCGACGGCAAAATATTCGTCCTCAATATCGAAGACGCCATCCGCATCCGCACCGGAGAGTCCGGAACCGACGCCCTATAGGCCCATCCTCGAACACATCTTCCAACCGTTCTGAAGAGAAAGACCGACGCCATGGCCAATGCAAACGACATTCTCACGCTCATCAAGGAAAAAGACGTCAAGTTCGTGGACCTGCGCTTCACCGATCCGCGCGGCAAGTGGCAGCATGTGACCTTCGACCTGGGGCTGGTGGACGACGAATTCCTCACCGCCGGCACCATGTTCGACGGCTCTTCCATCGCCGGCTGGAAGGCGATCAACGATTCCGATATGTCGCTGGTGCCCGATCTGGACACCGCGTTCATCGACCCGTTCTTCGCGCAGACCACGCTGGTTCTGACCTGCGACATCGTCGAGCCCATGAGCGGCCAGAATTACGGCCGCTGCCCGCGTTCGCTGGCCAAGGCGGCGGAGAAATACCTGATGTCGTCGGGCATCGGCGAAAAATGCTTCTTCGGCCCGGAAGCAGAATTCTTCATCTTCGACGACGTGCGCTTCGATACCGCGATGAACAAGGGCTATTACTTCATCGAGTCGACGGAAGGGCCATACAATTCCGGCACCGAATACGAATCCGGCAACTCCGGCCACCGCCCGGCCGTCAAGGGCGGCTATTTCCCGGTGCCGCCGGTCGACAATTTCCAGGACGTCCGCGGTGAAATGCTGGCGACGATGAGCGATCTGGGCATGGAGCCCGAGAAACACCATCACGAAGTGGCGGGCAGCCAGCACGAGCTGGGCTGCAAGTTCACGACGCTGACCAAGTGCGGCGATCGCATGCAGATGTACAAATACGTCGTCCACCAGGTCGCCGCCGCCTACGGCAAGACCGCCACCTTCATGCCCAAGCCGATCTACGGCGACAACGGCTCGGGCATGCATGTGCACCAGTCGATCTGGAAGGGCGGCAAGCCGCTGTTCGCAGGAAGCGGCTATGCCGACCTGTCGGACACCTGCCTCTATTACATCGGCGGCATCATCAAGCACGCCAAGGCGGTCAACGCCTTCACCAATCCGCTCACCAATTCCTACAAGCGGCTGATCCCCGGCTTCGAGGCGCCGGTGCTGCTGGCCTATTCGGCGCGCAACCGCTCGGCCTCCTGCCGCATCCCGTTCTCAGCCAGCCCCAACGGCAAGCGCATCGAGGTTCGCTTCCCCGATCCGGGCTCCAATCCCTATCTCGCCTTCGCCGCCATGCTGATGGCGGGGCTGGACGGTATCGAGAACAAGATCCATCCCGGCGACCCGATGGACAAGGACCTCTATGCGCTGCCGCCCGAAGAGCTCAAGGACGTGCCGACGGTGTGCGGGTCCTTGCGCCAGGCGCTCGAAAATCTCGATGCCGACCGGGCCTTCCTCAAGAAGGGCGGCGTGTTCTCCGACGACTTCATCGACAGCTACATCGAGCTCAAGATGAACGAAGTCTATGCCATGGAACACACCCCGCATCCGGTCGAATTCAAGATGTATTACAGCGTCTGATCTGCAGAGCCGCGTCTGGACCAAAGAAGGCCGGGGATCGCTCCCCGGCCTTCTCCTTTTGTGCGAATATCTCGCCAGGGCCATGCCGATGATTTGATAGGGTAGAGAGATGGCCAATCGTTTCAGGGAGTTCGCCGCGGCGGCGCGATTTCGGCTGCACCGGGTCCTAAAGGGCCTCGTCGCCATCCCGACGGTGGCAGCCCCATGACCCGTCCCCGGATCGGCCTCGCGCTTGGCAGTGGCGCCGCCCGTGGATGGGCGCACATCGGAATCATCGATGCATTGGCCGAGAAGGGTATCGAGCCTGATATCGTTTGCGGAGCATCGATGGGTGCGCTGGTCGGCGCGGCCTATGTCGCCGGCCGCTTGCCAGGATTGCGCCAGTGGGCGGAGGGTGCCACCTGGCGAGAAATCGTAGGACTGATCGATGTGCGCCTGTCGGGCGGGGGGCTGGTGGACGGCAAGCTCATCGTCAAATTTCTGCGCGGACTTGGAATCGAAAACGCGATCGAGTCCTATCCCAAACCCTATGCGGCGGTTGCAACCGATCTGGTTACCGGCCGCGAGCTCTGGCTTCAGTCCGGGCCCATCCACGAGGCCGTGCGCGCTTCGATCGCGATGCCCGGTATACTCAGTCCCGCCAAGGTTGACGGCAAATGGACGACGGACGGCGGTCTCACCAATCCCGTTCCGGTTTCGGTTTGCCGCGCGCTTGGCGCCGACGTGATTATTGCAGTGAATCTGAACGGCGACCTGGTCGGTCGACGCTTCGAGTCCAACGTAGATGAACCAACACCTGCTCCTGCAACGCCTGTTTCGGGAGATTTTCTCGCGAAGTTGCTCAACCAATTGCCCGCGGCGATGCGAGAAAATATCGAGTCGATTGCTCCGCAGCTGTTCCCGCAGAGTGAATTGTTGCCCGGCTATTTCGACGTTCTGGCCAACTCCCTCAACATCATGCAGGACCATATTACGCGCACCCGGCTCGCCGGCGAACCGCCGCACGTCCAGTTGGTTCCGAGATTACAAACTTTCGGCTGGATGGAATTCAACCGGGCAAAGGAAGCCATCGCCGAGGGGCGAGCCTGCGTCGAGCAGGCGCTTCCGATCTTGCGGCGCTACTTATAGCCAGACCGGACCGGCGATATTTCGATGGGCAGTGCACAAGCCGGCGCGGGTCCTCAACAGACAAGCGGGCACGCGGCCCTCAGGCCGTCAACCGCAGTGGCTCGCGCTGGTCGACCGCTTTTTTCGGGGGGAAAGTAAACATGGACTTTCGCGCCCTGCCGTACTCGGTCTCGATCCAGGCGCGGCCGCCATGCAGCGTCGCCAGGCCGCGCACCAGCGACAGCCCGAGCCCGGTGCCGCCATCCTGGCGGTTGTAACGGTTGTCGACCTGGTTGAAGGGCTGGAACACGCGCTCGAGCATCGAGGCTGCGATGCCCGGACCGTTGTCCTCGACGCACCAGTTCGAAGCCGCCTTCGGCGGCGCGCGTTGCCGTGCACGGCGATGGCGCCGCCCTTCTGGCGTGAACTTCACCGCGTTGGAGACGAGATTGATGCAGCATCTGCTTGAAGGCGCGCTCGTCGGCTAGACCTCGGCGCATCCGGCCGGCGCATGCGACCGAAAGATGCTGGCCCTTCTCGCGCCGCGCTGCGGCCGACCACGCCGCAGCGCGTTGTCGATCACGCCGCGCGGATCGAGCGCACCGGGATCGATCTCCATCTTGCCGGACTCGATCTTGGCGATGTCGAGCATGTCGTTGATGATGCGAGAGAGATGGCTGCCCGAGCGTGGATGTCGTGCGCATAGTCGCTGTAGCGCGGCACGCCCGCGGCCCGAATCGACTCGTTGGCGATGATGTCGGAGAAGCCGAGAATGGCGTTGAGCGGCGTGCGCAGCTCGTGGCTCATATTGGCGAGGAAGGTGGTCTTCGAGGCGTTGGCGGCCTCGGCCTCGTAGCGTTTGCGCAGCGCCTCGTCGCGGGTGCGCGCAGCTCGGTCGTCAGGTCCTCATTGGCGAAGCGGCGCGCAGATGAGCTCGTTCACGCGCCGGTTGCGCGAGCGCGATCATCGAGCGTGTAGAGGAAGGTGACGCAGGAGACCGCAAGGACATGCGCCGCGGTCTCGTCGGCCGGTCACGAAGCGGGCCATGGTGAGCAGCAAGATCGGCAGCACGCCAGCGAGGTAGAGCGCCCAGCAGGGTCGTGCGCGAGGCCGCATAGGTCCACAGCAGCGCTACCATCGGCCACGACCACAATAGACCTGGTTGAGCGGATTGTCCGGCACCCACAAAAGCAAGACCATCGCGCCCCAGGCTCGCGCCGACAGCGCCTGGAACAGCGATAAGGCGTGCGAACCAGGCGCGCGAGTTGGTCGGGATCGCGCGCGGTAGAGCACGACAGCAGCATGCGCCGACCAGCGACCGCCGCCGACATGAGCATCGACCGCAGCACCAGCCGCGACAGCGCCACCGTGCCGAACACGGGGAAGAAGCCGAGGAACGGCACGCAGTCGCGACCAGCGCCCAGTCGGGTTGAGCAGATGGCTCGCCTCGGCAGGCTGGCCGACGACGATGTCGCAGCGCGCGCCTGCAGCGCGCGCTCCGTCGTCCGACCGCGCGCGCCAATTCGCTGGTCTTGCCCCAACTGACCATGCGTCCATCCTGCACGTCGCGCGTGCGCGCCTTCGCGTAGCCGGATCTGGCTAAACTTTAGCGGTCAAGGGTTAAAAAAGGCATGTTCTGCTCCCGAAGCGCGCGGATGCGTGCGCGCGGCGGATGCTTGGTTAACGTCGCATTCACCACGATTTGCGAGAATCCGGCGTTCGGCACCGACATGGCCAAAGCACCCGATCTGTTCGACGCCGCGCCCGCCGCCCGCCAAGGGCTACACCGCCAAGGACATCGAGGTGCTGGAGGGGCTGGAGCCGGTGCGCCGCCGGCCGGGCATGTATATCGGCGGCACCGACGAGCGGGCGCTGCATCATCTGGCCGCCGAAATCCTCGACAACGCGATGGACGAGGCCGTCGCCGGCCATGCCAGCCGCATCGAGATCGAGCTGGAGCCGGACGACGTCCTGACCGTGCGCGACAACGGCCGCGGCATCCCCATCGACCCCCATCCCAAGTTCAAGAACAAGTCGGCGCTGGAAGTCATCATGACCACGCTGCATGCCGGCGGGAAGTTCGGCGGCAAGGTCTACGACACCTCGGGCGGGCTGCACGGCGTCGGCGCCTCGGTCGTCAACGCGCTGTCGGAATGGATGGAGGTCGAGGTCGCGCGCGACAAGCACGCGCCACACGATGCGCTTCGAGCGCGGCAAGCCGGTCGGCAAGCTCAAGGATATCGGCGCGGTGAACCGGCGCGGCACCATCGTGTCGCTTCAAGCCCGACGCAGCAGATCTTCGGCAAGGACGCGCATTTCTCGCCGGCCGCGCTCTACCGCATGGCGAAGTCCAAGGCCTATCTGTTCCGCGGCGTCGAGATCCGCTGGAACTGCGACCCCTCGCTCGATCAAGGGCGACACGCCCGGCCGAGGACACGCTGAAATTCCCCGGCGGCCTGCACCGATTTCCTCGCAGAGCGAGATCGGAGGCAAGGCAGACCGTCACGCCGCGCGCCTTCTCCGGCCGCACCGAGAACGCAAGGCCGGCAAAGGGGCGCGGTGGAATGGGCGGTCGCCTGGGCGCCGCGAGCGCGAGCCGTTCCTGCAGTCCTACTGCAACACCATCCCGACCCCGCTCGGCGGCACCCACGAACAGGGCCTGCGCAACGCGCTGACCAGGGCGCTGCGCGCCCATGGCGAACGCGCGAACAACCGCAAGACCGCGCTCGATCACGCCCGACGATGTGATGGCGGCGGCCTGCGCGGTGCTTTCGATCTTCATCCGCGAGCCGGAATTCCAGGGCCAGACCAAGGAGAAGCTGTCGACGCCCGACGCGCAGCGGCTGGTCGAAAACGTGGTGCGCGACCATTTCGACCACTGGCTGGCCGAAAGCCCGGCCGATGCCGACAAGCTGCTCGACTTCGTCATCGACCAGGCCGAGGACCGCCTGAAGCGCCGGCAGGAAAAGGAGACGCGCGCAAATCGGCCACGCGCAAGCTGCGCCTGCCCGGCAAGCTCGCCGACTGCTCGCGCGACGCGGCGAGCCGGCACCGAAATCTTCCTGGTCGAGGGCGATTCGCGCCGGCGGCTCGGCCAAGCAGGCGCGCGACCGCGACACGCCAGGCGGTGCTGCCCCTGCGCGGCAAGATCCTCAACGTCGCCAGCGCCGCGCGCCGGCAAGCTCGCCGCAGAACCAGGAGCTCTCCGATCTGGTGCAGGCGCTGGGCTGCGGCACGGGCGCGAAATACCGCGACGAGGACCTGCGCTACGAGCGCGTCATCATCATGACCGACGCCGATGTCGACGGCGCGCATATCGCCTCGCTGCTGCTGACCTTCTTCTATCGCGAGATGCCGCGGCTGATCGCAGGACGGCCATCTCTATCTCGCCATGCCGCCGCTCTACCGGCTCACGCCAGGGCGGCAAGACCGATTATGCCCGCGACGACGCCGACCGCGACCGGCTTGCTGAAAAGCGTTCAAGGCCAGCGCCAAAGTCGAGGTCTCGCGCTTCAAGGGCCTGGGCGAGATGATGCCGGCGCAGCTCAAGGAAACCACCATGAAGCCCGGCAGCCGCACCCTGATCCGCGTCGAGATCGCCGCGAAGACGCCAAGGAAACCGACGCGCATGGTCGAGCGGCTGATGGGCAAGAAGCCGGAACTGCGCTTCCAGTTCATCCAGGAA
Organism: uncultured Pseudomonadota bacterium; assembly: GCA_963775165.1. Lineage (GTDB taxonomy): Bacteria > Pseudomonadota > Alphaproteobacteria > Micropepsales > Micropepsaceae > Rhizomicrobium. Next base: position 191,285 of record CAVZHX010000001.1, on the reverse strand, counting down.
AACGCGCAGTTCGCACGACGTGGACGTGTGACCGCCGCCGCAACCTGCGCGATGCGCAAGCTGTAGCAAAGCTGTGACACGCCCCTTTTCAACTCCCTATCGTCACGCAATTCCGCTTCAGTGGCCAAAGTCGAAGGAGCCAGCCGGGCCATGCGCGCGCCGGACCCGTTGTGGGTTTGGGGCGAGGCAAGGTTGCGCCTCGAAGTGAACGAGATGGGTGCGATGGCGGTTTTGTCTTCGGGCGGTCTTGCCAAAGTTTCACGCCGCGACGCCGCAGCGCCGTGGCCGGTCTCGCATCTGGGATGGGGCCTGACCGTGACCGGGTGGCTCGAATGCGCCGGCGAAGTGCGCATCCAGGGCACGGTGCTCGGCCGCATCGATGCCGACTGCGTCGTCATCGGGCTGGGCGGCATGGTGGAAGGCGACATCATCGCCCGCGAGGTGCGGGTCAGCGGCCGGCTCACGGGCCGCATCTTCGCGCCGTCGGTCGTCTTCGGCGCCGAGGCGGAAATGAGCGGCCGGGTCTTCCATCACATGCTGAGCGTCGAGAAGGGTGCGCGCATCGACGCGCGCATGCCATGGCGACCGATGAACTATTTCGACTCCCTCGATCAACTTCCGGAGACACGATCATGACCATGTTCACACGCAGCGACAAAGCCGCCGAGCCCGCCGGCAAGACGACGGCGCCGGACAAGCCGGCCGCGCCCGCCATCTCCGAACTGCGCAGCGGTCAGGCCCAGGCCCAGCCGCTTTCGCAGCCGGTTGCGACCGCGCCCAGATCCGCGCCGGCGCAAACCGTCGGCGTCTCGGTCATCAGCAAGGCACTCAGGATCACCGGCCAGCTCGAAAGCACCGAGAACATCGAGATCGAAGGCGAGATCGAGGGCGACGTGCGCGGCCTTTCGGTCAAGATCGGAAGCAACGCCAAGGTCCACGGCACCGTCTATGGCGACGCGGTCGAACTGGCCGGCACCATCGACGGCCGCATCGAAGCCCACAAGGTCGTGCTCATGGGCACCGCGCACATGTCCGGCGACGTCGTCCACCAGGACATCGCAATTCAGTCCGGCGCCTTCATCGACGGCCATTGCCGGCCCGAATTCGGCAAGACCGAGACGCGCAATGCCGCATCCAAACCGGCGGCGCTGGAGAAGGCGAACGGCGCGGCCTCGCGCGGCTAAAGCAATTCCAGGAAAAGTGGGGGCCGGTTGCCCGCGGAAAGGCGATGCGCGGCCGCCTCTCGCGCAGCCACGCATCGCAGCCGGATTCAGTTCTGGTAGGCGCTGGCGTCGCCGATCACCTGATCGGCCTGGCCCATCGCGTCGGCTACCGCGCTGCGATAGCAGGGCGGGCTGTCGGAGGTCTTCAGCGGATAGGCGAAGTCCATCCGTTTGCACAGCAGCCGTGCGGTGTAGCGGATACGCTCTTTGAACGCATAAGCGCCCGATCGCGTGCTTAGATCGAGGTCGCCATAGGGCACGCCTTGCGACATCGAGACGTTCTCGAGCGGTATGCCGTCATAGCTGGTGCGTCCGGTCGGCTCGCGCCTGATAATGATGGGCGGGCGGGCGCGCGGCACCACGATCTGCACATGCTCGCGGGCGCCGTCCGGGCCGTAGCCCTGAGCGGTGACATATTGGCTGTTGGCATTGTCCTGGTCCTGCGCCATCGCCGGGAAGGCGAGAAGCACCAAGCCAAGCGCGCCTGCGGCCATCGGTATCAGCCGCTTGCTGTGTGAGCGTGAACACGTCGTCATGTTTGGCCTCCTTGGCTTTGCCGCCGCAAGCGTGAGCCGCACCGCGGCCTCAAGCACGGCGGCATTCTTCGGACAAGGAAACGTGTGCGCGCGATGGCGGTTCCGCGCCGCGGGTGACGTCACAATCCGGGCACGTTCAGCCGCGACATCAGTAGGGTTGCATCGCCGAATTGCGAAGGCGTGGCATCGGGCCCGCGCGCGGCGGCGAGCTTGGCGCCCGCTGGCGGCAGGCCCATGCGCCGCTCGGTCAATCCGATCCGGATGGGACCGCTGGCAGCCATTTCGAGCGTGAGCGCCATGTTCGCGCAATCATAGGACATGCAATTGACGACGACGCGCGGCTGCTTCGCCCAGGACGGCGGCACATCAATCGCCTTCTGGCCGAGCACGATGCGCTTCAATCCGGCATTGCCCGGAAGCGAAACCGTCATCATCGCCGCCTGCGGCGATCCTTGAAGCTGCACCGTCAGCTGCCGCATCGTGCCCATGCGCATGTTCGCAAGCACAATGGCGAAGGGCGGCTTCATCTCCGCCTTGCCCGCCGGCGCCACATAGGCCCGCTGCGACGTGCCGGCCACCGCTTCGGGCCTTGCCGAGAACGGCGCTGCCTCGCGCAAACTCTGTGGCAGCGGCGCATTGGTGGATGCGGTCCATAGCGCGCGGCCGGTGGAAGCGTTTTCCACATAAGCGAGGTTGAGCCGCTGCGGTGCGGCGAGACTGTAGCCCGGCTGCAGGCCCGCGACGACGGCGGCAACAATCGCGCCGGCAAGACACAACGCGGCGGCTCCAAACCATCCGCCCACCTCACCGCCGTCGCTCATGAGCGGCACCGCCGTGACGGCGGCGAACGCGGCGGGAATCGTGAACAGCGCAAAGGCGGCGATGCCCATCACCTGTTCGGCGTCGGCGGCGAATTGCAGCCAGATCAGAAGCGCCGCCAGCGCCGACACGAACAACGCGCCCTGCCCCAGCGCGCCCGACCAGCCGGTGCGCGCCGTGACGAGCATCAGCACCGCGGCAAAGGCGCCGGGCAACAGGAAATAGGGGCTGAAGCCGGGAAGCAGCGCGGCCACGATCACGCCGAGGACCGCCAGCCACAGCCATACGCAGGCCGCCGCCGCGCGCGTCCGCGCGAAGCGTGACAGCCCGAGCGCCACCGCGGCCACGCCGAGCGCAAGCGCGATGCGCAACGCCAGCGGATGGGCATAGCCCGGCTGCGGCGAACCCGAAATCAGTCCGGCGATCAGCACCAGGCCCCAGCCGATCAGCGCCGCCCCGATCACCAGCGCCGGAACGATGAAGACCGCGCCAAGCCAGCCATTCGGCATCCTGCGGCGCTCGCGGCTCATGGCGGCGGCGGCGATCAGAAGCAGCAATTCGAGGGCCGAGACCGGCAGCGCCCAGCTCGCGGGCAGGCGCGGCAGCCAGCGTCCCAAAATGTCGAGATCGATCGCGCTGTCGCCCTTGAGCGCGGCGTAGGGCGTCTGTTCCAGCCCGCGCACCGTGCCCAGCACGCTGTCGCCATGCGATTGCAGCGTGGCCATGCTGAGATTCGCCATGGTGTCGAGCGGAGTGTGGTAATCGGCGACGTTGCCGATGAAGGCGAAATTCATGCCCGGGAAATCCGGCGCGCAGGAACAGCGTCAGATCGGTGTCGTTGGGCAGGTATCTGTAGATGGTGTCGTAGATCGAGCTGGTCGCGGTGTCGCGGACATGATCCGCATACAGATTAATCAGTTTGCCGTCGCCGGCGCTGGTCTGGAACAGCAGGCTCGGGCCCCGGTTTCCGCGCGCCTCGGCATTGACCACGACGCCCACCTGGGCCTTAAGCGCCGGATTGTCGAGGAAGGCGGCGGCGCCCAGAAGCCCATATTCCTCGCCGTCGGTCAGAACCGCGATCACGGGGTGGAGATGCGCCGCTTGCGGGGAGGCGCGCAGGGCCCGCGCGGTCTCGATGATGGTGGCCACGCTCGAAGCATCGTCGGCGGCGCCGGGCCCGGCGGGCACCGAATCGTAATGGGCCATCAGCACGATCGCCTTGCCGGTGCCCGGAAGGATTGGCGCCACGAGGTCGGTCACGGTGGCGCAGGCGAGCATGGCCGCGCGGCCCTCGCTGTTGCAGCCCAGCGCGGTGTGCGGCTCGGCGGTGATCCCGAGGTTCTCGAATTCGGCGACGATGCGCGCGCGCACGTTCGCGTTGGCGATGGTCGAGGCCGGATGCGGCACCTGCGGCCCCAGGATGCGGGCGAGCACGGCTCTGGCTCTGAGCGCGGAGAACTGCGTGGCCGGTGCGCTCGCCGGCACGGGCGCCGGGATAGCGTGGCCATATTCGGCCAGCGACCAGATGCCCACCGCCAGCGAGGCCAGCACCAGGGCCTTGATCGCCGATGCGATGCCGTTCATCTCGCGCCCCCGAGCCCAAGCGGCCCACCCTCGCGCCTGCGGCCGGGCTTGTCGAGCATCCGGGAGGCATTCGCCACCTTGAAACAGCCGCAGCGGTTGCCATATCGCCAATGGGACCGGCGACGGCGTTGAGGACGGGGGCCCCGCCCCAGGTTTTTGCGGGTTCGAATACGGCAGGGGGAGAGGGTGGCCGGAAAAGCGCGAAAGCGCGAAAACGACCTGAAGGCGTCAATCTTTTTATATCAATAACTTATAGAAATTTCCGGTCTCTATCGGGCCCCGCCGCCCGCAACAATGTGTCTTTTGGGGCGCGCCTGTGGCCAATCGGTCTCGAACGGCATGAATGTTCCCGTTCCGTCCTTGACAGTTCATCATCGCACCCTATGTTCCATTGCATAGATAAATCGGCTGCCATCCGGGCTTGGCCGACAGGGCGCTAGATCATGCGCCTGTCAAGGAGCGTATGACCAACAGTGTGACGAGCGCCGGCGCGGAAGCCGGCTCGGAAGTGCCCGTTTTGGAATCTTCTGTTTTGGAATCTTCTTCAGGTGGGGACGATAGCGCCCCGGCCGAGACCGCCGCCGCCCCCGAAGCCGAAAACGGCTTCGAGGGACTGGGCTTGTCGCCCGAAATCCTCAAGGCTGTGGCCGACAGCGGCTACACCACGCCGACGCCGATCCAGGCCAAGGGCATCCCCCAGGTGCTGATGGGCCGCGACATCATCGGCATCGCCCAGACCGGCACCGGCAAGACCGCCTCCTTCACCCTGCCGATGATCGAGATCCTGGCCCGCGGCCGCGCCAAAGCGCGCATGCCGCGCTCGCTGATCCTGGAGCCGACGCGCGAGCTGGCCGCCCAGGTCGCCGAAAGCTTCGAGCGCTACGGCAAGCACAACAAGCTGTCGATGGCGCTTCTGATCGGCGGCGTCTCCTTCGATGAGCAGGACCGCAAGCTGGACCGCGGCGTCGACGTCCTGATCGCCACGCCCGGCCGGCTGCTCGACCATTTCGAGCGCGGCAAGCTGATGATGACCGGCGTGCAGGTGTTCGTGATCGACGAGGCCGATCGCATGCTCGACATGGGCTTCATCCCCGATGTCGAACGCATCTGCAAGCTCCTGCCCTTCACCCGCCAGACGCTGTTCTATTCGGCGACCATGCCGCCCGAGATCACGCGGCTGACCGCAACAGTTCCTGCACAATCCGGCGCGCGTGGAAGTTTCGCGCCCCGCCACCACCGCCGACAACATCGTCCAGGAGATCGTCGAGATCCCGAACAACGACTGGGCCAAGCGCGAAGCACTGCAGGCGGCTCATCCGCGACAACCCGGTCAAGAACGCCATCGTCTTCTGCAACCGCAAGCGCGACGTCGATGTCGTGGCCAAGTCGCTCACCAAGCACGGATTCAACGCCGCGCCGCTGCATGGCGATCTGGACCAGTCGGTGCGCACGCGCACGCTGGAGGGTTTCCGCAGCGGCGAGATTTTGCTGCTGGTGGCGAGCGACGTGGCGGCGCGCGGACTCGACATTCCCGCGGTCAGCCACATCTTCAATTTCGACGCGCCCTTCCATGCCGACGACTATGTCCACCGCATCGGCCGCACCGGCCGCGCCGGACGTTCGGGCCACGCCTTCATGCTGGCGACGCCGCGCGACGCCAAATATGTCGAAGCTATCGAAAAGTTGATCGGCAACGCGCTGCCGCGCCGCAGGATCGACAACCTCGAAGTGCGCGAAGAGCGCGAGCAGTCCCGCGACCGCACGCATGGCGAGCGCCGTCCCCGCAATCCGCGCGGACGCCAGCGCGACCATGCGCCGCGCGAAACGCGCGATGTCTCGACCCATGCCGCCACCGAACCGGCGGCGCGAACGCCTCGCAAGACCGAGGAAAAACGCGGAAAAACGCGGAATACCAAAGCGGCAGAGCCCGCCCCCGCGCACCGCCCGGCGCATGCGGAAGACGCAAGCCGCGACGCCGCCCAGCTTCCCGCCTTCCTCCTGAGGCCGGTCAAGTTGCCCAAAGCAGAGGCAAAAACGGTTAAGGACGAGGCCGAACCCGCCGAGGCCTGAGCTCCCGATCACCCAATTTTGGGAGCAATTGAGGCGCCCAAAACCCACTGCCTTAACGGTTTGTTTCGAACCGGATGTCAGGATTTCCGCGGGCGTCGGCACCTGCACGGGCCACGCAGGGGAATCGCGTGAACCAATACGAACGGGCACAGGCATTGGCGAAGGCAGCGATCAGCCTGATGGCTGAGCGCTCGGTCGCGCCCACCCCCGAGAATTTCGAATTGTTCTTCGCCTATGCGGCCGGAGACGACCCCGCCGTCTCCAAGATCATGGGCGACATGATCGCCGGCCGCCGGGCACTCACCCCCGCCGTGCTCGATGACCTGCGCAAACGCTTCTTCGCCAAGGCGCGGATCGAAGACGCGGTCAACACCCTCGGCAAGGGCGTCTCCGAAACCTTGGAGACAGTCCTCGGCAGGTTGGAGGAAGCCGGCCGCACCACCGTCGCGTATGGCGAGACGCTGTCGGCGGCCACCGGCGAACTCGATGCCGGCAACAGCCCCGCCCAGCAGCGGGTGATCCTCGAAACCCTCAAGACCGCGACCCATACCATGGAGCAGCGCGCCAAGGATCTGGAATCCGAGCTTCAGCGCTCCTCGCACGAGGTCAACGATCTGCGCCGCAAGCTCGACGACGTGCGCAAGGAAAGCCTCACCGATCCCCTCACCGGCATTGCCAACCGCAAGGCCTTCGACGACGAACTCGCACTCGCCATCGAACAGGCGCGCGAGAAGGGCGAGGCCCTTTCGCTCCTGATGTGCGACATCGATCGCTTCAAGAAGTTCAACGACACCTGGGGCCACCAGACCGGCGATCAGGTGCTCCGGCTGGTCGCCAATTGCCTGTCGGAGAACGTCAAGGGCCGCGACATGGCGGCGCGCTACGGCGGCGAGGAGTTTGCGGTTATTCTGCGCAATGCGCCGGTCGCCGCCGCCGTCAACGTCGCCGGCCAGATCCGCGAGCATGTCCAGGCCAAGAAGCTGATCCGGAAATCGACCGGCGACATGCTGGGAACGATGACGGTCTCGATCGGCGCCGCCGAGCTTGCCGCCGGCGAAACGGCCGCCTCGCTGATCCACCGCGCCGACAACTGCCTTTACGCCGCCAAGAATTCCGGGCGCAATTGCGTGAAGAGCACGCCGTCAGGTGGCGGACAGGCCAACGCGGCCGCCTGAACCCTCTTATTCCGCTTCGTCCGCGGCCGGCGCGATCGAGACCGATTCGCCGCAGCCGCAGGCCGCCGTCTGATTGGGATTGTTGAAGACGAAGCGCGCACCCAGCTTCTCGCGCACGAAATCCATCTGCGTGCCGAGCAGGAACATGATGGCCTTGGGATCGACGAAGATCTTGACGCCCTGTCCTCGATCACCTCGTCGAGCGGATCGGCGTGGGCGGCATAATCCATGATGTAGCTCATGCCCGCGCAGCCGCCGTTGGTCACGCCCACGCGCACGCCCTGATATTTGCCGGGCGCGGCGGCCATGATCTCGCGGATGCGCGTGGCGGCGGCCTCGGTCAGGCTTATCGGCTTGGGGCGCGGCCGTCTGGGTCGAAGTTCGGTTGCGGTCGTCATCACGTCACCTGTCAAAACATGTTCAATTCGAGGCGGGCGTCTTCGCTCATGCGCTCCGGCGTCCAGGGCGGATCGAACACCATGTTCACGGTCACCTTGCCGACGCCTTCCACGGTTTCGAGCGCGCTCCTGACCATTTCGGGCATCTCGCCGGCCACCGGGCAGCCCGGCGCGGTCAGCGTCATGTCCACGTCGACATCCTTGTTGTCGGCCACATCGACCTTATAGATAAGCCCGAGTTCGTAAATGTCGACCGGGATTTCCGGATCGTAGACCGTCTTCAGCGCCGCGATCAGCCGAGCCGTGAAATCCTCGAGCTGCTGGGGCGACATCGCCGAGTTCCGCGACCGCTTCGTTCCGGATGGTTTCGCCTTCCGCGCTCATTCGGTCTTTGCGGCCGAGCCGCCCTCCAGTGCCGACTTCATGGTGTGCCAGGCCAGCGTCGCGCATTTGACGCGCATCGGAAACGCCGAGACGCCGGCCATGACATCGAGCATTTCGCGATCTTCCTCGTTCAGGTCGTCGCCGACCTCTTCGCCCTTCACCAGATGCAGGAAGCCGCCCATCAGCTCTTCGGCCTCCGCGACCGTGCGGCCGACCAGCATGCCCGTCATCAACGAGGCCGAGGCCTGGCTGATCGCGCAGCCCTTGCCCTCGAACTTGATGTCGGCAATGCGGTCGTCGGGCCCGACCATGAGATAAACCTTCACGCGGTCGCCGCACAGCGGATTGTGGCCCTCGCCCACATGGGTCGCGCCTTCGAGCGCGCCGAAATGGCGCGGATGCCGCGAATGATCGAGGATCACTTCCTGATAGAGCTCGCGCAGACTGTCGTCCATCATCATCAACCCAGAATATCCCGTGCCTTGGCCAGCGCTTCGACCAGCGTGTCCACTTCGGCCCGCGTGTTGTAGAGCGCGAAGGAGGCGCGCGTGGTCGATTCGACGCCGAAGCGCTCCATCAGCACCTGTGCGCAATGATGACCGGCGCGCACGGCCACGCCTTCGCGGTCCAGGATCGTGGCCAGATCGTGGGCGTGCATGCCCTCGGCCTCGAAGGACAGAATCGCACCCTTGCCCGGCGCATCGCCAATCACCCGCAGCCAGTTGAACTGGCGGACCTGTTCGCGCGCATAGGAGAGAAGATCGTCTTCGTGCGCGGCAACGGCCTCGCGGTCGAAGGCGGAAAGGTAATCGAGCGCCGCCGCCAGCCCCACCGCCTCGATGATCGGCGGCGTGCCCGCCTCGAAGCGCGCCGGCGGATCGGCATAGGTGACTTTGTCCCGCGTCACCTCGCGGATCATCTCGCCACCGCCGTTGAATGGCCGCATGGCCGCCAGATGCGCGCGTTTGGCATAGAGCGCGCCGATGCCGGTGGGCCCGTAGAGCTTGTGGCCGGTGACGGCATAGAAATCGACGTCGAGGTCCTGCACGTCGACATGCGCATGCACCGCAGCCTGGCAACCGTCGGCCAGCACCGGCACCCCTCTCGCATGCGCGCGGGCGACAATCTCCTTCAACGGCGTCACCGTGCCCAGCACGTTCGACATGTGGGTGATGGCGACGAGCTTGGTTTTGGGCCCGATGGCGGCTTCGACGGCATCCGCATCGAGCGAGCCGTCGTCGGCGACATCGACCCATTTCAAGCACCGCGCCCTGCCGCTCGCGCAGGAAATGCCAGGGCACGATGTTGGAATGGTGCTCCATCACCGAGAGCACGATCTCGTCGCCGGCTTCGATCTGCGGAGCAAGGAAGCTCGCCGCGACAAGATTGATCGCCTCGGTGCCGCCCTTGGTGAAGACGATCTCCTCGGGGGCGCCTGCGTTCAGGAAGCGCTGAACCGCCGAACGCGCGTCCTCGTAGCGCTCCGTCGCCAGCGCCGACAGATAATGCACGCCGCGATGCACATTGGCATATTCGTCGCTGGCGAATTCGCGCATGGCGTCCAGCACGGCGCGCGGCTTCTGCGCCGAGGCGGCATTGTCGAAATAGACCAGCGGCCGGCCATAGATTTCGCGACCGAGGATTTCGAAATCGCAGCGCGCGGCATGGACGTCGAAGGGCGGTGCGTCGCGGATTTTGGCTTCGGCACTCATGACGCCACCTGCGCAAGTGCCGCCTCGACGACATTCCAGACCACGGCTCGGATGGCCTCGTCCTCGATCTCGGAGACCGCATCCTGGACGAAAGCCCGCATCAGCAGCCCGCGCGCCTCGGCTTCGGGAATGCCGCGCGCGCGCAGATAGAACAGCGAATCCGCGTCAAGATCGCCGACGGCGGCGCCATGGGCGCATTTGACGTCGTCGGCGAAGATGATGAGTTCGGGTTTGAGGTCGGCCTCGGCCCGGCCGTCGAGCAAGAGCGCCTTGGCGGTCTGGCGGCTGTCGGTGCCGTCGGCGCCCTCTCCCACGGTGATGCGGCCCTGATAGACAGCGCGCGACTTGCCGGCCACCACCTGCTTGAACAATTGCACGCTCTGGCTGCCGGCCACGGCATGGGCGATGCGTGTGGTCACGTCGGCATGGCGGCCATCCGAGACGACCTGCACGCCTGACAAATTGGTTTCCGCGCGCTCGCCCGCAATCGCCACATCGAGTTCGAGCCGCGACAGTTTGCTGCCCAGATCGACAAAATGGCCGCGATAAATCGAGCCTTTTGCTTGCTTGACCACCAGCTCTTCGACCTGCACGGCGGTGGTTGCGCTGTGCGCCACTCGGACATGGGTGAGCGACGCCTTTTCGCCCAGCACGATCTCGATGCCGAGATTGGCGAAGCTCGCCGCATTGGCATAGCTTTCGAGCAGCGTCAGCGAGGCCTCGTCCTCGACCACGATCAGCACGCGGGTGTGATGGGGCATCGACGAGGTAAAATTCAGATGCAGCGGTTCTTCGACGGTCACGCCCGATTTGACGCGCAGCGCGACGCCGCCCGCCATCAGCGCCAGCGAGGCGGCGGCCATGCCATCCTTCGCCGTGTACCCCAGATGCGCCCGCACCCAGTCGGGCGCGGCATCGAGCTCGGCCAGATCGAAGGCCTCGACCGTCACCGGAAGGCGATCGAGCGCGGTTGCGAGCTTGCCATCGCGAATGTCGAGCCGCGTGCCGGAAATATCAGCAAACGGATTGGCCGCCGGCGCCGCACACGGCGCGGCCTCGGCCTGAAGCACCGTGCGCAGATCGGAATATTTCCAGTCCTCGACGCGTCGGTTCGGAACCCCGCGAACACGGAACGCCGCCAGCGCCGCCTCGCGCCGGGGCGCCAGCCAGCCGCCGCGCGGCAGGCTTGCGCCTTCGCCCGCTATCCGTTCAGGCATGTTCTCCGCCGCGCTCATGCCGGCTCCTTGACCAGATCGGCATAGCCCTTGGCTTCGAGCTCGTGCGCCAGCTCCTTGCCGCCTTCCTTGACGATGCGGCCGGCCGACAGCACATGCACGCGGTCGGGCACGATGTAATTGAGCAGCCGCTGGTAATGGGTGATGACGAGCATGGCGCGGTCCGGCGAGCGCAGCGCGTTGACGCCCTCGGCCACCAGCTTCAGCGCGTCGATGTCGAGGCCGGAATCGGTTTCGTCGAGGATCGCCAGCGTCGGCTCGAACAGCGCCATCTGCAGGATTTCCAGCCGCTTCTTCTCGCCGCCGGAGAAGCCGACATTGAGCGCGCGCTTCAGCATCTCCTCGGGCACATTGAGCGCTTTGGCCTTGGCCCGCACCAGCTTCAGCGTCGTCATGGCGTCGACTTCGGCCTCGCCGCGCGCGCGCCGCTGGGCGTTGAGCGCGGTCTTCAGGAAGTTGAGCGTGGTCACGCCCGGAATCTCGACCGGATATTGCAGCGCCAGGAAAACGCCCTTGGCCGCGCGCTCTTCGGGCGCCATCGCCGTCAGGTCTTCGCCCTTGTAGATGATGCTCCCAGAGATCACGTCGTAGCCCGGCCGGCCGGCCAGCACATAGGACAGCGTCGATTTGCCCGAGCCGTTCGGCCCCATGATGGCATGCACTTCGCCGGCCTCCACCGAGAGCGAAAGCCCTTTCAGGATTTCCTTGCCGTCCACCGCGGCATGAAGGTCTTGGATTTCAAGCATGGGAAGCAACCACTTCAGAAGGTTTGTTGGTGTATCTCTGACGAAAACCGTTCAGAAATTCGGCAAATTTCTGTGCACTACGGTCGCGATCAATCGCCGGAATCAGGATGTCGCAACCATATGCCTGTCGCTGTCCAACAAAATAGCTGGCCAGAGAACCAAATCGCTTGCTGCTCGCAATAAGTTTGCCCATGTCTTTTTGCACAATCGACATTGGAGCCACTGCACGAAGTGCTACACCTTGCAATCGACTGCGGCACAGCAGAATTCGCGTTTCGCGGGGGGTATATTGTGAAAGCAGATACTCGTAAGATCGAAGTCTTATGCCCGTGTAGTCGCTAAAGCGAACTCTCACCTCAACAATCGCTTCGATGTCATCCCAACGGATCAGCTTCGGATTGAATGTTGGGCCAGGAATTGTCAGCCCCTCTGGGCTGACGTCGGTGGAATACCCACTGCCAATTCGAAGCGCCATGATTAACGCAATCCACGGCCCGAACAGAATAAGGAGAATGCCGGCAATGGCGAGGTCTAGCCTGTACCCGAAATGGGTCAGCGCGGATGCCCCCAACGCCGCAAGCCCGAGTCCGAAGAACAACATCGCGGACGACCAGAGTAGATGCCGTCCCACTCGGATACTGCCTGACGTGATCGACAACTGATCGGATGCGGTGGACGTCGTCATCCCACGCTGCCTTCCAAACTAATTCCAACCAGCTTCTGCGCCTCGACCGCGAATTCCATCGGCAATTGCTGCAGCACTTCCTTGCAGAAGCCGTTGACGATCAGCGCCACCGCCTCCTCCGCGGGGATTCCGCGGCTGGTGCAATAGAAGAGCTGGTCGTCGGCGATCTTCGACGTCGTCGCCTCGTGCTCGATCTTCGCGGTTTTGTTGCGGCTTTCGATATAGGGCACGGTGTGGGCACCGCTTTTCTTGCCGATCAGCAGCGAATCGCATTGAGTGTAATTGCGCGCGTTCTCGGCCTTGGGATGCACGCTCACGAGCCCGCGATAGGTGTTCTGCGCCTTGCCGGCCGAAATGCCCTTGGAGATGATGCGGCTCTTCGTGTTCTTGCCCAGATGCAGCATCTTGGTGCCGGTGTCGGCCTGCTGGTAATGATTGGCGATGGCGATGGAGTAGAACTCGCCCACCGAATTGTCGCCGCGCAAAATGCAGGACGGATATTTCCAGGTGATGGCCGAACCGGTTTCCACCTGTGTCCACGAAATCTTCGAATCCCTGCCCCGGCAATCGCCGCGCTTGGTGACGAAATTGTAGATGCCGCCTTTGCCCTCCTCGTCGCCGGGATACCAGTTCTGCACCGTCGAATATTTGATCTCGGCGCCGTCCAGTGCCACCAGTTCGACCACGGCGGCGTGCAACTGGTTCTCGTCGCGCTTGGGCGCGGTGCAGCCTTCGAGATAGCTCACGTAGGAGCCTTCGTCGGCGATGATCAGCGTGCGTTCGAATTGGCCGGTCTCGCTGGCGTTGATGCGGAAATAGGTGGAAAGCTCCATCGGGCAGCGCACGCCCTTGGGCACATAGACGAAGCTGCCGTCGGAGAACACGGCCGAATTGAGCGTGGCGAAGAAATTGTCGCTCACCGGCACCACGCTGCCCAGATATTTCCTCACCAGATCGGGATAATCGCGGATCGCTTCGGAGATCGGGCAGAAGATCACGCCGGCCTTGTTCAGCGTCTCCTTGAAGGTGGTCGCCACCGACACCGAATCGAACACCGCGTCCACCGCCACGCCCGCCAGCACCATCTGCTCCGACAGCGGAATGCCGAGCTTGGTGTAGGTCTCGAGCAGCTTGGGATCGACCTCGTCCAGGCTCGTGGGTCTGTCGGTGCTCGATTTGGGCGCCGCGTAATAATAGGCGTTCTCGTAATCGATCTTGGGATAATGGACGCGGGCCCAATTCGGCTCGGTCATCTGGCGCCAGCGGCGATAGGCGCCCAGCCGCCATTCCAGCATCCATTCCGGCTCGCCCTTCTTGGCCGAGATGAAGGCGACCGTGTCTTCGGTGAGGCCCCTGGGCGCGCGCTCCATCTCGATATCGGTGACGAAGCCGTATTTGTACTTCTCGGCCAGCGCCCTGACCTGTTCCTTGGTGGTTTCGACGGCTGACATGGGCGCCTCTCTCACGCCGCGGCGCGCGCACGCGCGCGGGCCACGAATTTCGTCAATGCGGCGATGGCGGCGGCGCCGTCGCTCTCGGCCGAGTTCCAGCCGAAGCTGACCCGCAGCGCCCCGCGCCCCAGCGTCTCGTCGATGCCCATGGCTTCCAGCACATGCGAGCGTGCGACCTTGCCCGACGAGCACGCCGCGCCCGAGCTCACCATCACGCCCTCAAGGTCCAAGGCGATCATCGCCGTATCCGCTGCAATTCCCGGCACGGCGAAATTGGAGGTGTTGGGAAGGCGCGGCGCCTGCGCGCCGAAGCTCACGGTGTCGGGAATAACGGAGTTCAATTCGCGCTCGAAATCGTCGCGCAGATGCGCAAGCGGCGCCCGGTCTTCGCCCGCGGCGGCGGCCGCGGCGCCGAAGCCGGCGATGCCGGCCACGTTCTCGGTGCCGGCGCGCAAGCGCTTCTCCTGCCCGCCGCCCAGAATCTGCGCCGACAACGGTGCGCCGTCCTTCACGATCAGCGCGCCCGACGCCCTGCGGGCCGCCGAGCTTGTGCGCCGACAGCGTCATGTAATCGGCCGCGGCCGCGAAGGGTGCCAGCTCGATCTTGCCCGCCGCCTGGATCGCATCGACCAGCAGCAACGCGCCAACTTCGCGCGCGGCGTCCGCCACCTCGGCAATCGGCTGGATCACGCCGGTCTCGTTGTTGGCGGCCATCACGGCGACGAAGGCCCGGCCCTTGCCTTCGCGCAATGCCGTGCGCAGCACACGCAAATCGACAACGCCATCGGCCGTGACCGGAACGGTCTCGACGCGCAGGCCCGCCACGCGATCGGCCAGCGCGGCGGCATTGGCGCGAACGGCATCGTGCTCGATGGCGGACACGAACAGCCGCGTGATGCGGGCCTCGGCTTCCAGCGCGCCCGCGACCGCGCCGGCCATGGCGAGCCAATCGGCTTCGCTGCCGCCGCTGGTGAAGATCACTTTGTCCGCGGCCACGCCCGCGAGTGCTCGCCACCTGTTCGCGGGCGGCTTCGATGGTCGCGCGGGCGCGGCGGCCGGCGGTGTGGACCGAGGACGGATTGGCCTGCACGGCCAGCGCGGCCTCCATCGCGGCCTTCGCCTCGGGCCGGAGCGGCGCGCTTGCATTGTGATCGAGATAAATCATGTCCATCCGGCCAAACTCACGCCACCGCCCTTGCGCCGTCGCGTTCGGCCTCGCCGTCGGAGCGGATGGCGTCTGCCGGCCCGGCATCGCGCCCGTGCGCCCGGCCCAGCACCCGCTGCTCCACCACATCGGCCAGCGACACAGAAGCCAGGAACACATGAATATGACGGCCGAGCTCCTCCCACAGATCGTGGGTGACGCAGCGCCCGGTGGTGCCGGTGCAACCCTTGGGGCTGCCCTCGCGGCAGCGGGTGGCCGTGATCGGCTCGTCGACCGCCAGGATAATGTCGGCGATCCGCACGTCCGCAGAGCCCCGGCTGAGCCGGTAGCCGCCGCCCGGCCCGCGCACGCTCTTCACCAGCCCGCCGCGGCGGAGCTTGGCGAATAGCTGTTCCAGATAGGACAGCGAGATTTCCTGGCGCTTGGCGATCTCCGCCAGCGAGACGGGTCGCGCCCCGCCCTCGTGCGCGGCGAGATCGGCCATTGCCATCACGGCATAGCGGCCTTTCGTGCTCAGCCTCATGATCGCCTCCTTGGCAGGCCCGTCAGATGCCGCCACTCGGCAATTCGGGCTTGCTTTTCGGGGGTCGCTTCGGTGTAGAAACGGCTCCCACCCGGCCCGAGGCCGGACGTGTCACGACCCGGATATATAATTCCCGAGTACGTTGGTCAAGAATTGACCGGGACAAACCGGGGTCTGTATGTAATACATGGAAACAAAGAGATTATTTCCATAGCCCCCGACTCCGGAAACCATAGCGCAGAGCTCAGTATTCCTGTGTACCGTCCCGGCTCACTGCCGCCCGCCCCCGAACCGCAAAGAGCAGCCCTCCATGCCTGACATTATTCTTCCCGGTCCTGCCGGACGCATCGAAGCCCGCTACCAGCGCCAAAAGGCGCCGGGCGCGCCCATGGCGCTGGTGCTGCATTCCCATCCCCAGTTCGGCGGCACCATGAACAATCCGCTGGTCTACGACCTGTTCCACATGTTCCACCGGCTGGGCTGCACCACGGTGCGCTTCAATTTCCGCGGCGTGGGCCGCAGCCAGGGCACCTTCGACTCCGGCGCCGGCGAGCTTTCCGATGCCGCCGCCGTGCTCGACTGGATGAACACGCTTTATCCCAATCCCTCCTTCGTCTGGGTGTGCGGGATATCCTTCGGCGCCTGGATCGGCATGCAGCTCTTGATGCGCCGGCCCGAGATCACCGGCTTCATCTCCATCGCCCCGCCCGCAAGCATGTACGACTTCGCCTTCCTGGCGCCCTGCCCGGCGAGCGGATTGATCGTGCATGGCACCCGCGATCAGGTCGTGCCCGAACCTGACGTGCAGAAGCTGGTGGACCGGCTCACGGCGCAGAAGGGCATCGCGATCACCTATTCGAAGATCGAAGGCGCCAACCACTTCTTCGACAAGCACGAAGGCGATGTGCTGGAAGTGGTGCAGGACTATGTCGCCAAGACCATGGGCGTGCCAGCTACCGAGAAGGGCTGAGCGCTAGAGCAACGTGCGGGCAAGTGGGAACCGGTTGCCCGCGGAAAGTTGCGGTCAATCAAGAATTCAGAGCGTCGCGGTGATTCCGAAGGAATCCCGATGCGCTAGCGGCGCGCGCGGTGCAATTGCCCGCCCGGCATCGGCGCCGGCACGCCGGTGGTCGACGGCAGGCTGAGCGGCAAGCCCTTCAGCGAACGCACGGCCAGATAGGCGAAGGCTTCGGCTTCCAGGAAATCGCCGCGCCAGCCCGAATCCTCCGCCGTCAGAATCTTCGCGCCCGCGCGCGTTTTCAACTCATCCATGAGCATCGGATTGTGGCGGCCGCCGCCGCAGACGATCCAGCGCCGTGACGGCTTCGGGGAAATGATCGGCGCGCACGCGCGATCGAGGCCGCCGTGAAGGCGGCGAGCGTCGCAGCGCCGTCTTCGGGCGAAAGCCCCTCCACCGCATCGCAATGCCGAAATCGAGCCGGTCGAGCGATTTGGGCGGCGGCGCTCGAAAATAGGGATTGGCCAGCATCGCCGCCACGATGTCCTCATGGATGCGGCCGCGCTTCGCCAGCGCCGCGTCGCGATCGAGCGCCTGTCCGGTGTGGCGCATGCATCCAGTCGTCGAGCGGCGCATTGCCCGGTCCGGTATCGAACGCCAGAAGCGTGGCGCGGCCGACATAGGTGACGTTGGCGACGCCGCCGATATTGACCACCGCGACCGGCAGTTCGAGGTCCTTGGCCGCGCGCACCAGGGCCGCGTGATAGAGCGGCACGAAGGGCGCGCCCTGCCCGCCCGCCGCCACATCGGCGCTAGCGAAAATCGTTGACCACCGATGCCGGTCAGCCGCGCCAGTACCGCGCCGTCGCCGATCTGCCAGGTGCGGCGCTCTCCGGGCCGGTGCAGGATGGTCTGGCCGTGAAAGCCGATCAGGCGCACGCCGCCCGGGTCGATTCGGCTTTGAGCAGCGCGTCACCGCCTCGGCATGGGCTTCGGTGATCAGCCGTTCGGCCTCGCGGATGGCCTGGGGTACGGGCGCCCTCGGCCGGCCACGCGTCGTGCTTCCTCGATAGCGCGCGCGCAGCAGCGCACGCAGTCTCGGGATCGTAGGGCAAGGTCAGCGCCATGCCGGGCGGACCACGGCCTCGCCGTCGGTTTCAAGCAGAGCCGCGTCGACGCCGTCGAGCGAGGTGCCGCTCATCAGGCCAATGACTTTAAGAATTTCGGCCATTCGTGCTAAACACCAGCCCTTTTCCCGTCACAGCTTCCGATTCAGAGCATAGCAATGACCGGCGCCAAGTCCCGTTTCAAGTCCGAATTCCTGCGCAATTTCGTGGCGCGCGGGCATTATTACGACTGCACGGACGCCCGAGGACCTGGACGCGCTGTTCGCGAAGGAGCGCGTGACCGCCTATATCGGCTTCGACTGCACCGCGCCCAGCCTGCATGTCGGCCATCTGGTGCAACTGATGACGCTGCGCCGGCTGCAGCAGGCGGGCCACCGGCCGATCCTGCTCATGGGCGGCGGCACCACCAAGGTCGGCGATCCCTCCGGCAAGGACGAGATGCGCCGCCTGCTCACGCCCGAACAGATCGACGCCAACAAGGCCTCGATCCTGTCCGGCATCCGCCATCTGCTGAAATTCGGCGACGGGCCGTCCGACGCCATCATGGTCGACAATGCCGAATGGCTCGACAGGCTCGAATACATTCCCTTCCTGCGCGACTATGGCCGCCATTTCTCCGTCAACCGCATGCTGACGATGGACAGCGTCAAGCTCCGGCTCGAACGCGAGCAGCCGCTGTCGCTTCCTCGAATTCAACTACTTGATCATGCAGGCCTATGATTTCGTCGAGCTGTACCGGCGCTATGGCTGCCGCCTGCAATCGAGCGGCTCGGACCAGTGGGGCAACATCGTCTCGGGCATCGATCTGGGCCGCCGCGTGGAGAGCATCGAGCTCTTCGGGCTGACCACGCCGCTGATCACCACCGCCTCGGGCGCCAAGATGGGAAAGACGGTGGCCGGCGCGGTCTGGCTCAACGCCGATCTGTGCTCGCCCTATCAATATTGGCAGTTCTGGCGCAACACCGAGGACGGCGACGTCGGCCGCTTCCTGCGCATGTTCACCGATCTTCCCGAAGCCGAGATCGCCCGCCTCGAAGCATTGCAGGGCAGTGAGATCAACGAGGCCAAGAAGATGCTCGCCACCGAAGCCACGGCGATGCTGCACGGCCGCGCCGCCGCCGACGCCGCCGCCGAAACCGCGCGGCGCACCTTCGAGGAAGGCGCCATCGGCGAAGCGCTGCCGACGATCGAGATTCCTTCGAGCGAGTTCCCGCTGGGTGTTCTGACGCTCGCCGTGAAAGCGGCGGTCACCGCGTCCAACAGCGAGGCGCGCAAGCTCATCGCGAACAATGGCCTTCGGATCAACGACAGTCCGGTAAGCGACCCGAAAGCCACCGTCACCGCCAGAGACGCGAACGCGGACGGCGTCATCAAGATTTCCGCCGGCCGGAAGAAGCACGTTCTGGTCCGCCCGGTCTAAGTTCCTTCACACATTGTTACCGTTCTCAATGAACGAGTGATCCGAATTACGCCGAATAAATCCCGGCGACGGGACGGTGAAATCAGATAGCGCGTATGTTCGTTTCCGGAGCGGGGTATACGCTTCGGAGCATTTCGCACATGTGCACCCCTTCGTGGAGATGGCTTGCTGCCATCGTTATTGCCCTTGCCCCTGCCAAAGCCCTTGCGTTCGGCGTCACGCCACAACCGCAACGCATTCTCTCCGATCCGGCCAACCTGCCGTTGGAGGGACAGCTTCTTGGTTCCACCTCCTATTCCTACGGAACCGGAAGCCACAATACGTACGACTCGTCGGGCGCCCTGATTTCAACAGTCGGCCAGCGGGCAAACGACCTCACGCAGACATTCAGCTACGGATTGACGGATGACCTGTCTCTCGACGGCGCGATCACATACGTGCCGCTCGCGCGTACCGAAAGCGACCTTGCTAGCGGAAGCATGCTGACGCGGCATCGCGACGGCTTCTCGGACCCGAAATTCGGGATTACGTGGCGCGCGATCGACCAACGCTCTGCCCCGGTCAATCTCGATTTCGGCGCCTCCTACAGTCCTGACATGTTCGATGCCCGCGCGTCCACTGCGACAATGGACGGAACGGTCGGGCGCGGCGGAACGGAGTTCCACACCGGTGTCGCACTCAGCAGGACAATGCAGGACTTCACAATCATGGGCCGGTTCGACGCGGACCACAAGGGCGCGCGCAAGGTCCTCAATCCCGTCTCGCTGATGTCCACCAGCGTCGACCCGTCATGGACCTACACGCTGGGGCTCTATACCCAAACCAGGTTCGGGGACAGATTTTCGCTCAACGCCAATGTCCGTCACTCGTTCAGGCCGGACGACACGGTCTTCAGCCAAACCAGCGGCCTCGGCCACGTCGTCCGGCTAGGCGATGCAACGGGTTTCGGCGCGGCGCTGAACTACCAGATCGTTCCGAACCGCCTGGTCTCGTCGTTGACCTACGACCACCGGAGTAACGGCGATACGGCGAACGTTTTCGCGACGTCGCCCGGCGCCAACACGACAGTCAAGAATCAGGATGAGAACGTCATCGGTGTAAGGTTCGACTACGCCTTCAACTAGGGCCCGGCCTGCCGCGCCGGAGCCCCATCCGACGCCTGCTTGCTCGGGGGCGACGGCGGATCCGCCGGCGGATTCGTCGAAGCCGCCGGCGGCGCGGCAGAGGCCGGCGGTGGCTTGGCATCCGGTTTCTCGGCGCCAGACGACTGTGTGGGCGCGCTCTTGGCACCGCTGCCGGCCTCAGCGGCGGCGGTGGCCGGCGCCTTGGGCGTGCCCTCGAAGATACGGCGCAGAATCCCCGGCGTCAGCACCGACAGCGGATTAACGGCAACCTTCGGCTCGTCGGCATCGCCGCTGACGCTGTAGCTCATGCCGATGATGCCCTCGCCTTTCTTGGAGACCAGGACATCGCCGATCAGGGGGATGGCGCCGAGCACACTGTTGAGGCCGTAGAGCGGAGCCAGCGCGCCTTCGAGCGCCAGCTTGTTGTTGCGCCGGTCGAGATAGCCGTCGGCGGTGATGCCGATGGAGGGCCCGCTCGCCCGCGCATCGTGGATGTCGAGCACGCCGGCATGCATGCTGAAGGGCGCGTCGAGCTGGTCGACCTCAATGCCCTTGCCCTGCAACAGGTCGCTCAGCCCGCCCAGCGAGCCGGCAGAGAACAGCCGCGTCAGGAACGGCTGGTTGACGACGGTGAAATTGCGGATCAAGACCTTGCCGCGATAATCCGGTGGCTTCTTGTCGGCGATTTCCGCCTTCGTCGGCGTGGGCGACAGCGCCGCGGTGAGATCGAGCTTGCCGCCCCGTATCGAGTTGAAGCCGAACAACCCGCGCAGCAACAGGCCGGCATCGTTGGTTCCAAGGTGGATCGTGCGTTCGCCGTTCTCGTCGGTGAGATCGCCGGTGAGCTGGGCCGTCTTGGACAGCATGGCCGAAAGCGCCAGCGTTCGCGGCCGGTCGCCGGCGCCCGAGACGGAGAGCGCAAATGGTGCCAGCGTCACGCCGCTGCGCAGCGCCACTCGATCGAGCTTGGCATCGATGCGGAAGGGTTCGGTCCCCGGCGCCGGTGCGGCTTGCGATTTGCCTGCGTCGAGATCGGTGCGGCCGAGCCCCGTGCCGTCAACCGAACTCCCCCTCACGGCGACGTTCAGTCCGTTCGCCGGCGTCTCCGTCATGAGCAGCGCGAAATCGTTCTTGGGACCGGCCCTGACGACCGGAAAATCCAATCTCTGCAACGCACCCTTGGGCCCGAAACTGGCCGTCCCGTGCGCCATCAGACCAGGACCGCTGAGCGCCAGGTCCTCGCTCGTGATCGCGCCGTCGACGAAATGCACCGTCACATGCACATCGGCGGCCACGCCCGGCGGCTTGCGGTAATTGATCAGATCGAGCGTCACCGTCGCCGGCGCCAGCGCCATGTCCATGCTCGCGCTGGCGATGTCGCCGCGATGGCCTTCGAGGGAGGCCCGAACATTGACCGGGCCCTTGAGGAAGGAGCCCGAATGGAAATCGAGCCTTTCGCGCGCGGCATCGTCGAGCACGCCTCGCGCCGTGATATGCGTGGTGACGGGATCGTCGCCCTTGAAAGCTTCGTTCCAGGCGACGTCGAGATCGACGCCCGACAGCTGCACCTTGCCGGCGACACGCAGGCTGGAATTGTCGATCGTCAGATCGGCGGTGCCCCCGGTAATGTTGTGATCGCCGACGGCAAGCGCCAGACCGTCGACATGGCCGGTGATGGCGATCCCGACATCGTCGATGCTGAGGTCCTTCACCATCGGCACGCGGAATTTCAGGTCGATCGACGCCTGGCCCTTGGTATCGCCGCTGCCGATATGAAAGCGCGAGGGATATCGCAGCGGCTTCATGTCGATCAGCGTCAGCACGTCGCTAAGACTGCCGTCGACATGGGCGGCGATGTCCCCGGGCGAGGCGGCAACATCGAATCTCGGAATGTCCACCTTGCCGCCGCTGACGGCGAGCGGGCCCACCTTCGCCGAATCGACATCGGCGGTGAAGCTGTTGCCGCTCAGCGTGCAGTCGCCGTCGACCTCGGTCAGCGGTGTCAGACCATCGAGAAAGGTGATGGTCGCGTTCTGGACGGGGAAGCTCAGCGTCACCGCATTGTTCGGCAGGACGGCCGCGTCCAGGGCGCCGGCGGCGACGTCCGTCTTCAGGACGATCGGACCGATGCTTCCGGCCGCGACATTCTGATCGATCCATTCGCGGGTACCTTGGGCCAATTGCAGCGGCCAGTATTTCAGCAGATCGCGCACGTCCATGGTCTCGATCCGGCCGCTGACGTCGATCGCCGGCGCCTGCCCCGGCGACAGCATGACGTCGCCCGACAGCTGCGCCGACAGCGGCCCGCCGGACACCAGCAGCTTGTTGATCGCGATCTCGCCCGAAGCCGGCGTGTAGGAGGCGCGCAAGGCGATCCGCGTCAACGTGGTGGCGCGCTCCATTACGCCTGGCATGTTGACGGCGATCTTGTCGAGCGTGAGGTCGACGCTGCCCTTTTCGAGCCCGCCGGCCGAATTGAAGGCGAGATTGCCCGAGCCCGTCAGATGCGCGCGCGCTTCGGTGCCCGCCAGCGTGCCATCGTCGATCAGGAGGCGGCCGGTCAGGCCGTCGTAGCGGCCCACAAGTCTCAGCGATTTGACGTGCACCGGACGCTTGAGACCGGAGACGAGGCCAGTGGCGCCGATACCGAAATCGGCATAGCGCAGCCGCGTGCTGCCGCGGTCGAGAACGAAGGAGCCCGTGATGTCGGCCTTGAGCGCATAGGGCTTGAGAAAGACCAGCGCCTTGGCGTTCTCACCCAGTGCATTGATGTCGAGGCCGGTGATACTGACGTCGCCGTCGACGGTCTGGGCGTTGCCGGGCAATTTCAGATCGGCCACGAGATGGGCGCGGTGGCCGGAAATCTCGATGTCGGCGTCGACGGCGGCAACGATGGTACCGGAATTGGCGCGCGATGAGTCTTTCGAAATCTGCAGGCTCGCCTGCGGCGCCACCACGAAGAGACCTGTGCGCTCATCGAGAAAGGCGAGCCGCGCCTGGCGCACGGCGAAGCTTTTGAGCGACGAACCGCTGCCGGACGACAACAGCGCCTGACGCAGCCGCTCGATCACGTCGCTCTGTCCGCGATCGCCTTCGACGCCGAGGTGAAGCGCGCCGTCCACCGTGTGCACCAGCGTCAGCTGGACGCCCACCAGGGCAATCTGTTGCACGACGATCTTGCCGGTGAGCAACGGCCCGGCGGCCAGATCGACCTCGGCTTCGGGCGCCTGGGCGATGATCCGCTGGCTGCGGTCGAAGACACGGGCGCCGACGATCCTGAGATTGACCCGGTCCTCGTCGCGCGACCATTGCAGCGCCGCCCGGTCGAAGCGGATGGTGAGCCCCGGCAGCGCCGAGGAAATCGCGTTGCCGAGCGTGCCGGCGAACGGCCCCAGCGACACAGGCCCCATCAACAGACGCGTCAGACCGCCGAGCGCGAAAAACATGGCCGCCACAACCAAGGCGATAGCGGCCAGGCCAAGCCGCCGCACATGCTGATGCTTCCAAGCGGTCTCGTTCAAAAGGAATGCTTCCTGTCTGGCAACACCGACGCCCGGGGCCCGAGCCCGGCGAACCTGTCGTGTCGCTGCGGCCCAAGCCCTTGCGCCGGACCGCACATCAGCTTATCGCCTAACGGTATTTTCCGCTAAACGCCAGTCCGAACCGCAATCCGCCGGGCCCAGACCCGCCGACCCAACGATCCAGCTCCTGGAGTGCTCATGGTCACCGCGAACGCGTCTCAGGACCTCAAGGCGGGCGACAGGGCCCCGGCCTTCAAGATGGCCACCGACGGCGGCGGCGAGATCTCCAGCGCCGCACTCGCGGGCCAACCCTTCGTCCTCTATTTCTACCCCAAGGACAACACCTCGGGTTGCACCACCGAGGCCATCGGCTTCTCTGCAGCGGTCAGAAAGTTCCGGGCCGCCGGCGTGGCCGTCGTCGGTATCTCCAAGGATAGCGTTGCCTCCCACGACAAATTCAAGAACAAACACAAACTGAAGATCACGCTCGCCTCTGATCCGGAACTCAAAACCGCGCAGGATTACGGAGTTTGGGTAGAGAAAACCCTGTATGGCCGAAAATATATGGGAATGGATCGCGCGACTTTCTTGATTGACGCCAAGGGCCGGATCGTTCAAGTCTGGCGCAAGGTCAAGGTGCCGGGTCATGTCGACGAGGTTTTGACGGCAGCGAAATTGATTTGAATGCGAGGGGCCACCAACCGGCCGCATTTACTGCAACCCACTTTTTTCGGGTCCGAGCCTTGAACAGACGCTCACAATTGGGTGAAATTTCGTCGGCTGGAGTTGGCGCAGCGCGCGCCAAGAGGGGAATTCCCGAAATGGCGGCAACGCGCATGGAGCGGACGTGGGCGTGGCTTCATGCGACATTTCCGGAAAGGCAGATTTACATCCGGAGCGACGGCCGGGTTCAGTTCTTCACCTTCGGTCCGACGCTGCAGGCCACCATGGCGGGGCTCATCCTGATCTTCCTGGGCTGGATCGCGTTCGCCTCGGTCAATGTGATCTTCAAGGACCGGATCATCGCCGCCAAGGATCACCGCTACCAGCAGATGCAATCTGCCTACGAGAACCGTCTGGCGAACTTGCAAACCTCCTATGACGAGCTCAACGGCGCGCTGGTCTCCGCAGAGGACACCTTCAAGTCGACCGCCGATCAGCTCGAGATCAAGCAACGCACGATGGCCGGCCTGCTCGGCCGCAAACATGCGGTCGATACCGCCCTTGCCGACCTCAGAGGCCGCGGTTCGCTGCCGAGGGGCTTCCCCGACAAGGGCGCCGCGCCGGTAAGCGCCACCGCCGCCGACAGCGACGGCAGCGCGGCCGCGTCCCAGCCGCCGGATCAGGCCGGCAGCAGCGCCGCGGACCAGGCGGACTCCGAAATCGGCATCATGCCTGAGGCGCCGGCCGCCCAGCCCCGCACCACCCGGCCCACCGGCGCCACCAAGGCCAGCTTCCTCGACGGGACCTTCGGCGCGATCGCCTCCTTCTTCTTCCCCTCCAAGCCGGCCGCGCCGGCGCCCGGCAAGATCGCGGCCCTGCCGGCCTTTCGCATGCTGCGCACACAGACCCGGCGCCTGAACGCGATGAGCCGCTCGGAAACCGGGCTCGTGACGCTCGCGGACAGCGAAATCACCAATCGGATCAGCCACATCGACAAGGTGCTGCGAACGGTCGGCATGAAGCCCAGCACCTTCGAGGCTGAAAGTGACGCCGGCCAGGGCGGACCCTTCGTCCCCATCAGCGCCTATCATATCGACGGGATCGCCGATCAGAGCTTCACCACCGCCTATGCCGACGCCAGCGCCCATGTGACGGAACTCAACGACCTGTTCGCGGCCTTCCGCCATGTGCCGCTGTCGGCCCCCGTGCACGGAAGTGCGTTCGAATTAACCAGCGATTATGGTCCGCGGGTTGATCCTTTCACCCATCGCGTCGGCTTTCATCCGGGGCTCGACTTCGGAGGGCCCTGGGGAGCCGTTATCGATGCTACGGCGCCCGGCACTGTGGTCTTCGCCGGCCGCCGCGAGGGCTACGGAAAGATGGTGGAAATTGACCATGGTTTCGGAATTCACACGCGTTACGGCCATATGTCATCGATCTTGGTGAAAGTCGGCGCTAAGGTGCAAAAAGGCACGCCCATCGGGAAGCTCGGGTCGACGGGGCGGAGCACCGGACCGCACGTCCACTACGAGGTGCGGGTGGGCGAGGCGGCAAGGGATCCGAGCAAATTCATCGAGGCTGGGCGCCATGTTCTCCAGTAAGAGTAAGAATCCAGAGCAGCCGGCGGCTCCCGCTGCGGCCCCGCCGGCCGGTGCGCAAGCCAGTCCGGTCAAGCGCACGATGCGCGCCACCTCGGCGCCGTCCCTGATCAGCGCCGATCTTGTCGTGAACGGCACGCTGACCTCAAGCGGCGACATCCAGATCGATGGCCGCGTGGACGGCGACGTCTACAGTTCCGGTCTGGTGATCGGCGAAGCTGCCTTCATCAATGGCGAGGTGGTGGCCGACGACGTGATCGTGCGCGGCCGTATCCAGGGCAGCATCCGCGCACGCAAGGTTCTGCTGGCGGCGACAAGCCATGTCGAAGGCAACATCCTGCACGAAGCCTTCGCGGTGGAGGTCGGCGCCTTCTTCGAAGGCAATTGCCGGCACTCGGACAATCCCCTCGGCTGAGGAACACAAGCTGGGCGCGGACAAGGCTCCCAAGCCGGCTCCGGCGGTACCCGCGTCCGCCCAGGCAGCGCCGGCGACGCAGGCCACGCCGGCCAAGCATGCCGAGATGCTGGCGGCGCGCAGGCCCCCTGCGGCTGCTCCGGTCGCCACGGTCGCGCCGCTCAAGAGCGGCGGCTGATCACGCGGGCCCGCGTCTAATCCAAATCCGAAACCGGTTGCGCCGGCTTGCCGCCGATTGCTTGCGCCAATGCCGCAGCCATGAAGGCATCGAGGTCGCCGTCGAGCACGCGGCCCGGCTCGCGGATTTCGACCCCGGTGCGCAGATCCTTCACCAGCTGATAGGGCTGCAGCACATAGGAGCGGATCTGGTGGCCCCAGCCGATGTCCGTCTTCTCGCCCACATGGGCGGCGGTTTCGGCCTCCTTCTTCTCCAGCTCGAGCTCGTAGAGCCGCGAGCGCAGCATGTCCCAGCAGATGGCGCGGTTCTGGTGTTGCGATTTTTCGGTCTGGCATTGCACGGCGATGCCGGTCGGCAGATGGGTGATGCGCACCGCGCTTTCGGTCTTGTTGACGTGCTGGCCGCCCGCGCCTGAGGCGCGATAGGTGTCGGTGCGCACCTCTTTCTCCGGAATGTCGATCTCGATTGTCTGGTCGATCACCGGATAGACTGTGACGCTGGCGAAGCTGGTGTGGCGCCGCGCATTGGCGTCATAGGGCGAGATGCGCACCAGGCGATGGACGCCGGCCTCGGTCTTCAGCCAGCCATAGGCGTTGTGGCCCTTGACAAGGATGGTCGCCGATTTGATCCCGGCGCCCTCGCCTTCGCTCTCTTCGAGATATTCGATCTTGTAGCCGTGGCGCTCGGCCCAGCGCGTGTACATGCGCATCAGCATCTCGGCCCAGTCCTGGCTTTCGGTGCCGCCGGCGCCGGCGTGAACTTCGAGATAGGTGTCGTTGGCGTCGGCTTCGCCCGACAGCATGGATTCCAGCCTGAGCGTATCGGCGCGCGCATGGAGCCCGGCGATGCTGGCCTCGCCATCGGCGACCATGGCGGCATCGTGGTCGGCCTCGGCCAGTTCGATCAGGCCTTCGGCATCGGCAAGTTCGCGTTCCAGCGAGCGGACGCCGGCGAGGGCCTCGTCGAGGCGCTGGCGCTCGCGCATCAACGCCTGGGCGCGGGCCGGATCGTTCCAGATCGATGCGTCTTCGGCTTTGGCGTTCAGTTCGTCGAGGTGTCTGAGCGCGTTGTCCCAGTCAAAGATGCCTCCTCAGCAGGCCGATGGCCTGCCTGATCTCATCGACGCTGCGTTCGATTTCGGGGCGCATGACAGATTCCTCGCGATGCCGCCCGATATGATCGTGGCCGCCGCGATTGTAAAGGGTCTTAGTAGAGCCCGCCGGTGCCCTGGCCGACGCTGACGGCCGGCTTCTGATTCCGCGGCTGCTGCTGACCGGGATTGCTGGCGTCGAGGCTGGCGAGCGTCGGCTCAGTTCCGGCCTTGAACGCTTCCATGATCGAGCCGGTCGTGCCGGCCGGGACCGGAAGGCCGGTCACGTGGTCGACGGGGACGAAGTCGATGCCCGGCGGCACGCGGAACGGCGTCGGCAGCGCGTTCTGAAGGGCCCCTTCCATGAAGTCGCGGAAGATGGGGGCGGCGACCGTCGCGCCCTGCTCGTGCTTGCCCAGCGTGCGGGGATTGTCGAAGCCCACAAAGACGCCGCAGGCCAGATCGGGCGAGAAGCCGATGAACCAGGTGTCCTTGGCGTCGTTGGATGTGCCGGTCTTGCCGGCCAGCGGCTTGCCCACCACCCTGACGGCGACGCCGGTGCCGCTCTGCACCACGCCTTCGAGTATGTGCACGATCTGATAGGCGGTCTGGGGATCGAGGATCTGCTGCCGGTTGTCGGGCAGCAGCGGCTCGGCCTGATCGTGCCATGGCCCGTCGCAGTCCGAGCAGGCGCGATTGTCGTGGCGATAGATCGTCGTGCCATTGCGGTCCTGCACGCGGTCGATCAGGGTCGCGGTGATCTTCTTGCCGCCATTGACGAACTCCGAATAGCCTGTGGTCATGCGCATCAGCGTGGTCTCGTCGGCGCCGATCGCGTTCGACAGATAGGGCTCCATCTTGTCGTAAATGCCGAAGCGCTCGGCGACCGGCACCACCTTGTCCATTCCGATATCGCTGGCAAGCCGTATGGTCATCAGGTTGCGCGACAATTCGAGACCGCGCCTGAGCGTCGTCAGGCCGAGATAATCGTGCTCGAAATTCCTGGGCGTCCACAGCGGCAGGCCGGGCCCTTGCGGAAGCGCCACCGGCGCATCGAGCACCCGGCTCGACGGCGTGTAGCCATTCTCCAGCGCCGCTGCATAGACGAATGGTTTGAACGAGGAGCCAGGCTGGCGCATCGCCTGCATGGCGCGGTCGAACTGGCTTGAGGCATAGCTGAAGCCGCCGGACATCGCCAAGACGCGGCCGGTATGCGGGTCCATCGCGACGATGGCACCGTTGACCTCGGGCACCTGGCGCAGGCCGTAGATGTTGATGTCGTCCGGCTGATCGCTCTTCTCGACATAGATGACGTCGCCCGGCTTGACGACCTGCTCGGGCCTCGTCGGCGTGGCGCCGACATAGCCGTCCTTCAACTCCTTGCGCGCCCATTTGAGCCGCTCGAATGGAATGGTGCCGGTCGAGCCGTCGTCGAGGCCGATCCTGACCGATTCGCTGTCCCCGTAACCCAGCACGACGGCCACCTGCCAGGTCTCGATACCGGACCGGTTGCCGGCTTTCTTGAGCGCGCTCCGCCAATCGCCGTCGACGTCGATCTGGCTGATGGCACCGCGCCAGCCATGGCGGCGGTCGTAGCGCACAAGACCCGTGCGCAAGGCATTGACGGCGAAGTTCTGCAGCCGCGTGTCAAGCGTCGCGCGCACCTGCAGGCCGGCATCGTAGAGGTCGTGCTCGCCATATTTGTCGTAGAGGACGCGACGAACCTCTTCGACGAAGTAATCGGCGTCTACGGCCTGGCTGCCGAGTGGGCGGCTCTGGGCGACGAGCGGCTGGGCAATAGCGTCCCTGGCCTGGGCGCGGGTGATATAGCCGTTGTCCCGCATCTCACCGATCACCCAGTTGCGCCGGTCGGTCGCGGCCTTGAGATGATAGCGCGGATCGTAATTGCTGGGCGCCTTGGGCAGGGCGGCCAGGAACGCGGCCTCGCCGATGGTGAGCTGATCGAGCGACTTGCCGAAATAATTGAGCGCCGCCGCGGCCACGCCGTAGGAATTCTGGCCGAGGAAGATCTCGTTCAGATAGAGCTCTAGGATCTTGTCCTTGGGATAGGTGGCGTCGATCCGGATCGCCAGGATCGCCTCGCGGATCTTGCGGCTGAACTTCACCTGGCTGTTGAGCAGGAAGTTCTTGGCCACCTGCTGGGTGATGGTGGAGGCGCCCTGCAGCCGGCGGTTCTGCATCACGTTGAAGACGTCTTTCACGCCCGCGCGCAGAATGCCGCCGATATCGATGCCGGGATGGGAATAGAAATTCTTGTCCTCGGCGGAGAGGAAGGCGCCGGTGACGAGCTTGGGCACGAAGCTGATGGGCACGAAGATGCGCCGCTCTCGCGCGTATTCACCGATCACGGTGCCGTTGGAGGCGTAGACGCGGGTGGTGATGGGTGGAGTGTAGTTCCTGAGCGTGTCGACGCTGGGAAGATCGCGGCTGATCAGGAAGACGTAGCCGCCGAGCACCAGAAAGGCGATGAGCACCAGGCCGCCGACGCCGATGCCGAGATATGTCCAGATGCCGTGCCGCCTCATACGCTGCAGCCTTTCACGCGCCGTTCGTCCGCCGGCATGAGGTGCGCGCCGGCAGAGCGTCTCCGCGCTGGTCTCTTAGCACGTCAGCGGACATGGATCACTCCACATTCGCGCCGGCGTTGTTGGCCACGGCGGGTGCGAATTGCTGGTCGACGGCCTCGGCGATGGCGCCTGCGACACCGTTTCGCCAGCCCGATGTGGCCATTTGGCGGGCATCGCGGCTGTTCGAAAGGTAACCGAGCTCGATCAGGACGGCCGGCACGTCGGGCGAGCGCAGGACCACGAAATTGGCGGAGCGATGCGGAGCCGGCGACAAAATGTCCGTGGCACGTGAAAGATCATGGACGACCCGTGTCGCGAACCGGGACGAGCGGTTCATGGTGTCGCGCTGGGCCAGATCGATCAGGATCGAGGCCACCGAGTAATTGTCGCCGGACAGGTCGATGCCGGCGATGATGTCGGACTGGTTCTCCTTGCGCGCCAGCGCGGCGGCTTCTTTGTCCGAGCCCTTCTCCGACAGCGTGTAGATCGAGGCGCCATGCACATCGGAAGCGGGATTGGAATCGGCGTGCAGCGAGATGAACAGATCGGCGTGATGGCGGTGCGCGAAGGGATCGCGGCTGAACAGCGGAACGAAGACGTCGGTATCGCGCGTCATATAAACGGTGTATCCGCGCGCGCGCAGATCGGCGGCGAGCCGCTTGCCGACATCGAGCACGACGTTCTTCTCCTCCACGCCGGTGACGCCGATGGTGCCCGAATCGATGCCCCCATGGCCCGGATCGATGACGACGACCTTCCCGTCCGGCCCGGTGGCGGGCGTGGTTGCGTGCCCGCCCGACCCGGCCGGCGGCGCCGGGGGCGCCAGCGAGGCCATCTCGGCGGCGGCCTGCTCGCGCGCCCTCAGGTCGGCGGGCCAGCCGGCAGTCGTGTCGAAGGCGGTCTGAGTGGTCGGAAAGAGGTCGAGCACCAGCCTATAGCCGAAGCCGTCCTCGGGCGGGAGCACCATCGGCTCGGCCGTCCGCACCGGCTCGTTGAGGTCGATCACGAAGCGCGAATTTCCGGGCCGGAACAGGCCGTAACGATAGCTCCTGACCGCGCCCTCGCCCTTCGGCACCGGCGGGCCTTTGAGCCGCCACAGCACCTCGGGCATGTCGATCACCAGCCGGTTGGGATTGGACAGCGTGAAGACATGGAACTGGACCGGATCGGAAAGCTCGACCACGAAGCGGGTGCGGTCGGCGTGCCCGCCGATGCGGGCGTCGATCACCACCGGCATGGCCTGGTTCGCCGGCGCCGGCGCAGCCTGGATGGTGGCCCCCTGGGACGGGGCGGCCTCCCGGCGTCGGATCAGGGAGGGGATGGAATCCGGGCCGACGGCGGCGGCGCGCAGCGGGTTCGGCCGGGGCGTGGCCACGGGCTGGGCCAGAGCCGGGGCCGACGCCCACCACAGCACAGCCGCGACCGCAATGGCCCAGGTCCGCCACATCGGAGCTGCCAACCGCCTCATCCCTCGTCCCGGCCAAGCTGCGCCGTAAACCATTTACGTTTCGTTAGCATATAGGGAATTTACAGTGAATCCTGACCCGGTACTTGCCGGATGCCTGCTTGATACCTAAAAAGGTTCTGTTCCTGCTTCGCCGCAGGCTCCAGAGCGCCCAAAGGGGCCGCTCGCTGCGGCTTCGTCCCGCCCGCTGGCCGGGGCCTGGAGCGCCGGCCAGAGAAGGTGCCGGCCGCAGGATAAGGACAGCGGCGAAACGGCAGGCTTCCCGGCCGGCGGCCCCCGCCTGTCGCATATGTGATTTGAAATGACCAATGCTGCCTGGCCCCCTCTAACAGACATCGCGGCACCGCCGCGGATGTCGAGGCGCCGGTGCCCCCTTTCCCACAATGCGTCCGCCATCCCCCTCACGCCCGCACCACGCGCGATCGCGCATGGACGGCCGCGCGCCATGGCGACGCTCGGAGAATTCTTATGCCCAAGCGTATGCTCATCGATTCAAGCCACCCGGAGGAAACACGGGTGGTCGTTCTCGACGGACAGAAAGTCGAGGAATTTGATTTCGAAGCCGCATCCAAGCGGCCGCTCAAAGGAAATATCTATCTCGCCAAAGTGACGCGCGTGGAGCCGTCGCTGCAGGCCGCCTTCGTGGAATATGGCGGCAACCGCCAGGGCTTCCTGGCGTTCTCGGAAATCCACCCGGACTACTACCAGATCCCGGTGGCCGACCGGCAGGCGCTGCTCGCCGAACAGGAAGCCGAAGCCCGGCGCCGCTCCGACGAGGAATTCGAATCGGTCGAAACCGCCACGGTGTCCGCGCCCAGAAGCGCCGCCGCCGAGCTCGCCGAGAGCGACGACGAAGACCGCGAGGAAGCCGAAGAACATGACGGCGACTACGCCGACGACGAAGAGGCGGCGCACGACGAGGAGTTCGAAGCCGCGCCGGAGGACGAGGAGCACGCCACCGCCGATCTGAGCGACGACGATGCAGACGCCGAATCCTTGTCCACAGAAAATGTCGCGGCGGCGGAAGCCAACGGCGAGGCCCCTGCCCAGCCGCTGACCGCCAAGCGGCCCTCGCAGCGCTGGATGCGCAAGCGCCACTACAAGATCCAGGAGGTCATCAAGCGGCGACAGGTGATGCTGGTCCAGGTGGTCAAGGAGGAGCGCGGCAACAAGGGCGCGGCACTCACCACGTATCTGTCGCTGGCCGGCCGCTATTGCGTGCTCATGCCCAACACGCCGCGCGGCGGCGGCATCAGCCGCAAGATCACGAGCGCCACCGACCGCAAGCGCCTCAAGGGAGCTGCCGCCTCGCTCGAACTGCCCGAAGGCATGGGGCTCATCATCCGCACCGCCGGCGCCAACCGCACCAAGATGGAGATCAAGCGCGACTACGAATACATGCTGCGCATGTGGGATTCGATCCGCGAACTGACGCTCAAATCGAACGCGCCGGCCTGCGTCTATGAGGAAGGCGACCTCGTCAAGCGCGCCATCCGCGACCTCTATAACAAGGACGTCGCCGAGATCGTGGTCGAAGGCGAAGACGGCTATCGCAACGCCAAGGACTTCATGCGCATGCTGATGCCCAGCCATGCCAAAAACGTAAAGCAGTACAAGGAGGCGGTGCCGCTGTTCCACAAGCACCACATCGAAGCCCAGCTCGATGCGATGTTCCAGCCCACGGTCACCCTCAAATCCGGCGGCTATATCGTCATCAACCAGACCGAGGCTCTGGTTTCGATCGACGTCAATTCCGGCCGCGCCACGCGCGAGCACAATATCGAAGACACCGCCCACAAGACCAATCTCGAAGCCGCCGACGAGGTCGCCCGGCAATTGCGCCTCAGAGACCTCGCAGGCCTCATCGTCATCGACTTCATCGACATGGAGGATGCGCGCAACGACCGCGCCGTCGAGAAGCGTCTGCACAACGCGGTCAGGAACGATCGTGCCCGCGTGCAGCTCGGCAAGATCAGCCAGTTCGGCCTGCTCGAGATGTCGCGGCAACGCTTGCGCGCTGGCGTCATCGCGGGCTCGACTGTGCCCTGCCCGCATTGCGCCGGACAGGGCATCGTGCGCTCCGTGGAATCGACGGCGCTGCGCGTGCTGCGCGTTCTCGAAGAGGAAGGCCAGAAACAGAAGGCCGCTGCCGTCAGCGTGCGCGTGCCGGCGGATGTGGCCGTCTACACTCTGAACCAGAAGCGCCGCGAACTGATGCGCATCGAATCCGATTACGGCATGTCGATCGTCTTCGACCCCAGCGATACAGTCACCGCCGGCAATTTCGAGATCGAGCGCACCGAGCAGCGCGGCGCACAGGAGCGCGTCAAGACCGCGGTCACCGCCGAGACGGCGCTGGTGCAGAGCGAAGAAGCCGAAGTTGCAAGTCCGGCCGAAGGAAAACCGGTCGAGGCCGAAGCGGAAGCCGAACGCGGCGGAGGCCCACGTCGCCGCCGGCGCAGGCGGCGCGGACGCGGCAGCGAACGGCCCGCCGTGCTGCAGGAAGCGATTCCAACCGAAGGCGAAACCGAATTCGACGCCGAGAAGGCGGCCGAAGCCAGCGAGACCGAGGCCACGACGGGCGCGACTGCGGAGGGCGAAGCCAAGCGTCCGCGCCGCCGCCGCCGCCGGGGCCGCAGGGGCCGCCGCGGAAACGGGGAGCAGGCTTCGCCCGAGGCCGCGAGCGAGGCCGCCCCAGACGAGAGCGAAGCCGAACCGTCAGCGGATCACGCGGAGGACACCGGCGAACTCATCATGGCCGAGACGGAGACGAACGTCGTCAACGGGGCCTCCGAGCCGGTGTGGTCGCTGGCCGCCACGCCCGAAGAGGCGAGCGCCGCCGTGGAGCCGGAGGCGCCGCAAGCTCAGGAGCCCCAGGCCAAAATCTCCGAAGCTGTCGCGCAACGCGAGGCAGCGCCCGAAGCAGAGGTGGCGGCGCACCAGTCCGAAGGTGAGGGCGTCGCGCTTTCCGAGCCGGACGACGACGGCGCCCCGCGCAGGGGATGGTGGCAACGGCCCTTCAAGGCGCGCGACTAACCGGGCTAGCCGCCCGCCGCCCCCAGTCCATGGGCGCGCACATCCGGCAGCACGGCGCAGATGCCGTTCTGGCACGCGATGGCATTGACGGTGTCATAGGGCGTGGCCGGGACCGGCAGGTTGCCGGGCCGGGTGATATTCTCTCCGCGCGCCAGCTCCAGCAGACCGTCCGCGATGGCTGCGGTTCCGTTGGGGCCTCCGGCGCCGGCGCCTGCCAGCGTCACTGAACCGTCCGCGGTAGCGATCACCGGCGTGAGAAAGGCGGGAGCCAACCCGGTCTGGCCGGTGGCGGGCGAATTGGCGAGTGTGACGCCTGTGCCCAGCACGGTGTGGCCCGAGCCGAACGGCCCGTTCATGGTCACGGCACAGCTCACGGCTTGCCCGTTCCGGTCGAGGACCGCGAAGCCCGTGGCACCGAGATCGGCCGGCAGGTTGCCGACGCCGAATTTGGCGAGCGCGGCTTGCGCGGCCTGACGCGTCACCGCGCCGGGTGCGCCCGCAGCGAGCGCGCCATCTGGGCCGGTGAGCCCTGCGAGCACCGCACCTGCGAAGCTTCCGGCGCCGACGCTCTGCGGCGGTAGCAGCACCTGCTGACCGGCCAGGCCGGCGACCTGGGGCGCGCGCAGATCGGCGCGCGTGGCGCCGAGCTCGGCGCGGGTGATCGCCCCGCCCTGCTGCGCCGAATAGGTCACGATCCGAGCCGCCATCGCTCCGGAATAGAAGCCGTCGGCGCCGTGTTGGCGGATCGCGTCGAGCGTCGTGGCCAGATCGGGGTTCGAGACCGTCGCGCCCGCCGGTTTCACCTTGCCGTCTTCGTCGAGGAACTCCGCGGCAAGCCCGGCATCGAGCCTGACCACGTTTTGCGCGGCGGAAAGCCGGGTCACCAATGCGTTGGAAATCGGAAAGCCGCTCGCCGCCAGCGCCTCGGCATAGGCGATGTCGCGCTGCCACGGCAGCCGGCCGTACTGGCTCTGCAGCTGCGCAAAGCCGCGCACATTGCCGGGCACGGCGTAGGCGCCGCCCCCGGCCGCATTGCGGGCAAGAAAGGTGATGGCCTGACTGCGGCCCGTCGCCGGATCGGTGACCAGGCACAGCCCGCCGCCGCCCAGCCCCGCGCTGCCGGGATAGGTGACGGAGAGCGCGAAATACATCGCGGTGGCGGCGTCGGCGGCGCTGCCACCCTGGTTGAGGATGTCGGCGCCGGCCTTCACCGCAGAGGGCTCGTCGCCGACGACATAGCCGGACTCCGGCTTGGTGCCGCCGCCGCCGAAGAGACCCAATCCAAACGGGCCCGAGCTGCCGGTGGTTGCGTCGCTCGAGACCGTGCTCTGCGAATCCGAGCTCGCTTCCGGCCCCACTTGCAGGCCCTTGTCGGGATCGTAGTCCAGGCCCGAACAGGCGGTCAGAACGAGGAGGATCGCTGCGGCGATGCCGGCGATGGAGCTGAAGCGGGGCATGAAACGGTCTTAATCCCTTGTTTTTCTAGCTGTGTGGTGCCGGAACGCACGGACCGGCGCTCCGTTGACGAGTCGGGCACGCGCACCTACCGTCCCGGCTGGGATGTGGCGCGGGGTGAGAGGAGAGGTCAAGCCTTGGCGTTTTGCAACCCATCGAGGCCCGGCCGCACGCGATCTGCGGCGGCGGGGCGGATTGCGCGCGTGGCCGGCTTCCTCTTGCCTACGGGGCTGTTCCTCCTTGCCGCGCCGATGCCGGCACACGCCCAGGGCCTCTCCATCATCCGCGACACCGAGATCGAGCGCGTGCTCTACAGCTACGAAGTGCCGCTGCTGAAGGCCGCCGGCATCGATCCCGACACCGTCAAGATGTATCTGCTCGCCGATCCGGAGTTCAACGCGTTTGCGACGCAGAGCCCCGATCCGTCCGAAAGCGAGGACATTTTCGTCCAGACTGGCCTGCTGCTCAAAACCAAATCGCCCAACGAGGTGATCGGCATCCTGGCGCACGAAACCGGCCATATCGCCGGCGGCGACGTGATCCGCGGCGGCGATGCCATGAGCAAGGCGAGCATTCCCATGCTGATCGGCATGGTGGTGGGCGTGGCTGCGATGATCGCCGGCGCGGGCGCGGCCGGCATGGGCGCGATCATGCTCGGCCAGAGCGCCGCCGAAGCGCAATATCTGCAGTTCAGCCGCGCCCAGGAAGCCACCGCCGACCAGCGCGCCATCACCTTCCTCAACCGCACCCACCAATCGGGCGAGGGGCTGCTCGCGGCCTTCGCGCGGATCGCCAACGAACAGGCGATGACGGCCGATTTCGACAAGACCTTCATCTCCGACCACCCCGCCGACCGCCAGCGCATCGATCAGCTGCAGAACCGCGTCGATGCCTCGCCGTGGAAGAACGTCAAGGACAGCCCGGCGGCGATCCACGAATTCCACATGATCCAGGCCAAGCTGATCGGCTATCTCGACAATCCCGATAGCGTGCTGCTGCGCTATCCGGCGAGCGACACCAGCGATGAGGCGCTCTACGCCCGCGCCATGGCCTACTTCCGCAAGCCCGACATGAAGATGGCGCTTGAGCAGATCAACACGCTGATCCAGCGCGATCCCAGCAATCCCTATTTCTGGGAGGTGCTGGGCCAGCTCTATGTCGAGATGGCCCAACCGGAGAAGGGCATCGCGCCCTATCAGAAAGCGGTCGATCTGCTGCCGGACGCGCCCTTGATCCGCACCGCGCTGGCCGCAGGCCGAGCTCGCCACCGAGAAGCCGCAATACGCCAAGCCCGCGCTCGCCAACCTGCAGGTGGCGGTGCAGTACGAGCGCAACAGCGGTTTCAGCTGGTACGAGATGGCAGAGGCCTACAGCATGCTGGGCAACCAGCCGATGGCGGACCTTTCCACCGCCGAGCGCTATTACTGGGGCGGCGGCATGAAAGAGGCCGCCTATTTCGCCGGTCGGGCCGAGCAGAAACTGCCCAAGGGATCAACGGAATGGCAACGGGCCAGCGATATCGTGTCCGTTGCCGCGCCCCAGACCAGGCGCAATTGAGCGGACCGCAAACGGAGGTTTCATGAAATCGGATTGGAAAATGGCGGTCATCGGGGCCGTGGGCGGCGCCGTCATCGCGGTGGCCGCGGTGTTCGGACTGGCGGGCTACGGCCTGTTGCCGTCGGCCGGCGGCGACGCCATCGGCAACTATCTGATCGGCCATCCCGAGATTCTGGTCGCGATGTCGAACAAGCTGCAGATGGAGCAGCAGGTGGCCCAGGATGGCGCGCGCCAGGGCGCGGTGGACAAGCTCGGCCAGAAGGCCTTCTTCGATCCCAGGGTCGCGTTTGTCACCGGACCGGCGGACGCCAAGACCACCTTCGTCGAATTCTTCGACTACAACTGCCCCTATTGCCGCGCCTCGAACCCGACGGTCGAGAAATTCTACAATGAGCACAAGAACGACGCGCGCTTCGCCTTCATCGAATTCCCGATCAAGGGCGCCAATTCGACGGTGGCCGCGCGCCTGGCCATCGCCGCGCGCAAGCAGCCCGACAAATACATGGCCTTCCACTTCGCGCTGATGGGCGAGCAGGCCGAGGCCGATCCGGCCGCCATCGTCGCCATCGCCAAATCGGTCGGCCTCGACATGAAGAAGCTGGCCGCCGATGAACAGGACCCCTCGGTCGCGGCCGCCATCGATGCCGGCCACGCGCTTGCCCAAGCCGCCAATATCGACGGCACGCCGGCCTTCATCATCGACGGCAAGATGCGCGAAGGCGCCATCGACGACGCCGCGCTGAAGGCGATGCTGAGCGGGGCGTCCGGCTCGGTGCCCGCCGGCGGCGTCGACACGCCTGCGGGTTCGGCGGGGTAGCGGCGCCGGCTGCCGAAGCTTCAGATCATGCCCGCTCAGCGGGCTCGACGGATCGGCATAGGCCTTCTTCGGCATGCGGCCGGCGAGCCAGGCCAGCCGCCCCGCCTCCACCGCGTGCTTCATCGCCGCGGCCATCATCACCGGGTCCTTGGCGTGGGCGATGCCGGTGTTGGAGATCACCGCGTCGCAGCCCAGCTCCATCGCCACCGCCGCATCCGAGGCCGTGCCGATGCCGGCATCGACGATCACCGGCACCTTGGCGTCCTCGATGATCATGCGGATGTTGACCGTGGACTGGATGCCCATGCCCGAACCGATCGGCGAGGCCAGCGGCATGATCGCGACCGCGCCCATGTCCTCCAGCCGCTTGGCCATCAAGGGATCGTCGCTGCAATAGACCATCACCTGGAAGCCGTCCTTGGTCAGCATCTCGGTGGCGCGCAGCGTCTCCAGCATGTCGGGATAAAGCAGCTTCTTCTCGCCCAGCACTTCGAGCTTGACCAGATTCCAGCCGCCCGCCTCGCGCGCCAGGCGCAGCGTGCGCACCGCGTCCTCGCCGGTGAAGCAGCCCGCGGTGTTGGGCAGATAGGTCACCTTCTTCGGATCGATGAAATCGACCAGCCTGCGGCTGGTTCGGATCGGTGAGGTTCACGCGGCGCACCGCCACGGTGACGATCTCCGCGCCGCTGGCTTCCAGCGCGCGGGCATTCTCCTCATAGGTCTTGTACTTGCCGGTGCCGATGATGAGGCGCGAGCTGTAAGTGCTTGCCCGCGATCGTCAGCGGCTTGTCCTCGCGCAGCGGCGGTCACCGGGCGCATTGCCGCCGCCGATGAAGTGGACGATCTCCAGCCGGTCGCCCTGCTCCACCGTCGACCGCGCCATATTGCGAGCGCGGCACGATCTCCAGATTGCGCTCCACCGCGATCTTGGCCGGGTCGAGCCCGAGCTCGGTGAGCAGCGCCGCGACGCTCACGGGGGCCGTCGAGCTCGCGCCCCTCGCCGTTGATGGTCACTGAAAGGGCCATAAAGCCTTGTCCGCTTGGTGATTTCCGTTGGCCGCCAAGGCCCAGTATAAAGCCCCCGGCGAGCAGCGCGAACCGGAGTTGCCGTGGCCAAGAAGCCCCCTGCCCGCCCTGGCCGAGCCCCGAAGGAGGCTCTGCCGATATATGTCCTGAACGGCCCCAATCTCAATCTGCTGGGCGTCCGCGAGCCCGAGGTCTATGGCCGCACGACCCTGGCCGAGATCGGCAAGGCCGTGCGCCGCCCGCGCCAAGAGCCATGGTCTGGCCGTGGTCTTCCGCCAGACCAACCACGAGGGCGAGCTGATCGACTGGATCCAGGAGGCCCGCACCAAGGCCTGCGGCGTCATCCTCAATGCCGGCGCGTACACCCACACCTCGGTGGCGCTGCTCGACGCGCTGCGGGCGCTCGACCGGCCGCTGATCGAAGTGCATCTCTCCAACCCGTATGCGCGCGAACAGTTCCGCCACCGCTCCTTCGTCAGCGGCGCCGCGACCGGCGTGATCTGTGGGCTGAAGGAGACCGGCTATCTTCTGGCGGTCGATGCGCTCGCGGACCTCCTCAAGGGCAAGACGCATGAAATGACCGATGTGAAGCAGATCGAGCAAGCAAAGCCGGCGGAGACGCCCGCCGCCGTCGATGCCGCGCGCCATCCGCGAGCTGGCCGACCTGCTGACCGAGACAGGCTGACCGAGATCGAGATCGAGCAGAACGGCATGCGCATCCGCGTCTGCCGGCAGACGCAGGTCGGTCCAGGCGCCCGCTCCGGCGCCGGCCGCGGTCGCGCAGCCGAGCGAAGCCGCGTCCAAGCGCGACGGCCATGCCGCCGGCACCGTCACGTCGCCGATGGTCGGCACCGTCTATCGTCTCGCCGGAGCCCGGCGCGCCGCCCTTCGTCAAGGTGGGCGACGCGGTCAGCGAGGGCGACACGCTGCTGATCGTCGAAGCGATGAAGACGATGAACCCGATCCTGGCGCCCCGCGGCGGCACGGTGAAGGAAATCTGCGTCCACGACACCGAGCCGGTCGAGTTCGGGCAGGCCCTGCTCGTTCTGGGCTGAGATGTTCGAGAAGGTCCTGATCGCCAATCGCGGCGAAATCGCACTGCGCATCAATCGCGCCTGCAAGGAGATGGGCATCGCCACGGTGGCGATCCACTCCACCGCCGATGCCGAGGCCATGCATGTGCGCCTCGCCGACGAAAGCGTGTGCATCGGGCCGCCGCCGGCCGCGCAATCCTATCTCAACATCCCCCCGATCATCGCGGCCGCCGAAATCACCGGCGCCGAAGCGATCCATCCCGGCTACGGCTTTCTCTCCGAGAACGCACGCTTCGCCGAGATCGTACGCGAACACGGCCTCACCTTCATCGGCCCGAGCCCGAGCATATCCGGCTCATGGGCGACAAGATCGCCGCCAAGCAGGCGGTGAAATCCGCCGGCATCCCGACCGTGCCCGGCTCGGATGGCGCCGTCGGCTCCGATGCCGAAGCCGCCCGCATCGCCGGTGGGATCGGCTATCCGGTGCTGATCAAGGCGGCGGCCGGCGGCGGCGGGCGCGGCATGAAGGTGGCGCAAAAGTGAGGCCGAGCTCTCCATGGCGCTGACGACCGCGCGCGCCGAGGCCAAATCCGCCTTCGGCGACGATGCCGTCTATATCGAAAAATACCTCCAGAAGCCGCGCCACATCGAAGTGCAGGTGCTGGCCGATTCCTTTGGCAAGGTGCTGCATCTGGGCGAACGCGACTGCT
Source organism: uncultured Pseudomonadota bacterium (assembly GCA_963775165.1). Classification (GTDB taxonomy): domain Bacteria; phylum Pseudomonadota; class Alphaproteobacteria; order Micropepsales; family Micropepsaceae; genus Rhizomicrobium. Next base: position 149,797 of record CAVZHX010000001.1, on the reverse strand, counting down.
CGCTGCAGCGCCGCCACCAGAAGGTGTGGGAAGAAGCGCCGAGCCCCGCGCTCAATGCCGCCCAGCGCGAGGAGATCGGCGCGACCGTCACGGGGGCGCTCGAAAAGGTCGGCTATCTCGGCGCCGGCACGATCGAATTCCTGTACGAGGACGGCGAATTCTATTTCATCGAAATGAACACGCGCCTGCAGGTCGAGCATCCGGTCACCGAGGCCATCACCGGCTCGACATCGTGCGCGAACAGTTCCGCATCGCCGCCGGCAGCCCGCTGGAAATGGAGCAGTCCGACATCGTCGTTTCCGGCCACGCCATCGAATGCCGCATCAACGCCGAGAACCCGTTCACCTTCCAGCCCTCGCCCGGGCTGATCACGCAATTCCATGCGCCGGGCGGGCTGGGCGTGCGCTTCGATTTGGCGATCTATGCCGGCTACCGCATCCCACCCTATTACGACAGCCTTGCCGGCAAGCTGATCGTCCATGGCCGCAACCGCAATGAATGCCTGATGCGGCTACGGCGCGCGCTCGACGAACTGGTGGTCGGCGGCATCGAAACGACCATCCCGCTGTTCCAGAAGCTGGTGCGCGAACCCGACATCCTGAACGGCGATTACCACATCCACTGGCTGGAGCACTGGCTCGCCGCGCGCGGCGCCTGACCCCAGTGGGCGGCCAGCCCGGACTCGGCCTATACTTCCCCCACAACGAACATTGGGGGAAATGCATGCGATTTCTCGAAAAATACAACTTCCTCGACAAATACCGGCCGCAGATTTTGAGCATCGCGCGCATCGCGATCGGGCTGACTTTCCTGGAATACGGGACGGCCAAGCTGCTTCATTTCCCGCATGTGCCGGCCTTCGACCATATTCCGCCGCTGATCATGGTCGCCGGCGCGATCGAACTGGTCGGAGGGCTGCTTCTGACCTTGGGTCTATTCACCCGCGTCGCCGCCTTCATCTGTTCCGGCGAGATGGCATTTGCCTTTTTCATGGGTCATGTGCCGCGCGCCGGAAGCATCATACCCGCGATCAATGGCGGCGCGCTTGCGGTGGTGTTCTGCTTCTTCTTTCTTTATCTGGCCGCGGCCGGTCCGGGACCATGGAGCATCGATCGCCGGTAGTGTGATCCTCCGCGGGGCACGGCCCTACGCGCGCCGCCACACCACCGTCAGATTGTTGGCCGGCATGGGCACGATCTCGTCCAGCCGGAAGCCGGTGCGTTCGGCCAGTGGCAGCACCTCGGTGTCGAGGCAGCGCACGCCGAAGCGCGCATCCTGATCCTCGAGCCAAGCCTGGAATGCTTCGTTGGAAGGCGCGGTGTGTGCGCCGTGGCGCCTGTACGGGCCGTAAAGGATCAACGGCGCACTCGGCGAAAGAATGCGGCTTGCGCCCGCGAACAGCCCTTCCGCCGCCGCCCAGGGCGCGATGTGGATCATGTTGCAGCAGAAGATCGCGTCCGCCCGCTCGACCGGCCAGTCGCGCGCGGACGCATCGAGCCGTAGCGCAGGGTTGCTGCGCGCGGTGCCGCTCTCCCGAGCGGCTTGGTCGATATCGGCAAGCGCAGCCTCATCGGCATCGCTTGGCTGCCAGATGATGCCGGGCAGCCGCGGTGCCATGTAGGACGCATGCTCGCCGGTGCCGCTGGCAATCTCGAGCAACAGCCCGCTGGCCGGCAGAACGCGTTCCAGAACCGCAAGGATCGGCGCACGGTTGCGCAGCGTGGCGGGAGCATGTCGCATCAAAAACTCCGGAAAGACTGGAATCCGCCTTGAAGCCGGTGCATTCCGCGCAAGTTTTAGAGCGTTTTGCAACCGCCTGTTAACCTTAAAGTTGCACGGTTGCCCAGATTTATGGAGTAGGCCGCATGCCGAACTCGCCCATGCTCGTTCCTGCCGAACAGCTGACGCTGAAACCGCGGCTCGGCGTCGCGCATCTGACAAAGCTGGCGTTCGACGGCGCCGACCTGAACCCGCTGTGGACAGAGCTGGTGACGAGACTGAAGGCTGATACTGCCGATCTGGAAGCAGCGATGGACTTGTCGGTGATCGCCCAGCTGGCCGGGCAACAGGACCTGGGCTTCCAGATCCAGACCGAAGCCCTTGCCGCGCGCCCACTCTATCGCTCGCCTTGCGCGAGCCCGCAACCACGGCTGCGCCTGCTCGCTTTCGCCGCGGCGACCGACATCGGCGGCAACACGCCGTTGGAATTCCTTCTGGAAGGCTCCGACATCGAACTGACCACGCTCTATATCGTGCCCGGCACGGACCTGCCTGAAGCCCTGCCTGACCACGACGTGGCCTTCATCGCCGTGCCCGATTCCGACAGCACCCGCGCGACGTTGCACGAGATTTTGCGCATCACTCAAAACTGGCCGCGCCCGGTCATCAATATGCCGCGCAAGATATTCGACCTTGAGCGGGACCGCTTGTTCAAATTGCTGACCGGCGCTTCGGGAGTCGATATTCCCGCGACCGTGCGCCTCGACCGCGACGATCTGGACGATATCGTCGAGGCCGTGACGGCGCTGGATGAGCTGCTGCCGGACGGAAAGTTTCCGCTCATCATCCGCCCCGTCGGCTCCCAGGCCGGCCGCGGCCTGGAGCGCATTGAGCGAGCGGACGATATTCCGGCCTACCTCGCCAGCCAGGAGGCCGACGAGTTCTTCATCTCACGCTTCGTCGATTACAGCGGGCAGGACGGCCTGTTCCGGAAATATCGCATCGTGATCATCGACGGCAAACCGTACGCCTGCCACATGGCGGTCGCCGATCAATGGAAGCTGTGGTACCTGAACGCCGATATGGGCTTGAGCGAAACCAAACGCGCCGAAGAAGCCCGCTTCATGGAAGATTTCGAAGACGCTTTCGGGGGCCGTCATGCCGCCGCTCTTAGCGAAATCGGACGTCGCGTGGGCCTCGACTATTTCGCCATCGACTGTGCAGAAGCAAGGGACGGCCGGCTTCTCATCTTCGAAGCCGATATCGCCATGATCGTCCACAACATGGATCCGGCTGAAATTTACCCTTACAAGGGCTCGCAGATGCGCAAGGTATTCGCCGCCTTCGCCGCCATGATCGAGGCCCGCAGCGCCGCGGCCCGCAAGGAACGCGCCCAGGCCGCCTAAGGCCAAGCCACCATTTGCAGCGGATTCGATTCAAATTTTAGTCGAATGTGCGGCGAATTTTTCGCGTGGTCTTAGAAATTACCGGTCAAACTGTGCGGACTATGTGAAGCGTCCACGTTGGGCCAGCAGCCCGGACCGTCACAACGGTTGTGCGTCCCTTAGCGGGTAGACTTCCACCCAAGCCCCTTCCTGCAGCCGGAGCCCGCGGTTCTCCTTCCCGCGGGCCCCGGTTGTGGGCTCTATTGGGATAGAAAATTTGCATTGCGCCCACCCGGCCCCAGAGGGCCAAATCCGTGGCCCGCGGAGACGCCAGGATGCACGGCACTGCCTGCCTGACCCCGGAGCTGGTCCTCAGCGCCTACGCCGAGGGCCTTTTTCCGATGGCCGAAGCGCGTGATGACACTGCGCTCTATTGGATATCGCCTGATGCCCGCGGCGTGATTCCGCTGGACGGGCTCCGTATTTCACGCCGGCTCGCCCGCACCATCCGCAGCGACCGCTTCAGGATGACGGCCGACGCGGCCTTCGCCGAGGTCATCTCGGCCTGCGCGGCACCCCGCCCCGGCCGCGAGCAGACCTGGATCAACCGCGAGATCGAAGAGCTCTATGTCGCGCTGCATGACCGCGGTCACGCCCATTCGATCGAGTGCTGGCAGGACGGACGGCTCGCCGGGGGACTTTATGGCGTCACGCTGGGGGCAGCCTTCTTCGGTGAGAGCATGTTTTCGCACGCGCGCGACGCCAGCAAGGTCGCGCTCGCCCATCTGGTGGCGCGCTTGCGCGTCGGCGGGTTCACACTCCTCGATACCCAGTTCATCACCGCGCATCTGGCCCGGATGGGCGCCTGCGAGATTCCACGCGAGGTCTACCTGGACCGGCTCGCCCAAGCGGTCGCTGCCAAAGCCTATTGGCCGGAGCCTTGTGGCAGCTCGATGGTTTCGTCGTTGGCGCCCTTGTTGGGCGAGACCAATTTGACCGGCGCGGTGGAGGCCACCGGCGGCGCCTCCTGGCCCGGCTGGTTGGTGCTGCAGCTGATTACCCAGACGTCGTAGAGCGGATGCTGCATTGCGTTCAGCGAAGGCGTCGAGGCCCACATCCAGCCCGAGAACACGTGGTTGACCGGCCGGTCGGGCCGGTGATCGACGATCTGCAGAAAAGCGGTGGTTTCAGGCGTCTCGCTGGGCGGCGTCGAGTAGCAATAGCGCGCGGTAATTGTCAGCGTCGCATAGCGCACCGGCAGGCCCATCGGTGCATCGATGTTGACCGACTGGCCGGTGATCTTGTCGAGACCGCGCAGGATCGCCATGCGCTTGACGCCCTCCTTGTCGGGCACCGCATTGGCGACGGTGTAGACGGCGGGCGGCTTCGATAGTTCGGCGGCCAGGTTGTCGTTGACGGTCGCAGCCGCGGGATGCGTTACCGGCGCGGACAAGCCCAGAAAGGCGAGCACCAGCACGGACACATGCACCAGCAGGCGATACACTACTTTCCTCCGCTCGTGATCAGCCGCCCGATCAGGCTCATCAGGTCGACCGAGCCCTGGGTGTTCGTGATTCGCCCGCCCGGCGCGATCATCTTGTCGCTGCCGCCCGGCGATACCGATAAGAACGCATTGCCGAGAATGCCCGACGACGTGATCTTGATGGAAGAATCGTCAGGCAGCTTGACGCCGTTGTTGATCGAAAGATGGGCGACTGCGAGGTAGCTCTTGGGATTCAGCGTCAGCTCCGAGACGGTTCCGATCTTGATGCCCGACATGCGCACATCGGTGCCGACGCCCAGGCCATCGACGCTGTTGAACGTCGCCTGCACCTGATAGCCGGTGAGCGAACCGGCGCTGGTCGTGGTGTAGGCGAAATAGAGAAAGCCCACAGCCACTGCCACTACGAGGGCGCCGATCAGGGTTTCGACAGATTTGCTGGTCATGGCGGCAGTCTAGCAGGTCCTATTCGGGTTCCCAGGCTTCGTAATCGCCGGTCGCGGCCGGCCGCTCGCCGAGCGCAGCAAGGCTTCCACGCGGCCGGTAGGCGCCGGGCGTCCCCGACAAATTCGGCACGTGCCCGCGTTCCCACACCCGGGCCGGAACCGGTTTCGCGGGCGGCGGCTCCTTAAAAGTGTGATGCAGCCAGCCATGCCAGTCCGGCGGCACGCGGCTGGCCTCGACGGTGCCGTCGTAAAGCACCCAGCGGCGCCTGCCGCTTTCGTCCTGAAAATAGCGATTGCCGAACTCGTCCGTTCCGACCGGCCGGCCGGTCCGCCATGTCGTCCACATCGTTCCCAGCGTCGCACCGCGCCACCAGATGAAGAGCATTTTGATGAATGACATGACGGCCTCTCGGGACTCCACGCGGGAATCGCGCCTGACTATAGGTGGGAAAAACGGCCCGCGCCAAGGCGCTAAGCGGCCGCGGAGCGATCGCGCCTGTCCCACAATGGAACCGCCGTCACTCATCCACAGGAGGCCCACAACAAAGCGGCAGCGGGGGACAAAAATTTTTTCCGGCGGCCGGTTTGATCTTGACATGAGTGTTTGCAGGGCTTTGCCGAGCCCATTTTGACCACAAGATGTAGTGGGTAAGTTTTCGTTAACCACTTAGCCCTTGCGTGCCGGAAATGCTGGTGACAGATTTGCCGCCTGCCGCGCTTCGCGGCACCAAATCTGGCGGACGAACCAACATCTGGCGTCCGGGGGCGCTGCCTTACAGGCCGTTCCCGGGGAACGCTTGAGGAGTCACCAGGGGGTGCCAGGGCACGGGGCGAAACCGGGGCCACCTCTTCACGAGTCATAGGTGGGCTCAAGCGGACCAACGTCAAGCCTGTCGGGGGAGACCATGCGTATTCGGCGTCAGTTCACGGTGGAAGGTCAGTCGCCCTACGAGGGCATCGCGTTCCGATCCGCCGCGAGCGAAATCCGAAACCCCGACGGCTCGATCGTTTTCCAGCAGACCGACATCGAAGTGCCCGAGAGCCTGGAGCCAGGTCGCCAGCGACGTGCTGGCGCAAAAATATTTCCGCAAGGCCGGCGTGCCCGTGGCGCTCAAGCCGGTGCCCGAAGAGGGCGTGCCGGAATGGCTGTGGCGCCACAAGCCGGACGACGCCGCGAACGAGGCCGGGACCGCGGCGAAAGCTCGGCCAAGCAGGTGTTCGACCGGCTGGCCGGAACCTGGACCTATTGGGGCTGGAAGGCCGGCTATTTCGACGGCGAGGCCGATGCGCGGGCTTTCCATGACGAGCTTTGCCACATGCTGGCGACCCAGAAGGCCGCGCCCAATTCGCCGCAATGGTTCAACACCGGGCTGCACTGGGCCTATGGCATCGATGGGCCGAGCCAGGGCCATTATTACGTCGACGACAGGAACGGCCGGCTCGTCAAATCGACCTCGTCCTACGAGCATCCCCAGCCCCATGCCTGCTTCATCCAGTCGCGTGCAGCGACGATCTCGTCAACGAGGGCGGCATCATGGATTTGTGGACGCGCGAGGCGCGTCTGTTCAAATACGGCTCGGGCACCGGCACCAATTTCTCCTCGCTGCGCGGCGAAAACGAGCGGCTTTCGGGCGGCGGCAAATCCTCGGGCCTGATGAGCTTCCTCAAGATCGGCGACCGTGCGGCGGGCGCCATCAAGTCGGGCGGCACGACCCGGCGCGCCGCCAAGATGGTGATCGTCGATATCGACCATCCCGACATCGAGCAGTTCATCGACTGGAAGGTGATCGAGGAGCAGAAGGTCGCCGCCATGGTGGCGGGCTCCAAGCTCGCCGAGAAGCACCTGAACGCCATCATGAAGGCCTGCGTGAATTGCGAAGGCCACGGCGACGATTGCTACGACCCCAAGAAAAACCCGGCGCTGCGCCGCGAGATCAAGGCCGCGCGCAAATCGATGATCCCCGACAATTACATCGAGCGCGTGATCTCCTTCGCGCGGCAGGGCTACACCAAGATCGAATTTCGGACCTACGACACCGATTGGGATTCGGACGCCTATCTGTCGGTCTCCGGCCAGAATTCCAACAATTCGGTGCGGGTGACCGATGAATTCCTTCAGCGCGGTGCTTGAGGATGCGCGACTGGAACCTGACCTCGCGGCGCTCGGGCGACATCGCCAAGACCGTCAAGGCGCGCGATCTGTGGGAAAAGATTTCCTATGCGGCCTGGGCCTGCGCCGATCCCGGCATCCAGTTCCACTCCACCGTCAACGACTGGCACACCTGCCCCGCCGGCGGGCCGATCCGCGCCTCCAATCCGTGCTCGGAATACATGTTCCTCGACGACACGGCCTGCAATCTCGCCTCGCTCAACCTCATGGCGTTCCGCAAGGAAGAAGGACGGCCAGAAAATCTTCGATGTCGCCGCCTTCGAGCATGCCGTGCGGCTGTGGACTATCGTGCTCGAAATCTCGGTGCTGATGGCGCAGTTCCCGTCCAAGGAAATCGCCCAGCTGTCCTACGACTACCGCACGCTGGGGCTCGGCTTCGCCAATATCGGCGGACTGCTGATGTCGGCCGGTATTCCCTACGACAGCCGCGAGGCCCGCGCCATTGCCGGCGCGATCTCGGCGGTCATGACCGGCGTTTCCTATGCCACCAGCGCGGAAATGGCGGGCGAACTCGGCCCCTTCCCCGAATATTCCGCCAACCGCGAACGCGATGCTGCGCGTCATCCGCAACCATCGCCGCGCCGCCCATGGCGAGACGGACGGCTATGAGGAGCTTTCGACGCTGCCGGTTCCGCTCGATCTGTCGGCCGTGCCGCAGGCCGATCTCGCCGCAGCGGCCAAGCGCGCCTGGGACGATGCGCTGGCGATGGGCGAGGATTTCGGCTTCCGCAACGCCCAGGCGACCGTCATCGCGCCCACCGGCACCATCGGCCTGGTCATGGATTGCGACACCACCGGCGTCGAGCCCGATTTCGCGCTGGTCAAGTTCAAGAAGCTGGCCGGCGGCGGCTATTTCAAGATCATCAACCGCTGCGTGCCCGAGGCGCTGGCCACGCTGGGCTACAGCCAGGCCGAGATCGACGACATCGTCGCCTATGCCGTGGGCCACGGCACGCTGGAAGCCTCGAGGCAGGCTTGAGCCACGACGCGCTTATGGACAAGGGCTTCGGCGACGAGCAGATCGCCGCCATCGAGGCCGCGCTGGAATCGGCCTTCGACATCCGCTTCGTGTTCAACAAATGGACGCTGGGCGAGGACTTCTGCACCGAGACGCTGGGCCTCGACGCTGGCCGCACTCGATGCGCCCGATTTCGACATGCTCAAGATGCTTGGGCTTCTCGCGAGCCCGAGATCGACGCGGCGAACCTTCATGTCTGCGGCGCCATGACGCTTGAAGGCGCGCCGCACCTGAAGGCCGAGCATCTGCCGGTGTTCGATTGCGCCAACCCGTGCGGGCGCATCGGCAAGCGCTCGCTCTCGGTGGAAAGCCACATCCGCATGATGGCGGCGGTGCAGCCCTTCATCTCGGGCGCCATCTCCAAGACCATCAACATGCCCAACGGCGCCGGGCGTGAAGGAGTGCGGCGAAAGCTACATGCTCTCCTGGAAGCTGGGGCTGAAGGCCAACGCGCTCTACCGCGACGGCTCCAAGCTTTCGCAGCCGCTGGCCAGGCAGATTCTCCAGATCGACGACGACGAGGACGAGATCGAAGAGCTGGTCGCCGCGGCGCCCGTGCAGCGCACCGCTGTCGTCACCGAGCGCATCGTCGAAAAGATCATCGAGCGCGTGGTGCGCGAACGCGAGCGCGAGCGCCTGCCCCAGCGCCGCAAGGGCTACACCCAGAAGGCCATGGTCGGCGGCCACAAGGTCTATCTCAGAACCGGCGAATATGAAGACGGCCGGCTCGGCGAAATCTTCATCGACATGCACAAGGAAGGCGCGGCCTTCCGCAGCCTGATGAACAATTTCGCCATCGCCATCTCGATCGGCCTGCAATATGGCGTGCCGCTGGAGGAATTCGTCGAGGCCTTCACCTTCACCCGCTTCGAGCCGGCGGGCCTGGTCATCGGCAACGATTCGATCAAGAACGCGACAAGCGTGCTCGATTACATCTTCCGCGAGCTCGCGCGTCTCCTATCTCGGGCGCAACGATCTGGCCCATGTGCCGCCGACACCGGATGAAGACCTTGGCAATGGCGGCGACGACAAATCGGCCGGCGGGCGCGACCGGGAGATGGCCCGCGCCATCAACCGCGTGGCCTCGACCGGCTATGTGCGCGGCAATCCCTTCGTGGTGGTGCGCGGCGGCGCGGTGGCCAAACTCGCCGACGAGCCCCATGCCGAGCACGCCCACCTGCACGACCATCACCAGGACGCCGAGGAATTGCTCGCCGCCGACGGCTCGGTTGCCGAAGCCTTGAGCGAAATCCGCGCCAGCGTGCTCTCGGCCTCCGGCGCGGAGGCCGCCAATCCGGTGGGCGCGGCGATGGCCACGATCGAGGCGCAACTGAGCGTGGAGGTGAGCGAAAAGGATGTCTACGCCCGCCGCGCCGCCGAAGCCCGCATGAAAGGCTATGAGGGCGACGCCTGCGGCACCTGCGGGAATTTCACCCTCGTGCGCAACGGCACCTGCATGAAATGCAACACCTGCGGGTCAACCAGCGGGTGTAGTTAGGTCATAGCATCGTTGGGTAATTGCTAGCGCTCAATCGGAAAGGAGGTGAAAATCATGGCAGGCAAGAGTTCAGGAACGAACGCGAGAAGTGCGGTCTCTGGCCGTTACGTCAAACCGTCCTATGCGAAGTCACATCCGAATACGACGGTCGTCGAGCGTACAAAGCCGGCGCCAAAACCGTCAGGCTCGAAGAAAAAATAGCGTTCGCGTCAGCTTTGGCATATCGACTCCTCGACGCTGCTGCGGCAGCGCCGGGGTTTTGTTTTTTGGCTTCCGTCAATCCCGGCCATGACGGCAAAGGAAAAAACGAAACCCCGGCGTCTTTGGCACGGGGTTTGCGGCGTCATGGGCCAGCACGTGTCAAAAGAACACAGGATTGCCCCATGTACGCCGTTTTCGCCCTGTTGCTCGCCGCTTTCGCCTTTGCCGTCCCGGCACAGGCGGCAAGCGCGCGTGCCAATCCGGCACAGGTCGCCCGCATCCATGCCGGCATCGTCGATTGCCCGCATTGCAATCTTGCGGGCGCCGACCTCACCAACACCTGCGTCAAGGGCAAGAATCTCGTGGGTGCCGATTTCGATCGCGCCAATGCCACGCTCATGTGCATGTCCTACGCCAATTTCACGGATGCGAGCTTCCTCGGCACCAATCTGTCCGGCGCCAACCTCGCCCATTCCGATCTCAACGGCGCAGATTTCACCGGCGCCAATCTCAACATCACCAGCTTCAAGGGCACCGATCTCAGGAATGCCAAAGGCCTCACGCAAGCCCAGCTCGACAAGGCCTGCGGCGATGCCGAGACCAAGGCGCCCGCCGGCATGACAGTGCCCGTCTGTTCGTAATCCGCTTCTCCTGCCGTCTGACCCCCCACCTGACCCCGCGCCCACACGCGGGGTTTTCCCTTTTTGGGGCGCGCTCACATCCGCGCCGGAACCTCGAGGCCGAGCAGGTCGAGCACGCGGCGGAACACGGCCAGCGTCAATTCGCACAAGCCCAGCCTTGCGGCGCGCAGCGGCTCGTCCGCTTCGGAGAGGATGTGATGCTGGGCATAGAATCGGCTGAATTCCTGCGCCAGCGCGAAGGCGTAATCGCACAGCACATTGGGCGTGCGCTTGGCCTCGGCGGCTTCCATGGCTTCGGGCAGGCTCAGCAATTGCAGCACCAGCTTGCGCTCTTCGTCGGCGCGCACCACCGGCGGCGCCGATGCGTGGCCCTCGTCGGCGGCTTTGCGCAGGATCGACTGGATGCGCACCGCCGCATATTGCAGATAGGGCCCGGTCTTGCCTTCGAAGCGGGTGAAACGGTCCAGATCGAAGACGTAATCCGAGGTGCGGTGGTTGGCCAGATCGGCGAATTTGATCGCGGCGATGCCGACCATTCGCGCGATGTCGGCCCGCTCCTCGTCGGGATAGCCGGCGGCAAGTCCGGCTTCGGCAAGGCGCTTGGCCGCTTCCTCTGTCGCCATGGCGATCAGGTCGTAGAGCTTCATGACGCCGCCGGCGCGCGTCTTGAACGGCTTGCCGTCGGGCCCGTTCATGGTGCCGAAGCCGGCATGTTCGAGCGCGGCGCGGCCGGCCAGCCCCGCCTTTCGCGCAGCCCGGAACACCTGTTCGAAATGGCCGCTCTGGCGCTGATCGACGATGTAGAGAATTAAATCGGGATCGTGGGTCGCCACGCGGTCGACGATGGTCGCCAGATCGGTGGTGCCGTAGAGCACGGCGCCGTCGGATTTGAGGAGCAGAAGCGGCGGCAGCTCCTTCTTGTCGCCTTCCTCGGCCACCGGCATCACCAGCGCGCCGTCGCTGATCACGGCCAGACCTTCGCCTTTCAGCTTATCGATCATCGGCGCGATCAGAGGCGCCGCGCTTGCCTCGCCCTTCCATTCGTCGAAGCGCACGCCGAGGCTCGCAAATTCGCGCGTCAGCCCCGCTTCGGAGACATTGACGAAATGCTGCCACAGGGCGCGGTAGCCGGGCCGCCCGGCCTGAAGTTCGGCGGTGGCTGCGCGCGCGGCCTCGAGCCGCGCGGGATCGGTCTTGCAGGCCGCCGCCGCTCGCGGATAGAGCGCTTCGAGATCGTCCATCGTCACCGGCGATTGGGCCGGATAAGGCCCCTGGTGATCGGCGTCGAAATAGATCGGCGCCAATCCCTCGGCCTCGACCTCGCTGATGAGTTGGCCCATCTGCAGGCCCCAGTCGCCCAAATGGACGTCGCTCACCACTTTCCAGCCATTGGCGCGGAACAGCCGCTGCAGGCAATCGCCGATGATCGCCGAGCGCAGATGGCCGACATGCATGGGCTTGGCGACATTGGGCCCGCCGAAATCGATCACAGCGGTGCGGCCCGCGCCGGTTCGCGGGGCACCCAGCCTGGAATCGCCGGCCAGAAGGCCCGCATGCGCGGCCAGCGCCTTGTCGCAGATGTCGAGATTGATGAAGCCGGGGCCGGCGACCTCGACCTTTGAGAAAAGCGGATCGGCCTCGAGGCGCGCCGCCACGCCATCGGCGAGCTTGCGCGGATTGGCCTTGGCAGCTTTGGCCGCCGCCAGTGCGCCGTTGCACTGAAATTGCGCCAGGTCAGGCCGGTCGGAGACCTGCACCGCGCCCAGTTCGGAAGGAAGTCCCTCGGCGACGAAGGCCGCGCCCACGACCGCCGACAACTCGGCGGTGAGCCCTGTCATGGCCCGTAATGTCCGATGCGGCGGTTGTATTCGAGCTGTTCCTTGGTCACCTGCAGGCCGGTCAGGATTTGATAGTCATAGGGCTGGTTCTGATCGCCGATATGTATGACGGTCGAGCCAATCTGCTGCTCGAACTGGGTGCTCGCCTGACCCGGCGCGAAGGCGAAATTGACCCAGAACACCTCCTTGGCCTGGATGAACGGCCCTTGGCGCACGGCCACGAAATAGGGCACGCGATACTGAACGGCAGTGCCGTTGGGCGCGCGCGTGGCGACGAAATGGATATCGAGGCTCGAGTCGGCGGTGCGGGCCTTGGGATCGATGTCGCAGTCGGTGGTGACGTTGGAGATGGCGACGCGATAAAGGGCATGCGCCGGATCCTCGCTCGCGCCCGCCGGAAACCCGGTCATGGTCGAGGCTTCCACCAGCGCCGCGGCGCCCGGGCACAACGCCTTCGTGGGGGAGCCCCCGAAAAGGCTGGAACAGCCGCCAATCGCGGCCGACAGCCCCACGACCGCGAGCACTCCCAAAAACCCACAAATCGTCATCGCGCCATTACAGACGGCCATGCGTGCCGTCGCAAAGAGGCTTGCTGCCGGATTGTTTGCACCCACAGAAATACACCTTTCGGGCGGCATCCGCCCTGTACTCGACCGGCGACAATTCACTGCCCTTGTGGCTGCCGTCGCAGAAGGGCTGACTCTTGGAGCGGCCACAGGCGCACCACCAATAGGTCTTGCCGGCTTCGACATCGACCGCGAACGGGCCCTTCTGGGCGATTGCCGGTTCGGTCATTGCCCTTCCTCCGCTTGACTTTTTGCGTGCCGGGGCAGACTTGTCGGGGGTGCCGGCAACGGCGCCGGACTGTAACCAAGCGGGTTGCCTATGGGAAGCGCGGACGGAACTCTGGACGGCGAAAAGCCGAGGCTGCGCCTGCTCTTGGCGGCGCCGCGCGGCTTCTGCGCGGGCGTCGAGCGCGCCATCAGAATCGTCGAGATGGCGCTCGAGAAATACGGCGCGCCGGTCTATGTCCGCCATGAGATCGTCCACAACCGCTTCGTGGTGGAGCGCCTGGAGCATCTGGGCGCCATCTTCATCGACGAGCTGAGCGAGGCGCCGGACGGCGCCCGCGTCATCTTCTCGGCCCATGGCGTGCCGAAGTCGGTGCCCGCCGAGGCCCAGCGCCGCCAGCTCTACTATCTCGACGCCACCTGCCCGCTGGTCTCCAAGGTTCATGTCGAGGCGGAGCGGCATTTCCGCACGGGCCGCGAGGTGGTGCTGATCGGCCATGCCGGCCATCCCGAGGTCGAAGGCACCATGGGCCAGTTGCCGGACGGCGCCATCACCCTGGTCGAGACTGTCGAGGACGTGGAGACCTTCACGCCCAAGGATCCCGACTGGCTCGCCTACATCACCCAGACCACACTGTCGGTGGACGACACCGCCGACATGGTCGCGGTGCTGCGCCGCCGCTTCCCTGATATCGCCGGCCCGCACAAGGAAGACATCTGCTACGCCACCACCAACCGGCAGGAGGCGATGAAGGCGATCGCGCCCAAGGCCGATGTCGTCTTCGTAGTGGGCGCGCCCAATTCCTCCAATTCGATGCGGCTGGTGGAAGTGGCCCGCCGCGCGGGTGCCAAGAAGGCGACGCTGATCCAGCGCGCCAGCGATATCGACTGGAGCCTGATCGACCATGCCACGGTGATCGGCCTGTCGGCGGGCGCTTCGGCGCCTGAGCTTCTGGTCGAGCAAGTGATCGAGGCCTTTCGCGAGCGCTACGCCCTCGATGTCGACGAAACCACCGTCACCCGCGAAGACGTGATCTTCAACGTCCCGCGCGCACTGGCCTCGTAAGCCCCCGGCGGCGGCGCCTGTCATGGCCGTTTACACCGACGTCTCCTTCGAAGATCTCGAAGCCCTGCTCGCCGAGTTACGACATCGGCGAGCCGCTGAGCTTCAAAGGCATTGCCGAAGGCGTCGAGAACTCCAATTTCTATCTGCAGACCGATCGCGGCGCCTTCATCCTGACGCTCTACGAAAAGCGCGTGCACGAGGACGATTTGCCGTTCTTCCTGGGCCTGATGGATCATCTGGCGGCGCGCGGCATCCGCTGCCCGGTGCCGGTCCACCGCCAGGACGGCGCGCGGGCGGCGCGGCTGAACGGACGGCCCGCCGCCATTCTCACCTTCCTCGACGGGCTTTCGCTGAGACGGCCCGATGCCGCCCATTGCGCCGCTGCGGGCGCGGCGCTGGCCGGGCTGCATCTGGCCGGCGCCGACTTCGCGCTCGTCCGCGCCAACACGCTGGGCCTTGCCGGCTGGCACAATCTGGCCAGCCAGACGATGGCCCAGGCCGACGGCGTGCAGCCGGGGCTCGCGGCCCTGATCGCGGAGAGCCTGGCCGGGCTCGACCGCCAATGGCCGGCAGCGCTGCCCTCCGGCGTGATCCATGCCGATCTGTTTCCCGACAATGTGCTGTTCATGCACGGCCAGGTCTCGGGCCTGATCGATTTCTACTTCGCCTGCAACGATGCCTATGCCTACGACCTGGCGGTGATGCTGAACGCCTGGTGCTTCGAGGCCGACGGCGCCTTCAATGTCACCAAATCGCGCAAGCCTGATCGGCGGTTATCGCCAGCGGCGGGCGCTCAGCGAAGCCGAGATCGCCGCACTGCCGCTGCTGTGCGCTGGCGCGGCGCTGCGATTCCTGCTTGACCCGGCTCTACGATTGGCTGAACCGCGACCCGGCCGCGCTGGTCCAGCCCAAGGACCCGCGCGAATTCGCCAAGCCGCCTGCGCTTCCATCTGGCGGTCAAGTCGCCCGAGGAATTCGGGCTGTGAGCGCATCCAGGGTCGACATTTTCACCGACGGCGCCTGCTCGGGAAATCCCGGACCGGGCGGCTGGGGCGCGATCCTGCGCGCGGGCGACCATGAGAAGGAAATCTGCGGCGGCGAACCCGCCACCACCAACAACCGCATGGAGCTGATGGCGGCGATCCGCGCGCTGGAAGCGCTGAAGCAGCCGAGCGAGGTCGTGCTGCACACGGATTCGCGCTATCGTGATGGACGGCGTCACCCAATGGATGGCGCGCTGGAAGGCCAATGGCTGGAAGACCGCCGACAAGAAGCCCGTCAAGAACGAGGATCTGTGGCGCGCGCTCGAAGCGGCCGCCGACGCGCCACGCAAATGTCGCTGGCGCTGGGTCCGCGGCCACAACGACCACGTCGAGAACGAGCGCGCCGACGCGCTGGCGCGCGGCGCCATCCCCGGCCCGCGCTGAGGCGCGACGCTAGAGCTGCTTCAGCATGTGCTCGGCGCTGGAGACCGAGAAGGCGCCGGGCTCCTCGACGTTCAGCGCTTCACGACGCCGTTGTCGACCAGCATGGAGTAGCGCTGGCTGCGCGTGCCCATGCCGAATTTGCTGCCGTCCATGGTCCAGTCCCAGGGCCTTGGTGAAATCGCCATTGCCGTCGGCCAGCATGGCGACCTTGCCGTCGGTCCTCTGCTGCTCGCCCCAGGCGCCCATCACGAATGCGTCATTGACCGAGATGCAGGCGATGGCGTCGACGCCCTTGTCCTTGAGGTCGCCGGCGTGCTGGACGAAGCCGGGCAGATGCTTGGCCGAACAGGTCGGCGTGAACGCGCCCGGCAGCGCAAAAACAGCCACTTTCTTGCCAGCGAAGAAATCGTCGGTCTTGACCGGCTCGGGCTTGCCGCCCTTCATCTGCATCAATGTTGCGGAGGGAACCTTGTCACCGACCTTGATCGTCATTTGCAACTCCTCTTGATCAAATATCCAGGCTGCCCCGCTTTTAGCGCAGGGCGCACGTGGCGGAAAGTCCGCCGCTCACCATTCGTTCTGCCGATCGGACATCGTTGCCGCATGTTTCACTGGCGGCAGGCGCGTGCCGTGCTAATTTGAGGCCATGGCCGAGAGCGATCCGCCGCGCACAGTGGAGGGCGAGAGCTTCCTGGAAGGCAAGCTCCTCATCGCCCTGCCCGGCATGACCGACCCGCGCTTCGACCGCAGCGTCATCTTCATGTGCGCCCATTCGTTGGAACCGGCGCCATGGGACTGTTCATCAACAAGCCGATCGACGGCCTGAACTTTCGCGAGCTCGTCGCCAAGCTCGATATCCAGGTGGGACCCAAGACGCCCGATTTCCCGATCCTGTTTGGCGGACCGGTGGACACCGGCCGCGGCTTCGTGCTGCACAGCAACGATTACGACAGCGAGGATTCGACGCTGCCGATCTCCGAAGACGTCTCGCTGACCGCGACGCTCGACATCCTGCGCGCGATCGCCGACGACCATGGACCCGAGCACGCCATCTTCGCGCTGGGCTATGCGGGCTGGGCCGCCGGCCAGATCGAGGACGAAATCCGCGCCAACGGCTGGGTCCATTGCGACGCCGACGCATCGCTGCTGTTCGACGCATCGAGCCAAGCCAAATGGGCCGCCGCGCTCAGCAAGCTCGGGATCGACCTTTCCGGATTGACTGCCAACGCCGGCCGCGCCTAATCGGCCTGGGCCTGGGCCTGGCCGGCCACGGCCCCGCCGCCGCCTGCCGCATCGAAATGCATGGCGATGAAGTTCATTGCCTCGCGCGCCGGCAGCGGCACGCTGAAATAGAAACCTTGCGCGTATTCGCAGCCCATCTCGGCGAGCCAGGCCGCATCGGCCTCGTTTTCCACGCCCTCCACCACGATACCCCGGTTCAGCTCGTGGGCGAGCCCGATGATGGAGTTCAGGATCACGTGGCCATCGGTGTCGCCGCCGCCATGGACGGCGAGAAAGCTCTTGTCGATCTTGACGATGTCGAAGGGAATATCCTGAAGCTGGCTGAGATTCGACAGCCCCATGCCAAAATCGTCGATCGCGAGGCTGGCGCCCAGATCGCGAATGCGGAAGAGCTTCCGCTCGGCATTTTCGTCGGCGGCCACCGCACTTTCGGTGACTTCGAGCCTGAGTGAGCCGGCCGCCAGCGCGCCCCGGGCCAGCACCTCGGCCACACGGCCTTCGAAGGCCTCGTCGAGCAATTGGCGGCGCGAGACATTGACGCTGACGAACAGCGGCGGCTCGACCGGGAAATAGCGCTGCCAGCGCGCCAAGTCCTCGGCCGCGCGGCTGAGCGCGAGTTCGCCCAGCGTCACGATCAGGCCGGTCTGCTCGGAATGGGTGACGAAATCGGCCGGCCATACCAGGCCGCGCTCGGGGTGATGCCAGCGCAGAAGCGCCTCGAAGCCCGCGATCGTTCGATCGCTCAGCCGTATGATCGGCTGGTAGAAGACGTCGATCTGGCCCTCCGCGAGCGCGCGCCGCAGTTCGGCTTCGAGCGCCACCGGATCGCGCGCCATGGCGCCGACAAGCTCCGCCGAATAGAGCCTCGCGCAGCCGCCGCCCTGATGCTTGGCCTCTCTCAGCGCCAGCTCTGCATTGTGCAGAAGCTCGAGCGGCGCGGCGGCCGTGCGGCCACTGGCCAGACCGACGCTGGCGGGCGCGAAAATCTTGCGCCCATTCTCCACCAGGGGCGCGTTGCAAAGTTCAACCAGCTCGGCACCGACGCGGACAGGTTCATGCGTGCCGGCCGCGAATAGAAGCGCGAAGGAGTCGCCGCCCACGCGGAACACCTCGGCGGCGTCCTCGAAGCGTGCCTTCAGCCGCTCGGCGACATGGCAGAGAACGGCATCGGCGCCGGAATCGCCGAGGCTGGCGTGAATCTGCTTGAAGCGGTCGAGATCGAGCAGCGCCAACACGGTCTCGTCGAGGCGCGGGCCCAGCCCTTCGAGCGCTTCAAGCGCGGCTATGCGGTTGCCGAGGCCAGTCAGCGGATCGTGCAGCGCCTGATCGACGACCTCGATCTCGGCCTCCTTGCGCGTGGTGACATCGGCCACAAGGCCCAGGCAGCGCTCGGCGTGCGGACCGTCGCCCAGCATGGTTGCTCTAAGCTCCAGCCAGGGATAACGGCCGCTCTGGCTCCTGGCCCGGAACTCGACGCGGAAGGCGACGCCGGGATGATTGCGGTAGTCCTGAAACGCCTCCCTGTAGAGGGCGCGGTCCTCGGGATGGATGCGGCCGATCCAGGACGAATGCGCGAGCACCCGATCGCCATCTTCGATCCCGATCAGCGTGGTCGCGTCGGCGGACAGCTTGAGGTCGTCGGTGCGGAAGTCGAGCTCGAACACGCCCTGATGCGAAGCGCCGATGGCGGCCAGCGCCGCCGGCACCGCTTCTGCGTCGGGTGTGCGCGCCTCCACGGCCTCTGCGCCCGCGCGGCCGAGGCCGGCGAAGGCCAGCGCGTCGCTCATGGCCATGGCCAGCGCCAGCAGCACCGCGCCCGCAGCGGCAAATCCGCCGATGACGGTCGAGGCCGTCGGATTGTCGTGGAAGACGCCGAGCGCGGCGAGCGCTCCGGCCCAAGCCACCAGCGCGAAAATCGCAGCCGCCGGCGCCAGCATTCGGGCCGGCCGCAGGCCGGCGGCGCCGCGGCGGACCAGATAGGCCGCGATTGCGGCCACGCCCAGCACCACCAGCGCGTCAATCGACAGCGCCGCCCCCGGCAGCCCGACAAAGGCGAAGAGCGACAGGAGCACAATGGCCGCCAGAACCCAGCGGCGATAGCGGCTGGCCCACGGCCACAAATCGGATATCGGGGCGACCTCGTCCGCGAGACGCAGACCCGCCACCAGCGTCAGGCCCACGACCATCGCAGCGAAGCCATAGGGACCGCCAATGGCGGTATCCCAACCGGCGTCGAAGACGCCATTGGCCGCGAGCCAGGCCACCAGCACGCCGGAAAGCGTCAGCGCCGTCCACAAGGCCGCCCGGCGCCCCGACATCGCAGCCTGGCCGAAGGCGATCATGACCGCCGCCGCCATCAGCCCGGCCGTGGCGGCTATGAAGATCGCAAGCTGGCGGTGATAGGCGATCAGTGCGGGTTCGGCCCAGGCCTGGATCGAGGGCGGCATGTTGCCATTGGCGATCCTGAGCGCCAGCGCCGCCGAAGTCGCCGGCGGTACAGTGACGCGGAAGGCATGGCGCCCATAGGCCGGCTGACGCTCGATGGAGACACCTCCGTCGGAGCTCGCGATCTGGCTGATCATGACGCGGCCGCTCGCGGGGACGACTTTGATCGCCGCGTCGGCAGCCTCGTTCGCCTCCAGGATGCGCGTCACCGGCCGCATTGCCGAGTTCTAAATCGTGGTGATGTACCAAACGGTGCCATCGTTCTCCTCGCCGCCGGGCGCGTGATAGCGCGACAGCGTGGAGTCAAGCTGAAGAGCGGCGGCAGGCGCGGCGAAATCGATTATTGCAGCCGCGGCGTCTTGCTGCGGCTTGGGTTTGGCCGCGCTGTCCGCCGCCAACGCGCCAGACGCCGCCAGCCAGGCGAACACGAGCCAGGCGAACACGAGCGCGGCGATCACTGACAGGACGTTGCGCAAACAGACCCCAACACGATGGGCGCGAACCGGCAGCCTATTTTTCACGCAATTCCAGACGGAAAACCGGTTCCCACTTTTCCTGGAATTGCTCTAGGCTACCCGCGCCTCGTCCTCCAGCAAAGCAAATAGCAGGTGGTCCTGCCAGGCGCCGTTGATCTGGAGGTAGCGGAGCGCCCTGCCCTCTTCGCGAAACCCAAGCTTTGTCAGGAGGTTGCGCGATGGCCAGTTGTCGACCAGGCAGGCTGCCTCGATGCGGTGCAGCCCCAGCGTGCCGAAGATAAAGGGAATCAGCGCCTGCGCGGCGTCGAACATGTAGCCCTGTCGGGCATAGCGTTCGCCCACCCAGTAGCCCAGCGCACAGGACTGGACCACGCCGCGGCGCACATTGGACAGCGTGCAACCGCCAACCATCGTGCCATCGTCGTTACGGAAGACGAAGAAGGCATAGGCGACGTCGAGGCGGGCGTCGCGCTGGTAGCGCTTGAGGCGGCGTCGGAAGGCGCCCTTGCTCAATTCGTCGCCGGCCCAGGCTGGCTCCCAAGGCGTGAGAAACTCGCGGCTGTCCTCGCGCAGCCGCGACCACGCCTTGTGATCGGTGACATGCGGATAGCGCAGCGTGACGCTTCTGCCCCGGATCACCGGCTGCTGGCCGCCGGGAAAGGTCAAGCCGCGCATGAACGCCATCGGCCGCGGTTCACTCTGCGGCGCGGCGCGCGTTGGGCGGCGCGCCGAAACGGGCGGAGAAGGAGGCGTAGGATTCGAGCTTGCCGATCGGCCCCAGCGCCACCAGCGCCGGCGCGCCCGTGGTCATCACCCGCGAGCCGAAGCGGCGCACGGCCTCTTCGTCGATGGCGTCGAGCCTGGCCGTGATCTCCTCCAGCGGCAGCACGCGGCCGAAGGCGAGCATGTGCGCCGCGATCTGCTCGGCGCGGGCCGACGGCCGCTCCAGCCCCATCAGCAGGGCGGACTTGAGCTGCGCCTTGGCGCGGGCGACCTCGTCGGCCTTCGCGGTCTCGGCAAGCGAGGCCATCTCGCCGGCCACGACGGCGGAGAGTTCGGCCGCCTCGTTTTCGCCGGTGCCGGCATAGATGCCCGTCATCCCGCCGTCGGAAAAGGCGCTGTTGAAGGCGTAGACCGAATAGCAGAGCCCGCGCTTCTCGCGCACTTCCTGGAACAGACGCGACGACATGCCTCCGCCCAGGGCCGTCGCATAAACCTGTGCGGCATAGAGATCGGGATCGCAGGTGGCGACGCCAGGAAATCCATAGGTGACATGGACCTGCTCGTGATCCTCGTCGAGCCTGAGTTCGCCGCCGCCATAGCGTGCTTCCTGTGCGGCCGGCCGCGGGCCTTGCGTCAGCGCGGCAAATTTCTCCTCCGCGAGGCGCACGATCTCGGCGTGATCGACCGCGCCCGATGCCACCAGGGTCATGGCGCGGGCGCGATAATTCGCGGCCAAGTAGCTTTGCAGATTCTCGCGGCTGAAGGCGCGCACGCTTTCCTCATCGCCCAGGATCGGAAAGCCCATCGGCTGATCGGGATAAACCACCGTCTGGAGATGATCGAAGATGATGTCGTCGGGCGTGTCGCGGGCCTGACCGATCTCCTGCAGCACCACCTGGCGTTCGCGCTCGAGCTCGCCTTGCTCGAAGGTCGGCTGGGTCAGGATGTCGGCCAGCATATCGACGGCGAGCGGCACGTCGGCTGCGAGCACGCGGGCGTGGAAGGCGGTCTGCTCGCGGCTGGTGTAGGCGTTGAGATAGCCACCCACGGCCTCGATCTCCTCGGCGATGGCGCGGGCGGAGCGCCGCCGCGTGCCCTTGAACGCCATGTGCTCGAGCATGTGCGACAGGCCCATCTGGGCGCGGATCTCGTGCCGCGTGCCGCAATCGACCCAGACCCCGATCGCCGCGCTCCTGAGCTGCGGCATCGGGTCGGTGACGACGGTCAGCCCGTTCGAAAGTCTTGTGATTTCAACGTCCATGAGGTCCCAGCCGGTCCACGATAAATGCCCGCACCTGAGCCAGATCATGGCCCAGCACGGCGACGCGCTCCACCCCCTCGTAAAGGCCCGCGAGGCGGGGCGGCAGGGCCGGCTCGGCGCCTGTGGCGGAGCGGACGGCATCAGGGAATTTGGCCGGATGGGCGGTGGACAACACCACCACCGGGCCCCTGGCCGTGGCCTGGACATCCTGGGCGGCGGCCAGGGCTACGGCGGTGTGCGGATCGATCAGCCGGCCGCTGCTCCGATAGAGGGCGGCGATGGCGGCGAGGGTGCGGTCGTCGCCGACCGAGGCGGCGGCATAGCGGCCGCGAAGCGCGGCGGCGACCGGCGGCGGCAGGACCAGCCTGCGCTCGCGCGCGAACGCCGCCATGGCCTGGCGCACCCAGGCGGCATCGCGCCCGCACGCCTCGAACAGCGCCCGCTCGAAATTGCTGGCGACCTGGATGTCCATGGACGGGCTCAGCGTCGGCTGCGCGTTGCCGGCCTGATAGACGCCGTCGTTGAGCGCGCGCGCCATGATGGCATTGGCGTTGGTGGCCACGACCAGCTTTTCGATTCCGAGCCCCATGCGCATGGCCGCTTCGCCGGCGAAGACGTCGCCGAAATTGCCGGTCGGCACCACGAACACGGGCGGTGCGCCGAACTGGCTGGCCGCAGTAAAGTAATAGACGGCCTGAGCGGCGATGCGGGCGAAGTTGATCGAGTTGACGGCGGTCAAATGCGTTTGTTTCGCGAAGGCTTCATCGGCGAACAGCGCCTTCACGATGGCCTGGCAATCGTCGAAACTGCCTTCGAGCGCGATGTTGTGGACGTTCCGGTGCGGGCTCGTCGTCATCTGCAGCCGCTGCACCTGGCTGACGCGGCCTTTGGGATGCAGCACGAACAGATCGACGTTCGCAAGGCCGCCAAGGGCTGCGATGGCAGCGGAGCCGGTGTCGCCCGAGGTCGCGGCCAGAACGGTGGCGCGTCCGCCGCGCGTCTTCAGAGCGCGCGCGAACAGACGGCCCAGCACCTGCAGCGCGATGTCCTTGAAGGCGAGCGTGGGGCCGTGGAACAGCTCCAGCAAATAGAGCCCGCGGCCGATCTCGACGAGCGGGGCGATGCGCGCATCGTCGAAGCCGGCATAGGCCGCTTCGATGTCCGCGCGCAATTCGGCATCGGCGAACGAGTCGCCGACGAAGCGCTTCAGGATCGCCTGCGCGGCCTCGGCATAGGGCTTGTCCTTGAAGCCCGCGATTTCGGCGGCGGAAATCTGCGGCCAGGCCTTAGGCAGAAACAGCCCGCCATCGGCCGCCAGCCCCGCCAGCAGCACCTCGGCGAAACTCTGGGGGGCAACGCCTCCGCGCGTGGAGATGTAGCGGCTCACTTCAATCCCAATCGGCCCTGGCTGCGATGATAGGCCAGATAGACCACAACAAGGCCCGCGGCGAGCGCAAACCACGTGATCGCGTACTGCAGATGCTCGTTGTAGAAATAGACCACCGTCTGGCCGCCCTTGGGCCAGCCGCCGGGATTGGGCGCCGCGTCGGCCTCCACCACAACCGGGGCGGCGAGCCTGAGCCCATCGGCCTTGGCCATGCCGGCGATGTCGCGGGCGTACCAGACGCGGGCTTTCAGGTCGGGCGCCGGCGTGAACCAGCCAGGCGTATCGGGCGTGCGCCAGACGCCGGCGATATGGCGCGTGCCCTCGAGCTCGCCGGCGGAGCGCGTGGCCGGGTCCTTCAGCGTCCGCGGGATCAGGCCGCGGTCGACGATCAGCGCCCGGCCGTCGGCCAGAATGAACGGGGTCAGCACGTGATAGACCGGGCCGCCGTCGGGCCCGGTGGTGAAGACATAGTCCTCGTCCTTGTTGTCGAAGCGGCCGGTCAGTGCGACGCGGTGGTATTGGGCGTCGTCGGGACTCATCTTGACGAGCTCGTCGAGCGACAGCGCCGGCCCCGCCACGTTGCGGTTGGCGGTGGCGATCAGGTTGAGCTTCCAGTGCAGGCGCTGGATCTGCCAGACGCCGAGCGACAGCAGCGCCGCCAGCATCAACAGCGACCAGAACGTCAGCCAGGGGATCGGGCGGAAAGTGAGGCGCATGGCTCTCACTTATTTCACCCGCCTGCCTTCCTGGGCCTGATGCTTGTACTGCAGGACCACCAGCAGCGACTTGGCCAGGCGCAGAAGCACGACAGTGAGAATGGTTATGGTCGGCAGCCAGATCACCGCGTGCACCCAATAGGGCGGCGAGAAGTGGAACTCCACGAACAGGGCGCCGCCGGCGACGATGGCGCCCACGATCAGGATCACGAACACCGCCGGCCCGTCGCCGGGATCGAAGACGCTGTAATCGAGCCCGCAGACGGTGCATTTGGACGGAATCGTCAGATAGCCGGAAAACAGCTTGCCCTTCCCGCACCGCGGGCACAGGCCGAACACCGCCATCCGCGCCGTGCTCGGCTTGCGATCGTTCATGCCGCCGCCCGGTCACGCCGCCACGACCGCGCCCACACCCCAGACATAGATGCAGGAGAACAGGAACAGCCACACGACGTCGACGAAATGCCAGTACCAGGAGGCGGCCTCGAAGCCGAAATGGCGCGTCGTCGTGAACTGGCCGGCGATGGCGCGGCCCAGACACACGGTGAGGAAGATGGTGCCGATGATGACGTGGAGGCCGTGGAAGCCGGTGGCCATGAAGAAGGTCGAACCGTAGATCGCGTCAGCGTGCCCAGCGGATTGGCGAGGCTCGATATGCGCCGGATCGGTGAACGGCGCCAGCATGGCGCCGTTGAAGCCGAAGGTGAACGGCGCGTGCGTGTATTCATAGGCCTGGACGCAGGTGAAGGAGGCGCCCAGCAGCACCGTCAGGATCAGGCCCTGGATCGCGCCCTTGCGGTCGCCCAATTGCAGGGCGTGATGCGCCCAGGTCACGGTGGTGCCCGAGCACAGCAGGATCAGCGTGTTGAGGAGCGGCAGATGCCACGGATCGAGCGTGACGATTCCGGCCGGCGGCCAGCCCGACAGGCCGACATCGTGCGGGAAGATCGCCGAATTGAAATAGGCCCAGAACCAGGCGACGAAGAACATCACTTCGGAGGCGATGAACAGCACCATGCCGAAGCGCAGGCCGAGCTTCACCACCGGGGTGTGGTCGCCTTCGACCACCGATTTCGTGGATGACGTCGCGCCACCAGCCGACCATCGTGTAGGCGATCAGCACCCCACCGAGAGCGAAGATCCAGGGCTGGCCGGCACAGGCACCGAGAATGGCGAGTAGCCCTTGTTCATCCAGAACACGGCGCCGACCATCATGACGAAGGCGCCGATGGAGCCGATGATCGGCCAGCGGCTCGGATTGACCAGATGGTAGTCGTGCTTCACTTCGCTGCTGCGCCATGTTATTTCCGCCTCTCCTAGTCAGCCCCGAAACCAAGCCGGTTCATCCGTAAAAATCCCCGATGCGAACGATTGTCATCACGAAGAAAAGTGCGACCAACGCGCCGAGCACCAGCGCCACCGCGATATTGCGCCAGCGCCGGATGCGGCATCGTCGCGTTGCTTGATCCCGGCGATCGTCGTCGGCGTGTTCCATTCGCCTCACATCCAGGCCCCGAACGAAGCGGCGCCGAAGGCTGCGATGCCCAGGGCGTGCTCGGCGATCAGCGCCGCGAACAACACGAACAGATAGGAAATCGAGACCGCGAACAGCCGGCGCGCCGCCGGCTCGCGCACGGTGTCCTGCTCGCGCAGCACAGCGACCGCCTCGACGATCATCCAGCCGCCGAAGAGCGCCGCCGCTGCCGCATAAAGCGGCCCGCCCAGACCGACGAAGGCCGGCGCCAGCCCCATCGGGAACAGCAGCAGCGCATAGGCGAAGATCTGACGCCGGGTGGCGGGCTTGCCTTTCACCACCGGCATCATCGGCACGCCGGCGCGGGCATAATCGTCGGAGCGCCACAAGCGACAGCGCCCAGAAATGCGGCGGCGTCCACAGGAAGATCAGCGCCACCAGCATCAGTGGCGCGAGCGACAGGCTGCCGGTCACCGCCGCCCAGCCGATGGCCGGCGGCAGCGCCCCGGCCAGCCCGCCGATGACGATGTTCTGCGCGGTGCGGCGCTTCAGCCACAGCGTGTAAACGCCGACATAGAAGACGATGGTGAAGGCCAGCAGCCCCGCGGCCAAATAGTTGACGAACAGCCCCATCGTGGCCACCGCGGCCACCGCCAGCGTCCAGCCGAAGGCCAGCGCATCGTCGCGGCTGACATGGCCGAGCGGCATCGGCCGGGCTGCCGTGCGCGCCATCAGGCAGTCGATATCGGAATCATAGGCCATGTTGAGCGCGCCCGACGCGCCCGCCCCCACCGCGATGCACAGAAGCGCGGTGAACGCGGTCAGCAGCATGCACGCTGCCCGGCGCCACCACGATTCCGGCGAGCGCGGTGAACACCACCAGCGACATCACCCGCGGCTTCAGCAGCGCGAAGAAGTCGCCGATGCTCGCCGGGCGCGGCGGGAAGGCGGTGGAAGCGGCCGTGGCCATGAACCTGTGTGCTCCTTCGGGGGCGCTATTGGATGCGCGGCAGCTCGTTATAGGTGTGGAACGGCGGCGGCGAGGACAGCGTCCATTCCAGCGTCGTGGCGCCCACGCCCCAGGGATTGTCGCCCGCCTTGCGCTTGGCCAGGAAGGCTTCGAGCATCACGACGAGGAAGACCAGCAAGCCCGCGCCGGCGATGAAGGCGCCGATCGACGAGACGAAATTCCAGCCCGCAAAGGCATCGGGATAATCGGCGATACGCCGCGGCATGCCCGCCAGCCCAAGGAAATGCATCGGGAAGAAGGCAATGTTGACGCCGATGAAGGTGACCCAGAAGTGCAGCTTGCCCAGCGTCTCGTTGTACATGTAGCCGGTGATCTTCGGGAACCAGAAATACCAGCCCGCGAAGATCGCGAACACCGCGCCCAGCGACAGCACGTAGTGGAAGTGCGCCACCACGTAATAGGTGTCCTGCAGCACGACATCGACGCCGGCATTGGCCAGCACCACGCCGGTCACCCCGCCGACCGTGAACAGGAAGATGAAGCCCATCGCCCACAGCATCGGCGTCTTGAACTCGATGGAGCCGCCCCACATGGTGGCGATCCAACTGAACATCTTGATGCCCGTCGGCACCGCGATGACCATGGTGGCGAAGACGAAATAGGCCTTGGTGTCGACGGAAAGGCCCACCGTGTACATGTGGTGCGCCCACACCAGGAAGCCGATGAAGCCGATGGCCACCATCGCGTAGGCCATGCCGAGATAGCCGAAGATCGGCTTCTTCGAGAAGGTCGAGACGATGTGGCTGATCATGCCGAAGCCCGGCAGGATCAGGATGTAGACCTCGGGATGGCCGAAGAACCAGAACAGGTGCTGGAACAGGATCGGATCGCCGCCGCCCGAGGCATTGAAGAAGGCGGTGCCGAAATGGCGGTCGGCCAGCAGCATGGTGATGGCGCCGGCCAGCACCGGCAGCGACAGCAGCAGCAGGAACGCGGTGACCAGGATCGACCACACGAACAGCGGCATCTTGTGCAGCGTCATGCCCGGCGCGCGCATGTTGAAGATGGTGGTGATGAAGTTGATGGCGCCCAGGATCGAGGAGGCGCCGGCGATATGGAGCGAGAAGATCGCGAAATCCATCGCCGGCCCCGGCGAGCCGTAGGTCGACAAGCGGCGCGTAGAGCGTCCAGCCGCCGCCCACGCCGATGCCGCCGGAATCGCCTTCGACGAACATCGAGGCGATGAGCAGCGCGAAGGAGAACGGCAACAGCCAGAACGAGATGTTGTTCATGCGCGGGAACGCCATGTCCGGCGCCCCGATCATCAGCGGCACCAGCCAGTTGCCGAAGCCGCCGATCATCGCCGGCATGATCATGAAGAAGATCATGATGAGGCCGTGGCCGGTGACGAAGCACGTTGAAGGTGTGCGGGCTCGACGAACACCTGCAGGCCCGGATACATCAGCTCGGCGCGCATCATCATCGAGAAGGCGCCGCCGATGAAGCCGGCCACGATCGCGAACACCAGGTACATCGTGCCGATGTCCTTGTGGTTCGTCGAATAGACGAAGCGCCGCCAGCCGGTGGGGTGGTCTGCGTGTTCAGCGTGAGCCAGGTCAGCCATGTCGTTCTATCCTTCGGTTATTTCGCGAGCGCAGCTAGGCGCCTGTCGTCGTCCGCCGGCGCATTGGCGGCGAATTTCTTCTTGCGCGGCCGCGAGCCATGTCTCGAATTCGGCCTCGGATCACCACCTTGACCTCGATCGGCATGAAGGCGTGGCGGGCGCCGCACAGTTCGGAGCATTCGCCGTAATAGGTGCCGAGCTTGGTGGCCTTGAACCAGGTCTGGTTGATGCGGCCCGGCACGGCGTCCATCTTCACGCCGAAGGCCGGCACCGCCCAGGAATGGATGACGTCGGCGCCGGTGGTATCGATCTCGACCACCTTGTTGACCGGCACATCGATCGGATTGTCCACGCCCAGCAGCCGGGGCTCGCCGGCCTTGGATCGTCGGCATCGCTCAGGCCCAGCGAATCGAATTGGAAGCTTCGAGCCGGGATATTCGTAGGTCCAGAACCACTGCTTGCCGATCGCCTTGATGGTGACGTCCGGCTTGGGGAGATCCATTTCGAAATAGAGCAGGCGGAACGAGGGAATGGCGATGAACACCAGGATGATCACCGGAATGATCGTCCAGGCGACTTCGAGCAGCGTGTTGTGCGTGGTCTTGCTGGGCACCGGATTGGCGCGCGCATTGTAGCGGACCATGATCCACAGCAGCAGCGCCAGCACGAACAGGCAGATCGCCGTGATGATGTAGAGCAGCAGGCGGTGGAAATCCTCGATGTCGACCATCACCGGCGTCACCGGCGGCTGGAAGCCGATCTCCCAGTCCACGGGATTGGCGAAGGCCGCCCCCGTCGAAGCCAGAAGTCCGGCCAGCGCGCCCACCCCGGCGCCAATTTTTCTCAGCAGCATCCAGCAACCTCGCTCATAGCTTGTCGGGGGCTCGACCGGGCCCCAATTGTCCAACACGCTCCGCCGATGTACGCGCCGCAACCCTATGAAGTCATTGCGACCTTATGCCACGCGAGGGCGTCCGTCGCCCTGCCGCGGCACCCGTTCACCGGCGCAGCGGCGACACCAGCCCCAAACGGACCTTGTGCTCCGCCCGCCGAAGCACATATCCAATCCATATGCCACGATGACGGCCCCAGGTATCGTGGGCAATATGCCGCGACGGCGAACGCCCACGACCCCCGCCTGTACCGCCCAGGGAGACCCAAATGGCCGATCATGAGCTGTTCTTCCGTGCCTCCGGCCTCGACCGCGGCCGCGTTCAGCGCCTCGTCGACGAATCGCTCAAGGGCGCCGACGACGGCGAGCTGTTCCTCGAATACCGCCAGACCGAGAGCTTCGCCTTCGACGACGGCCGGCTGAAGGCGGCGAGCTTCGACACCACCCAGGGCTTCGGGCTGCGGGCCGTGGCCGGCGAGGCCACCGGCTACGCCCATGCCTCCGAGCTTTCCGAAGAGGCGATCGCCAGAGCCGGTCAGACCGTGCGCGCGGTCACGCAAGGCTATTCGGGCACGCTCGCGCTCCCACCCGCGCGCACCAATGTGCAGCTCTATACCGATCTCGATCCGCTGAAGTCGGCAGAGTTCTCCGTCAAGGTGAAGCTGCTCGAGGAGATGAACGCCTATGCGCGCGCCAAGGATTCGCGCGTGCGCCAGGTCTCGTGCAGCCTGGCCGGCGAATGGCAGACGGTCGAGATCCTGCGCCCCGGCGGCGAGGTCTATCGCGACATCCGCCCCTTGGTGCGCATCGGCGTTCACGTGGTGGTGGAAGAGAACGGCCGCCAGGAATCGGGCCATTACGGCGGCGGCGGCAGGAGCGGCTACGACACCTATCTCGATCCGGCCTATTGGCAGGCCGGCATCGACGAGGCGCTGCGGCAGGCGCTGGTCAATCTGTCGTCGGTGCCGGCGCCGGCCGGCGAGATGACGGTGGTGCTCGGGCCGGGCTGGCCGGGCGTGCTGCTGCACGAAGCCATCGGCCACGGCCTCGAAGGCGATTTCAACCGCAAGAAGACATCCGCGTTTTCCGGCATGCTGGGCGAGCGCGTGGCGGCGCCTGGCGTCACCGTGGTCGATGACGGCACCATGGCCGGGCGCCGCGGCTCGCTCTCCATCGACGACGAAGGCACGCCGTCTTCGCGCACGGTGCTGATCGAGGACGGAATCCTGAAAGGCTACATGCAGGACCGCCAGAACGCGCGGCTGATGGGCATGAGGCCGACCGGCAACGGCCGGCGCGAGAGCTACGCCGCCACTGTCATGCCGCGCATGACCAACACCTACATGCTGGCCGGCCAAACGCCGCCCGAGGAGATCATCGCCGGCGTGGGCAAGGGCATCTACGCCGTCAATTTCGGCGGCGGCCAGGTCGACATCACCAACGGCAAGTTCGTGTTCTCCTGCACCGAGGCCTACAGAATCGAAGGCGGCAAGGTCGGCCCCGCGATCAAGGGCGCCACGCTGATCGGCGACGGGCCGACCGCGCTGACGCAGGTCAAGATGATCGGCAACGACATGAAGCTCGACACCGGCATCGGCGTCTGCGGCAAGAACGGCCAGTCGGTGCCGGTCGGCGTCGGCCAGCCCACCATGCTGATCGAAGGCCTGACGGTCGGCGGCACTGCGGCCTGACGGCCGCGGGCGGCGGCACCGCGCAGGCGGGGTGAATACATGCTCATCTTCAAGATCTGCCACGCGCGCGAATGGGACGAGGCGGTGCGCACCGGCCGCTATGACGGCACGGCGAAGGACAGGCACGACGGCTTCCTGCATTTCTCCATCGCCGAACAACTGACCGGCACGCTGAACCGCTGGTACGCCGACGCGCAGGATTTGATTCTGGTCGCGGTGGAGGCCGGGGCATTGGGCGATGCCTTGGCATGGGAGCCGTCGCGGGGCGGCGCGCTGTTCCCCCATCTCTATGCGCCCTTGCCGCTGGCGGCGGTGAAATGGACCGGCGCGATCGGACGCCGCGAAGACGGCGGCTTCGTGCTGCCGAAAGGGCCTGCCTAGCGGCCAGAACTCTCCGCATCCGGCAAATGTTTCCGACGAGCGCCAGCACGGCGCGGGCTTCGCGTTTGGCGCACGCCAGTTCTTC
The DNA here is from genome assembly GCA_963775165.1 of uncultured Pseudomonadota bacterium. Lineage (GTDB taxonomy): Bacteria > Pseudomonadota > Alphaproteobacteria > Micropepsales > Micropepsaceae > Rhizomicrobium. The sequence goes on along the minus strand of CAVZHX010000001.1, from coordinate 118,729 downwards.
GAGCCGGGCCTTGGCGTAGCGGCCGTGGACGTGCCGGTTGGTGTTGCCGGGCTGGCCGCCGCGTTTTCGTGCCATTCGAACCGGCAAATCCGGGGAGGGGGTCCCCCCTCTGCGCACGCACGCGCCATTCCGCCAGACTTCGGTGACGTGGACGCAGGGCCTGAGCTGCGCTGCCGCTTCCACAAGCTTGACGCTCAGCCGCACGAAGCCCAGCGCCTCGCCCAGCGCGCGGCGGCGGGCGGCGGGGCTGGCCGCCTGCCCGGCCTTTGCGAAACAGCCGGCCGCGGCCTCGCCGCAAGCCGCCAGCGCGGCCAGCAGCATGTGCCCGGCGCGGGTGTCTTCGAAGCGATCGCAGTTCCTTCTCATCGCCTTATTATCGCACCGTCCGGACAGGCGGGGATTGGATTCCCGGTTTTTCTCCAAGGCCTTGATGACATTGCGAAAAATTCATGCCGCGGCACCGAAAAGCGGGGATAGCGCCCGCGGTTGACCGGTCGTGTCCGGCGGGCGTAACCGGGGCGGCCACACCAAGGACGCGAAGACCCATGCGCGCCGCCTGGATCGCCTTCTGGATCGCCTCGGCGTTCTTCCTGTTCGAGTTCGTGAGCCGCGCCGAGCCCAGCCTCGCCGCCGGTCCGATCGCCCATTTCTACGGCCTGTCCGATGCCGGCTTCGGCACGCTGGCGAGCCTGTTCTTCTGGATCTATGCGCCGATGCAGATCGTGGTGGGGCTGGTGCTCGACCGCTGGGGCGCGCGCCGCTTCATCCTGCTCGGCAGCTTCTGCTGCGCGGCGGGCATCGCGATCTTCGCGTCCACCAACAACGTCGCCATCGGCGGCGCCGGCCGTGTGTTGACCGGCTTCGGCGCCTCCTTCGCCTTCGTCGCCGCGCTGTGGCTGGTCAATCACTGGTTCGCGCCGGAGCGCTTCGCGCTCTTGTCGGGCGGCGTCAACGCGGTCGGCATGCTGGGCACGGCCATCGGCAGCGTCGCGTTGTCGGGCGTCATCGCGCGGGCGGGATGGCGCGAGGTGTTCTTCGCCACCGCGGCGGCGGGGCTCGTCATCTTCGCGGCCGCGTTCTTCTTCCTGCGCGAGCCGCGCTCGCCGGCATCCACGGCCACCACCGCGCCGGCCGAGCATGTGCGCCAAAGCCTGGCCACTGTGCTGGGCGATGGGCGCACCTGGGCCATCGCCATCGTCGGCCTGCTCTATTACATGCCGGTCAACGTCTATGGCGTGCTGTGGGGCACGACCGAGCTGATGAAGGATCGTCATTTCAGCGAGGTCGCGGCCGAAACCGCGGTGTCGATGATCTTCTGGGGCATGGCGGCGGGCAGCGTCGCCGGCGGCTGGCTGTCGGACGCGCTCGGTCACCGCAAATATCTGGTCTTCGGCGGCGCGGTGCTGACGGCGCTGGCCTTTACCGGCGCGCTCTATCTGCCGGGCGGCGAGATCGTGGAAGGCGCGCTCTTGTTCGCGGGCGGCTTCTTCGGCGGGCTTCAAATGCTGACCTTCGCCATGGCCAAGGAGGGCCAGCCCAACCGCGTGGTCGGCACCGTCGTCGCCTTCGTCAACATGATCGGCATTGCCGGCGCGCTGGTGTTCCAGCCGCTGGTCGGCTATCTGGCCGACATCACCGGCGGCGATTTCCGCGCCGCGCTGACCACCATGCCGGTCTCGGTCGGGCTGGCCGCGCTTCTGATTCTGGCGCTGCCGGAATACCGTCATCCCGACCATCGGCCCGGCGCGCGCACGCCGCAGGAAGAGACCGCGGCCGTGGCGGCGGGGCGATAGAGGAGAGACCACGTGCTTCAGGTGATACGCGGCAATATCAGGGCGCTCGGCGACGGCTTCGAAGTGGCGCGGGTGCTGCCGCAGATCGAGCGCCGCAGCATCGGCCCCTTCGTCTTCTTCGATCATTTCGGGCCGGTCGATTTTGCACCCGGCAAGGGCATCGACGTGCGCCCGCATCCCCATATCGGGCTGGCCACCATCACCTATCTGTTCGAGGGCTCGCAGGTTCATCGCGACAGCCTGGGAAATGTGCAGGCGATCCTGCCCGGCGAAGTGAACTGGATGACGGCGGGCCGCGGCATCGTCCATTCCGAGCGCACGGGTCCCGAGGCGCGTGCAGCGGGCCACCGCCTGCACGGCATCCAGAGCTGGATCGGACTGCCGACCAAGGACGAAGAGGCCGAACCCTCGTTCCAGCATGTGGCCGAGGCGGGCCTGCCGGTCGCGCACAATGACGGCGTGCGGCTGCGCGCCGTGGCCGGGCGCGCCTTCGGCCTCGAAGCGCCGGTGAAGGTGTTCTCCGACATCTTCTATGTCGATGCCGCCTTCGCGCCCGGCGCGGCACTTAAGGTCGATCTCGATTATCCCGAGCGCGCGGTCTTCGTGGTCGAAGGCGAACTCGGCATCAATGGCGAAACCCATCCGCGCGGCACCATGGCGGTGCTGGGTGCCGGCGAAGCCGCCACGCTCACGGCCGCCGCCCCCGCCCGCGCCATGCTCTTGGGCGGGGCACCGCTCGATGGGCCGCGCCATCTGTGGTGGAACTATGTTTCGAGTTCGAAAGCGCGCATCGAACAGGCCAAGGACGACTGGAAGGCGATGCGCATGGGCACGATCGCGGGCGATCCGGAGTTCATCCCGCTGCCGGATTAGGCCGCATCAGAGGAAATTGTATTCCTTGAACAGCGGGGTGAGATCGCGGCCCCATTCGGTGCGATAGCGCTGCAGCAATTCCTCGGCGCGGCTGAAGCCGCGATCGATATAGTCGCGCAGCGGATTGAGGAAGCCGTCCTCGCTCATGCCGGCGGCGTCGTTGGCGGCGCGGCGCTTCAGCCCCGCCGACGAAATCTCGATCATGCGATGGGCCAACTCCCACACCGTGGTTGTGCGGAACGGCGTCTTGAAGCCCTGCCTGGGCACGGCATCGCGCATGGCCTGGCGTTCGGCGGCCGACCAGTCCTTGACCATGTCCCAGGCCGCATCGAGCGCGGCGTCGTCGTAGAGCAGCCCCACCCACAGCGCCGGCAGCCCGCAGATGCGCTGCCACGAGCCGCCGTCGGCACCGCGCATTTCGAGAAACTGTTTCATGCGCACTTCGGGGAAGATGGTCGTCAGATGATCGGCCCAGTCCGACATCGCGGGCTCGACGCCCTTGAGCTCATCGATGCGGCCGGCCAGGAAATCGCGGAAGCTGCGTCCGGCCACATCGATGTAATGGCCGTCGCGATAGACGAAATACATCGGCACATCGAGCGCGTAATCGACATAGCGTTCGAAGCCCATGCCATCCTCGAACACCCATGGCAGCATGCCGGCGCGGGCATTGTCGACATCGGTCCAGATCTGGCTGCGATAGGACAGGAAACCGTTGGGCTTGCCTTCGCGAAAGGGCGAATTGGCGAACAGCGCGGTCGCCACCGGCTGCAGCGCCAGGCTGACGCGGAATTTCTTCACCATGTCGGCTTCGTTCGCGAAGTCGAGATTGACCTGCACGGTGCAGGTGCGGAACATCATCTCCAGCCCATAGCCGCCGACGCGCGGCATGTAGCGGCGCATGATGTCGTAGCGGCCCTTGGGCATCTGCGGCACGTCGTCGAACGCCCATGTCGGCGCGAAGCCGATGCCGATGACGCCGGCGCCGATATCGCGGGCCACTTCGCGCACCTGTTCGAGATGGGTGTTCACCTCCGAACAGGTCTCGTGGACGGTTTTAAGCGGGGCGCCGGAAAGTTCGAACTGGCCGCCGGGCTCCAGGCTGAGCGAAGCGCCGTCCTGCGCCAGCCCGATGATGTGATCGCCTTCGAGGATGGGCACCCAGCCGAAGCGGGCCATGCCTTCGAGCAAGGCGCGGATGCCGGGCCGGCCCTCATAGAGGACCGGCTTCAGCGTCGCCGGATCGTAGACGAATTTCTCGTGCTCGGTGCCGATGCGCCAATCGGCCTTGGGCTTGCAGCCGGCTTCGAGGTAGCGCACCAGATCGTCGCGCGACCCGATCGGGCCGCCCGCGGATTGCGGGATGGACATCGCTTCCTCTCACCAGGGCCCCTGCCCCGCCCAATATGTGAATTCCAAATCGCCGGTTCAATGCTTGCTATGTAGGGGGCGGCCCGGAAAACCACAAGGATCGGCGGCCCCGGCCGCGGCGCAGGACTTGATCTCCCGAAATCTATTCGCCGAATTCGGCGATCCGTTACAGACTTGCAACGAAGAGGCAAAGAGTTACTGTCGTAATCGCGGGGCATCGGGGGGCTGGCGATGGCGAAAATCCCGGTCGGCGCGACCATCGCGCATGCGTATCGATTTGCGTTCGGCGAGTTTCTGCAAATTCTGGGCGTGATCTGGCTGCCATTCGTGCTGGGGGCCGCGGGCAGCCTGCTGATCATCCGGCAGGTGGTTGCGGCGATGAATGCAATCACGACGCAGAACGCGGCTGCAATGGGCAGTGACTTCCTGATCGTCTTGCCGGTCTATGTTGTGGCGTTCGTCTTTCTTGCGATGGAGTTCGCAGGGGTGACGAAACTCGCCCTCAGCCTGCAACAAAAGCCCGTCTATTTCTATTTCTCGCTCGGCAAGCCGGTGTGGCGGCTTATCGGCGCCTATCTGCTCGTCATCGTGATCTTCGTGGTTGCATACATCGTTACTCTCATTGGTGCTGTCATCGTTGGCGGAATTTCTGCGGCCGTTGTCGGCGTCACGGTCGGCGCAAAGAGCGTGGTGGGCATAGCCGCCATCGTCCTCGTCACCGCTTTGATCACGTTGGTTTTCTTCGGTGCCATGATCTACGGGCTTACTCGACTGACATTTCTGTTGGCGCCAGTGGTCATCGCCGAAGAGAAGATCGGACTGGGGCGCGCCTGGTCGCTCGGCCGCGGCAATTTCTGGCGCATGTTCGTGATCATGCTCGCCATCATGCTTCCCGTCATCGCCATCGAGTTCGCGGGTATTTTCGCACTCTGGGGGCGGGATTTCATGGCGCTGGGACCCGGCGCGACCCCTGCGCAATTCATGGCAGCAGAAGCGCGGATCATAGAGCGGTCCCTATCTTACATACGGTCCTACTGGTTCATCGTCTATCCGCTTCTCCTTGCGTTCTCCGCGATCTTCCTGGGCCTCATATGTGGCGCGCGGGCCTATGCCTATCGCGCGCTGGTGCCGGGGGAGAATGCGGAAGCGCGCTCCTAGCGCCAGTCGCCGCGGATCGCCTGCCAGACCGAAAGCGCGGCCAGCGCCGCGGTGTCGGCCCTGAGGATGCGCGTGCCCAGCGACACCGGCACCGTGAAATTCCGTGTACGGATCGCTTCGCGCTCGGCCGGATCGAAGCCGCCTTCGGGGCCGGTCAGCACCGCCCAGGGGCCGTCGGGAGAAACCGAGAGCGCAGCGGCGATGGGCGGGGCCTCACCGGCCTCGTCGCAAAATAGAATGCGGCGGCTGCCATCCCATTCCGCCAGCAGCTTTTCCAGTTCGACGGCGCCACGCACCTCGGGCACGCTCATGCGGCCGGACTGCTCGGCAGCCTCGACGGCGTTGGCGCGCACGCGCTCTTCGTTGATGCGGCGCACGATGGTGCGGCGCGTGATCACCGGCTGCAATGCGCGCACGCCGAGCTCGGTCGCCTTCTGCGCCAGATAATCGGCCGGGGTCTTCTTGACCGGCGCGAAGACGAGCCACAGATCCGGCACTTCGGTCTGCGCCGCCACCTTGTTGTCGCACACGAGCGTGCAGCTGCGCTTCGTTACCTCGGCGGTGGTCGCGCGCCATTCGCCGTCGGCGCCGTTGAACAGCGCCACATGATCGCCGGCCTTGGCCCGCATCACATGCAGCAGGTAATGGGCCTGCGCCGGCGTGGGCTCGACGCGCGCGCCCGCGGCCAGCGCGGCCTCGACATGAAGCCGCAAACGACCGCCGGGATAGCTCAGATCAGTCATGGAACGGGCTCATGGTCATGGCGGCGAGGCTAGCGCCATATGCGGCAGACGGAAAAGAGCGAACGCGAATTGTTGTGCCCGGCGCGGCTTGCATTCGGCCAATGGAACAGCGCGGACAATGGGATCGCTTTGCGGAATCTCTGACGCCAGCGGTTCTCGCATGGCGCACCGGACGGGATGAAAATGGGCACTGGGAGCTGAGCGTTGCGCGAGCGGCGGGGCGAACGCTCAAATCTCGTTCTTCCTCTTGAAATTAAGTATAGCGTCCCCGTAATTAACGGACCACCTTTCACCTCGGCGCAGAGACAGTCAGTCGATGAAGTCCTTTAATTAAGTAGTGTCGCCGGAATTCAACGGCCAGCCGAACGCTCAAGCCGCGTTCTTCCTCTTGAAGTTAAGATAGCGTCCCCGGAATTTTCGTATTATGTCACTGGAATTAAGAAAGTCTGATGGTAAGTCTTGACAGAACAGTAGAATACGCCAACAGTAAACAAAACTATAATGACCGAAGCAACCCGAAGCATGGCACGTAGTTTTGCTGGAAGGTTTGCGAATTCCTTTATGTATATTATGCCATATCCCCTTGAAACTAAAAAATAGTGATTGGCTGCAAACAGAACAATTGCCGCCGCCAGCACGTATAATGGCTGTAGATCGAAGTGATGCTTCGTCCAAGCCTGCACAAAATTAAGCGCGCTAATTATAAGAAGCCCTTCTATAAGGGAAACTCCCCCAGACCCCTTATGGGCATCCGCATTCATATAAGATGGCCATTGTCCTTCTCCTATTTGGAAGAACAAAACAAATATCGAAAAATAGCAGTCTTTGAGGCTGGGCATAATGATACGTGCCGCTCTAAATGTGCGTTTGTAACTTACGGTGCGAATGCAAGCTGCAGGGAAGATAGGTCAGCATTTCCGATTCCTATTTGCCAATTTTCTTGCCATTTTTTCGCAAATGCCTTAATGCCTCCCGGATAAAATGTGTCAATCCCGAAATAACCTCAATTCCGTCAATTCCGGGGACATCAATTCCGGCAATTCCGGGGACATAATACTTAATTGTCCCAGTCGTCCTGCGGCTTGGGGCCGGGCTTCTGGCGCGCGAGCGTGCGCCCCAGCCGCGTCTCCAGGCGCCTGACGAAGCGCGCCGAGCCCAGCGGCCGGCCGGTGCGCTCGCCGCCGCGGATCGCCGCCAGCGAGGCCTCGTCCAGCCCCTCGCCCAGAAAGGCCCGCCAGTCCGTCACACGGCGCAACAGCTTTTGCGGCTCGATCAGCCCGTCGGCCCGGCCGCTCAGATGGGCCCGCGCGCTCGACCAGCGCCAGTCGCGCGCGCGCCGCACCAGCCCGGCACGTACCGGATTGAGCTCGACATAGCGCAGGCAGGTCATGAGATAGGCGTCGTCCATGGGCACCGAAGCGAAGCGGCCCTGCCACAGATAGCCGCGCCAGCCTTCGCGGAAATTGACGAGGCGGGTGTAGCGGCGATGGGCCTCGGCCAGCGCGGCGCGCAGGCCGTCCTCGTCCTTCGGCACCAGGATGAGGTGAACGTGGTTGGGCATCAGGCACCAGGCCAGAACCTCGACCCGCGCCGCATGGCAGCCTTCGGCGAGCAGCTCTTTGTAGGCCGCGTAATCGCCGTCGGAGAAGAAGACCTGCTGACGCCGGTTGCCCCGCTGCGTCACGTGATGCGGCACGCCCGGTGCCACGACCCTTGCCAACCTTGCCATCGCGGCAGGCTAGCCCGCCCCGGGCCCCGGCGTCAATTATGTATTATGTCCCCGGAATTTCGCCTGCTGACAACCACCTCCCAGTGCCCAGTTTCATCCCGTCCGGTGCAGCGGACGAGATTCGGCCGCCGTCGCCCTGCAGCCCGCCACGGATAGTCATAACCGCGACGCTACTGCTATAGAGCGGCCATGACCAATATCGAGGCCCCCGCCGACGCCGTCGCCCATAGCTGGGTCGAGCGCGCGCCCGGCCGCCTTCAGCCCTATCTCAGGCTGATGCGGCTCGACCGGCCGATCGGGAGCTGGCTGCTGTTCTGGCCCTGCGTCTTCGGGCTGGCGCTGGGGGCGGCCACGCAGCATCGCGTTTTCCTGGGTCAGGCGCACGACTGGTGGTATCTGGCGCTGTTCGGCGCTGGGCCGATCGTCATGCGCGGGGCCGGCTGCACCTACAACGACATCGTCGACCGCGATATCGATGCCAGGGTCGCGCGCACGCGCGGGCCGGCCCATCCCCTCGGGCGCGGTCGAGCGTCAAGGAGGCCTGGGTCTTCCTGGCGGCGCTTTGCGCGGTCGGGCTCGTCGATCCTTCTGCTTCAACGCTTTCGCGATCGCCGCTGGGCGCGGCCTCGCTCGTGCTGGTCGCGGCCTATCCCTTCATGAAGCGCATCACCTGGTGGCCGCAGGCCTGGCTGGGGCTGACCTTCAACTGGGGCGCGCTGCTCGGCTTCGCGGCCCAGACCGGCACGCTCGACATGGCCGCGCTGATTCTCTATGCCGGGCCTGTTCTTCTGGACGCTCGGCTACGACACCATCTATGCGCTGCAGGACATCGAGGACGACGCCCTCATCGGCGTCAAATCGACGGCGCGGCTGTTCGGCGCGCGCGCGCCCGACTGGATGCTGCTGTTCTATGCGTTGACGCTGGCTTTGTTCGCGCTGGCCGGCTGGCTGGCGGGGCTGGGGCAGGCGCTGCTGCTCATGACCACTTTCGTCGGCGTGCATTTCCTCTGGCAATTGCGCCGGCTCGATATCGCGAGCCCCGCGATTTGCCTTAAGCTGTTCCGCGCCAACCGGGATACGGGCGCGCTGATGGCACTGGCGCTCGCACTGGCCACCTGGCGCTATTGAAGAAAAGGATACACCCATGTCGCTCGCCATCGTCGCGCTCACGTTCTATGCCATCTGGGCGATGGTGCTGGTGCTGTCGGTCAGCGCCGTGCGCGTCCATCAGGTCTTCACCGGCCGGGCCGAGATCGCGCATTTCGCCATGGGCGCGCCGCAGGTGGCCGAACCCTATAGCCGGCTCGCGCGCGCCCATATGAGCACCATCGAGAACCTGCCGATCTTCGCCACCGTGGTGCTGGCGGGCTGGGCCGCGGGCGCCAGCGGGCCCGTGTTCGACGTGCTGGCGGTGATCGTGGTCGGCGCGCGCGCGATCCAGTCGCTGAATTCACATCGCCTCTAGCTCGGTGCATGCGGTGAGCCTGCGCTTCACCGCCTTTGGAGTGCAGATCGTCTGCCAGCTATGGATGGCGTGGCTGATCCTGGAGGCCACGGGCGTCTTTGTGGCAGCGCATTAGATTGCACGATCCCGCAGATCTGATCCGCAGCAACACGCAATTGATGGCGCCGCCGCTGGTGCCTGAGATTTCGCTGCATCTGGCAACCGAGATCCTGCCCTTGTGGCACAAGACCGAGGAGGAACTGGCCGCCCACGGCATTGACCCGCCCTATTGGGCCTTTGCCTGGGCCGGCGGTCAGGCGCTGGCGCGCTATGTGCTCGATCACCCAGAGGCGGTGGCGTCCAAGCGCGTGCTCGACATCGGCGCGGGCTCGGGGCTTGTCGGGCTTGCGGCCGCGAAAGCGGGTGCGGCGTCGGTGCTCTGCGCCGACACAGACGCCTTCGCCATTGCCGCGATCGCAATGAATGCCACCGCCAACCGTCTCGCCATCGCCGCGACGGACGAAGACGTGATCGGCCGCGACGGCGGCTGGCAGGTCATCCTCGCCGGCGACATGTGTTACGAGCGGCCGCTGGCCGAGCGCATGCTGGCCTGGCTGAAAGAACGCGCGGCGGCTGGGATTGAAATTCTCATCGGCGATCCGGGACGCAGCTACTTCCCGAAGTCGGGCATCGAGCGGCTGGCGCTCTATAAGGTCCAGACCACGCGCGAACTCGAAGACCGCGAAATCCGTGAAACCGGCGTCTTTTCGCTGTCACCCCCCTAGCCCGGGGCCGCCACGGCCGATATAACATTACTGTTGCGTAACGTTCCCGTCAGTATCTCGAAGGCATCGCGATGGCCAACGCCACGCGTAGGCTGTTCGCGGCGCCCATACTCATTCCTTGGGAGGATGACATGGGAGGAAAGCTTATTGCCTGGGTGTTCATTACGCTTCTGCTGATCGTGCTTTTGTGGGCCTACCAGGCGTACCCCGATCAACGCGCGATATTGCTCTTTGGCACCATCTTCTCCGCGGCGCTGTGCAAATGCGCCGACGGCGGCCGGACCTGAGGAGGCACGACCATGGCAAGCTGTTTCACGGCGTGCATCAAAAAGGTGTTTCCGAAAGCGGGCTGGATCACCATCGGACTGATCGTGGCAGGGCTGCTCCTGGCTGCGGCGCAGCCGGAGATTCCGCTCACTCTCGCTGCCGTCGCGGCGATCTGCGGCGTCTCCATCGGCTCGACCGCAGCCGGCATGCTGCTCGGCTGCCTGCTGCACTGCATCTGAGTTAGGGCCGGCAACCAACGGGACAGGGCACGCGGCGCCCAAACGGGCGGCGCGCGCCTTGGTGCGCCCTATTCCTTGAGCCCTGGCATGGGCGAAGGCATGAGCGGCTCGACGTCCACAAGGCCGCGGGCAACGTGGCTGCGCGCGCGGCCATAGGCGAAATAGACCAGCAGCCCGACCGCGCCCCAGCACCGGCAGCACCAGCATCGCCGCCAGCGGCAGGTTCACGTACAGGCAGATGCAGCCGACGATCGGCGAGCGGCGCCACCAGCCACACCACCGGCGTGCGGAACGGCCGCTTGCGGCCCGGATCGCGCAGCCGCAGCACCAGCACCGAGACCGCGACCATCATGAAGGCGAACAGCGTGCCGGAGTTGGAATAGTCGGCCAGCTGCCCGACCGGCAGGAAGGCCGCCAGACGGTGACGACGACGCCGGTGATCGCGGTGACGATGTGCGGCGTCTGCCAGCGCGGATGCACCGTCGCCAGCTTCTCCGGCAGCAAGCCCGTCGCGCGCCATCACGAAGAAGATGCGCGTCTGGCCGAAGATCATCATCAGGATGACCGAGGGCAGCGCCAGGAACGCGGCGAGGCCGATCAGATTGCCGACCGTGGTGAAGCCGATCACGCGCAGCACATGCGCCAGCGCCTCGTTGGTGCAGACCAGCGGCTGCGTCGCGCCCGCCGGCGACGATGGCCGCGCACGCTGGCCAGTTCGGGCGAGCCCGGCAGCGAGCAGCCTGGCCGTCGAGCCCGCGACCGGCTGGGCGCCGATCGCGCCGATCGCGCCGGCCGCGACCAGCATATAGAAGACGGTGCAGATCAGCAGACTGCCGATCAGCCCGATCGGCACGTTGCGCTGCGGATTGTTGGTCTCCTCCGCCGCGGTCGAGACCGCATCGAAGCCGACATAGGCGAAGAAGATCGACGCCGCCGCGCCGACCACGCCGACCGGTGCCGCCAGCCGTTGGGCAGGAAGGGGTCGAAATTGGCGCCCTTGGTCACCGGCAGCGTCAGCGACGATGAACACGGTCAGCGCCGCGACCTTGATCGCCACCAGCACGGCATTGACCCGCGCGCTTTCGGTGGTGCCGATCATCAGCAGCCAGGTCACCAGCAGCGCGATGACGACCGCCGGCAGATTGATGATGCCCGCCCTGGCATAGGGCCCGACGCGACAGCCATGGCGGCAGGTCGATGCCCGAGCGACTGGATGCAGCAGGCCGACGAAATAGCCCGACCAGCCGACCGACACCGCGCTGGCCGCGACCGCATATTCGAGGATCAGCGCCCAGCCGACCGTCCAGGCGAGCATCTCGCCCATCACCGCATAGGTGTAGGTATAGGCCGAGCCCGCGACCGGCACCATCGCGGCGATCTCGGCATAGCACAGCGCCGCCACGGCGCAGACGACGCCGGCGATGACGAAGCGAGACATCATGCCCGGCCCGGCCTTCTGCGCGGCCTCGGCGGTCAGCACGAAAATGCCGGTGCCGATGACGGCGCCGATGCCCAGCATGGTGAGCTGGAACGGGCCCAGCGAGCGGTGCAGCGATTTCTTCTCCGCCGTCGCCAGAATGGCGTCCAGCGGCTTGACGCGGCCGAACAGCATCGAATTGTCCCCTCTGCGCTGAGGGAGGCTATCGGCTCTTGCTGGGGGCGCAAGAGCGGCGGCGACTTCACCGGCTTGTCATCCCTGCCCGCACAACGCGATAAGGTGTCGGAGGCCACGGGGAACTGGGATGACCTATCGCTCGCTGCGGGATTTCATCGCGCGCCTGGAACGCGAGGGCGAACTGGTGCGCGTGGCCGAGCCGGTCTCGACGGTGCTCGAAATGACCGAGATCCAGACGCGGCTGCTGCGCCGAAGGCGGGCCGGCCGTGATCTTCGAGAAGCCGATCAAGGCCGACGGCACGCGCGTCGGACATGCCGGTGCTGGTCAATCTCTTCGGCACGGTCAAGCGCGTCGCCATGGGCGTGACGCATGGGCGGCGTCGAGCGCACCGATGCCGAAGTCGCTGCGCGAGGTCGGCGAGCTGCTGGCGACGCTGCGCCAGCCCGAGCCGCCGCGCAGCCTCGGCGAGGCGATCGAGCTGCTGCCGCTGGCCAGAACCGTCATGGCGATGCGGCCGAAAACCGTGGCGATCGCCGCGCCTGCCAGGAGATCGTGCTCAAGGGCGACGACATCGATCTGGCGCGCTTCCCGTCCAGACCTGCTGGCCGGGCGAACCGGCGCCGCTCATCACCTGGCCGCTGATCGTCACCAAAGGCCCGGGCGATGCGCGCGAAGACAATTACAATCTCGGCATCTACCGCATGCAGGTGATCGCGCAAGAACCAGACGCTGATGCGCTGGCTCAAGCATCGCGGCGGCGCGCAGCATCACGCCCGCTGGGCGAAGGAGCAAGACGCGAGCCCTTCCCCGCCGCCGCCGTGATCGGCGCCGATCCGGGCACCATCCTGGCCGCGGTGACGCCGGTGCCCGACACGCTGTCCGAATATCAGTTCGCCGGTCTCTTGCGCGGGCAGCGAGTCGAACTGGCCGATTGCGTGAGCCAGCCGCTCAAGGTCCCGGCCGAAGCCGAGATCGTGATCGAGGGCGAGGTCTCGCTCGACGACTATCGCGACGAAGGCCCCTACGGCGATCACACCGGCTATTACAATTCGGTCGAGAAGTTTCCCGGTCTTCACCGTGACCGCGATCACCATGCGGCAGAACCCGATCTACCTCTCCACCTTCACCGGCCGGCCGCCCGACGAGCCCAGCGTGCTCGGCGAGGCGCTCAACGAAGTGTTCATTCCGCTGCTCAGGCAGCAATTCCCCGAGATCGTCGATTTCTGGCTGCCGCCGGAAGGCTGCAGCTACCGCATCGCGGTCGTCAGCATGAAGAAGGCCTATCCCGGCCACGCCAAGCGCGTGATGATGGCGGTGTGGTCCTATCTGCGCCAGTTCATGTACACCAAATGGGTGATCGTGGTGGACGACGACATCGACGCGCGCGACTGGAAGGACGTGATGTGGGCGATCTCCACCCGCATGGATCCGGCGCGCGACATCACGCTGATCGAGAACACGCCCATCGACTATCTCGATTTCGCCTCGCCCGAATCGGGGCTGGGCTCGAAGATCGGGCTCGACGCCACGAACAAGCTGCCGCCCGAGACCAAGCGCGAATGGGGCCGCAAGATGCGCATGGACGACGAGATCGTGCGCACCGTGACGGAAAAATGGGCGCAGCTCGGCCTGCCGGGCAAGCCGGAGCCCTGAAAGCGCCGTTCTTCGGCTTCAGTTGCGATCAACTCTCGAAGAGCGGGCTTGCTTGTAAGCGGCGCGATGTGACCTAATATACCTGTCGGTTTCAGAGTTTAGGTTCATAGCCATGGCAAGGAGACAAAGTTTCCTTTACTTGGCGGGCGCGGTCGTCGCGCTCGGGCTGGCTGCGGCGAGCCCGGCGCTCGCCGAGGAGTGCCAGCCGCTGACTCCGGTGGCCTCTCTGCGCACCCTGCCGGCACCCGACGGCATTGCCATGCTGGTCCCGGCCAAGGTCGACGGCGTCGAGCAGATGATGCTGATCGACACCGGCGGCGTCCACAGCGAGATCTCCGAGCGCACCGCCGACAAACTCAGGCTGTTGCGCCGGCGCTCGCCGGTCTCGCAATACGGCGTGCTCGGCCAGTCCACCGACACGATGGCGCGCGCGCACTCCTTCACACTGGGCGACCTGCACGCCAATTCCATCGACTTCATGGTCTCCAAGAATCCGGCCGGCAGCGACAACAGCTTCAATGGCGTGATCGCGCCGAGCCTGCTCAGGCAGTTCGACGTCGAGCTCGATTTCGCCCAGCACCGGCTGACGCTGCTGTCGCCCAATCATTGCGCCGGACAGGTGGTCTATTGGCCGGCCAGCACCATCACGGTGCTGCCGTTCCACGCCACGCCGAGCGGCCACATCGTCGTGCCCGTCGTGCTCGACGGCGTGCGCATGGACGCCCTCATCGACACCGGCATGACCTTCACGACGCTGAGCCTCGAAACCGCCAGGGACCAGTTCGGCCTGATGCCCGGCGACGCCGCCACCCCGAATGTCGGTAACCTGCCCGGCAACCATCGGGCCAAGATCTACGGCCACAGCTTCGAGAGCCTGCGGCTGGGCGACATCGTCGTCCACCAGCCCGACGTCATGGTCATCCCCGACCTCGTCGCCGCCCAGGCCGCGAAGGACGGGCAGACCGGGGACGATCCGGCCGCCGCCGACAAGCGGCTGCCCAATCTCCTGATCGGCATGGACGTGCTGCACGACCTGCACCTCTACATCGCCTATCAGGAAGGCAAGCTCTACATCACCCCCGCCGAGATGATTTCGGCCTCACGCTAGCGCTCTGCGGCGCTTGACCGTTCACCGCTTCCGCTTTCACATGCCGGTCCCCGAGGGCTGGGAGGCTCAACACATGCTCGACACGCTGACCGATCCGTTTCACGCATTCGCGATTTATGCCGCGATCAATGCCCTGATCATGCTGATCCTCGGCGTCTTGGTGACGCGCGCGCGCGCCAGCACCGGCGTCACGATCGGCGACGGCGGCAATCCGGCCATGGCCAGGCCCCGGCGCGCCCACGCCAACAACACCGAATACACGCCCATGGCGCTCTTGCTCGTGTGGGCGCTGGTCCCGCTCGGCGGCCCGGTGTGGATGATCCACAGTGTCGGATTGCCGCTGACAATCGGCCGCATCTCCACGGCATCGGACTCAGCCGCAACGAGGGCCCGTCGGTGTTGCGTTTCATCGGCATGATCCTGACCTGGCTTGCTTATGTGGTCGGCATCGTCGCGCGTGCTGTGGCTTGCCTTCGTGCCAGCCGCTGTGGCTTCCTGAGCCGGTGACAGCCACAAGCCAGACCCGATCCGCAAGCCGTCCTCGACCGCCTGCTCACGGCCGCGCGCGCGGCCGGCGCCGACGCCGCCGACGCGCTGCTCGTCGAGAGCACCTCGGCCGGGCGTCTCCTACCGGCTGGGCAAGCTCGAGGATGTCGAGCGCGCCGAAAGCGCCGATCTGGGCCTGCGCGTGTTCGTCGGCGCCAGCGGGTGGCCTTCGTCTCCTCCACCGATCTGTCCGAGGCGGCGCTGGCCGCAATTGCCCGAGCGCGCCGTCGCCATGGCGCGGCTCGCGCCCGAGGACAAATATGCCGGGCTGGCGCCGGCACGAACTCCTCGCGCGCGATCAGTCCCGAGCTCGATCTCGAAGACCCCAGCGAGCCCTCCGCCGAGCTGCTGATCGAGCGGGCGCGATCGGCCGAGGCCGCGGCCATGGCGGTCAAGGGCGTGACCAATTCCGAAGGCGGCGGGGCGAGCTATGGCCGCACCGCGGTGGCGCTCGCGACCAGCGACGGGCTTCTTCGGCCGCTATGCCGGCACCAGCCGCAGCATCGGCGTCGTCGTGCTGGCCGGCGAAGGCACGGGCATGGAGCGCGACCATGACAGCGCCAGCGCCCGCCACGCCGCCGATCTCGAAGCGCCCGAGGCCGTGGGCCGCAGAGCCGGCGAGCGCGCGGTCGCGCGCCTGGGTCCCCGCAAGGCGAAATCCGCCGCCGTGCCGGTGGTCTACGATCCGCGCGTGGCGGCGGGCATCGTCGGCCATTTTGCCGGCGCCATCTCGGGCAGCGCGATCGCGCGCGGCGTCAGCTTCCTCAAGGACCGCATGGGCGAGGAGGTGTTCGCGCCGAGGCGTCACCATCATCGACGATCCCCATCGCCTGCGCGGGCCTGCGCTCCAAGCCCTTCGACGGCGAAGGCGTGGCCAACCGGCGCACGGCGCTGATCGACAAGGGCGGCTGACGACCTGGCTGCTCGATTGCGCCAGCGCCCGCCAATTGGGGCTCGCCACCACCGGCCATGCCGCGCGCGGCACCGGCGGACCGCCAGCACCGTCGCCCACCAATCTCTACATGGAGGCCGGAACGCTCTCGCCCGCCGAGCTCATGGCCGACATCAAGCAGGGCTTCTATGTCACTGAACTGATGGGCATGGGCGTCAATCCGGTGACCGGCGATTACAGCCGCGGCGCCGCCGGCTTCTGGATCGAGAACGGGGCCAATCGCCTATCCGGTCTCGGGCGTCACGATCGCCGGCAATCTCAAAGAGATGTTCCGCGCCCTCACCCCGGCCAGCGATCTCGAATTCCGCCACGGCACCAACGCGCCGACCCTGCGTATCGAGGGCATGACCATTGCCGGAACCTGATGGCTCCGATCTGGCGCTGATCGAAGGGGCGGTGCGCGAGGCCGGCGAGATCGCCAGATCCTATTTCGGCAGCTACTACCGCAGCTGGTCGAAGGGCCGCGGCCAGCCCGTGACCGAGGCCGATCTGGCCATCGACAACTTCCTGCACGAGACGCTGACGGCGGCCCGGCCCGATTATGGCTGGCTGTCGGAGGAGAGCGCCGACGATCCGGCGCGGCTGGCGGCGGCGCGGGTGTTTCATCGTCGATCCGATCGACGGCACCATCGCCTTCCTCAAGGGCCGGCCGCATTTCACCATCTCGGTGGCGGTGGTCGAGGCGGGACGGCCGGTGAGCGGCGCCGTCCACAACCCGATGACGATGGAATGCTTCTTGGCGGCCGAGGGCGCGGGCGCGCGTCTCAACGGCGAGCCGATCCATGTCAGCACGCAGGCCGCGATCGCAGGCTGCCGCATGCTTGCCCCCAAATCGGCCTTCGCCGATCCGATGTGGGCCGAGCCGCCCGCCACGCCATGGCCCGACATGACGGTTGAAACCCGAAGTTCGATCGCCTATCGCATGGCACTCGTCGCCTGCGGCAGCTACGACGCCATGCTCTCGCTTTCGGCCAAGCACGACTGGGACCTCGCGGCCGGGGACCTGATCGTGCGCGAGGCCGGCGGCCTGGCGAGCGACCGCACCGGCGTGGCGCTGCGCTACAATCGCGCGGCGACGATACAACCTTCCGTTGTTTGCGCGGGGCCGGCGCTGCACGCGGAGCTCTTGACGAAGCTGGCCCCAATCCCCCTTCCGTGACCGGAGCGTATCGATGGCAAAAGAGTCCGAGCCCAAGCAGCTACTTCACCTGGTTTTCGGCGGCGAGATGGTTTCGCCCGACAAGGTGCGCTTCAAGGACCTGACCAACCTAGACATCGTCGGCATCTTCCCCGACTACAAATCGGCGCTGGCCGCCTGGCGGGCGGTGGCGCAGGCCACCGTCGACAACGCCGAGATGCGCTATTTCGTGGTCCACCTCCACCGGCTTCTGGAGCCCGAGGAGATCCAGCGGCCCTGACCCTCGCCCAGCGGCTGGCGGCCGTGCTATGGGCTGTCGATGGCGATCCGGTCCCAACCCATGACCGCAGACAAGGCCCGCGGCGCGCCGCAAAAGGCGGCACGCCCGGAGGAACTGGGCGATTTCGCGATCATCGGCCGGCTGGTGCGCGACTATATGCCCGGCCAGTGGCCCACCTTCGGGCTGGCGGCGCTGTGCATGCTGGCGACCGCCGCCATGACGGGGGCGCTGGCCTGGCTGCTCGACCCGGCGATCAAGCTCATCTTCCTCGACAAGCGCGCCGACATGCTGGCGGTGATCCCGCTGGCGGTGGTGGCCGTGGTGGCCTTCCGGGCGCTGACCAATTTCGGCGAGCAGGCGCTCGTCAACGGCATTGGCGAGCGTATCGTCGCCGCCGCCCAGCGCGACATGTTCCAAAGCCAGATCCGGCTCGACCTGACCTCGCTCAACGCCATCCATTCCGGCGAGATGGTGTCGAAGTTCCTCTACGACACCACGCTCCTGCGCGGCGCCATCACCCGCGGCATCGCCGGCCTCGGCAAGGAGCTGGTGACGCTGATCGCACTGGGCGCGGTCATGGTCTACCAGGACTGGAAGCTGTCGCTGATCTCGCTGTTGGTGCTTCCGGCGGTGGGCTGGGTGACGCAGCGGCTCGGCAAGTCGATGCGCAAATCGTCCAAGCGCGGGATGCAGGAGACCGGCAATCTTTCGACCGCATTGACCGAGGCGCTTTCGGGGCGGCGCATCATCAAGGCCTATGGGCTGGAGGATTACGCCGGCCGCGCTGCCGACACGCTGATCGCCACACGTCTCAAATATCTTTTGCGCACCGTGCGCGCGCGCGCCGCCGCGGTGCCGTCCACCGATCTCTTCGCCGGCCTCGTGATCGCCGCCACCATCTATTACGCCGGCTGGCAGGCCATGCATGGCGACGTCGCCTTCAACCATTTCGTCTCGTTCCTGGGCGCGATGCTGATGGCGCAGCAGCCGGTGCGGAACCTGAGCCAGTTGTGGACCATCTCGGCCGAAGGGCTGTCGGCCGCCAACCGCGTCTTCGCCATCATCGACGCCGAGCCCCAAATCCGCGACCGGCCCAATGCGAAACCGCTCACGATCCGCCCCGCGCCCGCGGGCGGCGCCATACGCTTCGACAACGTCACCTTCGCCTATCACGGCGATGCCAATTTCCCGGCCATCGACCGGATTTCCTTCGAGGTCGCACCGGGCAAGAAGATCGCGCTGGTGGGGCCCTCCGGCGCCGGCAAATCGACGGTGTTCAATCTGCTGCTGCGCTTCTACGACATCGACGAAGGCCGCATCGCCATCGACGGCCAGGACATCAACGATGTCACGCTGGCTTCGCTGCGCGAGCATATCGCGCTGGTGACGCAGGACCCGATCCTGTTCGACGAGACCATCGCCGACAACATCGCCATTGGCCGCAAGGATGTGACGCGCGAGACCATCGTGGCCGCGGCCAAGGCGGCGGCGGCCGATGATTTCATCGACGAGCTGCCCAAAGGCTACGACACCCGCGTCGGCGAAGGCGGATTGAAACTGTCCGGCGGCCAGCGCCAGCGCATCGCCATCGCGCGCGCCATGCTGCAGGAACGCGCCGATCCTTCTGCTCGACGAGGCGACCTCGGCGCTCGACAACCGAGAGCGAGCGGCCGCGTGCAGGAGGCGCTGGCCCGGCTGATGAAGGACCGCACCACGCTCGTCATCGCCCACCGGCTTTCGACCGTGCTCGACGCCGACCGCATCTTCGTGATGGATCGCGGCCGCATCCTCGAATCCGGCACCCATGCCGAGCTTCTGGCGCAGAAGGGCCTTTACGCGCGGCTCTACCGGCACGGCTTCGCCGCCGCCGACGCGCCCCCGCTCGCGCCATCCCTGACCACGGGCTGATCCGCGATGGCGTCGCTGCCGCTCGGTCTCAACGCCTATCGCTGCGCGGCTTTCGCGCTGGCGCCGCTGGCGCCGCTGGTGCTGCGCGAGCGGCGGCGGCGCGGCAAGGAGGATCCCCTGCGCCTGGCCGAGCGCCTGGGCCATGCCGGCCTGGCCCGCCCGCCCGGAACGCTGGTCTGGATCCATGGCGCCAGCGTCGGCGAGACGCTGGCCGCGCTGCCCCTGATCGAGGCGCTGAGAGCCAGCACGCAATGCGCGATCCTTGTCACCAGCGGCACGGTGAGCTCGGCGCGGCTTATGCGCGAGCGGCTGCCGGCGGGCGTCATCCATCAATTCGCGCCCGTCGACACGCCCGGCGCGGTCAAGCGCTTCCTCGACCACTGGCGGCCGGCGGCGGCCCTCTTTGTCGATTCGGAAATCTGGCCCAACATGGTTCTGGGAGCGCATGGGCGGGGCGTGCGGCTGGCGCTGATCAACGGACGCATGTCGGAACGCTCGTTCAAGGGCTGGCAACTGGCCAAACGCAGCGCGGCGACGCTGCTGTCGCGCTACGATCTGGTTCTGGCGCAGGACCGCGTCACCGCGGCGCGGCTGACGGCGCTGGGCGCGCGCCAGGTGCGAGATCACCGGCAGCCTCAAGGCCGACGCCCCGCCGCTCCCCGCCGACGAAGAAAAATTCGACGCCCTGCGCGCGGCCATCGCCGGCCGGCCGGTCCTGCTCGCCGCCCAGACCCATCCCGGCGAGGACGAGACCATCCTGCCGGCGCATGACCGGCTGCGGCAGAGCCTTTGCCGACCTCCTCACCATCATCGTGCCGCGCCATCCCGAACGCGGGCCCGAGATCGTCATGCTGTGCGGCACGCGCCGCACGCTGCGCCGCGCGACGGGCGCGCTGCCGGATGCCGGCACCGCCATCTATGTCGCCGACACGATGGGCGAGCTCGGCCTGTTCTACCGGCTGGCGCCCTTCGCCTTCATCGGCGGCAGCCTGATCCCGCATGGCGGACAGAACCCGCTCGAAGCCGCCCGCCTCGGCTGCGCGGTGCTGGCCGGCCCGCACACCGCCAATTTCGCCGACGCCTATGAGGCGATCTTCGCCGCGCAGGACGAAGGGCTGGTCGGCTCCAGTACCGAAATCGCCGCGCTCGCCGAATTGCTGCTCGAACGATCCCGCCGAGGCCCGCCGCATGGCCGAGGCCGCGCGCCCGCGGCGCCGATACGCTGGGCGGCGCCGTCGAGAAGACGCGGGCCGCCGTCGAAGCTTTGTTGAGCGACCATGCGCGCACCTGAGTTCTGGCACCGCACGGACTTCTGGCGCGCAGCTTGCGGGCGCTGGCGCTGGCACCGCTCGGCTGGATCTATGGCGCCAGCGTGGCGCTGGAAAGCGCGCAGCGCCAAGCCCTTCCGCTCCGCAGGCCAAGGTGGTCTGCGTCGGCAATCTCACCGCCGGCGGCAGCGGCAAGACGCCCATCGCCATCGCCATCGCGCGCGCGCTGGCGGCGCGGCAGGCCCGGGCCGGTCTTCCTGTCGCGCGGCTATGGCGGAATATTGCGCGGGCCGTCCTTCGTCGATCCCAGACGCACACTGCCGCGCGATGTCGGCGACGAGCCGCTGCTGCTGGCCGCCGCCGCGCCCGCCATCGTCGCGCGCGACCGCGCCGAGGGCGCGCGCCTCGCCGACGAAGCACGGCGCCGACGTCATCGTGATGGACGACGGCCATCAGAATTTCACGCTCGCCAAGGATCTGTCGCTCGTCGTGGTCGACGCGAGCAGCAGGCTTCGGCAACGGCCGCGTCCTGCCGGCGGGACCGTTGCGCGAGCCGGTGGCGCACGGCCTTGCGCGCGCCGACGCCGTCGTCGATGGTGGGCGACGGCGGCCCCGCACTGCCCGGCTTCGCGGGCCGGTCCTGCGCGCCCAGCTGAGGCCGACCGGGCCGATACGCCGAACTTGCGGGCAGGCGCGTCGTCGCCTTTGCCGGCATCGGCCGGCCGGAGAAATTCTTCGCCACGCTGGCCGAACTCGGCGCCGAAATCGTCGGACGCGCGCGCTACGCCGACCATCACGTCTATACCGCCGCCGGAAATCGCCCGCCTGAAAGGCCCGCGCGGGCGACGCACGACGCCCTGCTCGTCACCACCGAAAAGGATTACGTGCGGCTGGCGCCGATATCGAACGCGAGGGAATCGACGTCTGCCGGTGCGCGCGCAATTCGAGGACCCGGCCAAGCGCTCATGCGCCTCGCTCGACAGAGCTGGCGTCGTCCGGCCGCAGAGCGCGCCCTGATGAACGAGACGACCGGCTTGCTCTCGCCCGCGATGGCGCTGCGCTATGGCGCGGAGGCGGCGCTGTTCTTTCCTGTTCATGGGGCTCTTCCGGCTGATTCGGGCTCGACGCGCCTCGGCGGTCGGCGGCTTCATCGGGCGCAAGATTTTCTCGCGCAGCCATGTCAGCGGCCGGGCGCGGCAGAACCTCGCCGCGGCCTTTCCCGAAAAGAGCGAGGCCGAGATCGAAGCCATCGTCGCGCGAGATGTGGGACAATCTCGGCCGCACCGTCGCCGAATATCCCCATCTGGACAAGTTCCGCATCAAAGGCGAGGCCCCGCGCATCGACGTCGTGGGCGTCGAACATGCGCAGGCTGCGCTCGCAGCCGGCAAGGGCGTGATCTTCTTCTCCGGCCATTTCGCCAATTGGGAGATCATGCCGATCGCCGGCGGCCGATTACGGCGTCGAAGGCGCGATCGTCTATCGCCCGCCTCAACAATCCCTTTGTCGACCGCTGGATCGTCGCACCAGCGCATCAGAAACGGCCCCAGGGAAGTGCATCACCAAGGGCGCGCAGGGCACGCGGCGCATCTTCACGCTGCTGCGCAAGCGGCAAGTCGATCTTCGATCCTCGTCGATCAGAAGACCAACGAGGGCATCCCCGCGCCGTTCTTCGGCCGCATGGCGATGACGACGCCGGCGCCGGCGGTCGCTCGCGCTCAAGCTCGGTTCGGTGCTGCTGCCGGTGTCGAACGAACGCATCGGCGGCGCGCACTTCCGCATGAGAGTCCATCCGCCCATCGAATTCGCGCCGAGCGGCGATCACGACCGCGACGTGCTGGCGCTGACCGCGGCGATCAACGACGCCATCGAGGCCATGCGTGCGCGCGCAGCCCTCGCAATGGCTGTGGATTCATCGCCGCTGGCCCAGGCTCGCGCGACAGCCATCGAGATCGCGCCGCAGACGGGACGCTCAGGCCTTGGGCGGCTCGGGCGTGGCGTCGAGAGCGACGGGTCGAGCTTGACCTGAAACCAGTTCAGACCCCAATGCGTGTGCGGGCCGGTGGCGCGGCCGGTCTGGCCGACCAAGCCGATGACCTCGCCGCGCGCGACCGTGTCGCCCGCCTTCACCATGCGCTTGCTCTGATGCAGATAGCAGGTCGAGACGCCGTGGCCGTGATCGAGCAGCGTGAAACCGCCGTCGAGATAATAGTCGGCCGGCAATCGAGACGACGGCATCGGCGGGCGCATGGATCGGCGTGCCCTCCGGCGCGGCGATATCGACGCCCAGATGCGGCGCCATCGGCGTGCCGTTGTCGATGCGCTGGCTGCCGTAGACGCTGCTGAGATGATGCCGGGGAACGGCCATTCGAACGGCTCGGCAAACCCGACGCCGTCGGTGTCGCGCTTGCGCGCCTGCGACGATCGTCATGCGCTTCGCGCCGGATGCGCGCGAGCTCATCCGGCGACGGCGTCACGAGTTTCTGCGGCAAGCCGTTGATGCGCTGGATTTCGTACTGCGCGGATCGTTGGGGACGAGATCGCGCGCTCTCGCCTGTTGCCGTCGGCGAAGCGGGCGACGAATGCGCGCGGCTTGGCTCGGTCGTAGGCGAAGCCGAAGGCGAAATCGCCCTGCCGGCGAGACGCGCACGGCCTGGCCGTCGACCGTCACCTGCGCGCCGGGCGCGGCGTGGCCGACGACCAACGCGCCCTGCTTCCAGCGTCCCGCTGAACGACAGATCCGCTCGGCGGCGGCGCGCGCGCCAAGCGCGGCACGACGAGCGCCGCCGCGCCCGCCGACCAGGAAGCTGCGCCGCGCGAATCATCTGGGCGTCTGCTTCCGTTTCCTGGAAGCGCTTTGAGCGCCGCCGCCGGCCGTGGCATAGGCTTCCTGCAGATCGACGCTCCAATAGCGCAGCGCCTCGAGCGGAATATGCACGCCGGTGACCGCGCAGACGACATAGGCGCCCGGCTTGACCACGCGGTATTCGCCGTCGAGATATTCCAGCTCGGCCACGCCTTCGGCCTGAGATCGCGTTCCATCTTGTTCATGCCGGATCACCTTTCGTGCACGGCCATGGTAGCGCGCGAGCGCCGATGCGTCAAAACAATGTTCCCTGTGCCTTTGCCGGGGCGGCTTGCGCCGGTTTGGGCTGCGGCGGGCCGGCCATCGGCGGTGGCGCCGCTTCTGCCGTCGGCGAAGGTCAGCGTCAGCTTTCGCCCGGCTCGATCGCCGCGGCGCGGCGGCGCATGCGTGCCGTCGGCGCCGCGCACCAGCGCAAAGCCGCGCTGCCAGCACCGCGCGATAGCTGACGCTTTCGAGCACGCGGCCAGGCCTCGCCGAGGCGGCGGGCGAGCCCGCGACATGCCGCGCGCGCGGCTGCGCGCGAGCCGCGGATCGCAGAGCGCCGCAGCCGTTCGCGGCCGATGGCGAATGCGGTCGGCGAGGCGTCCGCGGCCTGAGCAGCGACGCCGCCTCGATGAAGGCGCGCCGGTGGGCACTCGAGATTGCGGCGCAAGCGCCTGGCCGAGGCGCTCGGCTGCGTGCATCGAAGCGCTGGCGCGGCTGGCGCGAACAGCTGCGTCGGCGCGCGGCAGCACGCGGGCCAAGCCCGGCAAGCTCGGCGCGCGCTCGCTCCATGCCGCGCGACGAAGGCGCCGAAGCAGGCGGCGCTCGAAATCCAGCGTCTGGGCGATCAGTTCGGCGCGCACCGGCACCGCCATCTCGGCGGCGGCGGTGGGCGTGGGCGCGCGCATGTCGGCGGCGAAATCGATCAGCGTGGTGTCGGTCTCGTGGCCGACCGCCGAGATCAGCGGAATGGCGCATTCGGCGGCGGCGCGCACCACCGCTTCCTCGTTGAAGGCCATCAGATCCTCGACCGAGCCGCCGCCGCGCGCGACGATCAGCAGGTCGGGCCGCGGCATCGGCCCGCCGGCGGGCAAGCGCGTTGAAGCCGCGGATGGCGGCGGCGATCTCGCCCGCCGCGCGCTCGCCCTGCACCGCCACCGGCCACAGCAGCACGCGGCGCGGAAAGCGCGTCCTCAAGCCGGTGCATGATGTCGCGGATCACCGCGCCGGTCGGCGAGGTGACGACGCCGATCACCTCGGGCAGGAAGGGCAGCGGCTTCTTGCGCGCGGCGTCGAACAGGCCTTCGGCGGCGAGCTTCTTCTTGCGCTCCTCCAGCATCGCCATCAGCGCGCCGAGGCCGGCCAGCTCCACCTGCTCGACGATGAGCTGATAGCGCGACGAGCCCGGCATAGGTGGTGATCCGCCCGGTGCAGACGACCTCCAGCCCCGCTTCGGGCTTCACCTTCAGGCTGCGCGCGGTGCCGCTTCCAGATCACGGCGTTGAGCACCGCCTTGTCGTCCTTGAGGTCGAAATAGACGTGGCCGGAGGAATGGCAATTTCAGGCCGCTGATCTCGCCGCGCACCCGCACGATAGGGAAAGGCGTCCTCCACGGTGCGCTTCAGCGCGCGCCGAAAGCTCGCTGACGCTGATTCGGGCAAATTGGCCAGGTCGGGCATGATTCACAGATGATATAGGAAGCAATACGAGGATTTCGTCGCGTCATCGCGCCACTGATACCGGCTCGCGAGACGGCCTTAGGGGGAGGCAAGGAGTGTCGATTGTGAACGTTCTTCTCGTCGGGTCGGGCGGCCGCGAACATGCGCTGGCCTGGGCGCTGTCGGCGAGCCCGCTGGTCACCAAGCTCTATTGCGCGCCCGGCAATGCCGGGATCGCGGCGGTGGCCGAATGCGTGGCCGATCGCGGCCATGCGATCTGGACGGGCTGGTCGCCTTCGCCGAGGAGAACAAGATCGACTTCGCCGTGATCGGGCCGGAAGCGCCGCTGGTCGCCGGGCTGGCCGACCGGCTGGAGGCGGCCGGGATCAAGGCGCTGGGCCCCAGCGCGGCGGGGCGCGATGCTCGAAGGCTCCAAGGGCTTCGTCAAGGATCTGTGCGCCGAGCACGGCATCCCGACCGCCGCCTATCGCCGCTTCCGCGAGCCGGCCGCCGCCAAGGCCTTCGCCGAGACGCTGGGCCTGCCGGTCGTCATCAAGGCCGACGGGCTGGCCGCCGGCAAAGGCGTCATCATCGCCGAGACCCGCGCCGAAGCCGATCCGCGCCATCGATTTCATGTTCGACGGCGCGTTCGGCGACGGCCGGCAGCGAAGTCGTGGTCGAAGAATTCCTCGAAGGCGAGGAAGCGAGCTTCTTCGCGCTGACCGACGGCGAGCATGTGCTGCCGCTGGCCGGCGCGCAGGACCACAAGCGCGCCTTCGACGGCGACAAGGGCCCGAACACCGGCGGCATGGGCGCCTACAGCCCGGCGCCGGTGCTGACGCGAGCCGTGATCGAGGCAAGGCGATGGACCGCATCGTCGAGCCGACCGTCGCGGCGATGGCCGCGCGCGGCACGCCCTATATGGGCGTGCTCTATCGCCGGGCTGATGATCACAGGACGGCGAGCCGAAGCTGATCGAATATAATTGCCGCTTCGGCGATCCCGAATGCCAGGTGCTGATGACTGCGGCTGAAATCGGATCTGGCGACCGCGCTGCTCGCCGCGCGCGACGGCGTGCTGGACAGCTATCGATCTGCGCTGGAGCGACGAGGCGGCGCTCACCGTGGTGATGGCGGCCAAGGGCTATCCCGGCGACTACGAGAAGGGCTCGCGAAATTCGCGGGCTCGACGAGGCCGCGGCGACGGAGGGCGTGCGAGATCTTCCATGCCGGCACCGCGCGGCGCGACGGCAAGCTCGTCGCCACCGGCGGGCGCGTGCTCGACGTCACCGCGCTGGGCGCGACGTCGCCGAGGCGCAGGCCCGCGCCTATGCGGCGGTCGACCTGATCGACTGGCCGGGCGGCTTCTGCCGCCGCGATATCGGCTGGCGGGCCATCGCGCGCGGCTTTGACAGGGCCCGTTTGACTTGGCCCTTGGGGCACGGCAAGCAGCGCCCCATGCTTCTGTGGACCGCAATCGCGCTGCTCTTGGGCGGCCTTGTCAGCTTCGCCTTCGACCGGCGGCTCGCGCACGCCTTTCACGCCATCGTCAACCGCAGGGCCGAGCGGGCGATCTGGCGCACCACCGACTGGGCCAAGGGCGGCCACTGGCTCGCCATCGCGATCCTCGCTTTTGCGGTGGGCTGGGGCCTGCAGAAGCTGACCGGGCCCGGAGCCACGCTGCAGCTGATGACGATCTCGGCGCTCGCCTTTCTGGCCAGCCTCGCCGCCGGCAGCGCCATCCTGCACACGATCAAGCTGATGCTCGGCCGCCGCCGCCCGCGCGACGATCTGGAGCTGGGCCTCTACGGCTTCGTGCCCTTCGGCCTCAATCTGAATTACGATTCCTTTCCGTCGGGCCATGCGCTCACCATCGTCTGCGTCGCCGTGATCCTGTCGGGCACGGTGCCGCAGCTGACGCTCTGTGGTTCGCGCTCGCGCTCTATCTGGCGCTGACGCGGGCGCTGCTGACCGCCCATTTCCTCTCCGACGTGCTGATCGGCGCGGGCATCGGGCTCATCACCGCGCGCGAGGTGGTGATCCACCTCTTCCCCACTCGCGCAAAGCTGGTTCTGAATGTGGTCGCGCGATCGGACGCCGAACCGGTTCCCACTTCGGCTGATCGCGCTCTAGCGCCGCGCCCGGAAGAATTCCTTGAGCAGCTTGCCCGCGGCCTGCGCATCGCCGGCGCGCGCGACTTGCGGGCGGTGATGGCAGGTCGGCTGGGCGAAGAACAAGGGGCCGTGCAGCACCGCGCCGCCCTTGGGATCGTCGGCGGCGAAGACCAGCCGGGCCACCCGCGCCAGGCTGATGGCGCCGGCGCACATCGCGCAAGGCTCCAGCGTGACATAGAGCGTGGTGCCGGTGAGCCGCTCATTGCCGAGCATCTTGGCGCCGCCGCGCAGGGCCAGCATCTCGGCATGGGCGGTGGGGTCCTTCCATTCGACGATGCGGTTGGCCGCCCGCGCCAAGACCGCGCCGCCCTCGCCCACCAGCACCGCGCCCACCGGCACTTCGCCGCGGGCGGCCGCCGCTTTCCGCCTCGGCCAGCGCCATCGCCATATAGTCGTGTATCGTCCATCGCCGCTTGCCACGCCTTCGCCTGCACAGTAGGCGATAGCGGCAACAAAGCGGATGGGAAAATGGCGGGCGATGACAAAAAGGCGGGCGAACGCATTGCCAAGCTGATCGCCCGGGCCGGGCGTCTGCTCGCGCCGCGACGCCGAGAAGCTGATCGCCGAAGGCCGGGTCAGCGCTCGACGGCGAGCCCGTCACCACGCCCGCGACCGTCATTTCCGGCGACCACCTGATCGCCATCGACGGCAAGCCCATCGCCGAGGCCGAACAGACGCGGCTGTGGCGCTACCACAAGCCCACGGGGCTGGTGACCACCCACCGCGACCCCAAGGGCCGGCCGACCGTGTTCGCAGTCGCTGCCGAAAACCCTGCCGCGCGTGGTTTCGGTCGGCCGCCTCGACGTCAATTCCGAGGGCCTGCTTGCTTCTCACCAATGACGGCGAGATCGCGCGCAGGCTCGAACACCCCTCCGCGGGCATGGTGCGCAAATACCGCGTGCGGCTGTTCGGCAAGATCACCCAGGCCGATCTCGACAAGCTGGCCGAGGGCGTCACCATCGACGGCGTCAAATACGGCCCCGTCATCGCCGATCTGGAGCGCGCGCCACGGCACCCATGCCTGGGCCCAGGTCAGCCTCAAGGAAGGCAAGAACCGCGAGGTCAAGCGGCTGATGGAGCATCTGGGCGTCAAGGTGGCGCGGCTGATCCGCGTGCAATACGGGCCCTTCCATCTGGGCCATCTCGAGCCGGGCGCGGTCGAGGAGATCCCGGCGAAACTCTGGCGCCAGCATCTGGGCCTCGGCCGCAAGAAGCACGGGAAGGATTAGCCGCCGCCCTTGTCGCGCTCGACATGGATGCGGTGGTCGAAGCGGCCGCGCACCTTGGCCACGGCCGCGACCAGATGGGAGCTGTGTTCGGCGATCTTGGACGCCGAGTCGATCTCGGAGCGGCGATTGGAACCGAAATAGTCGCCTTGCGGATCGACCTCGCGGGCGCGGGCGAAGCATTCCTCCAGCGCCGCCGCCATGGCTTCGAGCTGGCGTTCGATCAGCTCCTCGATGCGCGAGGGCGGCGGCGGGGCATTGGATATCGTCATCGGGCTCTCCGTGTTGCGTGTCACGGGCGCCATTATCCGCGCGTTTTTCGGGGCGGGGATAAGGATTCCGACAAGGCCTTGCGCGCGCTTCGCTATTGGCAAGGATAAGGCGTTACGCCTGCGCCGTTCACTGCGCGGTCTGGCCGTCCAGATCGTATTCGAACAGGTCCTGTCCCGCGATCACGGTGCCGGAAAAATATTTCTTCACGCCGGCGGTGAAGCGCGTCATGTCGCCGGTGACCGTGCCCGGCACGAAATGGGTGAGCAGCACCGCCTTGACATGCGCCGCCGCCGCCATCTTGCCCACCTCGTCCGGCGACAGATGTTCGTGGGCCTGGTGAAAGGCAAGCTGCGCACGCAAGCCTTCGGGCGGCGCGGACAAATCGGCATAAGCGGCGGCCGGCTCGTTGAGCGCGTTCACTTCGCTGACCAGAAGGTCGGCGCCTTGCGCGAGCTTGACCACCGCATCGCTGGGGCCGGTGTCGCCGGTGAAGACCACAGAGCCGTGCGGGGTGTCGAAGCGATAGGAATAGGATTTGTCCTGGCCGGTCTCGGGCGTGCCCGATTTGAAGTAGAAATGGCTGTTCTCGACCGCCGTCACCTTCACGTTGTTGTCCTGATAGACGACGCCGTCATGATCGATGTCGTGGGCCGCGAACACGCCGTCGGCGGTCTCGAGCGCCGGCATCCCGGCACGGAAGATGCGCACGAAGACGCTCAGATATTGCAGCCCCGTCCTGACCAGGAATTTGGTCGCGGGCGGTCCGTAGATCTCGACTGGCGGGGCGTTGGGCGTGCGCGCGGCGATGCCCCACCAGTCCAGCCCCATCAGCCCGACCAGCCCGCCATTGTGGTCGCCATGATGATGGGTGATGAAGATGTGGCGCACCTGCGGTGGCGGAAAGCCGGCCAGCGCGAGCTGATGCGACACCCCGGCACCGGCATCGATCAGGTAAGGCACCCCATCCACCACCAGAAGATTGGCGGGCTCAGAGCGCTTGGGATCGGCCGTCGGCCCGCCATTGGTGCCGAGCAGGATGACGCGCGTGGACGGCGGCGCCGGCGCCGGCTGGGCGATGGCCGGCGACAGGCTCGCCGCGACCAGCATCGCGGCGAATACCGCCGATGAAATCGCTTCGCGTGTGTGTGGCATGTTTCCCCCCTCATTCATATTCAGCAGGCAGCAAGCGCCCCCAGTTCGGAAACGATCATCACCGCGGCCTTGTCCGCCGCCGCGGCGACGGCGGGCGTGAGCGGCGCCCCGGCCGCGAAACTCTCGCCTTCGATGGCATAGACGACCAGCCGCGAAGGCAGCGCGCCCAGCGCCCGGGCCAGCGCCAGCGTTTCGGCCACACCGAAGGCGTGGCTGGAGGCGGGCAACAGATCCGTAGGCAGATCATCCGTCAACGGATCGATACGGACAATGCGGCCGGGGGCGCGCGCCGGCGCGGCGGCATCGACCAGAACCACGGTTTCGAACCCGGCCCAGTCTTCGATCAGGGCCAGCATGTCGCCCGAGCGCGCCATCGCCCGCACGCCCGCAAGGCCCGACAGCTTGCGCACGACCAGCGCGCCGGCGCCGTCGTCGCCGCGGTCGGGATTGCCGAGGCCCACGACCAGAATGCGTTCGCGCGCGCTCATTTGCGGTTGACCGTGAGCTTCAGGAAATGCGCCGAGCAGGAGATGCAGGGATCGTAATTGCGGATCGCCTGCTCGCAGCGGTCGCGCAAATCCTCGTCGGCCAGCGCCAGATTGGCGGTGGCGACGCCCTTCAAATCCTCCTCGATGCTGAGCTGGTTCTGCGAGGTCGGCGGCACGATGCGCGCCGAAACGATGGTGCCTTCATCGTCGATCTCGTAACGGTGCCAGCAGATGCCGCGCGGCGCCTCGGTGCAGCCGAAGCCCACACCGGCGCGCGGGGGCGCTTCCAGCGCGGGCGGATCGGGCATTTCGTAATTCTCGATCAGGCGCAGCGCTTCCTCTGAGGCGTAAAGCATTTCGACGATGCGCACGAGGATCGACTTGAACGGATTGCCTGCAAGCCGCACCGAGCCCCGCCTGTTTCGCGCGGGCCTGCACATCGGCGGGAAGACGGTCGTAATTGAGATTGTAGCGGGCGAGCGGGCCGGCGAGATAGGCGCCGCGGGCCCGCACCACCGCTTGCAGCGCGGTCGAATGGGCGACGTGGCGCTCCTCGAATTCGCTGTCGTAATCGGCGATGTCGATATCGATGCCGCGGCTTGAAACGATGCGGCCCTCGTTGATGGGATATTCATCGGCGTGGCGCAGGGCCACGAATTCGTAATCGCGCTCGAAATCGGGGAAGGGAAAGGTGGCGGCCCAGGCCAGCAGCTTTGCTGCCTGGTCGCGGGCGCGCTTCAGCTCTTCGGCCAGCGGCTTCAGTTCGGATTTGGCGGGCACGCGGTAGAAGCCGCCGACGCGCACATTGACGGGATGGATTTCACGCCCGCCCACAGGTCCGCAGGATTTCGTTGCCGGCCTTCTTGAGCGCGAGACCGGTGCGCACCATCTCGCCGTGATCGGCGGCCATGGCGATCCCGTCCGGGATAGCCGAGGAAATCGGGCGCGTGCAGCATCACGACGTGCAGCCCGTGGCTTTCGATCCATTCGCCGCAATAGATCAGCCGGCGAAGGCGCGCAACGGCCCATCGACCTTAAGCCCGATGGCGTCTTCCATCGCATGGACCGAACTCATCTGATAGGCGATCGGGCAGATGCCGCAAATGCGCGCGGTGATGTCGGGGGCCTCGGTGAAGGCGCGGCCGCACAAAAGCGCCTCGAACAAGCCGCGGCGGCTCGAAGATGCGTAAGTGCGCGCGCGTGACCTGACCGCCCTCGATGTCCAGATCGAGCGCGCCCTCGCCTTCGACGCGGGCCAGCGTGTCGACGCTGATGGTCCTAGTCGCCATGGGCCTCGGCCTCCTTGCGGAAGGCTTCGCTTTCGGCATTGAAGGTGCGGAACAGGCGATGCAGGTCACGCTCACTGGCGCCGAGCGCTTTGCATTGCTTCGCCAGCGCACCCGTGTTCGGCGTTTCCATCGGTCCATAGCAGCCGTAGCAGCCGCGGTTGAACGACGGGCAGATGGCGCCGCAGCCGGCATGGGTGACGGGCCCAAGGCAGGGCGTGCCATGGGCCACCATCACGCAGACATTGCCGGCCTGCTTGCATTCGACGCAGACGCTATGGGCGGCGATGGCGGGCTTGCGGCCCATCAGGAAGGCCGAGATCACCTCGACGAGCTGGAGCTTGTCGATGGGGCAGCCATGGAGTTCGTAATCCACCTTCACATGGGCAGAGATCGCCGTCGAGGTCGCAAGCGTGCTGATGTATTGCGGTGAGGCATAGACGGCGGCGACGAAGTCCTTGACGTCGGCGAAATTGCGCAGGGCCTGGATGCCGCCCGCCGTGGCGCAGGCGCCGATGGTGACGAGCCGCTTCGATTGTGCGCGAATGTCCTTGATGCGCTCGGCATCATGCGGCGTCGTGATCGAGCCCTCGACCAGCGACAGATCGTAGGGCCCCGGCGCCATCGTCTTGGAGGCTTCGGGGAAATAGGCGATCTCGATGGCGCCGGCGACCGCCAGCAATTCGTCCTCGCAATCGAGCAGCGACAGCTGGCAGCCGTCGCAGGAGGCGAATTTCCAGACCGCAAGGCGGGGCCGCTCGCCCATTCAGACCTCCCGCACCGGAAAAATCCGGGCGATGCGATCGTAAGGCAGAATCGGGCCGTCCTTGCAGACGAATTCCGGCCCGAACTGGCAATGACCGCACAGCCCGACGGCGCATTTCATGTTGCGCTCCATGGAGAGATAGATACGTTCCGGCGCAAGGCCGGCATCGCGGAGCGCGTTCACGGCGAAGCGCATCATGATCTCCGGCCCGCACACCATGGCGATGGTGTTCGCCGGATCGAATGCCATGCGCCCGATCAGCCCCGGCACCACGCCGACATTGCCGTGCCAGCCGCGGCCGGCGCGATCGACCGTGACTTCGATCTCGACGCCGAGCTGCGCGCGCCAGCGCTCGATCTCGTCCTGATAGAGAATGCCGGCG
This sequence comes from uncultured Pseudomonadota bacterium, assembly GCA_963775165.1. Taxonomy (GTDB): domain Bacteria; phylum Pseudomonadota; class Alphaproteobacteria; order Micropepsales; family Micropepsaceae; genus Rhizomicrobium. The sequence continues at coordinate 85,608 of CAVZHX010000001.1, read as the reverse complement.
GGATCGCGCATGCCGATCAGGATGACGACGCGGCCGAATTTCTCGCGCGCGCCGAGTAGGCGATAGATCGCGGGCCTGAGCGGCGCCAGCCCCAGCCCGCCGGCGACCACGACCACGTCGCGGCCTTCCGCGGCCTCGAGCGGCCAGGCGGTGCCATAGGGCCCGCGCAGCCCGATCATCGCTCCGGCTTCCATCGCGGCGATGGCTTTGCTCACGGCGCCCACGCTGCGGACGGTATGCACGAAGCGTGCGCCGTCGGCCGCATCGCCGCTCAGGCTGATCGCGATCTCGCCCACGCCGAAGGCATAGAGCATGTTGAACTGGCCGGGCCGGAACGGCGGCAGCGCGCCGTCTGCGGGCGTCAGCGACAGCGTGGCGGTGTCGGCGGCCTCGCGCAAGACCTCGCCGACGCGCCAAAGCTCAGGCATCAGCGGATCGGCGCTCATCTCTCGGGCTTCCGGTAGACGTCGAGGCCTTGCAGGCGCGTGGCGTGCAGGCGGGCGAGCGCGACGGCGGCGACGCGCTTCATCAGCTCGAATCCGAGTCTGGGATCGGCCTCGCATTTGTTCCTGAGACAGCGCGCGTCGATGCCGAGCGCGCGCACCGGCTCGATGGCGTGGGCATCGAAGCTCCAGCGATAGGGCGGCACCAGCCAGGACAGCCCGGCGATCTCGCCCTCGCCCAGCGTCATCAGCACCGAGGGCGCCAGTCCGGGCGAGACGATCTCAAGCGCCACCTTGCCCTCGCGGATGAGGAAGAATTCGTTGGCCGCTTCGCCTTCGCGGAAAAGATCGGCGCCGGCGGCGAAATGCACATTGCGCGCGCAGCCGGCGATGGTGGCGCCCAGCTCCGCTTCGAGCCCGTGGAACAGCGGATGCTGCAACAGGATTTTCTCAAGCCCCGTCCATGTTCGCCCTTCCCTGTCTCGCCGGGGGCAGCGCGGATGGCGGCGGCCTCTTCGGTGATGTCGATGCCGACCGGACACCAGGTGATGCAGCGCCCGCAGCCGACGCAGCCCGAGGTGCCGAACTGGTCGATCCAGTTCGCGAGCTTGTGTGTCATCCACTGGCGGTAGCGGCCGCGCGTGGTCTTTCGCACGCTGCCGCCGTGGAGATAGGAGAAATCGAGCGTGAAGCAGGAATCCCATTTGCGCGTGCGCGTGGCCATTTCACCGGCCGGATCGGTGGTGTCCTCGATGGTGGTGCAGAAGCAGGTGGGGCAGACCATGGTGCAATTGGCGCAAGACAGGCAGCGCTCGGCCACCTCGTCCCAGCGCGGATGGTTGAGATTGGACTGCAACAGCTCCTTGATGCCGTCGGTCTCGAGCTTGCGGCCCATCTGCGCGGCGGTGCGCGCGACCACGGCTTCGGCGGCTTCGCTATCGGCGGGTGCGGCGTCGCGATGGGGGATTTGCGCCAGCACCTCGGCGCCGGCCTCGCTGCCGATCTCGACCAGAAATTCGTGGGCGTCGCCAAGCAATTCGGTGAGCGCCAGATCGAAGGCGCCGCTGACGGCCGGCCCGGTCTTCATCGAGACGCAGAAACAGGTGCCGCCGGCCTCGCCGCAATTGACGGCGACGATGAAGTTGTCCTTGCGCCGCCTTTCATAGGCGGTGTCGCGATAGGGCCCTTCGAGGAAGACGCGGTCCTGGATCGCCAGCGCCGCCAGCTCGCAGCCGCGCACGCCGATGAAGGCGAGCTTCGGCGCCTCGACATCTTCCGTGATCGCGAAACCGTCGCCGTCGCGGCGGGCCTGCCACAACCGCTCGACCGGCAGATGGACGAAGCGCTTCCAGGACTGCGGCCCCACCGCATAGCCGAACAGGGCGGCGTCGCCGCGCCGTTCGAGGCGGTAGCTGGCGGCGTCCTGGCGCTCGGTCCAGCCCTCGGGCAGATCGTCCACGCCCGCGATCTCGTCATAAACGATGGCGCCGTTCTTCACGGTCGGGCCCAGCACGCGGTGGCCGCGCGCCGCCAGCGCCTCGATCAGGGCCCCAAGCCCCTCGGGGGCGATCACGAATTTCCGGCCTTTTGTCATGGGCTCATCGCGCACTTGGGTCGGCACCGCAATTCTCGCGGAATGTTAATGCGGCGGTCCCGATCGGGCTACCCAAAACTGGTGTAAGATGCGCCGCCGTCATGCCAGCGGCCGAATGTTGCAAATGTACCAAACGAGGAGTCCAGGATGCGTATCGCGGTTCCCATTGCGTTGCTTGCCCTGTTGGCAACCTTTCCCGCTGCCGCCGCGGCCAGCTGGCAGCAATATGCCGATTGCTCGGTCAGCTACCACATCGACTCGCGCGACCAGGAACTGAACAAGACCAGAAGCAACAGCATGAAGGTGATGATCCGCGACCAGGCGCAGGACTACCGCAAGGCCGCGATCAAAATCTATGTCCGTAGCGAGAAGGCCGACCGCAAAGCGGCCAAGCAGGCGGTCGTCTCCTATATGAAATCCAACGGCGACCGCTTCATGACGATGATGAAGACCGGCAAGCTCGACGATTTCATCGACAAGTGCCCGCAACTCCAGAGTGCTCAAAAATGACATGACGGCGAGCGCCGGAATCTGAATGCGCGTTCCAGGGGAGGAAGCGTCATGACCACATCTTCGAGGCGCGGATTTCTGCAACTGGCCGGAGCCGCCGCCGGCGGCGCGGTGCTTGCGCCCACACGCGCGGCCGCAGCGGGGACGCCGGCATCGGTGGCCGCCGCCCCGGCCGGCAAACCCGACCACATCATCCGCATCGGCACCGGGCTGATCGAGCTGGCGCCCGACAAGATCCTTTCCACCACCACCTATAACGGCCAGTTTCCGGGCCCGCTTCTGAGGATGCGCGAAGGCAAGCGGGTGGTGGTGGACATCCACAACGACACCGACCGGCCCGAACAGCTGCACTGGCACGGCCAGTTCGTGCCCTCCGACGTCGACGGCGCGGCCGAGGAAGGCACGCCCTATATCCCGGCCCACGGGATGCGGCGGATTTCGTTCGTGCCGGGGCCGTCGGGCTACCGCTTCTACCACGCTCATGTGCGCGCGGGCGCCGATCTCAATGCCGGCACCTATAGCGGCCAGGTCGGGCCGGTCTATATCGAGCCGGCCGACAATCCCGGCGCCTATGACCGCGAGGTCTTCCTGGTCATGAAGGAGTTCGAGCCGCTGTTCAGCCGCGGCGGCGACGTGGCGATGGATTTTTTGCGCCCCGCCAACATGGATGCCGCCCTCAAGGAGCGCGGCGAAAGCGAGATGAAAGCCTCGCTCGCGCGCGGCATGCCCCATGGCTACGAGGTCGGCTACGAGCTGTTCTCGATCAACGGCAAGATATTGGGCCAGGGCGAGCCGATCCGCGTGCGCCAAGGCGAGCGCGTGCTGTTCCATATCCTCAACGGCAGCGCCACCGAGATCAGAAGCCTCGCTTTGCCGGGCCACACCTTCAAGGTGGTGGCGCTCGACGGCAATCCGGTGCCCGTGCAAGCCGAGGTGCCGGTGCTGTGGTTCGGCACCGCCGAGCGCATCTCGGCCATCGTCGAGATGAATCATCCGGGTGTGTGGGTGCTCGGCGACCTGTCCGACGACGACCGCGGCAATGGCATGGGCACGGTGATCGAATATGCCGGCGCCAAGGGCAAGCCGGTGTGGGCCGCGCCCAGGCCCTTCAAATGGGATTACCGGCTCTTCGGCAAACCGGGCGCCATGGTGGCCAAGCCCGACGAGGTCTTCACCATGACCTTCGCCAAGGACAACGCGGCGCTGGCCGGTTTCAACAAATGGACCATCAACGGGGTCGCCTTCGAGATGGGCATGAAGCCGATGTTCACGCTGAAACAGGGCAAGCGCTACCGGCTGCACTTCCGCAACGCCACCGACGACATCCATCCCATTCATCTGCACCGCCACAGCTTCGAGCTGACCAACATCGCAGGCGCGCCGACCGCCGGCGTGATCAAGGACGTCGTGCTTTTGAACGGCTATCAGACCATGGATGTCGATTTCACCGCCGATCATCCCGGCCTGACGCTGTTCCACTGCCACGCGCAGCTGCACATGGATTTCGGCTTCATGTGTTTGTTCGATTACGCCTGAGCGCCGCCGAAGATCACGCTGACGCGAAGCCCCGGATCGTTGTCGCCGAGTTCGACGGTCGCGCCGTGATAATGGGCAATGGCGGCGGCCAGCGACAGGCCAAGCCCGCTGCCGGGCGTCGAGCGGCCCGCCTCCAGGCGATAGAAGCGGCGGAAGACGCGCGCGCGCTCGCATTCGGGGATGCCGGGGCCGCTGTCGGCGACACTGGCGGCGACGCGCCCATCGGCCTTTTCCAGACCCACCGTGATCCTGGTGCCGGGCGGGGTGTGGGCCAGCGCGTTCTCGATCAGATTGACAAAGACCTGCGACAGCATGGTGCGGTCGCCGTCGATCCCGATACCGGGCGCGATCCGGGCATCGAGCGCGTAGCCGGCATCCTCGGCCGCCGGCTTGTAGATCTCGGCGAGTTCGCCCATCAGCCCCGACAGATCGACCGGCTCGAAGGCGCGGCCATTGGCGCCGCCTTCGATCTGACCGATGCGCAGAAGCGCGGCGAAAGTGGCCAAAATGGTATCGCTTTCGGCAATCGCGCGGTCCACGGCCCTGGCATATTGCTCGACATTTGTGGCCTCGCTGCGGGCGAGCTCGAGCTGGTGGCGCAGCCGCGTCAAGGGCGTGCGCAGATCGTGGGCGATGTCGCTCGAAATCTGCTGCACGTTCTCCATCAGCGCGCCGATGCGGTCGAGCATCTCGTTGATGGTATGGGTAAGCCGATCGAATTCGTCGCGGGTGCCGCGCTCGGGGATGCGGTGGGACATGCGGCCGGCCATGATCGCCCGGCAGGTCCGCGTGATCGCGTCCATGCGCCCCAGGAACGAATTGCTGAGCACCGCGCCGCCCAATAGCGCGAGCAGGATCGTGGCCGCCAGCACCCAGCCGAAAGTGCCGATGACCTTTTCCTCGGTGGCGTGCGCCAGATGGAGGTCGCGGCCGGCGAACGCATAAAGCCCCGGCGCCAGCATCGCGCCCTTGCCGATGATCTGATGCACCTCCGGATTCTCGTCTTTGTTGAGCAGCGACGGCGGCACGGGAAAGCTCTGCGCCCCCAACTTCGGCGCCATCGCCGGCAGATTGCCCGCGAGCTTGCGGCCCGATGCGTCCTGGAGCAGGAAAAAGTCGCTGGCGCCGGTCTTGAACAGGCGCTGGCCGATCACCTCCTTGGCCTCGCTCACGCCTTCGGCGTCGTAGCCCTTCCGGATCGAGGTCAGATCGTTGTCGGCGGCGGCCAGGAATTCGGTGCGGAAGGCCTGATGCATGATGGCGTAGATCAGAACCATCAGGATCAGCATGGCACCGGTGATCAGCGCCACGAAGATCGCGGTCAGCCGGAAGCTTTCGGTGCGGAACAGCCTATTCAGCACGGAGCAAATATCCCGCGCCACGGATGGTCTGGATCAGGGAGGTGTCGAACTGGCGGTCGAGCTTGGTGCGTATCCGGCTCATATGCGATTCGACGATGTTGGTGTTGGGATCGAAATGGAGCTGCCAGACATTCTCGAGCAGCATGGTGCGGGTGACGACGCGGCCGGCATGGCGCATCAGATATTCGAGGATGCGGAATTCCTGGGGCTGCAGGTCGATGCGCTTGCCGGCGCGCGTCACCGTGTGCGACAGCAGATCGAGCTCCAATTCGCCCGCGCGCAGATGGGTCTGGATTTCGGCGCCGACGCGGCGGGTGCGGCGGCTCAGCGAATTGACGCGCGCGACCAGCTCCGGCAGCGCGAAGGGCTTGACGAGGTAATCGTCGCCGCCGGCTTCCAGCCCATCGACGCGGTCGCGGATGCCGCTCATGGTGGTGAGGAACAGGATCGGGATTTCGAGGCCTTCGGCACGCAGAAGTCTTGACCACGGTGAGGCCGTCTGGTGCCGGCAGCATGCGATCGACGATGGCCAGATCGTGGGCGCGGGTGCGGGCAAAGGCAAGGCCCTCCTTGCCGCTGGCCGCGTGCTCGACCCAGTGGCCGGCCTTGCGCAGGCCGCGGGCCACATATTGCGCGGTCTCGTTGTCGTCCTCGATCAGCAAAATCTTCACCGGGGCCCTTCCATGAGACGACCGATCATATCGCCGCCAAGCCGCCCGCTTCAAACCTTCGCGAAATACAATCTGCCCGACCCGCCAAGCCCTGCGTTGCCGTGTTATGCGTCGGGATGAGCCCGGGGCGCAATTATGGAGGCAATGATGAGAAAAATCGCTTCTGCCGCCGCGCTGCTTGGTTCGGCCGCGGCGCTCCCATGGGCCGGGCCAGCGCTTGCGTATACCGGACAACAATATGAGCAGATGGCCAAGATCACGATGGCGCAGGCCACCGGGATCGCGCTGAAGGCGCAACCGGGCAAAGTGACCGACAGCGAACTCGAAAAGGAGGCCGGCGGCAGCGGTTTGCGCTATTCTTTCGACATCAAGTCCGGCAACGTGACCCACGAAGTGGGTGTGGACGCCAAGACCGGAAAAGTGCTCGAAAATTCGGTTGAGGGCAAAAATCCCGACTGATGTGATTGTGAAGATGAGCGGGGGGCAACTTTGCGCAGATTTGTTCTGATCGCCGCGTTGTCGGCTGCGCTTGGCGGATGCGCGGTCTATCACGAGGTGCCGCTGCCCAAGGCGCCCAACCTGGCCCAGCCCACCGGGCCCCAGTCGCTCGATCTGGCGGCCGCGGCGGAGCGGGCGCTGGCGCATAGCCCCGATCTCGAAGCGCTGCGGCGCGCCGCCGAGGTCAGCGAGGCGCAAGCACACGAAACGGGCCTGTTGCCCGATCCGCAATTCTCGGCCAGCGGCGACCACCCCACCGTCCACGTGCCGGACCTCGTCAACGGCTACGCGCTGGGCCTTGCGCAGGATTTGCAGGCGCTTCTGACCGAGCCCTCGCGCGCCGAAGGGGCGAAGGCGAAACAGGCCCAGGCCAGGCTCGATCTGTTGTGGGCCGAATGGCAGACCATCCAGTCGGCGGCCAATTCCTATGTGCTGAAGCTCTACGACGACCGCAAAGTCGCCCAGCTTTCGCGCACGGCCGAGCTGCTGAATGCGCAAGCCGCGCATTCGCAAGACGCGCTCGCCGCCCACAACGCCACCATCGACGTGGCGGGTTCGGACCTTTCGGCGGCGCTCGACATTTCGAGCCAGCGCGACACCGCCCAGCGCGATGCGCTCAGCGCCGATTCCGATCTGAAGGCGCAGCTCGCGCTGGCGCCGGCGACGGAATTGACCCTCGCCGATCCCGGCGATCCGGCGCCCATTTCGAAGGACGAGCTCACCGCCGCGCTGGCTGCCGTCGCGAAGAATCGGCCCGACCTGCTGGCGCTCCAGGCCGGCTATCACGCCCAGAGCGAGGCGGTGATGACGGCGATCCTGCAGCAGTTTCCGGACGTCAATCTCGGCTTCAACCGCGCCGCCGACACGAGCAACATCCAGACCAGCGGGCTGGCGGTGACGATCAACATCCCGATTTTCGGCTCGACGCAGGCGCGCATCCGCACCGAGCGGGCCACGCGCGCGCAACTGCTGGCCGAATATCAGGCCCGCCTCGACCAGACCGAGGCCGATGCCTGGCGCATCTGGCGCGCGCTCGATCTGATCCGCGCGCAGCTGGACCGGCTCCAAAGCTCGGTGCCGCAACTGAGCGACATGGCCGCGACCGGCCAGAAAGCCTATGAGGCCGGCAATCTGCCGCCGGCGACCTATGTGCTGATGGAGACCACGCTGGCGGCGCGGGCGAGCGAGCTGCTCGACCTCAAGGCCATGCTGTGGAGCGACACCATCGCGCTGCGCACGCTGCTCGCCATGACGCCCGCAGTGCCCGCCGTGACAACGCCGAAGTGAAACGCCGGTTCGCATCGTTCGTGGACGAGCGATACATCCATATCGCCTTCGATATCAGCCTGTGGGCGAAAGGCGTATTCGCGCTGGTCGAAATCCTGGGCGGTGCGGCGGCCTTCTTCGTCACCCATCAATGGATCGTTGCGGTCGCCAGCGAACTGACCCAGGGCGAACTGGCCGAAGACCCGCATGATCTGATCGCCAATTACCTGCAGCATTGGGCGCAGCACCTTTCGATCGCGACCCAGTTCTTCAGCGCGATCTATCTGATCAGCCATGGCGCCGTCAAATTGTGGGTCATCGTCGGGCTGTTGCGGGAGCGGCTTTGGTATTATCCGACCGCGCTGGCGATCTTCGGCCTGTTCATCGTCTATCAGCTCTACCGCTACAGCGCGACGCATTCGCCGTGGCTGATCGTCATCACCGGCGTCGATCTCGTGGTCATCGTTCTGACGTGGCATGAGTACGGCTATCTCCGCCGCCGGACAGGCGCTGCGTGAGCGAGAGCACCACCGGCATCGCGAAGCAACACCAGCGGCAACTGCACGATGATGCCGGCGATGATGGCGATCGCCAGCGGCTGCAGCATCTGGTCGCCCGAGCCGCTGATCGCCGCGCCCAGCGGCAACAGCGCCAGGATCATGGCGAGCGTGCTCATGGCGATCGGGCGCAAGCGGTTGAGCGCCGCGGCGCGCAGCGCCTGGCGCGGCGGCATGGTCTTCTCCAGTTCCTGATATTCGGAGGCGAAGAAGATCGCCATCTCGGTGCCGATGCCGACGATCATCACCATGCCCATCATCGCGGTGATGTTGAGTTCGACGCCGGTGAGCCACAGCCCGATGAAGACCGCGCTGCTCGAAATCACCGCGCTCGAAATGATGATGATCGGCAGCCAGAAGCGGTTGTAGAGGAACAGCAGCAGGATGAACTCGGCCACGGCGGCGGCGGCGAAGACCTTGATCATGCCGTCCATCGCCATCTGCTGCTGCTTGTACTGGCCGCCGATGGTGTAATAGACGCCCGTTGGGCAGCAGCCCGGGCTTTGCCAGCACGTTCTGCACCGCGGCGATGGTGGAGCCGAGGTCGTGGCCGCCGCCGATCTCCGCGGTGATGGCGACGACCTGGGCGAGATTGTCGCGCGTGATCTCGGGCTGGCCGGCGACGAAGTCGATCCTGGCGACCTGCTTTCAGCGGGAAGACGTGGCCGTTCGGCGAGCGGATCAGCATCTGGCCAAGCTGGTCGCGGTAGATCTTCTCTTGCGGACGGATCGAGCCACAGCCGCACGCCGACATCCTGCACCTCGCCCAGATACTGCGTAACCACCGCGCCGTTCAGATAATGATAGACTTGGCTGCGCACGTCGTCGGGCGTCATGCCCTCGCTCGCCGCCGCGCCGGGATCGACATGGATTTCGAGCGCATCGCCGGCCGGAACCACGCCGTCGTTGACCGAGGCCGGCTCGATGCCGGGCACCTTGGCGATGGCGTCGGCCACCTTGGGCGCGACGCCGCCGAGGACGTCCGGGTCCTTGGCGCTGAGCTCGACGACCACGGGCTGGCGGCCGGCCCACCATGTCGCCGATCATGTCGCTCAAGCAGCTGGTGGGTGTCGAAATCGATGCCGGGCACCTGGTTGGTGATCTTGTTGGTGAGCTCGTCCATGATCGTCCAGATATTCGGCGGCGTTCGGACGGATCGATCAGGCGGACGAAGAAATCGCCCTGATAGGCTCTCCTTGTAGTCGCCGCCGAGACCGGCGCCGGTGCGCCGCGAATAGGTGTCGACGTACGGGTTCTTGCTTCAGGATCGCCTCGACCTGCGCCGAGTTCGCGATTGGTCTCGGCCAGCGAGGTGCCGGGCGGGTCTGGTAATCGATGCACGAAGCCGCCTTCGTCCATGCGCGGCAGAAAGCCGGTGCCGACCTGGGTGTAGGCGAGGATAGCCGATCACGACCAGCACCGCGACGCTGGCCGCGATCAGCACGGGCTTGGCGAACAGCCGCTCCAGCAGCGGCCGTGGGTGCGCGTGCAGCCAGGTCTCGCGGCCATGGCTGGGGTCCTGCCATTTGCCGAAATCGATGATGCTGCGCGCCAGCAGCGGCACCACCAGCGCCGTCAGGACGATAGGAGATGATCAGCGCCGAAGCCATGGTCAGCGACAGGAACTTGAAGAAGGCGCCGGTGATGCCGGTGAGGAAGGCGAGCGGAACGAAGATGATGATGGTGGCGAAGCTCGAGCCGAACAGCGGCGACAGGAACTCGCGCGCCGCTTCCAGCACCGTCGCGCTGCGGGTTTTCCAGCCCCGGCACGCCCGCGCGGCGGGCGATATGCTCGATCATGACGATGGCGTCGTCGATCAGAAGGCCGATCGCCGCGGCGATGCCGCCCAGCGTCATGATGTTGAAGGTCATGCCGAGGAGCGTAGAGCAGCAGCACCGTGATCAGCACCGACAAGCGGCACGATCACCATGGCCACCGCCGTCACCCGCCAGTTGCGCAGGAAGCCCCAGACCACGAAACGCGGCGAAGACGATGCCGATCAGGATCGCCTCCTCGACCGCGCCGATCGAGGAGCGCACGAGCTGCGGTCTGGTCGTACCATTTGACGCAGATGGATCGATTTGGGCTGCGTCTTCATGAAGTCGGTCGAGCCGCGCGTCGACCTCCTTCGCCAGGGTGAGCGAGTCGGCGCTGTCCTGCTGATAGACGTCGAAGTGTGACGGCCGGCTTGCCGTTGTCGTCGACCAGCAGCCATTGCGGCACCGCGCCCATCTTGCACCTTGGCGAGATCGGACAGCCGGATGATGCCGCCATTGCCCGGTCTGCAGCGCCATGTCGCGCCACCGACTTCGACCGAGGTGAAGGCGTTGTTGTCGATGACGAGATAGAGCAGGTCGTTGTCCTCGCAGCCGGCCCACGGCGCTGATCGAATTGGCTGGCGGAAATCGCCTTGGCGACGTCGCTCAGCGTCAGGCCATAGGCGGCGAGCTTCTGCGGGCTCGACAGTCGACCTGCACCTCCGGCGTCTGGCCGCCCAGCACGCCCACCCGCCGGATGCCCTCGATGCCGGTGAGCAGCGGCATGATCTGGTACTGCGCCAGCCGCTTGCAGATCGGCCGGCGAGACCTTGTCGGAGATGAGCGCATAGGAGACGAACGGCATGATGATCGTCGGGCTCATCTGGATGGCGTCGTAGGTCGTGCCCTGCGGGCAGGTCGGGCAGCTTCTGCGCGAAGGCGGATCGACGCGCAAAAGCGCCTGGTTCATGTCGTAGCCCCAGGGGAAATCGACGAAGATTTCCGCCGATCCGCGCGAGGTGGTCGAGACCACATCGACAGCGCCGGGCACCGCGCGGGCGACCTCCTCCAGCGGCTCGGTCACGTCGATCAGCATCTGCTTGGCCGGCATGCTGCCGGCATCGACCTCGATGCGGATGCGCGGGAAGCTGGTGACGGGGAACAGGCCCACCGGCAGCGCCGATGCCGACGAACAATCCGGCCAGCGCCAGCGCGAAGGCCACGCACAGAAGCGCCTTGCGGTGATGCTCGATCAGACGGACGAACATCAAGGAGTCGCCCTTGGGGTCGGTGAGGCGCACCGTCATCCCGTCCTTGAGCTGATAATTGCCGGCCAAGACCAGCGGCGCCGAAATGTCGAGCTTGCCGGCGACCACGTCCTTGTTGCCGTGGCTGCCGAGCACGCGCACCGGCACGATCTTGGCCATCATGTGCACGGCCTGGACGACATATGTCGCGCCGCTGTCGTCGACCAGGATCGCCTCATGCGGCACGACATAGCCCGGCATTATTCCGGTCGTGATCGAAGCCTGCGCCGTCTGGCCCGGAAGCAGCGCGGCCGGCGGCAGCGAAATGTCGATCGGCACCAGCCCGTTGCCGCTTTCCACCATGGCGCCGCGCAGCACCACCTTGCCGTTGTAGGTTCTGTTTACGCCCACGGGCGTGATCACGGCCGTATCGCCCGGCTTGATCCGGGCGGCCTGATCGGGAACCACGCCGACCCTCAGCACCAGGCTGTTCGGCGGCGCCAGATCGAGGAGCGCCGTGCCGATATCGACGGTGGCGCCGACGCTTGCCGGAAGATTGGTGACGATGGCGTGGAAGGGCGCGGTCACGGTCCTGGGACCTTGCGCGCCCTGGGCCCTCAGCGCCGCCAGCCCGGCGCGCGCGTCGGCTTCGGCCCTCTGGGCGTTGGCGAGGTCCTGTTTGGTGGCGAGGAACTGCTTGTAGAGCTCCTGCGTGTGGCCGACGAGCTGGCTCGCGTTCTGCAACGCCGAGACCGCCTGCTGATAGGAGGAGCTGGTCTGCGGATTGGGCACCAGCTTGACCAGCGGCGCGCCCTCTTCCACCTCCTGGCCCGCGCGCACATAGACATTGCCCACCACCGCGGCCAGCGGCGCGGTGACGGTTGTGCGCGCGGAGGGATCGGCCCCGGCCGTGCCATAGGCCGTCACGGTCTCGGGCAGGCTTCCCCGCTGGAGCCTGACCATCTGCACCAGCACGCTGGGCGCCTCGTCGCCGGCGCCCGCGAGCAGGACGAGCGAGGCCAGCGCCGCGGCCACGGCCAGCACGGATCGGTGCCTCATCGTCATGCGCTGTCACCCAAATTTGCGCCCCATGGCTCACATATCGGCCTGGCGATGGAAGTTAAATCCTGCCAACCTTCGGCGATTTTCGCTTTCCGGGCGAGCCCGCAAGGTTCAAATAAGGTTGACAAGGGGAGGATACCGCCATGATCGCAGCGAAACCAGCAGCGGCCGGCAAGGCCATCGCGCTCGCATTGGGGCTCGCCGCGCTGGCGGCACCCGCGGCAGCGCAACAGATGCCGCATTATCGAATCACCAAGACGGTGAAGATCGGCGCGCCCGACCGCTGGGATTACCTCTTGTTCGATCCCTCCATGAACCGGGTCTACATCTCCCACGGCGACCGCATCACCGTGGTCGATGCGCAGAGCGGCAAGCTGCTGGGCGATATCGAAGGCATGCCGGGCGGCACCCATGGCATTGCCATCACCACCGGCGGCATGGGCTTCACCGACGACGGCGGCAAGGCCCAGGCGGTGATGTTCGATCCCAAGACGCTCAAGGTGACCAAGCGGATCGCCGCCGACAAGGACGCCGACGGCATCGCCTACGATCCCAAGAGCGATCACGTCTTCGTCGCCGATGGCGATCCGGGCATGGTGACCGTGATCGACGGCAAGTCCGGCAAGGCCATCGCCAATGTCGACGCCAGAGGCAAAGTGGAATTTCTCGTCGCCGGCGACAACGGCAAGCTTTATGTGAACGGCGAGGAGAGGAAAGAGATCGTGCGCGTCGACATCGCTACCAACAAGGTCGACGCCGAATGGACGATGCCCTATTGCGAAAGCCCGCACGGGCTGGCGCTCGACGCGGCCAACAACCGCCTGTTCTCCACCTGCGCCAACGGCATGGTCACGATCATGGACGCCACCAACGGCCATATCGTGGCCTCGCTGCCGATCGGCCAGGGCAGCGACGCCGCCCGCTTCGATCCCGTCCACAAGATGTTCTTCAGCTCGAATTTCGACGGCACGATCACCCCGATCGCCGAGGAAACGCCGGATAAGTTCACCGTGCTGCCGCCGATCAAGACCGAACTGGGCGCACGCACCATGGCGATCGATCCCAAGAGCGGGCGCATCTTCACCGTGACGGCCGATTTCAAGGTCAACCAGTCCGTGCCGGCCACGGACAGGCGCCACCGCTATACGATCGTGCCCGGCTCTGCGAAGCTGCTGATCCTGGACCGCTAGAGCAGCGGTCGATCCCTTCGGAATCGCCGCCGCTCCAGCTTTGTTTGGCCGCAACTTTTCGCGGAAAAGCGGTTCCCACTTTTCCGCACGTTGCTCTAGCAGATCCGGGGCAGCGGATCGTCTTCGAGCTCGTCGAGGAAGCGGGCACCGCCGATCTCGGTTTCGAGCACGACGCGGGCCCGGCCGGGCGCAAGCGTGCCGATGGCGCACGCCTCTTCGCCGCCGGGCGTGGCGCGCCATAACGCCAGCACATCCTCGGCGATCTGCGGCGCCACCACCGCCACGACGCGGCCTTCGCAGGCGAGATAATAGGGATCGTAACCCAGCATGGCGCAGACCGAACGCACGGACTCGCGCACCGGTATCTCGGATTCGGTCAGGCGCACATCCATGGCGACGCCTCGCGCGATCTCGTGGGCGACGGTGGCAAGCCCGCCGCGCGTGGGATCGCGCATGAAGCGCACGCCGTCGAGGGCGGCGATCGGCAGCGTCAGCGGCGTCACCGCCGCGCAATCGGAACGGACATCGCCCCTGAGATCGAACTGTTCGCGCGCCAGCATCACGGCGATGCCGTGATCGCCGACCGGCCCACTGACCAGCACGACATCGTCTTCGCGGATCAACTCCATGCCGAGCGCCACCTCTGGCGCACGCACGCCCACGCCGGTGGTGGCGAAATAGAGCCCGCCGCCGGTCCCGCGCGGCACCACCTTGGTGTCGCCGGCGATGACTGCGACGCCGGCGGCGCGCGCCGCCGCGCCCAGACTTTTCACGATGCGGTCCAGTGTTTCGATCTCGAGGCCTTCCTCGATGATGGCGTTGAGGGCGAGGAATTTGGGCGCCGCACCGGAGACGGCCAGATCGTTGACCGTGCCGTTGACCGCGAGGCTGCCGATATCGCCGCCGGGAAATTCGAGCGGCTGCACGGTGAAGGAATCGGTGGTGATGACGGCGACCATGTCGCGGTCCAGCGCCAGCGGGGCGGCATCGAGGCTTGTGTCGAGCGCGGGGTTCGCCAGATGGACCGCGAAGATTTCCTCGATCAGCTCGCGCATGTAGCGGCCGCCATTGCCATGGGCGAGCGTGATGTGGCGGTCCTGGCTCATCGCTCTCTCATAAGATGCCGCGCGCGCTTCGATCAATTGGCCGAAGGCGAGCCCGCCGTCATTGGCCGGCAGCGTTTGCGGCAGATGGGCGGCGATGCCGCGTGCGGCAAGCAGCGCCATGGCGCGCTCGGCCAAGAGGCGGTTCTGGAACACCCCGCCGGTGAGCCCCACCGCGTCGAATGGGTGCGTCGGCGCGAGCGCGGCCGCCTGATCGGCCAGCGCCTGGGCGAGGCTTTCATGGAAGATGCCGGCGCGGATCTCCGGCGGCAGCGTTTCATCGGCGAGCATCGGCAGCAGCGGCGACCAGTCGCTGCGCAGAATTGCGTTGTCGTCGCGCATGAGCGGCAGCGTGATCGCCTCGCAATCCTTTGCGGCGACGGCTTCGAGCATCATCGGACCCTGGCCTTCGAAGCTTGCGACGTCGACGCCGAGCACCAGACGAGGCGGCGGCATCGAACAGGCGGCCGACGGACGAGGTTTGCGCGGTGCCGATGCGTTTCTCCCAGGCTTGACGGGCGAGTGCGGCATCTTCGATTTCGGGCAGAAAGTCGCGGCCCGTCTGCCACATCAGCGCCGCCGCCGAGCGCCAGGGCTCGCGCCCGACGCGGTCGCCGCCCGTGACATGGAAGGGCCGCACACTGGCAACGCGCCGCCATTCTCCGGGCGCGCCCGCGAAACTTTCGCCGCCCCACAATTCGTTGCCGTCGCCGAGGCCGACGCCGTCCCAGGCGAAGACGAGCCAGCGCGGAACCTCCGGATGCTCGCCGGCCAGCGCCGAGGCATGGGCCATGTGATGCGGCACGCGGATCAGCGCCAGACCCTGACGTTCCGCCCAGCGTGCGCTGGCATAACCCGGATGGGCGTCGCAGGCGATTACGCGCGGTGTGACGCGATAGAGCCTTGCGAGATCGGCGATCACCTGCTCGAACACGGCAAGGCTGCGCGGAGAGTCGAGCTCGCCGATATGGGGCGAGACCACCGCGCGCCGGTTCCAGCCCAGCGCAATCGCGCCCTTCATGTGGCCGCCGACGGCGAGCACGGGCTCGGGGAACGCTTCATCGAGGTCGAGTTCGAGCGGCGCCAGCCCGCGGCCGATGCGGATGGGCCGGGCGGCCCTCGCGATCACGCGCACAACCGAATCGTCGGCGGGGCGCACGATAGGGCGATCGTGGTGCAGGAAGGCGCCGGCCACTTTGGCCAGCCGGATTTGCGCTTCGTCATTGCCGGTGATGACGGGCTCGCCGCTGATATTGCCGGAAGTGGCGACCAACGGGCCTGCGAATTCGTCGAGCAGGAGATGATGCAGCGGGCTGTAAGGCAGGAACACGCCGAGTTCGGCGAGACCGGGCGCCAGCGCCTCGCTCAGCCCGCAATCGGCGCGGCGGCGGGCGAGCACGATGGGCCGCGCGGAATCGGCGATGCGCGCGCGCCTCGATCCCGTTCAACTCCACGCATTCGCGCACCGCATCGAGGCCGTCGGTGCCGGCAAGCGGAAACATCACCGCCAGCGGCTTCTGCGGCCGGTGCTTGCGCGCGCGCAATCGGGCGACCGCGGCGTCGTTCGCCGGATCGCACATCAGATGATAGCCGCCGACGCCCTTGACCGCGACGATGAGGCCGTCGCGAAGCGCGGCGATGGCGGCATTGAAGGCGGCGTGGCCTTCGGCGTGGGCATGGCCGTTGCTGCGGAAAATCAGTTTCGGCCCGCATTCGGGACAGGCCAGCGGCTGGGCATGGAAGCGGCGGTCGGCCGGGTTCTCATATTCGGCGCGGCAGGCGTCGCACAATTCGAAGCCCGCCATCGAGGTGCCCTGCCGGTCGTAGGGCAAGCGCCTCGATGATAGTGTAGCGCGGCCCGCATTGCGTGCAATTGGTGAAGGCGTAGCCGAAGCGTCGCGCGGCCGGATCGCGCAATTCGGCCAGGCAATCGTCGCAACAGAACAGATCCGGCGGCAGATGGATGTCGGCATCTTCGCTTTCGCCGCTCGCGACGATGCGGAATATCTGAGAAAGCCTCGGCGGCGACGTCGTCGGCCGATTGCAGATGCGGCTGGGCGAGCGGCGGCGCTTCGTACACGAGCGCGGCTTCGAAGCGGTCAATGTTGCCGCCCGCGCCTTCGACATGGATGACAACGCGGCCGGATTCGTTGCGCACCCAGCCGTTGAGATCGTGCGTCTTGGCGATGCGCCAGACGAAGGGCCTGAAGCCCACGCCCTGGACGCGGCCCGCCACGACGATGCGGCGCGCGGTCACGCCCGTGTCCGTCTCAATAGCGGGTCTGTCCATGTTCGCCGGCCGGCTCGCGGATGCCCGAGGCCCACCAGATGCGGCAGGCGCCCTCGTCCGACACCATGCAGGGACCGATAGGATTGCGCGGCGTGCAGGCCTTGCCGAACAGCACGCACTGATTGGGATAGATCTTGCCCAGAACCACGCGCGCGCAATCGCAGCCGGGCGGCATCTGGCCGGCGCGCTTGCGGGCGGGGTCGTCGGCAAGGCCGAAGCGGCGCACGGCGTCGAGGCGGTCGAGCTCGGGTTTGAGCGCGAAGCCGGAGCGCGGGATGATCCCGATGCCGCGCCAATTGGCATCCACCACGTCGAGCACCTCGCCCATCAGCCGCTGCGCGGTGGGGTTGCCGCCGGGCCTGGCGACGCCGGCATAGCAATTGTCGAGGAAGGACTTGCCCTCCAGATGCTGGCGCAGCACCGAATAGAGCGCGGCCAGCAGGCTGTCGGCTTCAAAACCGGCGACGGCAGAGGGAATGCCGTGATCGGCGGCGACGAAGCGCCATTCCTCCGGCCCCATGATGGCCGAGACGTGGCCGGGCGCCACCAGCGCATCGAAGCCGGGCTCTTCGCTCGCAAGCAGCAGCGCCACCGCCGGCCATGTCAGCCGTCCCGAGAGCAGGATCGAAAGATTGGACGGCAGGCCCTCGGCAACGAGGGCTGCGACCGGCGCAGTGGTGGTCTCGAAGCCGGCGGCAAAGAACACCACCTCGCGCCCAGGATTTTCGCGCGCGATCTTCACGGCCTCGCGGGGGCTGGCGATGGGCCGCACGTCGCCGCCGGCCGCACGTGCCTGTTCGAGCGAGCGCGGCTCGGATTTGGGCACATTGGCCGGCACGCGCAGCATGTCGCCGAAGGCGACGAGGGTGACGTTCTTCGTCAGCGCCAATTGAATGGCCGAATGAACGTCCTCTTCCGGGCAGACGCAGACCGGGCATCCGGGGCCGGGAATGAGCTCGATGTTTTCGGGCAGCGCGCCGCGCAGGCCCGCCATCGAGATCGCGCGCTCATGGCCGCCGCAGACATTCATCACCCGCACGCGGGCCTCGAGCGGCAGGTCGCGGATGCGGTCGAGCCATTCTCTGGCTTCGTTCATCGTTTCACTCCGCCGCGGCGAGCGCGCGAACTTCAGCGAGTTGGGATTCGAGCCAACCGATCCAGGGCCCAAGCGTGTCGGCCCGCCGGGCAGACAGGGCCATCACCGGCGCACGGCTGGCGAGCGCACGCAAATGCGCTTCCGCCTTCTCAGGCGCGAAATCGTCCAGCACGTCCAGGAGATCGGATTTCGACAGCAGCACCAGATCGGAAGCGCGGAACATCACCGGATATTTGGCCGGCTTGTCGTCGCCTTCTGTGACCGCGAGCAGCGTGACATTGGCGTGCTGGCCGAGATCGAAGCTCGCCGGGCAGACGAGATTGCCGACATTCTCGATGAAGAGGATATCGATGGCGGCAAGATCGAGGCCATGCAGCGCCTCGTGCACCATATGGGCGTCGAGATGGCAGGTGGCGCCGGTGGTGATCTGCACCGCAGGCGCGCCATGGGCGCGGATGCGCTCAGCGTCGTTCTCGGTTTCGAGGTCGCCCTCGATCACGGCGATGCGGCAGCGGCTGCCGATGGCCTCGATGGTCGATTCCAAGAGCGCGGTCTTGCCCGAGCCCGGCGACGACATCAGGTTGACGGCGAGCACGCCATGAGCCGCCAGATGGGCGCGGTTGTGCGCGGCGGCATGATCGTTCTCGGCGAGGAGGTTGGTCATCACCTCGACCGAGACCGGATCGAGATGGCCGGGCACGGTCCGGCCCCCATGACCGTGCGCGTGATCGTGGGCATGGTCGTGAACGTGGTCGTGAACGTGGACATCGCCCTTATGGGTGGCGCAGCCGCAGGTCTCGCACATCGTTCCCTCCCCTGGCCGGCCGTTCAACCGGCGGCAGCCGCAGCCTGTGCCGGCGCGGGCGTCATTTCCACCCGCTTGAGCAGCAATTCGTCCCCCGATTTGAGATCGACCTCGAAGCTTCCGCAAGTCCCGCAAATCAGCGCCTGTGCCGAAACCAGGCTTTCTGCGCCACAGACCCGGCATTCAACCACCACGGGCATGGTCTCGACCTGCAGCATGGCGCGCTCGGCGATGGTGCCGGCGCGCGCGATCTCGAAGGCGCGCGCCAAAAGCTCCGGCTCGACGCCGGAGAGCGGCCCGATCGCCACCGAGAGAGCGACCACCTCGCAAGCGTCGTGGGCGGCGGCGACGCGCTCCACTTCGCGGATCAGGCCCTGGCAGACGGAGAGCTCATGCATGGCGTTGCATCTCGTCTTCGGCGGCCAGCATCTGGTCGTAGAGCTCCCAGGCGCTGCGCGCTTCGGCCTCGCTCATCTTCTGGATGGCATAGCCGACATGGACCATGACGTGATCGCCCGGCGCCACATCTTCGTGCTGAAGCAGGAACAGGCTGACGCTGCGCTCAATGCCCTTGGCCTCGCAGCGGGCCATCAGCCCGCCACATTCGACCACTCGCATCGGCACGCCAAGACACATGATCCACACCCTGTTCGGTGATACTCTATACCTAAGCCGGCTGGATGGCGCAGCGTTTGACACATGTCAAACCGCGGGGCCGCCGGAAGGCCCATATGTATCAAGAATTGCATTCGATGACGGGGCGGAGATGCAGGCTGGGATTGCAACCACCCAGACGCTAATTCTGGGACTCGGCAATATTCTTCTTAGCGACGATGGCGTGGGCATCCACGTGGTCCGCGCGCTGGAAGGCCGCGTGGGCGATGCGGCGGCGTTGCGCGACGGCGGCACCATCGGGATGGCGCTATTGTCCGAGATCGAACAATTCGGTGCCGTCATCGCCATCGACGCGATGGAATTCGGCGGCGCGCCGGGAGATGTGCGCGCATTTCAGGGGCCGGACATGGACCGGCAGCTTTGCGGAAAGAAGCGCACCGCCCATGAGGTTGCACTCGCCGATCTCATTCAAGCGGCCGAGCTTGCTGGCTGCCTGCCGCCGCGCCGGGCGCTGGTGGCGATCCAGCCCGAATCGACCGCATGGGGGCTGGCGCCGACCGAGGCCGTGGCCGGCGCAATTGCAAAAGCGTGCGAGGCGGTGCTGTCGCTGATCGGGGAATGGAACGATGGACGCTGACACCGGGATGGACGGTGTGCGCACCGGGCTCGCCCAGAGCCTGATGCAGGAGATCGCCCAGTTGCTGGATGCCTATTCCGAACGCGGCGAAGAGAGCGCCATCGATTTGCGCAGCCTGCCGATGACGCCGGCCGACCGCACCGAGCTGGAAGAGCGGCTCGGTCGCGGCGACGTCGCCGCGATGCTGGACGTGGCCGGTGTGAGCGAAATCTGGGAGACCGCCTATCCCGGCGTGTGGTGGGTGCGCCATCTTGGCGCCGACGACAAAATCGCCGCCGAGCGCATCGAGATCGCCGCCGTGCCGGAGATTCTGCTTGCCCAGACCGACGATATTGCGGCGGCAGCCGCGCGCCTGCGCGCCGAACTGGCCGCATCCGTCAATGAGGAGCCCTGACATGGCCGAGCGCGACACCATCGGCGAAATGCTTGCGGCCCGCGGCGTCTCCCGCCGAGCATTGCTCAAATATTCCGCCTATCTCGCCAGCCTGATGGCGCTGCCGCCTATGGCTTCGCGTGCGATGGCGCAGGCGCTGGCCAAGACGCGGCGGCAATCGGTGATCTGGCTCTCCTTCCAGGAATGCACGGGCTGCACCGAATCCTTGACCCGCTCCTTCGGCCCCACCATCGAGGACATGCTGTTCAATCTGATCTCGCTCGATTACCACGAGACTCTGATGGCCGTTTCCGGCGCCGCCGCCGAAGAGGCGCGGCTGGCCGCCATGCGCGAAAACAAGGGCAAATATGTCGTGGTGGTCGACGGCTCGGTGGCAACCGGCGCCGGCGGCGCCTATTCGACCAGCGCCGGCAAGACCAATCTCGAAGTGCTGAAGGAGACCGCGGCCGATGCGGCGGCGATCATTTCCGTGGGCACCTGCGCGGCCTTCGGCGGCATTCCGCACGCCAATCCCAATCCCACCGGTGCCGTGCCCGTCACCGACATCATCAAAGACAAACCGATCATCAACGTCTCGGGCTGCCCGCCCATCGCCGAAGCGATTTCCGGCACCGTTGCCTATATCGTCGCCTTCGGCAAGCTGCCCGACCTCGACGACAAGAGACGGCCCAAGGCTTTCTTCAGCGATTCGATCCACGACCGCTGCTATCGCCGCCCCTTCTACGACCGCGGGCAATTCGCCAAGCGCTTCGACGACGAAGGCGCGCGCCAGGGCTGGTGCCTCTACGAGGTCGGCTGCAAGGGTCCGGTCACGCACAATGCCTGCGCGACTATCAAATGGAACGGCGGGGTGTCGTTTCCGATCCAGTCCGGACATGGCTGCCTCGGCTGCTCGGAGCCCGATTTTTGGGACAAGGGCGGCTTCTACAAGCCGCTGTCGCAGCACACCGGCAACGACGCCGAAATCGTCGGCGGCGCGGCGGCGGCGGGCGCGGCCATCGGCGCGGCCAGCGCCTGGCTGGCGCGGCAGAGAAAGAAGAAGGCGATGGAGGAAACCAAGCCATGACCCTGCTCGATTTCGCGCGCGGACCGGCGCTGGAATTTGCGCTTGCCGTGTTCGTGGCGGGCGTGCTGTGGCGGCTGGCCTCGCTTCTGCTTCTGCCTTGGGCGCGGGACAAATCGGTGGCGCGGGCGGATGCGCCCTCGGCATTGGTCGAGGGCGCACGCGGCTTCGTGCGCCATCTGTGGCCGCCCAAGGACTATATCCGCACCACGCTGTTCAACACCGTCAATGGCTATGTCTTCCATATCGGTCTGGCCGTCATCGTGTTTGGGCTGGCGCAGCACATCGTGTTTCTGCAGGGTCTGTTCGGCGTGACCTGGCCGAATATCCCCAGCGGCGTCATCTCCGTGGTCGCGGTGATCACGCTGGCTTCTCTGATCGCCGCTTTGGTGCGGCGGCTGACGAGCCCGGTGCTGCGCCTGATCTCCACCTTCAACGATTATTTCAGCTGGCTCGTGACTTTCCTGCCGGTGATCACGGGGCTGTGGGCGGTGAGCCATCTGTGGCTAGCCTATGAAACGCTCCTGGCGATCCACATTCTTTCGGTGGCGCTGCTTCTGATCTGGTTTCCGTTCGGCAAGCTGATGCACGCTTTCCTGGTCTTCATCACGCGCAGCGAAACCGGGATTCTCTACGGACGGCGAGGAGTGAAGATATGACCCGCATCGTCGTCGATCCGATCACCCGCATCGAAGGCCATCTCAGGATCGAGGCCGAGACCGATGCCATGAACAACATCACCGGCGCCTACAGCTCCGGCACCATGGTGCGCGGCATCGAGCTGATCCTGAAGGGGCGCGACCCCCGCGACGCCTGGGCCTTCGCCCAGCGCATCTGCGGCGTCTGCACGCTGGTGCACGGCATCGCATCCGTGCGCGCGGTCGAGAACGCGCTGGGCTACAAGATCCCGCCCAACGCGCAGCTCATCCGCAATTTGATGATTGCCGCGCAATATGTGCACGACCATGTCATGCACTTCTATCATCTGCATGCGCTGGACTGGGTCGACGTGGTCTCGGCGCTCAAGGCCGATCCCAAGGCGACGTCGGAGCTCGCGCAATCGATTTCGAATTATCCCAAATCAAGCCCCGGCTATTTCGCCGACATGCAGACCAAGCTGAAGAATTTTGTGGAAGGCGGCCAGCTCGGCATCTTCGCCAATGGTTTCTGGGGCAATCCGGGCTACAAGCTGCCGGCCGAGGCCAATCTGATGGCGGTGGCGCACTACATCGATGCGCTGGCCTGGCAGCGCGAAGTGGTGCAGATCCACACCATCTTCGGCGGCAAGAATCCGCATCCGAACTTCCTCGTCGGTGGCGCGCCTTCGGCCATCAGCATCAATTCGGGCGGCACCGCGGTTACCCTTGACGGCCTCAACACGGTCAAGACCGTGATCGGGCGGATGAAGGATTTCGTCGACCAGGTCTATGTGCCGGACACGCTCGCCATCGCCTCCTTCTACAAGGACTGGTTCGCGCGCGGCGAAGGCACCGGCAATTTCCTCACCTATGGCGACTTCCCGGAAAAGGGTATGGACGATCCGGCGAGCTGGCTGATCCCGTCCGGCGCGATCCTCGGCCGCGATCTGTCGACCATTCATCCGATCGACATGAACGACGCCAGCGAAATCCAGGAATTCGTCTCGCATTCCTGGTACGATTATTCTGGCGGCAAGGAAGAGGGGCTGCACCCCTATTCGGGCGAGACCAATCTCCACTACACCGGCCCCACCCGGCCCTATGACCAGCTCGACGTCGACGCCAGCTACTCCTGGCTCAAATCGCCGCGCTGGAAGGGCAAACCGATGGAAGTGGGCCCGCTGGCGCGCGTGCTGATGCTTTACGCGAAGGGCCACAAGCCGACGCAGGAGCTGGCGAACGCCGCGCTCAAGAAGCTCGACCTGCCGCTCGCCGCGATGTTCTCGACCATGGGGCGGACGGCGGCGCGCACACTCGAAAGCAAGATCGTCGTCGATCAGATGCTGGGCTGGTTCGACAATTTGCTGGCCAACATCAAGGCCGGCGATCTGACCGTCCACAATCCCGACAAATGGGATCCCTCGACCTGGCCCGCCGAAGCCAAGGGCGTGGGCTTCATGGAAGCCCCGCGCGGGGCGCTCGCCCATTGGGTGGTAATCAAGAACACGCGAATCGACAATTATCAGGCGGTGGTGCCGTCCACATGGAACGCCGGCCCGCGCGACACGCACGGCCAGCCCGGCCCCTATGAAGCCGCGCTGATGGATCGCCACTCGCTCGCCGATCCCAAGCAGCCGCTCGAAATCCAGCGCACGATCCACAGCTTCGATCCCTGCATCGCCTGCGCGGTGCATGTGGTCGATCCGGACGGCGAAGAACTCATGCAGATCAAGGTGCGGTGAGCCCATGAGCGAGAAGATCGACGTCCGCGAAGCCGTGAAATCCTTCCTCGCCCACACCGAGGAGCATCTGGTCAGTTACCTGGAGGCCTGCGTCCATTGCGGCCAGTGCGCCGATGCCTGCCATTTCTATGTGGCCTCGGGCGATCCGAAGCACACCCCGGCCTACAAGCTCTTTCCGATCGCCAAGGCCTATCGCGCCCAGAAATTCCCGTTTTCGCTGTTCGCGCCGACGATCACCGAAAACGACCTTGCGCATTGGGAAGAGCTTCTGTTCGACACCTGCACCATGTGCGGGCGCTGCACCACCATCTGCCCGATGGGGATCGACATCGCCTCCATCGTCGGCGGGGCGCGGCAGGCCTTCGTCAAGGCCGGGCTGGGGCCGGCCGATCTTCTGGCCGCCGCCGACAATTCGCGCGATCACGGCAGCCCTCTGGGCCTGACGCCGGAGAAGCTCAAGGAGCGCGTCGAATGGCTCGAGGACGAGCACGAGGTGCCCATCGCGCTGGACAAGGACAAGGCCGACATATTGCTCACCATCTCCTCGATCGAGGCGATGAAATATCCCACATCGATCGTTGCCGCGGCCAAGATGCTCAACCACGCCGGCGTCAACTGGACGCTCAGCAGCAAGGGCTACGAGGCCACCAATTTCGGCTATCTCGCCGGCAAGGCCGATATCGCCAAACTGATGGTCGAGCGCATCACCGATGCTGCGGTGAGCGTCGGCGCCAAGACCGTGGTGATCCCCGAATGCGGCCATGCCTATGGCGTGCTGCGCTGGGCGGGCGCCAACATCCTGGGCCGGCCCCTGCCCTACAAGGTGCTGCACATCTCCGAATTCGTGGCGCAGCTGAAGCGCGAAGGGAAACTCAAGCTCAAGCCGCTCGAGGAGCCCATCACCTATGCCGATCCCTGCCAGATTTCGCGGCGCGGCGGGGCGGGCGACGATGCGCGCTACATCCTCAAGGACTTCGCGCAGGATTTCCGCGAGATGGAGCCGCACGGCGATTTCGCCTGGTGTTGCGGCGGCGGCGGCGGGGTGCAGGCGATCGCACGCGCAGCCGAGCTGCGCCACAAGGTGTTCAAGATCAGGATGGACGCGGTCGAGGAAACCGGTGTCAAGACCATGGTGTCGTCCTGCTCCAATTGCCGGCTGACCATGGACGAAAGCAAGGCGCACTGGAACTGGCCGAACAATATCGGCAGCCTGGTCGAGCTCGTCGCCGACCATCTGATGGAAGATGAAAAGCCGGCCGCCGCGCCGGAGCCCAAGGCGTGAGCGCGCGGGGCGAGATCGCGCGTCTGCTTGTGCCTCTGGCGCTGGCCAATCTCGCGGCCTGGGCGGCGGCGTTTGCTGTCTTCCACGGCGATGCGGTGCTGATGGGCGCGGCGTTGCTCGCCTACACGCTGGGCCTGCGCCACGCCGTCGATGCCGATCACATCGCCGCCATCGACAATGTGACGCGCAAGCTCGTGCAGGAGGGCAAGCGCCCGACCGCGACCGGCCTTTATTTCTCGCTCGGCCATTCGGCCGTGGTCTGGCTCGCCGCGATCGGCATCGCGCTGGCAGCGGGCGCGATGGGCCCGCGTCTCGATCTCCTGCGCCATATCGGCGGCGCCTTCGGAACGGCCATATCGGTGCTGTTCCTGTTCGCGATTGCCGCGGCCAATCTGGCGGTGCTGGCCGGGATCGTCGCCGCCGTTCGCCGCCATCGCGATGGCGAGGCGCCGGCCCATGCCGGGCTCAACAATCTGTTGGCTCCGCGCGGGCTCTACACCCGCCTGCTCGCGCCGCTGTTCGCGTGCGTGTCGCAGAGCCGGCACATGTTCGCCATCGGCTTCCTGTTCGGGCTCGGCTTCGACACCGCCAGCGAGATCGGCGTGCTCGGCCTTTCGGCCGCCGGCGCGGGTCATGGAATGCCGATCTGGTCGGTGCTGATCTTCCCGGCCCTGTTCACCGCCGGCATGTCGGCGGTCGACACGCTCGACAGCGGGTTGATGACCCATGCCTATGGCTGGGCGCTGGTCGCACCGGCGCGCAAGCTCTATTACAATTTGGCCGTCACATTCCTGTCGGTCGTGGTCGCCGTCGTCGTGGGCGGCGTCGAAGCGGCGAGCCTGCTCGGGCCTCACCTGGATGCGGGCAATCTCGGCTATGGGATCGTCGCCGCCTTCGCCGGGCTGTGGCTCGCCGCGCTCTTCATGCATCGCCGCGCGGCGCGCGCGAGCGCCTGAGCCGGTTTCAGCCCAGCCCGTGTTCGGCGAGGAAGGCGCGCACGGGCGCCGCGCATTCCTCGACCAAAGCGGCGCGATGGCGGCTTACGCGCGCGGCAGCGGCCATGCCTTCAGGGTTGGCGATCCCGGCGGCGGCATAGACCGCGGCCGGGGGATAGAAGCAGCTCCGCACGAAATGGCGCAGCGCGATTTTCAGAAGTGGCCGATAGAACGCGCGCGCGGGACCGCCCAGGCGCGGCAGAAAACGCACGAGCCGCTCGCGCGCATGGGCGACGTGGCGGTTCTCGTCGCGCATGTGGACGGCGACGATGGCGCGCACCGCGTCCGGCAGCGCGGATTCTTCGAGGACCAGGCGGTTGAAGGCGTTGGGCACGGCCTCGCCCACGAACATCGCCAGCCAGAACACGGTCGAGCGCGACGGCAGATGGCGCGCGATCACGCGGGCGAGCGCGGGCCGTCGCGCCGCCGGTACCAGCGGGCCGATGCCGCTTCGGCGCATCAGTTCGAGGAAGATCAGGCTGTGACCCGCCTCTTCGCGCAGTTCCTGAAGATGATCGCGATAGGCGCGCGGATCGGCGTCGAGCAGGTCCTGCGCCTCGCGCGCGAAACGGGCGAGGAACAGACTTTCGAGCCACAACCCGAACTCGGCCATGGCGACGAATTCGATCTGCGACAGGCGCAGCTTGTGGGCCGGGGTCAGCGCATCATAGGCGGGCGTTCCGTAAAGCGAGACCAGCCGCTCCGGCAGCCAGGGACGGCCGGGATCGAGGCCCTGCCACGGAATCTCCGGCAAGGAATCGCGCGCGTCCGTCATGTCCGAAATCGCGGCAGCAGGTGCTCGGCCATCGCGCTGAGCGAGCGCCGCACCACCTGGCTCGGAACCGCGCCCGCGCCCACCGCGCAGATCAGATGGTCGACGCCGGCGCGCTCATATTCGGCGAAGCGGGCGGCGCATTCGTCGGGGCTACCGATCACCACCATGCCCAGTCTTTCGAGCAGGCCCACGCTGATCGCGCCGCGCATCAACAGATGCAGCGCCCGCATGCGGTGATAATATTCGTAACTTTCCTGCAACGATTGCAGGACGGGCCGTGTCAATTCGAGCAGGCGGCGGTAGTACCAGAGGAAGGCGCCGGCGGCGAGCGCGCGCGCCTCCTTGCCATTCTCGAGGCAAAGAACGCCGATCGCCATGCCAAAGCGCGGATTTTCGCCCGGCGCGGGCGCAGCCTCGCCATGCGCCTCATGCCAGGCGCGGCGATAGGCGGCGAGATCGCGTTTGGTCATGAACCAGGGCTTGAAGGGACCGGCGAGCGCGCCGATCCCGGCCCGCGCCGCCCAGACGAAACTCTCCGGACTTACGGCGGCCGTCCACAGCGGCGGATGCGGCCGCTGAAGGGGCTTGGGCAGCACGTCTAGGTTTTCGAACTCGAACAGCCGACCATGATGCGTCACCGGCCCCTGCCCCGCCGCACGGACGATCGCCAGCGATTCTTCGACATGATCGCGGCTGTCGCGCATCAGGGCGCCGAAGGCGGCATATTCCTCCGGCGAAAACCCGCGGCCAATGCCGAGCTCGAGCCGGCCGCCGGAGAGGATGTCAAGCACGGCAGCGCGTTCGGCCACATGGATCGGGTGATGATAGGGCAGCACCATCACGCCATGGCCAAGGCGGATGCGCCTGGTGCGCTGGCTCAAGGCGGCGAGGAACAATTCGGGCGCGCTCGAATGGGAATAGCCGCGCGCGAAGTGATGTTCGACAAGCCAGACGCCGTGAAAGCCGAGCTCGTCGGCGAGCGCGATCTCGTCCAAGGCATCGCGATAGACGTCCGCTTCGTCGCGTCCGGGCGGCACCGCCAATTCGTAGAAAAGATCGATCTGCATCCCGGATATAGGGGCCGGTCAGGACAACGTCAGATGCCGGCGCCGCCGGGGGCGCAAATCTCGTCCGTGCCGCAATAAAGGCCGTAGAGCGTGGTCAGGATCGCGGTGACTTCCGGCCCGTTGAGCGAATAGTAAATCATCTGGGCCGAGCGGCGCGTCTTCACCAGCTCGTTGCGGCGCAGAACCATCAGATGCTGCGACAGCGCCGATTGGCCGAGGCCGATGATGCGCTCGAGCTCGCCCACAGATTTCTCGCCCTTGACGAGCTGGCACAAGATGAGCAGCCGCCACTTGCTGCCCAGCGAACGCAGCAGCGCGGCCGCACGTTCGGCATTGTCCTCGAGGGCTTCGACTTCGACGACACTGTCTGCCAGCATCAGCTACCACCACATCCTGCGAATCCGTCAGCCGCCATCTTGGCCTCGTAGGGGGCCGCGACCGCGGTGCCCGGCGTCAATGTCGCCTTCACCTCGTCCCATTTTTCGGGCTTCAGGACCACAAGCCAGCCGGCGCCGTAAGGATCGGCATTGGCGGTGGAGGGCTTGGCGACCATGTCGTCATTGACGGCGGCGATCTCGCCGGCGGCGGCGGTCTTGGCCGGTCCCACCCACTTGCCCGATTCGATGGTGGCGCAGGATTTGCCGGCGTCGACCTTGCGGCCGACCTTCTTGGGCGTATAGGCCACGAGCTGGCCGGCGAGCGCGGTCGCCACCTGGGTCATGCCCATCTTCACCGTGCCGTCGCCCTGGTCCTTGTACCAGATGTGGTTGTCGACATCGTAGAGAAGGTCATCGGGAAGATTGCATCCGCGTACGACCGGCATGATCTGGCCCTCCTTCGCTTTGTCTTCACGCAATTCCGGACCGAAAACCGGTTCCCATTTTTCCTGGAATTGCTCTAAGCCGTTTCTGTCCTGAGCGGTCGCGAAGCGCAACAGAATTCGCCCAGCCCCGCCACTTCCATCTTGCCGCCGATGAACAGCAACAGGTGGTTTAGCACAAAACGCATCATTTTGGCGCGGGGCGCGGCGGCCCCGCCATCGGGCTCGGCGGCGATGACATTATAATGATAGACCAGCTCGCGGCAGGTTTCCCTGCAGGCATTGAAGCTGGGATCGCCCTTCGCCCCTTGGCGGTGCAGCGCCAAGAGCCGGAAACCCTCGGAGGCGGCGGTCGTGGGCGCGCGGCCTTGGGCCACGAGCCAGTTCTCCAGAACCTCTTCGCCGGCGGCGAGATAGGCGGCGGCGCGCTCGGCCGGCGGCGCCGCGGCGGCGTCCCGATCCAGCCATGCGGCAATTTCGGAGATCGGCCTCATGCCAGCGCCTTCTCCTTCAAGAGCGGATAGGCATCCGAGACGTTCTCGTCGAGGCCGACCTTGCGCCGCGACAGGCCCAGCGCCAGACCCAGAAGCTGCGTGAAATAGATAACCTTCACGTTCGTCTTCACCCCCAGCCGCTTCTCGGCGCGGATCTGGTGCATTTCGAGGCCGGTGTGGCAGGTGGGGCATTCGGTGGCGATGACCTCGGCGCCGGCGGCTTCGGCGGCCTGGATGATGTTGAGCACCAGCCTGGTCGACATGTCGCTGTCGGAGAGCGAATGGGCGCCGCCGCAGCAGGCGGTCTTGAGCGGGAAATCGACGTTCTCGGCGCCGGCGGCGGCCAGAAGATCGTCCATGAAATGCGGCTGCGAGGTCGATTCGGTGCCCGGGCCCTGATCCTTCTCCGGGAAGATGTGGCGCGGCCGCGTATACATGCAGCCGTAGTAATTGGCGATCTTCAGACCTTTCAGCGAATTCTTGACGCGCGCGGCCAGCCCTTCCTCGCCGATGGCATCCTTGATCCAGTCGAGCGCGTGGATGGTTTCGATCTGGCCGGACTTGTAGGTCTTGTGGCCGGCCTTTTGCGACAGCCGGTCGACCACCTCGCGCGAGGCCTGGTCGTTCTCCAGATCGTATTCGGCCTTTTTCAGATTGTGATAGCAGCCATTGCACGGCGCCATCACCGCATCGTGGCCCATCTCGTTGGCGGCGATCGACATCACGCGGCTGGAGAGGTAGGTCTGGATCTTGGGATCGATGTTCTTGACCTCCATCGCGCCGCAGCAATTCCAGTTCTTGACCTCGTCGAGCTCGAGGCCCAGCGCCTTTCCCACCGCCTTGGTCGATTTGTTGTAGGCATGGCCGGTGCCTTCCAGCGCGCAGCCGGGGTAATAGGCGACCTTCTTGTATTTGAAAACGGTCTTGGTCATGGCGGCGTCCTATTCGGCGGCGTGCTTGATGGGTTGATCGAGTTCGGCTTTGGCGGCTTCGACCAGGCGGTCGAGGCCGAGCGCCTGTCGCTGTTTGGCTTCCTGCTCGTGCACATATTCCTCGATGGCATCGCGGGCGGCGGACCAGCGATGGGTGCGCGGCCGCAGCAGCACCGAAAGCCCCATGCGCATGAGAAAGGCGACGGGCAGATGGCGGATCATGCGCATGACCATCTCGACCATCCAGTCCTGCACCAGCGCCTGTTTGGTGCCGGTGAAGAACTTCCGGATCAGGCGGCTTTCCTCGATCTTGCCGGTGGCGATCACCGAATCGGTGAACTCATGGTCGAAGACTGTCGACGGCGAGGGCCTGGTGTGGCCCTTGAGCTCCAGCCAATGGGCTGTCGCCTTCATCACGCCTTCGGGCACCACGTCGCGCGGGCAGGCATAGGTGCATTTGTTGCAGGAGACGCATTGCCAGATGATCTCCTTGTCGCGCAGCAATTCCGAATTCCATGCCCACGCGGATCAGATAGATCCAGTAGCGCGGATTGAAATCGGGATTGACGGCGTTGACGGTGCAGGAATTGGTGCAGGAGCCGCATTGCCAGCAGCGGTGGATATATTCGCCGCCGGGCAGCGCCGCGATCTCGTCCTGCAAGGCTTCGTTGTAGTCGGTGACGACGCGGCTTTCGATGAAAGTCGACCAGTGGCCGGAGACATCGACGCCGTCGATCACGAGATGGTCGTGGGTCTTCAGATTCTCAGGCCGGATCAGATGTTTTTCGTGAATGGGCATGGCGATCCTTCAGCCCAGCAATTTCGGGTCGTCGATGGTGTAGGCCGTGCCGTCGATGGCCTTGAGCCGCGTGCGCCCCGAGCCGGGACGCACCCCGTCGAGCCCCAGCATGCGGCGGGTGTGCTGCATGGGGTCCTCCGGCGCGGGAAAGTCGGTGCGCAGATAGGTGCCGCCCTGGGCGCAGATATATTGGGCATAGATCTGCGCGCAGAGCATGTCGATATATTCGGGCACGTCGCGGAAGACGCCATTGTCGGTCAGGAACTGCGCCAGCTCCTCGCGCAGCATCGCGAAGGTGGCATAATCGTCGGCGACGCGGATGGTGACGTGATCGATGTCGTCGGCGAACCAGATTTCGCGCAAGACGCCGGTGTTCGCCTTGGCGTCCCAGACCCAGCGCATCATCAGCGGATAGCGTTCGGCATCTAGGTTGTGCAGCACTTCGGCGGCGAGGTCGCGCACGAAGCGGTGCTCCTTGTCCTCAGGGAAGGCTGCGCAGAAGCGGGTCATGCGGGCGTCGGTCGTCGTGACATCGTTCATTCCGTCGAGCAGGCCGGCAAGTGCTTCGCGGATGCGGGCAAAACCCTTCTCGTCCAGATAGGGCGCGAGCCTGCGGCGCACCGTCGGCATGAAGGCGCAGATTTCGAGGAAGCGTTCGGGCGCAAGCGCGGCAGCGCCCCCGCCCAGCACCTCCTTGAACAGCGCCGATTTGAGCTTCAGCGCGGCGACATAGGCTTCGATGCCGCCATGGGGCTCGGCACCCATGACCATCTCACGCAGCGCCTGGGATAAGACCGCGCCGCTGAGGTCCAAATGCGGCCGCGCGATCTCCAGCTCTTTCGGAGATTTCGACGACAGGAAGGCCGAGAGCACGCTCACATTCTTCGTCCTATTCGGCGGCAGCGGATGCGAGCGCGCCCAGCGCCGACATCGCCGCGGCGTTTCCCTGTGCGATCGAATCGTCGATGGTTTCGGGGCCCGTGGCGGCACCGGCCACGAACACGCCCGGCCGGCTGGTCGCGCCCATCACTCCATAAGTGTTGGCGCGGTCGATGAAGCCGTTGGGCTCCAGCTTCACCCCGAAAATCGAGGCCAGAAGCACATTGTCGACATTGGGGTCCATACCAATCGCATGCACCACCATATCGAAGGGGATGGTGATCGGGCGCTTCACCAGCGTGTCCTCGCCCTTGACGATCAGTTGCGCCCCGTTCGAAGTGACCTCGGCGATGCGCGCCTTGATATACTTGATTTTGAATTCCTCCTGGCTCTTCCAGTAATATTTGGTTTCGAGCAGGCCGAAGGTGCGGATGTCCATGTAGTAGATGTAGACGTGGCAATCGGGCAGCTCCTCGCGGATTTCCATGGCGAGGTTCGACGACACCGAGCAGCAGATCTTCGAGCACCATTCGCGCCCGATCTGGCGGTCGCGCGAGCCCACGCACAAGAGGATCGCCACGCGCTTGGGCTTGCGCCCGTCGGAGGGGCAGCGCACGCCCTTTTTCGACGAGATCATCTGCTCGACCTGGGTCGTGGTGACCACGTCCGGGAAGGTGCCGAAGCCCCATTCCGGCTTGTTGAGCGAATCGAAGTGGGTGAAGCCGGTGGCCAGTATGGCGGCGCCCGCATTGACCGCCTCGCCGTTCGACAGCGTGGCGGTAAAGCCGCCGGGCGCGCCGTCGAACTTTTCGACCGCGGTGTTGAGCTTCACGTCGATCAGCGTTTTGCCAGTCACCCGCGCCGCCATGCCGCCGATGGCATCGGACGCCCATTCGCCCGAAGGCACGAGCTTGGCGTAGCCCGAAAGGATCGGCGCGCCGCCGAGGCGGTCCATCTTCTCGATGAGCGTCACCTTGCGGCCGACACTGGCGAGCGAATGCGCCGCCGCCAATCCCGCCGGTCCGCCGCCGACGACCAAAAAGCCATCGCTCATGCGCCCGCTCCCGGATTGATCTCGATGCGGGTGTAGCCGGGGCCCGAGGTGATGCGCCGGCGCGGATCGTAGAGGTTCTCCTGGCGGCCCTGCTTGACCTCTTCGAGATAGGCCTCGAATTCGGCCTTCTTGGCCTGCCAGTCGATGCCGAGCTTTTCCATAAGCGTTTCGGTGGCAGAGGCGTGCCAGTGCGATTGCACGATGCGGTAGGGATGGGCGCCGCAGACGAGCGCGGCGAACTGCACATCGGCCAGCACGGGCAGCGAAACTTCCTTGCCCTCGCCGGCCGCCTTGCTGATCCACTGGTTCTTGTCGAGCGTGGTGATGCAGCCGGTGTCGTGGCCGACCATGATGTCGGCTTTGGCCTCTTCGACGGCGACGCGGATCTTGCGGTCGATGGCGAAGGAGCGGGTGAATTCGCGCTCGGAGATGATGTGGCGGAAGCCGAAGCCGCAGCAATCGTACCAGGTCGAATAATCGATCACCTGCGCGCCAAGCGCGCCCATCAGCCCGGTGGAGACGGCGACGCGATTGCCTTCGAGGATATCGTCGTCATAGATCGCGTCCTCCGGCACCATCTTGTAGACGTGGCAGGCCGGATGGATGGTGGCGCGGATATGGCTGGCGTCGACCACCTGATGCTTGGCGATCTCATGTCGCATGACATGGGCCCATTCGGAATAATGCACGATCTCTTCGGGGATCAGGAGTTTGCCGTCGACGAGGCGGCCGAGCTTGCCGAGAATCTTCTTCACCCGCTCGCGCAGTTCGGCCGATTGCAGCAGATAGCCGCGCACCTCCTTGTAATTGCCGAAGGAGGTGCCGCAATGGACCAGCGGATAGTAATAGCCCTCGGGCTTGCCCTCCGCCTTGGCCGAAACATAGGCCTGATGGAAATTGCGCAGGAAAACGGCGGCCAGGCTTTCGATATTGCCGATGCCAGAGCCATGATAATTCCAGGCCGTGCACGAGGTTTGGTCGGTTTCGTCGAGATATTCCTTGCCGGTCAGATTCATCAGCCACAGCAGCGAAGAGGGATAGCCCGGAATGTTGCCGCACTGGCCGCAGCTCTTGTGATGCCACAGCCGCGTCGTCGGCACGCGCTTGTCCCAGCCGTACAGCGTCTTGACGGTCACGGGCTCGTGTTCGTCGTTGATGCGGTGGACGACGATCTCGCCGTCCTTTTCGAGCTGCCACATGACGTCGCGCACGTCCTCGACGCGGCCCTTGTTGGTCAGCATGGCGCGCTTGTCGACGCGCTGCTCGACCCAGGAGGTGGCGATCTTGGCCTCCTTGGGCGAGAGATTGGAATCCCGCCACTCCGAGCCGTGGCCGGTGAAGCGTTCGCCTTGCTTGTCGTCGCTCATGCTTGGCTCCTCGCGCCTTCAGGCGTCTTTCTTGTCGTCCTGTTCGTCCAGCCAGTCCTGATAGTCCTGGCGCTTTTCGTCCATGATGTCGGTGATGACGTCGAATAGATTCTCGTCGATGGTTTCGAGCTGGTTCAGGACGCCCGTCATCTCCCAGATGGTGTAGAGCTCGACAGAAGTCTTCAGGTTCACTTCCCAGGCCGTCTCGGTGGTGTTGAGCGTGGCCATCGGAATCGCCTTGCGCAAAATCTTGAGCGGCGCGTCGATCTTGGCCACGTTCGGGCCCCAATCCGGAAACGCATCCTTGGTGATCATGTCGGGCGAAAGCTGGTTGCCGGTCGAGATCAGCTTCAGCATCACGCGGCTGAAAGGACGCAGCACGTTTTTGGCCGATTCCATGCCGTGCTTGATCGCGGCTTCGCGCATCAGCATCACGAGCCCGCCCGGCGAATTGCCGAAGGGGCAGCGCGCCGCGCAGGTGTAGCATTGCGCGCAGGACCAGATCTTCTCCTGCATCGCGTCGTAGATGCCTTCGAGATTCTCCGTCCACAGAAGCTGGACGATCTCGCGCGGGGAGAAATCGTAATAATGCGCGGCCGGGCACGTCGCTGTGCAGATGCCGCAGTTCAGGCAGCCGTTCAGCTCGTGATCGAATCTGAGATCGGCCTGGATGTCGGCGAATATCTCCTCGAGCTGCTCGCGCGCCACCGGCGGCTTGTCGGTGACGGGATCGCCGATGACGGTCTGCACTCGGGATGCGTGGCTGTGTTCCATCGCGGGTTCGACCCTAATAGGTGAGAACCTTGCAGTCCTCGTTCTCCATGACCTCCTCGATCAGATAGGCCCCGCCCACGATGCCGGTGCATTCGGGGATCAGGTCTTCCTTGGTCATGTCGAAGAGATCGAGATTGGGCGAGCAGCACAGGAACTTCACGCCGGCGTCGTGGGCGTCCTTGATGAAGTCGTAGACCGACTTGCCCGAGCCTTCCTTGATGAACAGCTTCTCGGCCACGCCCTTCTTGAGCAGTTGGCCGGACGCCGCCGTCATCACCACTTCCACCTCGTAATCCATGGCTGCGGCAACGGAGGCCTGGAATATGGGGGCACCGAGCTCTTCGGGGTCACGCGGGTCGGTGTTCGCCATCACGATCAGGAGCTTCTTGGCCATGCGTCTCGTCCCTGATTGCGTTGCAGCGCCTGTTGTCCGGCGACTTGGGTTTCCTGTCACTGAGGCGCATCAATATCGCACGCGTGACAGGTTCTTAATTCATTAGAAAACTCTAATTTAAGAATCGCAAGCAGAAAATTCGCCCGGCAAACGGGCGATTTTGGCCACTACGGAAATATTATTTCAAGCTCCCATCAGGCCGGTCAATTGAATGAGCCCGGTCATGATGGGCACCAGCGCATCCTCGATTTCGCGCTTAAGCCCCCGCAGGCGTTCGAGCGCCGGGCCGGGATCGGGCGGGGCCTCCTCGAACTCCATGATCAGGTCTTCGGCAATGGCGGTCTTGAAGCCGGGATGGAAGCTGAAGCCGAACGAGTTCTCGCCGATCTGGAACAGCGCCGGCCTGCCCTCGTCGTCCTTCGCCAACACGCGCGCATAATCGGGCGGTACCGGAAAATCGCGCATGTAGGAGACGAGCGGAAAGCGCGCCGGAAGGAATCCGCCCAGCGCATCGTCGGCCGTGCGCGTGCCGGTACCGACATCGAGGGCGAGCGGATGGGCGCGCGATGCGCCGCCCGCGGCGATGGCGAGAAGCTGCGCGCCGAGCTCGATGCCGACGATCGGCTTGCCCAGCATCATGCAGGCATAGACGAGCGCGGTTTCGGCTTCGAGCGTAGGCAGATCGCGCGCACCGGCCGTGCCCCACGGTCCGCCGCCAAGCAGGATCAGCGCGTCGCCGATCGCGTAGGGCTCCGGCAGCGGCGTGCCTTCGGTGAAGGGCCGGAAATATTTGAAGCCGATGCCGCGGCCTTCGAGATGGTCCTCGATCAGGCCAAGATAATCGGCCGAAGTGTGCTGGACCACGCTGACGAATTTCATGGGGCGAATTTCATGCCTTGGCCTTTGCCGGCGCGAGCGCGGCCTCGATGGCGGCGGCGAAATCCGAAGGCTTGACCGAAAGCAAGCCGATGCCGGCGTGGCTGAAGAAAGCGCTCACGGTGTCGCGCAAGCACGAGACCTCGCTGCCGCGCAGGCGCGATTCCAGATCGAAGATCACCCGCGGCGGGGTGACGAAGAAATCGCCGGTGATCAGCACTTCGCGGAAACGGTCGAGCCCCGCCCCTTCCAGGCGCACATGGGCCCTCACCGTACCGCCCGCCCCCACATGGCTGCCGCTGCGCATGTCGTCGCCGGCATCGGCGCGGTCGATGCTGCGCAGGAATTCGTCGGTGCCGATCTCCTCGTCGTGAAGGCGGCGGGCCAGCGCCTCTTCTTCGGCTCCGATCGTGCCCGGTTCGGCCGCGATGCCGAGGCCTTCGGCGAAGCCCTCGATCAATGCGGCTTTCACGTTTTCGAGCGGCGGCGCGGTTCCCAGCAATTCGGCCAGCGTGGCGATGCGCGCGCCCGCGCTGTCCAGCGCCCGTTTGGCCAGCTTGTCCTGCGGCACGTTCAAGGCCGCAAGCATGCGCGGCACGTCCATCTCGGCCAGTACCGTGCCCTGGAAGAAGATGGTGTCGCCGTCGAAGAAGCCGCCGGTGCCGCTGATCTTGCGGCCGTCCACTTCGATGTCGTTGCGCGGCCGGAATTTGGCGGCAATGCCGAGACGCGAGAGGCCAGACGCGGCAGCCTCGCAGATCGCGGCCGTCAGCTCGCCAAGCGAGGAAATGCCCAGCGCCCTCTTTTCGAATACCAGCTCGAAGCCGAACTGGCCCTCGTCCATATAGAGCGCCCCGCCGCCGGTGATGCGCCGCGCCAGCCCGATGCCGTTGGCGGCACAATAATCGAGGCGGATTTCCGCCGACAGATCCTGATGGCGGCCGACCAAAGCGGTCGGCGTGAACTGCAGGAAGCGGATGGTGTCGGGGATGCGCCCCGCTTTGCGCAATTCGATCAATGCCGCATCGAAGGCGATATTGGCCGCGCCCTCTCGCACGCCGGTATCGATGATGCGGAAGCGGCGTCCCATCAGTTCAGCTTGCGCAAGCCGAGCTGGGTGCGGATCTTGGCGATGTCCTTCTTGGCCGGCTGGAAGGGATAGCTGGCGATGTTGCTGGGCGGCGAGTCGCCATAGGGCCGGTCGCAGGCCGAGATGTCGTCGGCGAATTTGCCCGGGCAGCCGGAGGTGCGAAAGGCGATGCCGGCGTCGATGATGGCGTCGAGCTCGGCGCGCGGCAGGCCGAAATCGGCGACGCGGCCTTCTTCGTCGAAGCTCATGTGATCGACGCGCGCGCCGCAATAGTCGATAAGATAGCGGCCGAGCTGCACGCGCCGCCACTGATCGCGCGGCGTGGCCGGCAGATGATCCATCAGCGAACCCTGTTCGGGGAAGAAGCAGAACATGTGGCTGTGGCCGCCCATGTCGACGAGCTTCTGGACCAGCGTGAGAATGTCGTGCTCGGTCTCGCCCATGCCGACGATGATATGGGCGCCGAATTTCTGCGGCCCAAAAATGTCGCGGGCGTCTTCGAGGATTTCCCAATATTTCTTCCACGTATGGGGCGATTGCACGCCGCGCCCCCGCGTGCGGTCGAAAATCTCCGGCGTCGCGGCATCGAGCGCCACCGTGAAGATGTCGCTGCCGAGGTCGTGAAGATTGGCGACGTCGGCGCGGCTCATGGTCGTGGGATTGGAGAGGATCGAGATGGGAATGGCGGCGGGATCGATCTTCGCGGTCCAGGCCTTGAGCACGCTCACTGTATCGGCGTCGGAGCGCGGATGGGTGATCATGGAAATGCACATGCGGTGGAACGGGCTGTTCGCACCGTCCTTGGCCACGATCTCCACGATCTCTGCCATCGGCACCGCCGGCCAGTCGACGCGGATGAAATTGCGGTCGGCGTAATCGCGGGTCGCCTCGCGGTGGCGCGCCAGCCCGCAATAGGCGCAATTGGCCCGGCAGCCTTCGGGATAGGTCAAGAGAAGATTGAGGCAGCGCGTGCAGGAGCAGCGGTGCATCTTGCCGGGCATGACGCCGAGCGTGATCGCCGCCGCGGTCGACATCTGCATGTATTCCGGCGAGCGCATATGCGGGGTGAGGATGTTGTTGTTGGGCAGATAGACGCCTTGCGGGGCCTGATCCGCCGCCTTGACGCGGCCGCCATTGCGCAATTCCTTGGGCGTGGGCGCCGGCGCGCGCGGCTGCATCGTGTCGAAGGCGTTGAAATCCGGCGCGCCCTTTTTGGCGGTGAGCGGCTCTCGACCTTCAGGCTTGAGACAGGTCATCTTCAATCGTCCCTTCGTTCACGCGGCCCAATATTCGGGATAGGCGATCCAGCCGCGGCGCAGATCGTTTTTGTCCGGTGTCGCGTTCGATTGGAATTTCGCCATCAATTCGCGCCGGCGGGCAAGCGCGCGCGCCAGCGATGCGCCGAAGAGGTCGTCCAGGTCTTCGGCATATTCGTTTCCGGCATCCTTTTCGCCCGCGAGAAACGAGGCCGCCGCCTCGCCTGCCATGCGGCCGGAGATCACGGCCGCCGGAATGCCCGCGCCCGTCACCGGATTGACGAGACCGGCCGCATCGCCGGCCAGCAGCACAAGCGTGTTGCCCAACATCCCGCGCGCGGCGTTCATGCCACCGACCGGAATGGCGCCGCCGGTATGGCCGAGAATCTCTTCGCCGATGCGGGTTTCCATGATCAAGCGTTGCCGCAGATTTTCGAGCAGCGATTTCAGCTTCGCGCGGTGTTCGGGCGTGACACCCAGGCCCAGATTGGCGACATCGCCTTTCGGGAACAGCCAGCCATAGCCGCCGGGAATATCGGACGAGAGGAAGATGTCGGTCGCTTCGTGCGGCGCGGCCAGCGGCACCGTGATCTGACGGGTCTCGACCAGCTCTTGATTGATGGCGCCGATGGCGCGGCCGACCCGCGAACGCGGGCCGTCGGCGCCGATGATGATCTTGACTTCGATGTGCGCGCCGTCCGACAGCGTGGCGATGCCGTCATCCGAAAGTCTGGACAGCGAAACGCCGAAGCGGCAATCGGCGCCGGCCTCGGCGGCGCGCGCGACCAAAGCCGCATCGAAGCGGGCGCGATCGACCATGCGGCCGCGGAAATCCTGCGTGAGCTCGGGGGCCTCGTCTTCGACGCTCGTCAGCATCGCGGCGATCGGCTGGCATTCCGTCTCGACGGCCGCTGTTTCGCCACCGAGCGCGGCCGGCACGAATTCGGCGCATTGCACCGGCACGCCCGCCTCCGCCTTGCGGTCGATGGCGATGACGCGGGCGCCCGCTCTCGCGGCGGCTTCGGCGGCGCAAGCACCCGCCGGGCCCAGGCCCACGACGAGAATATCGGCGGTCGTCGTCTTGTTCATGCCGCGCACGAGGCGACAGGCTTCAGGCTGCCGCCCACCTTCATCGAACAGCAGGCATGCTGCTGCAGCGCCGGACGGCCGATCATCTCGGCCACCGCCACCGCGCCATCGGCCGGAAAGGCGATGCCGTCGAGACCGGCCATCACGGCATAGGCATCGGTGACGCGCTTGTGCATCCCGGCTGGCCGGGCGCAACCGAGCAGCACCTCGCGGGTCGCAATGCGGCGGCGCGCTTCGAGGAAGATGCGGCCGACATCGGCCGTGTCGGGCGTCACGAACGTGCCGGGCGCGGCATAGAATGGCATGATCACCACCAGCACCAGCGAATGGACGGGATGGCGGCTGACGATGTCGAGCGCATTCGCCTCGCCCAGGATGCGGCCGTAATGCAGTCCGATGACGATGTGGGGCACGATCTCCATGCGCGTGGCAGTGAGCGCGGCCAGCGACTCCTCGAAATCGTCCACCGGGCGGTCGAGGTGATAGACCTCGCGAATGGTTTCGCGCGCCCCGATCACGTCCATCATCGCGGTATCGACACCGGCCAATTCCATGGTCTTCGCCCGCGCATGATCGATCAGCGCCGAATGAATCGCGATCTTGAGATGGGGGAAATCGCGCTTCAGCTTCTCGACCACCGGATAATAGCGCTCGTATTTGATCTCGTTCCTGCGGTTGGAGCCGCCGGAGAGCAAAAACCCCTGAAGGTCCTGCAGCGTGACCAGATCGCGCACCTTGCGGTCGAGCATCTGAGGCGAGGTCGCCGGGATCATCGGCTCCAGGATCTTGGCCTTGCAGTGATCGCAATCGAGCGCGCAGGCGCCAGCCGTGACCGAAAAAGCGGGGAAGCTGTTCTTGCCGCAACCGTGAAGCTCGCTCGACTCGTATTCGCGGAAGGTGGGTGTCGAGAAGCGAATGGGGTGCTGGGCGGTGCCGGCGGCACGGGCTTCCATCTCGGCCACCAGACCGGCATCGAAGCTTGCGTCCTCCAGGGCGTCGATGGCGGCGAGAGATCGGCTCCAGGCCATGGGCGGCCCTTTCATGCGGCTTTTCTAATATAAAACATGAGCCAAGCCGACCGCGAATTCAAACGCTTTCCGGCGGGGCATGGCAATCCGTCTTGACAGGCCGGGGGACTTTCCATTCAGATACCCTAATATTATAAAACGTTCATATAGACGCCCTCATAGGGCGCAGAATTGGAGGAAATGCCAGGCGCGCCGTTGATCTGCATCATGGTCCGCGTGCCGCCGCTCAGCCGTAATCCCATTCAGCCGAACCGCGCCGCCCGCGGCTCAAGGAAGGATGCACGTCATGGACGCCCAGACCGACACCAATGCCAAGAGCATGTCGATCATCGTCACCAAGGGTTCGCTCGACTGGGCCTATCCGCCCTTCATCCTGGGGACAACGGCGGCGGCGATGGGCGTCGACGTCACCATGTTCTTCACTTTCTACGGCCTGCCGCTGCTTCTGAAGAAGCTCGACCTCAAGGTCACCGCACTGGGCAACGCCGCGATGAAGATGCCGATGATGGGCATGCATATGGGCATGCCGAACATCATCGACATGATCCCCGGCGTCGACGCCATGGCGACCACCGATGATGAAGAACCTGATCAAGAAGAAGGGCGTGGCCTCGATCGAGGAGCTGCGCGAGGCGGCCGTCGAATCCGACATCCACCTCGTCGCCTGCCAGATGACGATGGACCTGTTCGAATACAAGCTCGAGGACATGATCGAGGGCATCACCGTGGGCGGCGCCGCCACCTATATGGAGAACGCGCTCAAATCCGACATCAATCTTTTCATCTGAAGGACATGGACATGGCCGACAAGGTTCTGGATGCGAAGGGGCTGAACTGCCCGCTTCCGATTCTGAAGGCGAAGAAGGCGCTCAAGGAGGTGCCCGTCGGCGGCACGCTCGAAGTGCTGGCCACCGATCCGGGCTCCGTCGCCGATTTCGGGGCCTTCTGCCGGACCACCGGCAACGAGATGGTCGAGCAATCGCAGGACGGCGGCACGTACCGCTTTGTCATCAAGCACACGGGCTGAATTCAGAAGACCCCGCAAGACCCGGCGGCGTCGCATCTTTTCGTAAGCATGCAGGGAACCCGCACCAGGAGAATGACATGCAGGGAAGGAAATATAAGGACGGCCGCGCTTGCGGCGGCCGCATTGGGGTTCATCGCCGCCGCGTCATTGGCGACGCCCGCTTTCGCCACCGAAGGCTATTTCCAGCCCGGTTACAGCGCCATCCAGAAATCGCTTGCCGGCACCGGTGTCGCCAATCCCGAAGACGCCATGACGCTGGCGATCAACCCGGCGGGGCTGACCTCGGTCGGCCAGGAATTCGAATTCGGCCTTTCGCTGTTCTCGCCCTACCGTCACTACACGACCACCGGGCCCGGCTTCGTCGCGCCGGGTACCGTCGACAGCGGCTGGGAGCATTTCCTGGTGCCGGGGATCGCCTATAGCCAGCCGATCGACGCAACTCCTCCTGGGGCATCGCCGTCTACGGCAATGGCGGCATGAACACCAATTATCCGGGCGACGGTCGCCAATCCCGCCTGCGCAGCCTTCGGCGGCAGCCGGCGTCTATTGCGGCGGCAAGGCCGGCGTGAATCTGAACCAGATGTTCATCTCGCCGGGCTATGCGTGGCGCTCGGGCAATCTGTCGCTCGGCATCGCGCCGATCTTGGCGAT
Organism: uncultured Pseudomonadota bacterium; assembly: GCA_963775165.1. Classification (GTDB taxonomy): domain Bacteria; phylum Pseudomonadota; class Alphaproteobacteria; order Micropepsales; family Micropepsaceae; genus Rhizomicrobium. Next base: position 42,883 of record CAVZHX010000001.1, on the reverse strand, counting down.
GCAGATGTTCGACGCCAAGGGGCTCCGCCTTCGCCATGTCGAGCCGCCGCTTCAGCGTCGCCGGCCAACATGACCAACCGCCACATCGCCTATTCCTATGGCGGCGGCGTGCGCGTCGGCGCCGATCGGGAACGCGGCCCCGAACTTGCGGCTCGCCTTCGGCGCCCCACGCCGATCTGGATGTCAAAGTTCGGAAAATACAAGGGCCTGTTCGCCGATGGCGGCGCCTTCGACATTCCGGCCAGCATCGACGGCGGGCTGGCCTGGGACGCCGTCCGGCCTGGACGCTGATGGCCGACTACAAGCACATCTTCTATTCCAGCGTGCCTTCGGTCGGACGCTCGTCGCTTCACCGGCGCACTTCGGATCCAAAGACGGGCCGGGCTTCGGCTGGACGGACGTCGACGTGTTCTCGCTCGGCGCCGATTGGCGGGTGACGCCGACCTGGACGTTGCGCGCCGGCTATGCGCACAACACCAATCCCGTCGGCGGCAGCGACGTGACGCTCAACATCCTGGCGCCGGCGTTGTTACCGATCACATCAGCGCCGGCGCCAGCGCCAAGGTCGACAGCCATTCGAGCCTCGACTTCGCCGCGCTCTATGTGCCCAGCACAGCGTCAGCGGCATCGAAGTGACGCCGCTGGGGCCCAACCCCTACCGCACGATCACGCTCGCCATGCACCAATGGGATTTCACCGTAGGCTATCGCTACGATTTCTGAGCCCTCGCCGGGCGCCTATCGACGGGCGCCCGGCAGCTTGAACACCCATAGCGTGGTGGTGCCGGCGGGATTGTAGAGCTCCGGCGTCCAGTGATTGGCGCCGCCCGCAAGCAGGCTGCCGCCGCCGGCGATAACGGCGACATATTGCACGCCGCCCACGCTGTAGGTGATCGGCGAAGAGCTCGGCACCGCATTGAGCCGGACCTGCCACAGCATATTGCCGTTGGCCGCGTCATAGGCGTGGAACATGCGGTCGTCGCTGCCGTTGAAGGCAAGCCCGCCCGCGGTCGACAGCATCGAGCTGGCGATACCCGCGCGCTGGCGGTCGATCCAGACGATCCTCCTGGTCTTGAGATTGATGGCTTCGATGCGGCCGTAGCGGCTGCCGTTGTTGGGCATCGGCCGGCCGGCGCTGCGCAGGTCCTGGCCGCCGGCGGCGACGGCTGCGGCATCGCGCTTGACCCAGGAATAATCGCTGCAGCTTTCGATCATCGGCACGTAGAGAATGGACGTGACGGGATCGTAGGAGGTCGTCGCCCAGTTGCGGAAGCCGTTTGAATCCGGGCAGTCGAAATAGGTCTTTCCGGGCTCCGGATTGGCGTATTCCGGTTTGACGATCTTCTTGCCCGTTTTCGGATCGATGCTGGCGACCAGATTCTGCAGCCCCGCATCCGCCGAGAATGCGTATTGTCCGGTGGCACGGTCCATGGCGTCGAAGATCGCCATCTTGCCGCCGGTGACCACGAGCTTGGTGGGCGCCCCGTCGACCGGCAGCGTGATCAGCGATTGCTCGAACACCCAGTCGAGGTCCCAGACGTCACGGTTCATGTGCTGGTAGTACCAGACCAGTTTTCCGGTGTCGGGATTTAGCGCCAGCGTGGTGTCGGTGTAGAGGGCGTCGTTGGATTTGCCCTTGCGCTTTTGCGGGATCAGCAACGTTCCCACATCATAGGTATTGCCGGTTCCGAAATAGACGAGGTTGAGATCGGGATCGTAGCTGCCCGAGGTCCACACCCCGCCCCCGTAGCGCTGGCTGACGGGCGCGCCGTTCCAGCTGTCGCCGCCGGGCTGGCCGGGCCTCGCAATCGTATGGAAGCGCCACAATTCCTTGCCGCTCGCCGGATCGAGGCCGACGATGAAATCGCCGCCGCCGGTGGTCACGCCCAGGCTGACGCCGATGATCACCTTGCCATGGGCCACCAGCGGGCCGCCCGACATGTGATAGCCCACGCCGCCGCCCTTGCCTTCGGCGATCTGGTCGGGCGTGATCACTTCCTCGTCCCAGACGAGCTTGCCGCTCTTGGCGTCGAGCGCCACCACGTGACCGTCGGCGGTGGGCGCGAAAATCTTGTCCTGATAGATGGCGATGGATTTCATCCGCGTCAGCCCGCCATGGTTCAGGCTGTCCGGCAACGAACGGATGTAGCGCCACAGCAGATCGCCATTGGTGGCGTCGGCCGCCAGCACCGTGTTGCCGCTGTTGAGGAAGATGACGCCGTCATGCTCGAGCGGCGTGATCTCGTTGCCGCTGAGCGGCAGGCCCAGGCTCCAGGCGAGCCCCAGCCGGTCGACATTCTTCTTGTCGATCTGCTTGAGCGGGCTGTAGCTGATGTTGTCATAGGTGCGCCGCCAGATTAGCCAGTCGGACTCGGGCGGATTGCGCAGCATCGCGTCGGTGACGGGCGTCATCTTGCCCAGCAGCGCCTGGCGCGCAGCCATTGCCGCCTGGTAGCCCTCATCCTCATTGGCGATCCTGGGGCGGCGCGGCGCTGCCGCGGCTGCTTCCTGCGGACCGGCGGCCTGAAGGGCGGCGGCGGCCAGATCGTTCGCCGACAATTCCGCCGTGCCCGCGCTCGCGCCGTTCGACTGAAGCAGATAGGCCTCGATATCGGCATAGACCTGATTGCCCAGCACGCCCGGACCAGAAGGCGGCATCTTGGTCGTCAAGTAGGAGAACAGCGCCGCCGACGGCTGGCCCTTCCATTGCGAGCGGAACGTGGCGCCCTTGAGCGCCGGCCCGAACTGGCCGTCGTCGAGATTGGGGCCGTGGCAAACCGCGCAACTGTTGTCGAAATCGGTCTTGCCATGCGCGGCCTGATCGGCGGTGAAGCTCGGCGGCTGCCCGGAGAACATCGTCTGGCCATGCGCGTGCAAGGAAAACGCGACCAGCCCGAACGTGACGATCGCCGCGGAACGGCCGATATTGGCAATTCTCATCGTTCCCCCCGCCGCCCGTCTGGCAGTTTTCCGCGCTTGCTGCAAAGTCTGGCTGCAAACGCGCGCCATCGCAAGCCGCGCCGCAGCGCGTAGCCGCAGCGTCGTGACGTGCTGCCGTGGACGCGGTTAGTGTTGGGCGTTGCCCACTGCGCCAGGCAACTTGAACACCCAAAGCGTCTCGCCGCCCGGCGGCGAGTAGATTTCCGGCGTCGAACTCCTGCCGGCGTCGGAGGGCGGCGCGCCCAGACCCGAGACCAGCGCGATGTACTGCACACCGTCCACGCTGTAGCTGATGGGCGAGGTGCGCGGCACGTCATTGAGACGCAATTTCCACAGCACCTCGCCGGTGGCGGCATCGAATGCCCGGAAATAGGAGTCGCTCGCCCCTTCGAAGGCGAGCCCGCCCGCCGTCGACAGCATCGAGCTCGAAATGCTCGCGCGCTGGCGGTGAATCCAGACCACCTGTTTCGTCTCCAGGTTGATGGCTTCGATGCGCCCGTATTTGCCGTCTTTCGGGATCGCATCGGGATGCGGGCCGCCGCCCCCGCCGCCGCCGTAATCCTGGCCGCCGGCGGCGGTCGCCGCGGCGTCGCGCGGCTCCCAGATGTAATTGCCGCAATGCTCGTTCAGCGGCACATAGAGGATATGACTTTCCGGATCGTAGGACGTGGTCGGCCAATTGCGGAAGGCGTCGCACAGGAAATAGGGCTTGCCCGGAACCGGATTGGCGAATTCGGGCTTGATGATTTTCTTGCCGGTCTTGGGATCGATGCGGGCGACCAGATTCTGCAAGCCCAGATCCTTGGAGAATTCATATTTGCCCGTGGCGCGATCGACGGCGTCGAAGATCGCGATCTTGCCGCCGGTGACGAGCAGATTCTTCGGCTTGCCGTCGACCGGCAGCGTGACCAGCGACTGCTCGAACACCCAGTCGAGGTCCCAGACGTCGCGGTTCATGTGCTGGTAGTACCACACCAGCTTGCCCGTATCCGGGTTCAGCGCCAGCGTGGTGTCGGTGTAGAGGGCGTCGTTGGATTTGCCCTTTTGCTCGTGCGGCAGCAGCAGCGTGCCCATGTCGTAGGTGTTGCCGGTGCCGAAATAGACGAGATTCAAATCGGGATCGTAGCTGCCCGAGGTCCACACCCCGCCGCCATAGCGCTGATCGACGGGGGCGCCGTTCCAGCTGTCGCCGCCGGGCTGGCCGGGACGGGCAATGGTGTGGAAGCGCCACATCTCCTTGCCGGTATCCGGGTCGAGGCCGACGATGAAATCCCCGCCGGCCGTGGTGATGCCCAGGCTGACGCCCATGATCACCTTGCCGTGGGCGACCAGGGGCGCGCCGGACATGTGATAGCCGGTGCCGTGATGGCCCGATTCATAGACCTGCTCGGGCGTGATGATCTCGGTGTCCCACAGGAGCTTTCCGGTCTTGGCATCGAGCGCGACCATGTGGCCGTCCGCCGTCGGAGCGAAGATCTTGTCCTGATAGATGGCGATGGACTTCATGCGTGTGGTCGAGCCCTTCTCCAGGCTCTTGGGCAGTGCGCGCACATGGCGCCACAAGACGTCGCCGTCGGTGGCGTTGACGGCCATCACCGTGTTGCCGCTGTCGATGAAGAGGACACCGTCATGTTCGAGCGGCGTGATCTCGTTGCCGCTCGGCGGCAGCGACAGCGTCCAGCCCACGTTCAGCCGCGCGACGTTGGACTTGTCGATCTGTTTGAGCGGGCTGTAGCTGATCTGATTGTAGCTGCCGCGCCAGAATAGCCAGTCGCCCGTTGGCGGGTCCTTGAGCATCGCGTCGGTGACGGGCGTCATCTTGCCCAGCAGCGCCTTCCGATCCGCCATCGCCGCCATGTAGATGTCGTCCTGCGTGGATGCGGGCGGGCCCGCGCGCCGCGCGGGGGCTTGCGCCTTGGCCAGCGCGCCCGGCGCGAAGGCCTCGCTTCCAGCCGTGCCGCCATTGGCCGACATGATATAGGCGACCATATTGGCGTAGGCCTCGTCGCCCAGATAATCGGGGGTGGAAGGCGGCATCGTCGTTTTGATATTGGAGAACAGCGCCTCGGCCGTCCGGTCTTTCCATTTCGACACGAACTCCGCGCCCGTAAGCGCCGGGCCGTAATTGCCATGGTCGAGATCGGGGCCGTGGCAGACCTCGCAACTGTTGTCGTATTGGACCTTGCCGAGTGCGGCCTGGGCGGCCGTGAAATGGGCGGAGGCGTCGCCTGCGAACAGGGACTGAGCGTGGGCCTGTAGCGAGCCTGCAAAGAGCCCGAGCGTGGCTGCGGCCGCGAACCGGCCGATCCTCAAAGTGGTCATCGCCTCCCCTTTTGTGCGCATGGCACAATCTGTCATTGCCTTGGCCCCGACTTTAGGCCGGGAACGCGCCGGACTGTACAGGATTTTTGTCCCGGAACGACCGTTCAGTGACGGCGCGCATCGTGCGCGGCCACGATCTTCTCCGGTCGCGCGATGGAGAGATATTCGCGGGTGAATTTGGGTGGCAGGACCTCGACCATGGTCTCGTTCTCGATCCACACCTCGACGACATGGAAGCGGCCCCGATCGCAGACATTGTATTGCCAGCCCTCGCGGCGCGCGATTTTCTTGACGGTTGCGACGTCGGCGGAAACGCTAAGGGCAAAATGCGTGGCGGTATAGGAGCGCTCGCCAGTATTCTCCCGGACGAAGCTGCTGCCCTCGCCGCCGCCGGGCCGAAGCGTGGTGCCGACCGGATAGACCTCGACGCCGGTGCCGTACGCGTCGAGCTGGCGCGCGAAATGGCTTCCCGGATTGGCCGGGAACGGCATTGAGGCACCGCCCATGATCTCGGCCAGAACGGCCGCCACATGCTTGGGATCGCGCGCGGCGATGGACAGATGATGGATCATGAGTTCCTCCCGAATGCTGCGCGAAGAAATGGGGCGCGGCCCGTCTACAGCACGCGATTGAACCACCACATCGACAGCAGCGCCGAGATCAGCGCGAAGAAGGCGGCGGCGGCGGCGAAGAAGGCCGTGATCTCGGTCTTCCGCGTCTCGGAGATGAGCTGGGTGTTGAGGAGCTTGTAGATCTTGCTCAGGTCCTCGGCGGTGGAGGCGTGGAAATACTGGCCGCGGGTGAGGTCGGCGATGCGCTTCAGCGTATCCTCGTCGAGGCGGGCGCGCATGAAGCGGCCGCCGAAGCCCACCACAGAGCCGTCGCGCGAGCCGAAGCCGACGGTGAAGACGCGCACGCCGTGATCGGCGACGGTGCGCGCGGCCTCGACCGGATCGGGACCGGCCGTGGTCGCTCCGTCGGTCAGAAGGATGATGACGCCGGTCTTGAAGGAGCCGGGCGGGACCTTCTTGGCGGGCGTCTTGTCGGCCGAGTCGCCGGCCGGCTTCTGGCCCAGCGGCGTGCCTTGCGACTGCGCGCCCCGCCCGCCATAGCCGCCGTAGCCTCTGTAATAACCGCGCCCGAAGCCGCGCTCCGACAGCCAGGGAGGGCCGCCGGTGTCGATCTTCTCGCCCGGGAACAGCGCCTGCAGCGACACCAGAAGTCCGCTGCCGACGGCGGTGGCGCGCTGCAGCTCGAGGCGGTCGATCGCCTGAGTCGAGATCCTCGCGCGACTCGGTCGGCGACTGCACCAGGAAAGCCGCGCCCGCGAAGGCGACGATGCCGATGCGGACGTCCCGGGGCTGGCCCTTGATAAACTCCTTGGCCGCGCGCTGGGCGGCGATCAGCCGCGTCGGCTTGACGTCGCTCGCGCGCATGCTGCCCGAGACGTCCATGGCCAGGATCACGGTGGCGCGGTGCGAGGCCAGCGTGACCACCGCGGCAGGCCGCGCCATGGCGAGGATCATCAGCGTCAGCGCGACGAGGAACAGAGCCGGCGGGATATGGCGGCGGATCGAGGGACCGGCGCCCATCGCCTCCTTGACCATGCTCAGATTGGCGTAGCGCAGCGCGAATTTCTTCTTGCGCCGCTGCAGCAGCACATAGACCACCACCAGCACCGGCACGATCAGCAGCAGCCACAGCATGTCGAACCAGATGAAACTCATGCCGCGCCTCCCATCCGCGCCGGGCCGCGGCCCGAGGCGAGCCGGCTGTGCTGCTTGCGCAGTTCGGCGAAGCGCATGAGCGCATCGGCGAGATCGTCCGCGGTCGAAAGCTCGAGCGTGTCGACGCCGGCGCGCTGAAGGCGCCGCGAATTTGGACCTCGCGCTCGCGGGCGATGCGGGCGAAGCGCCGGCGGAAGCGCCGGTCATGGGTGTCGACCAGGAGCTGCTCGCCGGTCTCCGAATCGCGCATGACGATGAGGCCGAGATCGGGCAAATCCGTTTCGAGCGGATCGGACAAGCGCACCGCCAGTATCTCATGGCGGCGCGACAGATGGGCCAGCGGCTGCTCCCAGCCGGGCCGGCTGATGAAATCGGAAAGCAGGAAGATCAGCGAGCGGCGGCGGACGATGCGCACGGCGTGTTCGAGGAATTCACGCAGATCGGTCTGCGGCGCGCGCGCCAGCTCGGGCTGGTTTTCGAGCAAGGAGAGGATGTGCAGCACATGGCGGCGCCCGCTTCGGGCCGGAATGACAGTGCCGGAACTGCCGCTGTAGAAGATCGCGCCCACCCGGTTGCCGCGCCGCGTCAGCAGCCGCGCCATCACCGCCGTGAATTCGGCCAGCACGTTGCGCTTCTTGACCTGCATCGAGCCGAAATCGACCGAGGGGCTGAGATCGAGCAGGAACCAGGCGGTGACCTCGCGGTCCTCGTTGTACTCGCGCACATGCGGCACCTGCAGCCGCGCGGTGACGTTCCAGTCGATGTAGCGCACGTCGTCGTGGAGCTGGTATTCGCGCAGATCGGCCAGATCGAGCCCGAAGCCGCGGAACAGCGTGCGGTAGTCGCCCTGCAGCAAGCCGTCGAGACGGCGGATCACCGTCCATTCCAGCCGCTGCAGCAGGGCCTCAGGATGTCTGCGGCGATTCGGACATGGGTCTCCAGTGGCGCTTCGGGCGCTGCGACGTGGCGCATGATCTTGGCGATGATGGCGTCGGCCGTCACCGCGTCGGACAGCGCCTCGTAGGACAGCACGATGCGGTGGCGCAGCACGTCGGGGGCGACGTCGGTCACGTCCTGCGGCAGCACGTAATCGCGGCCGCGCAGGAAAGCGAGCGCCCGGGCGGCCTCGATCAGGTGGATCGTGGCGCGCGGGCTGGCGCCGTAAAGGATGTAGGGCGCGAGATCGTCGAGGCCGAAACGATCGGGCGTCGCGCGTGGCCGACACCAGCCGGACCGCATACTGGATCAGCGAGGGATCGACATAGCTTTTCGCGCATTCGCGCTGCAGCGCCGACAACTGCTCGGTGGTGGCGACGCGCGGCCACGTCCAGGCCGCGCCGGTCACGCGCTCGACGATGACGAATTCCTCCTCCTCGGACGGATAGCCGACCAGCACCTTCATCATGAAGCGGTCGACCTGGGCCTCGGGCAGCGGATAGGTGCCCTCGGTCTCGATCGGGTTCTGGGTCGCCATCACCAGGAAGGGCTCGGGCACCTTGTGGGTCTCGCCGGCGATGGTGACCTGGCGCTCCTGCATCACTTCGAGCAGCGCGCTCTGCACCTTGGCCGGCGCGCGGTTGATCTCGTCGGCGAGCAGGAGATTGGCGAAGACCGGCCCCAGCGAGGTCGAGAACTCGCCGGTCTTCTGGTTGTAGATGCGGGTGCCGACGAGATCGGCCGGCACCAGGTCGGGCGTGAACTGGATGCGGTGGAATTTGCCGTGGATGGTCCTGGCCAGCGTGTTGACGGTGAGCGTCTTGGCCAGCCCCGGCACGCCTTCGACCAGAGATGGCCCTGCGCCAGCAGCGCCACCAGCACGCGCTCGAGGAAATGGTCCTGGCCGACGACGATCTTCTTCACCTCGTAGAGGATGCGCTCCATCAGGGTGGTGACGTGGCTGCCTTCGTGTTCGGTTGTGTTCATGAGGCTCGAGTCTTTCCGCTTGCTAGAATGGCGAACGCCCGGCGAGCGCGGCCGCGTTCTCGATCGGCACGGCGAAACCGATGCCGATGAAGACGCGCTCGTTGCTGGGGTTGAGGATGGCCGTGACGATGCCCACCACCTCGCCGTGATCGTTGACGAGCGGGCCGCCCGAATTGCCCGGATTGGCCGCGGCATCGAACTGGATCAGGTTGCGCAGGCTGCGCCCGTCCGGGTCCTCGTAATCGCGCCTCAGCCCCGAGACCACGCCCGACGACACCGACGGGCCGATTCCGAACGGAAAGCCGACCGCGACGACCTGGTCGCCCAGATGCAGGCCGCCGGTGGTCGTCAGCACCGCAGGCTTGAGATCGTCGGGAAGGACGCTCGGCTTGATCACGGCCAGATCGTTCTGCGGCTCGGTCGCCGATCACCTCGGCATCGGCCTTGGTGCCGTCGTAGAAGGTCACACGCAGCCGGTCGGCCTCGGCGATGACGTGGAAATTGGTCAGGATCGTGCCCTTGTCGTCGATGACGACGCCGCTGCCGGTGGTGTCGGGCTCCTCATCGTCGGCGTCCTTGCCGCCAGCTTTGGGCTCGGTGCCGAAGCCGGGCTTGGCCCCCTTCTTGGCGCTTCTGATCTTCTTTTTTCTGGATTTCTTGCCGGGCGCGGGGTTCTCGAAGCCGTCGATACGGACCACGGAGGGGGCGATAATGGCCGCGGCGATGGCCGAGCGGGACGGCTGTTCGGGCTGCTGGCTGAGCGTGTATTTGACCGCGGCGTCGATATCGTCCTGGGTGTAGATGTGCGGCGGCGTGACCAGCGCCGCATAGACCAGAACGGCGAACAAGGCCGCCAGGACACCGGAAGAAATCAGGACCGGCCGTTCGTGGCGGCGGTAGAATTTCAGCCAGCGTTCGGCGGCGATCTGCCTGAGCGTGGGCTCGGGCGGTGGATCGGGGCCGGGCTCGGCCCTGCCCAGCCGACCGTCCGGCCGCAAGCGACCGGTGCTGCTGTAGAGCGGATGCCGTTTCATCTCCGCTGTGCCCATATCCGAGACGGACTCGAACGATAGGCCACTTCGCCCCGCCGCGCCAGCAAGCATCCGGCCGGGATTCGGGCGTGTTTTCGGTCGGATTTCGCCCTGGGCGCCCGCCTTCGGCCAAACCGGCCAGGTGGCGCCGGTGGCAATTACGGTGACACTATACTTAATTGACGTGCCTGTCCCGGCGCGTTAGCCTTCGATCATGGCAAGGCTGGCGAGGGTCGTGGCACCGGGGGTGCCCCATCACGTGACGCAGCGGGGCAACCGGGGTCAGCCGGTGTTCTTCTGCGACGAGGACTACCGGACCTACAAGGAATTGCTCGCCGAGGGCTGCGCCGCGGCGAAGGTCGATATCCTGGCATACTGCCTCATGCCCAACCACGTCCATCTCATCCTAGTGCCGAAAGACGAGGACGGCCTGCGCGCCGCGCTCGGCGAGGCCCATCGCCGCTACACCCGCCATGTGAACATCCGCGAAGGCTGGCGCGGCTATCTGTGGCAGGGCCGCTTCGCCTCCTTCCCCATGGACGAAGCCCATCTGATGGCCTGCGCGCGCTATGTCGAGCTCAATCCGGTGCGCGCGAAGCTGGTGCGCCGGGCGCGGGACTGGCGCTGGTCGAGCGCACGCGCCCATCTGTCGGGCAAGGGCGACGGTGTGGTGAAGGTTGAGCCGCTGTTGCGGCGGGTGACCGATTGGCGGGCCTTCCTGGGCGAGGGGCTGGACGAGGGCGCGCTGAAGGCGATCCGCGCGGCGGCGCGTACGGGCCGGCCGCTGGGCGCAGCCGCTTTCGTCAAACGCCTGGAGCGGCGGTTGGGGCGCGCCCTCGCCCGCCGCAAACCCGGCCCCAAAAACGGGCAGGACGAGAGCTGGAGATAAGTATTATGTCCCAGGAATTCCGCGCCGCTGGAGCGGATTATCGATTCCGTGAAACGATGATCCGCTCCAGCTTATTGGTTTGTCGCAATTCCGGACAGTGCTGGTAGCGCCAGCGTACCAACCGCTTCACACTTTTCGTGGAATTGCTCTACGCCAGCACTTCCTTGTACAGCGAGACCAGGTGGGTGAAGGCGCGGTCGGCCTCGGCTTTGTCGTAGATCGGCTTGCCGTCCTGCAGCGGCATGTCGGGCACGCACCAGCCATGGATGGTGCCGGTATAGACCTCCACCACCGCATCGACATGGGCGGCGGCGAAGGCCGCGCGCAGCTTGTCCTTGGCGTCGGGCTGTTTGATGTCGTCGCTGCCGGAGACCGCGCAATACATGCGTGCCTTGATCTTGGGCGCCAGCAGATGCGGGCTGTCCGGCTTGTCGGTGACGAGGCCGCCGCCGTGGAAGGTGATGCCGGCGCGCACGCGATCGGGCACGGTGGCGCAGGTCTTGAACACCAGCGGCCCGCCCATGCAATAGCCCTGGGTGCCGATGGGTTTGGAGGTATCGACTTCCTTCTGCGCATCGAGGAAGGCGACGTGGGCCATCGCGTCGCGCTCGATGGCGCCGGGCGCGTTCATCGGCCCGGTCCAGCTCGCGATCTTCGTGCGGTTGGCCGGATCGCTGAAGACGAAATTGTGCGCGTTGACGACCACCGGCGCCTTGGCGGTGCGGTAGAACGGGTTGGGCACCAGGACCGAATAGCCCAGTTCCGCCACGCGCCGGCCGATACCGCGGAAACTGGGCCTGAGCCCGAAAATGTCGGTCCAGATGATGACGCCGGGATGAGCCCCCGCGGCCGGATGGATAAAGACGGCATCGCAATCGCCGTCCGCGGTCTTGACCGTGACGTCGGTTTCGGTGACCGCCATGGCGGCGCGGGCTTCGCCAGCGCTGGCGCCTACCGCCAGTCCCGCCGCCACCGACAATGCCGCGAAGTCGCGGCGCGAAACGTTGACGTCCGAATTGCTGCTGCCGTCGTCCTGGGTCATGTCGCGTGTCCTCCCTGAAATCCACCTCGTTGGGTGGCGGGCGCCAGCCTAGCCCATCGGCAGGGCGCCATCCAGATGAGAGAAAATGCGGCGGTGGACGGCGGCCTCAACTCTCAGGCAGGCCCATGAGGTCCCTGGCGGAGAGGTGCTCGACCTCTTCGTTGCTGCCGGCGAAGGTGCGGGTGACGGTGGGGGCGCTGTAGATCCACAGGATGCGCATCGGTTCGGCGGCCGTGTTGCGGAAGGCGTGGATCGTGCCGGCGGCGATATAGGTGCTGTCAAAGGGGACGAGCGGCGTGATGACGCCGTCGATCTCGACTTCGCCCGCCCCGCTCAGAAGCGTCACCTGCTCGTCGCAATTGTGGCGGTGCAGCGGGGCGCCCTGCCCCTTGGGATAGACGCTCATGCCGGTGGTGAATTTGGCGCCGGCCGCGCTCGCCTGGGTGACGAGCGGCGTGGTCTCGATGCCATGGCCGCGATCGATCTTGCGGATGGCGGCGGCTTTGAGGATTTTGCTGTCCATGGGGACGGTTCCGGCGGTGTCCAGAACACCGACAGTAGCGGCCGGCCAGGCTCTCGTAAACGTGGCGCCGTCATCCAAGCGAATTTCTACTGCGACCCCAATTCTTGTGCTCCTATGGTGACCACCATTCCTCTTAAAGAGGCCTGCAGTCAGATGATCCAGACCAAACAGATAGCTCCGAACGTGCTAAAAATAATTGCCCCGGAGACGCTTCAATCCGGCGATTTTTTGGAACTGGCCCCGCAGGTCGATGCTTTAATCGCAAAGCAAGGCACGATCCGGCTGCTGATCGATGCTTCAAAGCTGGATGGCTGGGCCAATACCGCAGCCGTCGAAAAGCACATGCTGTTTGTGAAGGAGCACCAGCACAAAGTGGAGCGGATCGCTATTATCATTCAGCACGAATGGCAGCATTGGTTCGTGAGCGCAGTCAGACTCTTCCTGCATCCTGAAGTAAAGGCCTTCCGTGGATCCCAAGAGGCCGACGCGGTACAATGGATTACGCATGGGCCGTAGTTGCCTTTCACCGGCCCGCTTGCGCCGCTTCGGCAGAGGTTCCACGCGGCACCCGAGCGCTTCGCCGCTCATCGCCGCGACGTGCGCCCATCCCAGCCCGGCTTCACAGCCTCAGGCTTGAAAGCTCGCGCCAACTTCCATCGTTCCATTACCCATCCACGCTTCCATAAAAGCGCCCAACTCGGCGCTTTCGAAGCAGGGGACGGGCCAATGCGTATATTCCGATCCTACCGATATATTACGCAATCACTATATGTCTGGCAGCGAACAGAGACCCGCGAAGGCTCATCCGGCGTCTGCTCATTGCTCGCCTCATCCGCATGGCTTTCTCACGAAAAGCCGGCAGGAAGGTGAAGTTCCCGCAACAGATCATCGAGCCAGAGGTGACAAAATGAAACGTACCATCCTTTACACGACCCTTTTCACGACAGTCGCGGTGCTTGCCGCCGGTTGCGCTGCCCCGCAGCGTGAGCGAGTCGCATATGTCGACCGTCAAGATCTTGTCGGCCCCCAGGGCGCCACCGGCCCCACCGGTCCGGCCGGCGAACAAGGTCCGACGGGCCCCGCAGGTGCACCAGGCGACGCCCTGAGCGGCCCCCCCGGCGCGATGGGACCTTCCGGTCCGCGTGGTCCGCAGGGCTCCACCGGAGCGACTGGCGCTTCGGGTGAAGTCGTAATCGGCGCGCGCGGCGAAACGGGCGCCATCGGCCCAGCCGGCGCCCAAGGCGCGGTTGGTTCAGCGGGCGTTCAAGGGTCGAGCTACGCAGGTCTCACCGGTCCCGTCGGTCCGCAAGGGCCCGTTGGCGAACAGGGTCCTGTCGGTGACACCGGTCAACAAGGTGCCACGCTCGTGGGCCCGACCGGACGAACGGGCCGTACCGGTTATAGCGGCGTACAAGGCGAAGCCGGGCAGACCGGCGGTCAGGGCCTTACGGTGGCTGGCGTTGCCGGCCCGGCCGGACCATCCGGCTATCAGGGCGCGGAAGGCGCGACGGGAGCATCCGGCAACCAGGGCGCGGTGGGTATCGTCGCGCGTTGGACCGCCTATAAGGAGTTCAGCTTCGATCGCAGGACGTCGGACATTTCAGCTTCGCAGATGGACAAAGTCTCCGAGATTGCCGCGTATCTGAAGCAGAACCCGTCCCTTGAGATCGGAATCGACGGTTCCATGGACGGTCGCAAATTCGATAAAGACGATCGCGATCTGGGCACCCTTCGCGCCAGTTCCGTCAGTGATGCACTGATCCAGGCTGGCGTGCCGGCCGACAGGATCCAGATGGGTGTGTTTGCCGATTCGGATCGCAGGCATGAGGGCCAGGTCCAGGTTGTGATCAAGACACGGGCATAGCCGTCACCGAAACCTGCTATTGCATCCTCATCCGCCGGCTTTCTTCGCATTGTCGCAAAGGAAGTCGGCGGCTCGGTGCATCCTGCGTTTGCAACTTGCACCAGTAGTTTCCGTTTCTGAACCTGGTGGTCTTCCGGCCGGTGGGCCATATCGGCGTTCGACGCGAAGAGGCACCGCGCCGCTGCCGCCGCAAGTGTCAGCGCAGCAACCGCGGCGGGGAAAGATCACGAGATCGGAGCGGCACGTCCCGGCGAAGGTGCCCGCCAGGGATAATCGTCAGGATGCGCCGGCCAGCACCTCACGCACGGCGACAATGCCGCTTCTGTGCATGGCAAGTGTCCTGTCGGTATTCCAGGTGAGCGCAAACCCGAATCTCGCCAACGCCGGCAGAGACTTCGAATTCGTTTTTCTCATGATCGAAGCGCGATGGTTTTCGACCGTGCGCTGGCGCCTACCGCCAATCCCGCCGCCACCGACAATGCCGCGAAGTCGCGGCGCGAAACGTTGACGTCCGAATTGCTGCTGCCGTCGTCCTGGGTCATGTCGCGTGTCCTCCCTGAAATCCACTTCGTTGAGTGGCCGGCGCCAGCCTAGCCCATCGGAAGGGCGCCATCCAGATGAGAGAACATGAGGCGGTGGACGGCGGCCTCAACTCTCAGGCAGGCCCATGAGGTCCCTGGCGGAGAGGTGCTCGACCTCTTCGTTGCTGCCGGCGAAGGTGCGGGTGACGGTGGGGGCGCTGTAGATCCACAGGATGCGCATCGGTTCGGCGGCCGTGTTGCGGAAGGCGTGGATCGTGCCGGCGGCGATATAGGTGCTGTCAAAGGGGACGAGCGGCGTGATGACGCCGTCGATCTCGACTTCGCCCGCCCCGCTCAGAAGCGTCACCTGCTCGTCGCAATTGTGGCGGTGCAGCGGGGCGCCCTGCCCCTTGGGATAGACGCTCATGCCGGTGGTGAATTTGGCGCCGGCCGCGCTCGCCTGGGTGACGAGCGGCGTGGTCTCGATGCCATGGCCGCGATCGATCTTGCGGATGGCGGCGGCTTTGAGGATTTTGCTGTCCATATGGCGCCCCAACAATGCCCGGAAGACTGCCAGGCACCTAACTATAACCCATTGTTAGCACTGAAGCTTTACATCAATGCGGTTTCCAAATCCAGCAAAGTTACCCGCAACTTTTCAGATCATCTCCAGACGACAATGCGCTTCGGGGTTCAGCAATGAGCGCCGACGGCCCACGCGGCCACGTCCGCGGTCTGGCATGGTCGGCGCGGACTTTCGAGGTCCGCTTTTGCGAGGAACATCGCCGATCATGTCCGGCACCGCCTTCGGTGTGTGCATGGCGCTCAAGACAGGCGGCTTCGCCGTACGCTCACCAACACAGAATGTGGACAGCAATTCGTCCAAATCGTTGCAGCGCTCGATCTATGATTTCTTGATGATGGGCAGATAGCAAACAAATTTTAATCTTATCTGCGACGGTCAACCTGTTCGCGATATCAGAACATCCCGCTCTGCAATTACGAACGCAGATATCTTTTTACGATGAAGCAATATCTTGCGGTGGAATTCGAACTGTCTGCAGCGCTCGTTTTCTATAGAGCCGGTATCGACACTCCCGCCATAGGTTATTAGCATTGATCACGTGATCGCCTGCGCCAATCACCGTTCGCGCCGCCGCGCATTAGAAAACGGCGTGGGATGATGTTGGGGGCAGTCGCGACGCGGCAGAGCCAAAAAGTGCGAAGCACATCAAAATGCCAAACACACCGGGGAGGATAGCCAAGCTTTATGACAACCCGAATGCATCACGGCCAGCCAGCGCACACCTAGCCACCCGTTGAAAAGACGGGGGGCGGCTCAGGTGCGTCGCCGCGCAACACGGGACAGGGTGTTGCCCGGCGTGGATTGCCCTCATTCCGGTACATAGCCGGTCGGCAGGGCGTTGCAGAAATTGAATTGCGGGCTCCAGAGGACGGATGGCGATCGGCATCCGTGGGGGAAATTTTGTGCAATGAAAAAGGAAATCGAGCAGTGGGAACCAAGAAAGTGATCAAACATAAATGGCTTAGGCCGCGTAATGTGCTGCTCTCCGGAACAGCATTAACTATAGCATTTTGCGGCACCGCCTTTGCGCAGGGGGCACCCTCATCGGGGCAGAATGCAACCATCGAAGTCGTCACGGTTACGGCGGAACGCCGCGCTGAAGACATCCAAAGTGCGCCAATCGCGATCAGCGCGTTCGACTCGGACCAGATGACCCGCGCGGGCCTGCAGACGTTCGACAGCCTCTACAAGCTGGTGCCGAACGTGCGCATCACACGCGTTGTCGGCTTGCCGGTTATCGCCATTCGCGGCGTCTATCCGACCGATCTTTCGCCGACCAGCGAACCGAAGGTTTCCGTCGCCCTCGACGGCGCCAACGTCGCAAAGGCCACCGGCATTCCCGGCATGTTCTTCGACCTGCAGCGCGTCGAGGTGCTGAAGGGGCCGCAGGGCACCCTCTACGGCCGCAACGCTGTTGGCGGCGCCGTCAACCTCATCACCAACAAGCCGACGCAGAATTATAGCGCCCATGGCGAACTCGAAGTCGGCGACTACAATCTGTTCCGCGGCGAGGCGGCGCTGAACGTGCCTGTTTCCAGCACCGTGGCCGTCAGAGCTGCGTTCCAGACCTACAGGACTGGCGGCTATTACAAGAACGGATTGCAGGATAACGGCTATCAAGCGGGCCGCCTGGAAATGTTGTGGAAGCCCGACGATCGCCAGCAGTTGCTGCTGGAAGCCGATATCGAGCGCCTCAACTACAAGGGTGCCGGTCCCACCAATCTGGTCGGCGTGATCACGCCGCCATACGGGCCGGGAAACCCGAACGCCTATATCCCGCCGCCCTTCAACAACAATTATTTCTACGGCGGCGACCCGCCCTTCTACTATCGCAGCAACCAGTTCGGTCTGATGGCGGAGTATAATTACAATTTCGATTTCGCCACGCTGACCGTCCAGCTTGCCAACCGCAAGCAGATCGAGCACGACTACGGCAACCAGGGCAACGATCCGCCAGGAACATCGGGCCACCAGGTCAAATACAACTCCTACACTGCGGAAGCCCGCCTGACCTCACCATCGGACCAGCAGCTCAGCTGGGTTGCCGGCCTGTTCCTGTTCGAGGACAAGGACACCGGCTTCCTCAAGATCTATGGCGGCGTGCTCACGCCGCAGCAGGTCAATTTCGACAATCCGTTCGAACGGGCCTGGTCCTATGCAGGCTTCGGTCAGGCGACCTATACGCCGGACTTCAACAAGAAAATCCATCTGACTGGCGGCCTGCGTTACACCTTCGACAACAAATCGGCCGTCGTGGGTACGCAGTTCGGCAGCAACCCCTATCCCAAGATTCCGGGCAAGGGGAGCTGGGCGCACCCCACCTGGCGGGTTGCGCTGCAGTATGACATCGCACCGAAGTCGATGATCTACGGAAGCATTTCGACCGGCTACAAGGCCGGCGGCTTCTTCCTCGGAAAATATGCCAGATACGATCCGGAATACATCACGTCCTACGAAGCCGGAAGCAAGAATACCTTCCTCAACGGCCGGCTACAGGTCAATGTTGAAGGCTTCTACTACAACTACACGAACTTCGAGCAGGTCATCGCCTATCAGGATCAAGGCGTGACAGTCATCACGGCGACCAATGCTGGCCAGGCCACCCTTTACGGCGGCTCTCTCAGCCTCGTCGCCCTGCTGAGCGAAAACGATCGCCTTGCGGTGGATGTTGCCGGCACCCATGGCGAGTACGGCAAATACGATCTGCGGCCGATCAATTCGCAGCTCAGCGATCTGTCGCACACGTTAATTCCGCATGTGCCGCCGGTCACGGCAAACCTGACCTATGATCATTACTGGGAAGCATGGGGCGGCAATTTCGACTTCCAGGGTTCGGCCTCATTGCAGACCCGCACCATGATGGCGAACTTCCACACCAATACGCAGTACCCCGTGAATATCTATCAGGGTTCATACGCACGGGGAGACTTCTCGCTGCGTTATGCGCCGGACAGCAGCATGTGGAGCATCACGGGCTATATCCGCAACATCAGCAACGACATCAGCTACCAGTCGATGGGCTACGGCAACTCGACCGGCGACGTCTATGCGACTTTGATGGACCCGCGGACTTTCGGAGTGATCCTGACCGCGGATATCCAGTAACAGTAGTGTTCACGAACCGAGCGTCGGGCTTCCGGATGGAAGCCCGACGTTCAATTCTGGGACGAGGAGCCTGTTCATGATTTTTTTCCGTCCGGCGCAAGCGCGCCGCGCGTATAGCAATGGGCGCAGCCTGAGCCAGACACTTCTGGGGGCCGCCTGCCTTTTTACCGCCGCCGCCGCTATTTCTCTGCCGGCACTGGCCGCCTCGTCCACCGGCACACAATCAACGAGCGCTGCTTCCAGTGGCACCGCTCTGCCGGACAAGGGCCTGTCGGTATCCACAGAATTGGGTTTCGGCATCTTTCAGCACACCTGTCTGGCCTGCCACGGCAAGCCCGAATACAAGAATGCGCCGTCGCCGGCGACGCTGCGGACCTACTCGCCGGAGCGCATTTACAAGGCTCTGACCAGCGGCGAGATGAAGGCCGTCGGCGACACCCTCACCGATACGCAGCGCCGGATCGTGGCGCAGGCCGTGGCCGGGCGCCTGCTCGGCACTTCGCCCAAGGGCGCGGCCAAATTCATGGCCAACCGGTGCACGTCCAACGAGCGCCTGTCCGATCCGATGGCAGGACCACATTGGAACGGCTGGGGCAACAACATCGGCAACACGCGCTTCCAGCCCGCGGCCATGGCGGGCCTGACCGCGGCGCAGGTTCCGCACCTCAAGCTCAAATGGGCGTTCGGGCTGCCGAACAGCACGTCCGCATACAGCCAGCCGACGGTGGTGTCGGGCCGCGTCTTCATCGGCAGCGACACGGGCTACGTCTATTCGGTCAAGGCCGAGACGGGCTGCGTCTACTGGTCGTTCGCAGCCGACGGCGGCGTGCGCGGTGCGCTGACCGTCGAACCCTTTTCCGGCCACGGCAAGACGCGCTACGCGGTCTACTTCGGGGATCTGAAGGCCAATGTCTATGCGCTCGACGCGCGAACCGGTGCGCTCATCTGGAAAGTGCATGTCGATCCGCAATACACCACACGCGTGACCGCGACGCCTGCCTATTACAAGGGCACCCTGTTCGTTCCGATCTCCTCCTGGGAAGAATTTTCGGCCAAATCGATCGACTATCCGTGCTGCACCTCGGTGGGAAGCATCGTCGCCCTCGACGCCCACACAGGCAAGCGGTTGTGGAAGACCTACGTCATTCCGGAGCGTCCCAAGCCGGTGGGGAAGAACTCCAAAGGCGTGCAGCAATACGCGCCGGCGGGCGGTTCGGTCTGGAACACGCCAGCCGTCGACCCGAAGCTGCATGCGATCTATTTCGGAACCGGCGATGCCACGACCTATCCGGCCGCGAACACGTCGGACTCGGTGATGGCGCTCGACATGACGACTGGAAAGATGCTGTGGCACTACCAGGTGACGAGCGGTGACTCATTTCTGGTCGGCTGCCGCGGTGACGCCGTCACGGACAATTGCCCGAAGACGCAAGGCCCGGACTGGGACATTCCGGCGCCGCCCATCCTTGCAAACCTGCCGGGGGGCAAGCGCCTCATCGTCGTCGGCACGAAGCCCGGCGACGTCCTGGCCCTTGATCCGGACCATCGTGGCCGGTTGGTCTGGCGCATGAACGTGAACGGCAAGCTCGCCGGCAACAGCCTGCCCCCGGGAGCAAAATTTCCTCCCGGAATCATGTGGGGTGGTGCCGTCTACAATCACACGGTCTATTACGGCCTGACGCGGGACGGTAGCATCGTTGCCATTCGCCTGGCGGACGGCAAGCGGCAGTGGAAGAAGAAGCCGGAACAAGCGGACACGTCGCGCGCAACGCCGGCCACGGCCATTCCAGGCGTCGTGTTCGTGGGCGGGGAGGACGGTAAGCTGTTCGCGGTCTCGACCGCCGATGGAAAGGCCCTGTGGAGCTACGACACCGACCGCGCCTTCGATACGGTCAACGGCGTACCCGCCCATGGCGGCACCATCGATTCGGAAGGTGCCACGGTTGCCGGCGGCATGGTCTTCGTCGGTTCCGGTTATTCGATCAGCCGCGCCCAGGCGGGCAACGTCCTTCTCGGCTTCGGAGTGCGTTGACCGTAATGCCGGCTCAGGGCCAAAGCCTCAGCGTCGGCTTCACCAAAGGTCGCGTGTCCCTCGGTGCCCGGCCCTACCGTCTGGTAGCTTTCGCCTGAGATCGCCGTATATATCCGAAGGACGATGATTCTCTTGCTCGTCATTAAATTTCGTTTCGAGCAACATGCGGAAACACGCAAACCGGCTTCCCGCAAAATGTCGTGACAAAAGAAAAAGCTAGAGCAGCGCTAGGATTCGTCGAACCCGCCGGCTTTCTTCGCATTGTCGCAAAGGAAGCCGGCGGCTCGGTGCATCCTGCGTTTGCAATTTGCACCAGTAGTTTCCGTTTCTGAACCTGGTGGTCTTCCGGCCGGTGGGCCATATCGGCGTTCGACGCGAAGAGCCACCGTGCCGCTGCCGCCGCAAGTGGCAGCGCAGCAACCGCGGCGGGGAAAGATCGCGAGATCGGAGCGGCACGTCCCGGCGAAGGTGCCCGCCAGGGATAATCGTCAGGATGCGCCGGCCAGCACCTCACGCACCGCGACAATGCCGCTTCTGTGCATCGCAAGAGTCCTGTCGGTATTCCAGGTGAGCGCAAACCCGAATCTCGCCAACGCCGGCAGAGACTTCGAATTCGTTTTTCTCATGATCGAAGCGCGATGGTTTTCGACCGTGCGCTGGCTAATGCCGAGATCGGCGGCGATATTTTTGTTGGGATGGCCGGCAAGGATCATCTCCATGACCTGGCGCTGGCGCGGAGTAAGGGTAACGGCACAATCCGTCACTTCCTGCTGCCATGCGACCAACCCGTCCAGAGCCATGTGCTGCTGCATCAACTCGCCATTTTGGCGGAGCTGAGCTTCGGCTCTGGCGAGGGCGCCGCGCAGCTTGACTTCCGCGGACCTCAATTTTGTCAATTCGTGTTCGTAGCTTGCGGCCGTGCGGCGCTCAAGGCCTACAGGTAGCACCCTTAAGCGGTGGCTCGCACCGTTATCCAAAGCATAGACGGCCATCTAATGTACCCTCAAGACCGAGCGCGCCGGCTTCATGGCCGAAGCGCACGTGTCACCGTTCAACTCGTCGCCTTCAGCAGTTTCTTTGCCGCCCTCAATTCCCTGACGTTGTTCTTCGGCGGCGCAGGATTTCGATCCAATCGACGCGTCGTGTCCATCGCGCTGCTGTATACGGCCCGGCGTAGAAATATGGCGAAGCACCCGTGCGGGTAACGCCGGCTGAGGGCCAAAGCCTCGGCATCGGCGTCGCCGAAGCTCGCGTGTCCCTCGGTACCCGGCCCTACCGTCTCGTAGCTTTCGCCTGAGATCGCCGGATCTATCCGAAGGACGATGAATCTCTTGCTGGTCATTGAATTTCGTTTCGAGCAACATGCGGAAACACGCAAACCGGCCTCCCGCGAAATGTCGCGACAAAACGAAAAGCTAGAGCAGCGCTAGGATTCGTCGAAGCCGCCTGCTGCTCTAGCATTGTCGTCTTCCTATCCGCCCGCATACCCGCCCAGATCGATAACGGCGCGGCGATTCTGAGGTTCGCGCACGCCCGGTCCGGTCGGCACCAACGGATCGTGGAAGCTATTGCCAACGGTCGAAATGTCATCGGCCGTCATGCCGTCGTGAACCATTTCGTCCTTGACCGATCCAGCGCGGCGTTCGGACAGCGCCTGATTATAGGCGTCCGAGCCCACCGTGTCGGTATTCCCGGAGATCTTCACACGGACCGCTGTGTCCTGGCGGGCCGTTTCGACCGCTTGCATAATCACAGTCTGCGCTTCCGGCGTCAGATCCGACTTATCGAAGTCGAAGAAGACGATGTAGGTCTTCACCGCTGCCGGCGGAGGAGGCGCAGGCGCGACCGCAGCCGTCTGCTGGAATTGCGGGCAGCTCGGATCTTCAGTGTTCAGTTGCCTCAGGTGCTGACATGCCGCGTCTCTAAAGGTCGTGTTCGAGTCGTGCGGCTCGTATATATATCCGGGCGATACATTGGCGCCACGATACGCGACCTGACGATAAAGCGCGATCGCCTCGGCCCGATTGCCCATCGCGTTGTGAGCGTCCGCCAGATTGAACTGCGGATACAGATTGTCCGGATCGTTCGCGACCTGCGACGCGAACGTATCCCGCGCGGCGGCATAGTTGCCGTCCAGGTAGGAATTGATACCGGCCATGTCGCTGTCATGATCGGCGCTGGTGTACACGCTGCCGTTACCGACGGCTCCGACGTGGTTGACGTCGTCGTTGCCGGTTTCGGTGAACGAAGAGCAGGCGGACGCCAAAAAGCACATGCCCGCCAGCGCGGCGAATGCCATCGTCGGCGAAATGTTAGAATGTCGCATGACTGTTTCTCCAGTTGGTCCCGCTTTCTGCGTTCGCCATGATCGGAGTTCGGTGCGCCGCAGTGGCACACCCCGACTTCGGTGAGATGCCTGGGACAAGGTTGCGAATTGGGTGTGCGAATTGGTGATCGGAAAGGGGCGCCCGGCTGCTATCCCAACGTGTCGCCGCGGGATCGCGATGGCTGTCATAGCTAGGGAAGGCCAGTTGCATGCAGACACCCATCTCCAAAGCACGGAGCAGAACCTTCTGCTCTGTGTGAATTATAGGCGCTCCGGCGGCCCGGATTTTGATTTGCCGCAATATCCGATTTGGCGAGATTGCCCAAAGACGCCCGAAAAATTCCGGAGCGGACAACCGGCGCCCGATATCGCGAAGAATCGCGCCGGAATTCTTGTACGCCGATACCAGGAAGCGCACTGAGCGGTATTGCTCACTTCAACGGGATTCGACGCCTTGGTTTCACAGGATAGCTCTGGCGGCCAGCAACAAGCCCGTCAAACCGCGAAACCGAGCGCGGCGCCGATCGCAACGGCAGCAGCTCCCAGCACGGAATAACACGCCACCGGTGTTGAGATCTTCATCCTGTTGCGGCCGTTGAGGTGTGGAACGACATGAACGTCGCTACGAAGTTCGCGCGCGAATTCATAATCGGAAACAGGCTCCCGCACGCCGTCCGCGCGCGTTGTCGCGGGATCGTGATCGCAGTCCGAGACCGGATGGGCAGAATGCATGGGGACGGCCAATCTTGCGGGGCGGGCAACAGGATGCTGCTTCACGGCAGGCTGTACGCCCGTGCCGAGGCGCGCGCTGTGCAATACTGCTCAGGTTGGAGCTTTGGCATTGCGGCCCCGCACCGGGGCGCCACCGCAACGATGCCAATCAGGTGTTGATCTTCGGCCGCTCGTGCAGAACGGCATTCAACAGCGACTTGTGAACTTCGATGTGGCCGTTGTAATCGATATAGCCCAGCTTGCGAAACTTGTTCATGAAGTAGCTGACGCGGGACCGGGTCGTGCCGATCATCTCGGCCAGCGTCTGCTGGCTGATTTTCGCGAGCATCGGCTCCGGCGCGCCTTCCTTGCCAAAATTCGCCAACAGCAAAAGCAAACGCGCAAGCCGCTTCTCGCTCGAATTGAAGAGCTGATCGACAAGGTCCGCCTCGGCGCGCATGCTCCGGTTCAGAAGATGGGCAATGTACATTTCGGAGAACGCCGTCTGCTTGTGGATCACGCGGACAATTGCCGCCTTTTCCAGCCGCACGATGGTCGAGCTCGCCATGGCCTTGGCCGTCGCCAGGCGCCGCGGTTGCTTGGCAAGACAACCCTCGCCGAAGAATTCGCCGGCGTCGAGCATTGCGATGATCGCCTCCTTGCCCTGCTCCGAAACCACGGTGAGCTTCACCTTGCCTCGCTGAATATAAAAGACGGCGTCGGCGGCATCTCCCTGCGAAAAGATGGTTTCGCCCTTGCGTACTTGTGAGAGCTTCTGCCCTCGCCAACCTGGGCGAGAAATGCGTCCGGGTCGAACGCCAGCGGGCGTGCGGCTTTCGGGGGTAACGAGGACTGGCGTGACGAGGACTGGCGTGACGAGGACTGGCGTTTGGGCGACTTGATCAAATCACTCATCACGGGAAACTCTCCTGATTTCGCGCAATTGCCCAATTCACGAAATTGCGTGAACGCCTTTCGGACCTCCCCGACTATTTGGGCTGCAGCTGCCCTCGCGCATGTCGCCCGTTTCGGCGCGATATCGCGAAACGCCGGCACGTACCAACATATGCCTACGTGGCCCCTTCTCAACCGAGAATATACTTTAAGTCCCCTCCCCCCGAATTCAACAGAAATGTCCGATATCAGACCCAGACCTTGCCTCGACCGGTCGAAGGCGCAGCGTTGCGTGTGGCCCGCCCTTGGGCTTGAGACAGGATAGCGGTCAGAGTGTTGCGCGAATTCAGGTAGCGACGGCGGTCTGCCAGGTCGCTGCGGGTCAGCAGCACCTGCGCCACCGTGACGCCATACAGGCCGAAGATTTGCTCGTAAAGAGCCATCAAGCGCGGTTGTCCGATGGCCGCTAACATTTGTTTGACGGGAATATCCTTCGGCAGTTGTGGAAAATTCAGGCGTTCGCGACCGGCTGCTATTGCGCCAGACGATACGACCGCTACTTCACAGCCCTGGCGCTGCAGGTCTGCCATCTGCCTGACTAAATCCACCAACCGTGGGGGAGAGAGATGCGGCGTTCCCGCAGTTAGAGTCGATGTGCCAAGTTTTACTACGATGCGCTGGTAGGGAGACATCTTTCGCTTCCATGAATTCGATCCAAAACTAAGCCGCCTCCGTTGGCCGAGCTTTCAAAATGATTAATTCCAGCTTTTGGGATCGTAAAAACCAATTCAACTCGATTGCCGCGCCTGGAGGTGGCCCCCGATATTGTGGCGCATTTTACTGCCTGGCAGATGGGGAGTCAATGGGGAAAACAAACAAATTTTATCGGAATAATTTCTTAACCTGGTCGAATTTCCAGGTTGCCTCCTACTCATTCAGGCGAGGCGCGCCGGGCGCTTTTCGAATATCATGACGATATATAAAATTTAGGTCTAGTATATTGAGAGAAGAAGGAAATACAATAGGCGACGGCACGGCAGGCCGATCTGGGTCTGGGTCCGTGTAGACCGTCCCAAAGCGTGGTCGCCGTGCCGTAAGCCAAATGAACCCGAACAGTTGCGTGGGCCAAGAGCCCGAATCTAAGCTAGAACGGGTCCCTCTCATTATACGACGAGCGAGGTCAATCATGAACGAGAAACGGTCTGAGGTGTATGTTGGGATCGACGTATCCAAAGCCCAGCTGGATGTGGCCATCGGCAAAGACGGGGAGTACTGGCAGGCAGGTAATGATCGGGTAGGTATCGACAAGTGTGTGTCCCGATTACGAACCGTCCAGCCCGTCCTGATCGTGATCGAGTCCACCGGTGGTTTGGAAATGGCACTGATGACGGAATTGTATGCCGCTGAACTGCCTTTTGCCCTGGTCCACCCGGCCCGCGTGCGGGATTTTGCCCGCTCGCTGGGCTTACTGGCCAAGACCGACAAGCTGGATGCGCGGCTATTGGCCCACTTTGGCCAAGCCGTCCAGCCACCAGTCACCCAACTGCCCGGCGAAGCCGAACAAAGCATGAATGCTCTGCTGCTGCGCCGCCGGCAATTGCTGGATATGCTGGTCGATGAAAAGAACCACCTGGCCAGCACGCGTTTATCCCTGCGATCCGGGGTCGAAGAACACATCCAGTGGTTAGAACAGGAAATCGCCGACCTTGAAAAGCAAATGGACGAGCAAATCCAATACATCCCCGCTTTCCAAGAAAAGAGCACCATCTTGCGCAGTGCCAAAGGCGTCGGTCCCATCCTGTGCGCCAAGCTGCTTTCCGGCCTGCCTGAATTGGGCAAGTTGAACCGCAAAAAGATCGCCGCCCTGGTCGGCGTGGCACCATACAATGATGACAGCGGCCGCCGGCGCGGGAAGCGCAAAACCAAAGGAGGCCGAGAAGATGTGAGACAAGTCTTATACATGGCTACGGTGGCTGCAGTTCGTTCCAATCTGGTGATCAAAGCGTTTTATCAACATCTGTTGAAACAAGGTAAGCTCAAGAAGGTGGCTTTGGTAGCCTGCATGCGCAAGTTCTTGACCATTTTGAACGCCATGATCCGCGAGATGCAGCCTTGGAATTCTGGTTTACCAGCAACTGCCTCTTGATTTTAAACACAGTTGCTTTGGGATTTTCCTTGAAGGGGTTATAGCATGGCAGA
Organism: uncultured Pseudomonadota bacterium; assembly: GCA_963775165.1. Lineage (GTDB taxonomy): Bacteria > Pseudomonadota > Alphaproteobacteria > Micropepsales > Micropepsaceae > Rhizomicrobium. The sequence continues at coordinate 16,249 of CAVZHX010000001.1, read as the reverse complement.
TCTTGAAGAACTTCTGCGTATTAAGAGGAGTAAATGATGACAACCAATGAAAATCCCTTGACTGCCTTATCGGATGCGATGGCAGAGGCGGTGGAAAAAGCCGGCGCAGCGACGGTCACGGTAGATGCCCGCCGCCGGATGCCGGCCAGCGGAATTGTTTTCCGCTCCGAACCTGGTGTTGACCGCCGACCATGTGGTCGAGCGTGAGGATGATATCCATATCGTGCTGCCGAATGGCAGCCAGGTAGCCGCGCGCCTGGCCGGCCGCGATCCCGGCAGCGACCTGGCGCTCCTGCAAACGGACGGCGATGGGCTGGCAGTTGCCGAGGCGGCGCCTCAAGCGGCCAGCATCGGCCAGCTGGTGCTGGCTTTAGGCCGCCCCTCCAACGAAGGCATCCAGGCCAGCCTGGGGGTGGTCAGCGCCGTCGGCGGCCCGGTGCGCACCGGGCGCGGCGGGCTGCTCGAGCATTACCTGCGCACTGATACCATCCCTTATCCCGGTTTTTCCGGCGGCCCGCTGATCAACACGGCCGGCCAGGTGTTGGGTCTGAATACCTCTGGCCTGGCGCGCGGCGTTTCCCTGACCAGTCCCGGTTCCTTTCGCCTGGCAGGTGGCCGAAATCGCTGGCGCAGCATGGATCGTGTCCGGCGCGGTTATCTAGGCATTCGCAGCCAACCGGTAGCCTTGCCGCCCGCCCAGCGCCAGGCCCTGGGCCGAGATCAGAGCACCGGATTGCTGCTGGTAGGCGTGGAGGATGACAGCCCGGCCGCCCAGCGCCGGCTTGCTGGTAGGCGATATCCTGGTGGCTTTATCCGGCGATCCGATCACCGATCCGGATGAGCTGTTGACCCGGCTGGTTGGTGCCTTAGTTGGCCAGCCCACCCCGCTGCAGGTGCTGCGCGGCGGCCAGCCCCAGACGATTACGGTTACAATTGGGGAGAGGAAGTAGAGGCCGAAATGGCAACGCTATCGATGCTGGCGGCTTTGGATGAATGCCATGAAAGCTGTAGCTACCCAGGCGCTGCGCAGCCTGGTCGTTGTGCAGAGCGGGCGCTATGGTTTGGGGGCAGGGATCATCTGGCAGCGGGATGGTTTGATTGTGACCAATGATCATGTTGTGTCGCACGGACGGTTGAAAGTCATCCTTCCGGACGGGCGCGAATTGACCCCGGTGTTGGTGGCGCAAAAGCCGGCTTATGACCTGGCCTTGCTGCGGGTGGACGCCAGCCGAGCTGCCGGCTGCCGCGATTGCCGATGCACGCCTGCTGCGCGTAGGGCAGTTGGTCCTGGCGGTCGGCCATCCCTGGGGACAGCGCAATATGTTCACCATGGGAGTCATCAGCGGCCTGGGCTACTGCCCGCACACAGGACGGCAGTTGGGTGGATATCCTGCGCACAGATGCGCGCCTGGCGCCCGGCAACTCCGGCGGTCCGTTGGTCTCGGCGGGCGGCGCTTATGCAGGCGCAGTGATCGGCATGAATACCATGCTGATCGGCGGCGACCTGGGCGTGGCGGTCCCCAGTCACGTCATAGCGGAGTTTGTTGCCCAGGCGGCAGGGGCCATTCCCTTTCCATCCGGGCGAGTGAGATCAGCTGTCCATTGAAAATGACGATCCGTACAGTGGTGGTGGCTCCGATCCTGGCCGTGCGAACCGGCCTGCGAACCTTGTTGAGCGATGCCAGCACGCAGGAAGATGCACTCACGGCGGCTTCAATTGAGGTCGTCCTTGAAGCCGCCACCCTGGCGGATCTGGATCGCTTGCCGGCAGAGACGGATGTACTGGTCGTCAGCAGCGAGGCTTACAGTACAAAAGAATTGACACGCTTGCTGCAAAGACCGGCCCGGCCAGGTGGGCCTGCTGCTGCTTGCCCCCGACGCAACGGCTTTGGGATCCTTGCTGGATGCTCCGCTGCATTCCTGGGGCCTCCTGCCTCTGGATGCTACCGCCGAGGAGCTAATCGCGAGTGTGATCGCGGTCCACGAAGGGCTGCTGGTGGGATCGCCTCCCTTGTTGGGTTCAGCCCTGAATCGAAGCTGGGATGCGGCCGGCGGAATGGGGGAGGCTTCTTTTGAGTCTCTTACCGAGCGGGAGACCCAGGTTCTGCAACTGCTGGCGCAGGGGCTGGCCAACAAACAAATTGCAATTTCTTTAGGGATCAGCGAACATACCGTCAAGTTTCACGTATCCTCCCTGTACGGAAAGCTGGGTGCTACCAACCGTACCGAGGCGGTGCGCCTGGGGATCCAATCCGGTTTGATTTTGCTGTGACAAAAAGCCAGGGGCGCTGAAGCAAATGCCCCTGGCAGTCAAATCGTTTTATGGCTCGCGGGTCGAGCGAGTTATTGCTCTTCTTCATCCTCCCATTCATCATCCCCATCATCTTCCTCTTCGCCTTCTTCAAAATGAACGTGTCCATGAGAGAGTTCTTCAGAAGTGGCATTGCGTAGGCCAACCACCTCCACCGAAAAATCAAGATCTTTGCCGGCTAATGGGTGGTTGAAATCCAACCGGACGGACCGTTCGCCGACTTCACTGATATAACCCTCCGTAATATGCCCATCTTGATCGCGCAATTGCAGGCCGATACCCTTTTTCAGTGGGATATCGGCAGGAAACTCGTCGCGCGGGATATCGGCAAAAGCGCTCTTATCCACCTCGCCATAACCATCGCTGGCAGACACAGAAACCTGTTTTTGCTCTCCGATCTGCATGCCGTATAGCTGGTTCTCCAAACCGGAGATAATGTGGCCATGCCCCTGGATAAATTGAATGGGTTCAGATTTTTCGGAAGTATCGACTACCACACCATCTACCCGCAAAGTGTAATCCAGTGAAACCACGGTATCCTTGGATACCTGCGTGGGTTTTTCGTTTAAGTCAGCCATCTTAATTCTCCTTGTGCCTAATGTTTGCGACAGACATTGAACGGCCGAAAGACAAGGTCCTTTAATCAGAATCTTTCGAGCGAGGTAACCCCGAAATTCAGGACATTCTAACATAAATTGGGTTAAAGCTTTCCCGGAATCAAAAAAGGCGTGCCTGGGGAAACCAAAAAGCGCGCCGGAGAAGAATATGAATCGTGAAAAGAAATTAACCAAAAAGAGAACCAATCCCGCCTAAGATCAAGGCCAGGATCAGATAACCAATGACGACCACGATGAAACCCACAATCGCAGTCAGCAGCGCTTTGAGATTGTCCAGGTCCAGTCCCTGGCGAATAGCGATGAACCCGGCTACCAGCGACCAGATGCCACCGATGATCCCACCAATACAGGGGATGATGGACAATACCTGGGGAGCGTAGGAAAACCCGATCACTCGCAGCATCTCACCCAGGTCTGCTTTCCCGCCAAACAGCACGGTGCCGACAAAGAAGGACACTACCGACCATAAAAACCAACCGATAAAAGTCCACAATAAAGAGCTAATAAAATTGCCGAAGAAACTGGTGTTGGTAAAAGCTGCGCTGATGCCGCTGCCGATCGCGCCCAGCAGCGCGGCGATCCCAACTACGATTACGGCCTGCCCGGTTGCATTTTGGTCATGTTCGATATCCTCGAACGTTGCCACGTTAAGACGGAAAACGCCAATAATGCGGTCCATGAACATACGCACCTCCTCTGTCATGATCTAAAAATGAAAGGGATTTTAACTTGGGGTTAATTATAACCTTGAAGGCAAAATTTGGCAGAAAGATCGAACCGCCGAGGATCCCCGGCGGTTCGAGTTACAGGCCCTCTCAGGCATTCTATTGAATTGGTGTCGCTAAATGTTCTGCCAGGTGCAGATCATCAACGGAAAAGCACCGGTAGGAGGGTCTGGTGGTCCAATACACTCGCATAGGCAAATTTGAGGCCACCGTTGGTGGCGTCATAGTAGCTGATCCGCGGCAAGCCATTGGAGTTAAGTGTAATCGAAGAATACTGGCCCACATCCCCAACGGAATCAATAGTTTGGACCGTCCAGGCGCCGTCGATCCAGGAGGCAACTTTCAGGTTTCCATTGGTGTTATCGTAATAACTGATGCGCGGATTCCCCAAGCTGTCCAGCACCAGGGAGCTGAAGCGGCCTACATCAGCGGAATTATCGACGATCTGGTAGGTCCAGCCGGAGGGCGGGGTGGAGAAGTATTTCAGCTGGTGGTTGGTGAAGTCATAGTAGCTGATGTACACCCGGTCCAGGGAATCGAGTGCCAGGGATGAAAACAGACCTACATTGTCAGCTCCGTCAATCAGGATTTTGTTCCAGGTTGTTCCGGTCCACTGCGCAAGCTTCAAGTCTCCATGGCTGACATCATAATAGCTGATTTGAGGTCTGCCGTCGCTCCCCAGGGCGATCGAGGTGAATTGTCCCACGTCGCCGCTACTGTCGACTGTTGAAATGACCCAGGTGCCGGCAGAGGTTTGCTGTGCATATTTTAGGTCGTGGTTGCATGCGTCGTAATAACTGATATGCGCCAGGTCAGAGCTGTCCAGGGCTAACGAAGCATATAAACCGACATTGCCACTGCTATCGACCGTAACGTTGTTCCAGGCCACGCCGTTCGAGGCTGCGTACATCAAATCTTGATCGTCGGAGTTGTAATATGCGATGTGTGCGTTCTGCTGGCTGTCAAATTTGATGGATGTATACAGGCCCGCGCCAGCGGTGTTATCTTCCGTACCGGGATACCAGGCGTTGGCTTTGAAGGCATACTTCAAACTGCCCTTTGGAGCATTGTAGTAGCTGATGGCAGGCACATCGTTGTCGTTGATCGCCAGGGAAGAATACTGGCCTACATCGCTGAAGTCAGGCTACGCTGCTGATCACCCAGGCGCTGCCGCTATAGTGAGCATAGCGTAGCTGGCCTGCGGTGACATCGTAGTATGAAATTGCTGGCTGCCCGCTTTTGTCCATAGCGATGGAAGTGTACAGGCCGGCAGTGCTGTCTTTGTCCGAGATCGACGAGATGGACCAGCTGCTGCCGGTATTACGTGCGTATTTCAGGCGGTGGTTGTCGAAATCGTAATAACTGATGCGCGGCCGGTTGTTCGAGTCGATGGCGATGGACGTGTAACCGCCCCGGTCACCGGTGTAATTGCCATCACTATCCTTCTCAGCATCTACGATGGATGTTTTCCAGCTGCCCGAGGCTTTGGTGGCGTATTTAAGGTAGCCGGCATTATCGACCGTGTCGTAAAAGTAGTAGCTGATGTGGGCCTGGTTGTTATCATCGATGGCGAGCGATGAGTACCCGCCGGCCACATCCAGAATCGATCTCGGTTTTTGACCAGCTGGAACCGTTATAGCTGGCATAATACAATGCGTCTTTGGAGTCAATTAAATAGCTGATGCGTGGGTGGTCGTTATCGTCGATGGCGATGGATGAATATTTACCCGCCTTTTTGGTTGAATCGACGGTTTCGATGACCCATTGGGTGCCATTCCAATAGGCGTGTTTCAAAGTCTCATTTACAGCGTCGTAATAACTGATGTGCGGGTAATTGTTGCTGTCCAGGGCGATGGAGGAATATTGCCCGACGCCGCTGATCTCAGTTTGGGTGGGGCTCAGGATGGAGTTGGCGCCTTCCGGTTGGGGAGCCAGCTGTTGAGGGGCTAGGTCTTTGCCGAGTTGTTCCAACGCCGATGGTTGGCTGGGGGCAGCCTCCACCGGCGCACTGGTGGCGGCAGCTGCGGCCGGTATCGATGACCGAGATAACCCAGTTACTGCCGTTGTATTCGGCGTATTTCAAATTGCCGTTTAGCGCATCGTAGTAGCTGATGTGGGGATAGTTGTTCTTATCCATGGCAATGGCAGCATACTGCCCCACGCCAAAGCTGGCGTCAACGGTTTCCTGATGCCAACTGCCATCGTACCAGGCATGGTAAAGATGGTTACCGCCATATGCGAAATTTGGATAGCCGTTTTTATCGTATGCCAGGCTGCGGGAAGTCATATTGTAGAAAAATTGGTGGTTGGGATCCACACGGTCGATGCTCCATCCATAGCTGATAGCCATCCGGCTGGCTGGGCTGTTGCGGCTGCGGCGAAGCCAGCGCTGGCGTGACGGTAGCACAGACCAATGCAAGTAAAGCCAGAAATGTGAACATCCGCCATTGGATGGTCATTTTTCCCCGCTTATCAGGGTCTTCGTGCTTTGAGTTCTTCATTTTCTTGTTTTCTCCTGTTAAGTTTCACCGCTCGCCCTAGTGAGATTGGGCGAGGTCTTGGTTTTGACCCGGTTCTGACGACCGGCAGTGAGGATATTGCGCGCATTTTCTCCGGGTTCTAGAAAGAAAGTAATATACCCTCTCTGCGAGAGGCTTGCTATCTATAGACGAATTTAATTTTTATTGAGTTCCCAAATCCCCTCGACCAGACTATTTTGCATATTTTTTGAATGATAACATAAAATCCAGAGCGGCGATTAAGCCGGCTATCGGGATCTATAGCATGTTATAAATGGCTCTCGAAGGACACAGCTACCCATCCACGGGGCTGTTTTGACTGAAAAACTGAAACCGTCGCGGCGACTCTAAGACTGGCCCGGCTGTCTCAAATGAGCAAGACGTTGTACAATATAATTACCACATCCAAGCATGGGAGTAGGAGGTTGTTTTCGAGAGGGATAATATGGCTGGTTTAAATAGCATCAACAACGTTTGGAAGAATGTCAAAGAAATAGACCTGCGGCCCATACGCCAGGAAGCGATGCAATCGATCCGCATTGCGATTGTAGGAAAAGAGTGTGCAAGGTGTGAGCTGTTGGCGAATGCCATGCGCACAGATCCAGCACGACCGGAAGAAGTGACCCAAACACCCATCATCATGGTCGGTCCGGACGAAGCGGATACGGATATCGCGGCCGATCTCTTGATCCTGATTTTGAGCGCCAATGAAATGCCGCGCGAACACCAGAGAGACCTGGTGAGCGCATGGGCAAAAGCAGATAAAAATATACTCGTGCTGGTCGACCAGTCCCCAGAAGCGGTAAATTCACAGCGCATGGATGCCTGGCTTGAATGGGGCCAGCAGAAGGCAGTGCGTGGGCCGGTGGATGACCCGCAATTTCTTCAAAAAGAGTTTGTGGCGGCAGTTCTGGAATTGTTACCGGGCTTGGAGCTTTCTCTGGCGCGCAAATTTCCACTATTCCGATTACCGGTAGCCCGCAAATTGATCAACGATACCAGCCTCTCCAACGCCACGTATGCATTCAGCACCGGCCTGGCGGAGATCGTCCCGATTATTGACGTGCCGCTCAATGTCGCCGATATGCTGGTCTTGACGAAAGCACAAGCCTTCCTGGTATACCGGTTAGGTTTGGCGTTGGGCTTTTCTACAGAATGGCGCGATTATGTAGCTGAATTCGGCAGCGTATTAGGGGGAGGTTTTCTCTGGCGCCAGCTGGCGCGCAGCCTGATCGGCTTGATACCTGCCTGGGGAATCATTCCGAAAGTGGCAGTGGCTTATTCGGGGACTTACGTTGTGGGAAATGCGGTCCTGCAGTGGTATTTGACGGGCCGCCATGTAACGCGTCAACAACTGAACGATCTGTACCGGCAAGCCTTTGCTCATGGGAAGAGAGTGGCTGCCAACTTATTGAAAAATTGCCTCGCCGGCGTTTGAAAAGCAGCCAGAGAAAAGCCCTTCCTGAGCCCAAAAAACGTAAAAGGTCCACGATTTGCCCGAATTGTGGAAAGAAAAATGCCGGCGATCCGCGCTTCTGCCAGTACTGCGGCGTGGATTTGGCTGCCTGTCTAAAAAGCAGTAATCGAAACTAAATTTGCACACGCATCAGGCCTTCTGCCAGGATATGGTCACGCGCGTTCCCTGGTCGATATTCGATTGAATGTCGAGCTGGGCGCCAATGAGGGTGGCGCGTTCGTACATGGTTGCCAGGCCGAAATAGCGCCTGGCGAGCAGCCAGGCCAGGTCGGCCTGATCGTGGATAAAAAAGCCACGCCCATCATCCTCCACAACCAGGTGGATTTGATTGGCTCCAAACTCTCCCTGAAGAGTGATGCGTTCAGCCTGGGCATATTGGATTGCGTTTTGAAAGGCTTCCTGGATGATGCGATATAGGTGAAGTTCGATTTCTGGCGAGTAACGTTCCTCTGTAAGGGGTATGGAGATCTTGATTTTCGGGGCTGCTCACTTTTGGTGGTCATTTCATCCACCATTTCTTCAAAAGCAACCGGCAGGCCATAGGTTAAGGTGGCCGGGCGAAGTTCACCGATAATCTCCCGAATGGATTGAGTTGTTTCTTGCAGACGCGTTAATAAAGGCTGGTGAGGAAGGTAGATCGTCGGCGTTCACTGACAACATGGCCAGCTGCCCCAGAACGTCATCATGCAAGTCGCGCGCCATGCGCGCCATTTCTTCTTCCTGGCGGGTGATATTGGTTTGGTAAAGATCTCGCAGGTGTTGGGCTTGATCGATGTTTTTGATCGCCAGCGCAGTCTGGTTCATCAGTACCTGCAAGGTTGGAATTTCAGTCGCCGCGTACGTATCCTCCGGGCTGCGTTCGCCGAGCAGGCATAATCCGATCAGCTGTTCGTCCGATACAAGCGGCAACGCCAGCCTCGCCCAGGGGCAAACCGCATTACGGTGCCTGCGGTGATAGTGAGAGCGGTACTTTCCGGCCTGCTTGAGTAAATTTTTTGATTTCGGAAGGCTTCGGCAACTGGTCGGGCTGGATTCCGGATATAAAAAAGCGATTGCAATTGGTAAGTTGTCTTCGAATCAGCCTTGCCATTGGTAGGAAACGCGCCTGGGTACGGAGCAAAGCCGAAGAACGGATGCCCAGGCGGGGAAACAACTCGTCTTGAAGAACGCGGCGCAAATTCTCCAATTCCAGACTGGTGATAATCGATTCCGTAAATTCTTCAATCAAATCCAGCGGCGGCTTTGGTAAGGCAAACACGCGATAAAACATCCAATTGCTGAAGGGCGGATATACGAGCGCAGAGATCAATCCGATCGCCAGAACAGAGATCGCTACAGCGGTTAAGCGTTGGCTGGGGCTCGGAAAGAGGCTGAAGGAGGCGATTAAAATCGACAGGCTTACCCCCAGCACCAGCAAAATGAATCCGATGAGAATAATGAGCCGGTTTGCGCTTAATTCTACGGCCTCCCAGCTGGTGATGGTATACGATATAGAAATAAGCCATTGGCAGGAAGGCGAATCCCAGCAAGGTGATCGAACCGTTTACCGAATAGCTGTTTAGCAAGCCCAAGGAAAGAAGCCAGTATGACCGGCAGGATCAAGAGATGGTTGCCACCGTCAATATGGCCATTTCTCGCCGGTGATCTGGCTGCGCGATCAGGTGAACGCACAACAACAGGATCGTACCCACGGCAGCCAGAACAAACGCCAGGTTATGGGCGTTATAAGGCAGCCATTCGAACCAGCTGGCCACCGCCATTAGCCCGCCTGCCAGATAAACGCCTCGAATTATATTGGAGAAAGCGGTCGGATCGGCCGAGGAAAGTTCCAGTTCAGGTGCCAGTAAACCGGTATGCTCAACCAGATCCCGGCTCGCAGCACCAGCGCTCCATCCCATACGCGCCAATTGGATACGAGTCCGGCAGCCAGCCAGATGGCCGTCAGGAAATTAAAACGCCATTAACAAGCGGCGGCGCGCATCGCTATAACTCAATAAAATTGTGGTCAGCAGTCCAACGAGCCAGAACGCATAGGGAACCCAGACCAAGAGCTGCTCGATCCAGAATTTCAGGCAGATTTGGACCGGGAAACACCCAGGCTATCTTCTGCTGTTGGCCGTCGCGCTGGATCAATAAGTCGATCGTGCTGCCGGGTTCTGCTAGCTGGAGATTAGAGGCCGGCTTAAGCCTGATTTTCCTGTCAGGCTGACCGAATTAATTGCCAGGAGGCGGTCCCCGTCTCAGCAGAGATTGCTTTCTGGGCCGGTCCGGACGGAAAGACGAGGGGGTAGATGAAAAAACATTCGGTTATGCGGAAACCGTTCGAGTAGATCAGGTCAAAGCCAGTATATGGTTGGACAAAAAAAAGGGCATAGGTATACGTCCACCAGAACTGCCAGTACAGCCAGGACCAAAATCAGTATCGATAAAAGGAAATATTTTCTCTTTAGCCATTCGGTCTGATTATTATTCCAACAGCGGACGCTGATAGAGACTGGCCGGTCAGGCGACCTCTTCTGGCTTAAATATGACTTCCTCTTTTCCAGTGAGCTTTTCCTGAACTTTGCGCACCACCAGATCCAGGTGATGGGAATTGGCAACGTAATCCAGGTCGTCCGCCGGAACGGTCAGGACCGGACACAGGCTGAAAGTGCTGATCCAGTTCATCGTATAAGCGGTTGATTTGTTCCAGGTATTCGCCAGAAATCTGGCGTTCATAATCCCGTCCCCGGCTGTGAATGCGCTCGATTAATGTAGGTACAGAGGCTCTCAGGTATATCACCAGGTCGGGAGGAGGCAAAAAATCCGCCAGAACGTGGTAAAGCTCACGATAGGATTGGTAATCGCGCTCATCGAAAAGCCCCTGGTCGTACAGGTTGCGGGCGAAAACTTCGGCGTCCTCGTAAACACTGCGGTCTTGAATGGCCGAAGTGGGATGCATGGTAAGCTGGCGGTGCATGCGCAGCCGCCGCGTCAGGAAGAAAATTTGAGAATGGAACGCCCAGGCGCGCATGTCCTGATAAAAATCTGCCAGGTAGGGGTTTTCGGCTTCGGGCTCATAAAATGGCTCCCAACCCAGTTTTTTGCACAAGAACGCTACCAGGGTTGACTTGCCTACGCCGATGTTACCGGCTACCGCAATAAATTTCTTCATGCCCTTCCTCGCTCGAATTGGATTTGGGCCACCATCTTCCGGCTGTTACCGGTCAATCATGCTCCAGATATGCCACCGAACGTCCCTGATCATCGTCCATCACCAATTCCAGGTGGTATTTTGGACGGAAATCGCTCACATCGATCAAGCGCAGGCAACCGGTGAGATTGCCGTCATTGAGGCCAAATTTCGCCAGGCTGTTGGGCGTGTTGTAAAAGAAATCCCGGTTGAATACCGCGCCGGAATCACCCAGATAGAGCGCCAGAGGATAAATATTCGATTCGACCAGGTCTTGAAAGAAATGCGTTCCAAAAGAGATGCCTCCGGCGCAGCCCCGATACCTTTACCGGCCAACTCGACCAGGGCACACGTATTATAAATATCTGCATAGGTGATCTTGATGCCTAGATCCGGGTTGGATGTCCCCCAACGGCCAGGACCGATGCAGATGAACGTCTCGCCCGATAGGGCAGCATTGAGTTTCCCGATTGCGTTTCCCAATTTGGCAGCGTTCTGCTGGTGTGGGCAGGGAGAAGTAGCACTCCGGCGGACAAAAAGAACATAACGAATTTGAGAAACCCTGCCTTGGGGAGCCATGCGCCGGGTGGAAAAAACGATGTCTTCTTTCTTCAGCTTTTGCGGAAGGCGCGCTTCGGTCTCAATCATTGGCTTTGCGGGCGGCACTGCAGCAGGCTGATCTGCATGTCGGGCTGGAGCGATAAGGGGTCCTCGATCTGGGCGGTGAATTCAATGTCCACCGGCGACTGATAATTCTCTTCCAGGGTATTCAGCATGTTTTTCAAACGATTTGCCAGCGGGGTGCGGCGGAGAAGCTCATCAAAGGTAAGCACCAGATTATGGATATTGTCCCCCAGCAGCACGCTCCGCAATGGGGCCAGGTAACCGCCCTGGTCCAGCTGGGCCAGATAACGCAGCGGCTGGTAATGCGGATCGAGAACTTCATAGACCGATAAGGTCTTTAATTCGTTTCTTCCAGATCGATCAGATCGACGTATTGTTGCGAGTAACGCCGGATCGATCTTGGTGGATGCTTCCGGGTGGAGCAGCGGATGGCTGATCGCCACCAGGCGGGGGTAATCGTTGCCCACCCGATCGACGGCACGCGTGCCCAATCCCCAGACCATGCGGACGAAACCATCCTCCCGGCGGATCTGCGGCGACCAGCGATATAAGTTCCGGCTGAAAGCCACCCCGGCGATCTGCGGCAGATAATAATGCCCATATTGTTCTCCCTGCACCACCTGGATCAGGATCGCCATACGTTCATCGTAATCCTGCAGTCCTTTGGCTGCGGCGGTAAAGCAGCGCATCCGGGTTCAAGCTGCTGGCATAAATCCGCGATAATCGCCTGGGTGAGATTCTTCAGATTCTCTTCCGGCGTGCCCTGGTTTGGGCAGAAATAGCTCTCGTACTTCCCGGCGAAAGAAGTGCCGAAATTGTCCTCCAGCAGGCTGGAAGAACGCACGATCAGCGGTCTTTGCCCACCTGTTCCAGCAGACCTCGCAATTGATCCAGGATATCCGGGGGGAACTCTCCTTTTTGAAACTCCTCCTGAATGACGGGATAATCTGCCCGGATCTGATCTTCGAGTTTATATTTCTGGTCGGCCCAGTGCATCAGACCCATTGAACGCCATAAAAGTGTAGGTCATATCGGCGCCCATGAAGATACAATTCGGGGATGCGCAGGCAGGTGCGCACTTCATCGTCGCCGGCCTCCGCCAGGATGCGGGCTGCCAGCAGCATCCCGGCCGCCTTGCCGCCGATCTTGCCATGGCCGATCTTGCGGTTGCGGATCTCGAGCAGGTCCGCGATCGTGAACCATTCCTTGGCGATCTTCAGATAGGCCAGCTGGTCGCTGATCATCGTGCGGATCAACACGACTTTGATTTCCCGTAGGCGGGCCTCGGCCCGGTCCGTTCGTGCTGGGGCATTTTTTCAATCGCCAGGGCCTGCTCGAAAAGCATGTTCTGCGGGGCCAGCTCCGGGTTGAAAGAGATCTGAATGTCCTCCGGTCCTGCGCCGCGCTCGGCCAGCGTTTCGCGCACGATCTGTTCGAAAAGATCATAGGGCAGGTTGTAGGCGAAATAAAAATCGGTCATGTGATCGCGCACCCGCATACAGGCGCAATTCCCAGATTTCGTCGGCTCTTCAGCAAATGGATCATGCAATCCTTCCGTGGCCTGGGAGCGGATAGCTCTTCGCGCACTTCGGCCTCGAAAGCCTGGGAGGTAGATTACGCCGCGGCGGAATAATTCCGCGGCGCATGCGGGCGCGGATCTGGGTGCTCAGGATCGGGATATTGGGCCAGGGACAGATAAATATTGAGCGTGCGGTCGGATGAAGCCGGAGGCAGGGTCATGAAGTTATAAAATTACAGGCTGGCAGCCTCTCTTTTGGACGCCAACCTGCAATTTGTAGGATGACTGCAAATCCTAATTGCCCAGGTGCATGGGCATGATGACATGCACGAAATCATTTTCGCCTGCATCCCCGCCGACCGGGCGGACCACGCCGGGGCTGGTTTCCCCGGTGGTCTCCAGCGCCACGTTGGGGGTTCTGATCCACATCCAATACTTCTCGCAAGAAGCGCACGTTGAAAGCAATCAACAAATCATGCCCTTCGATGGTGGCATCGACCACGTTTTGGTTGTATCCGGTCTCTTCGGATTGGCCGGAGATTTCGACCGTTCCAGGCTGCAATTCGCCGCCGGGTTTGATGTTGATGCGGGCAATGTGCGAGCCTTCGCGGGCGAAGATCTCGGCTTGTTTGCAGGCTTTTAAGAAACTGGCCTGTGGAGAGCACCGCGCGGGTTTCAAAACGGCGCGGGATGATCTGCTCGTAAGGCGGGAAGGAGCCTTCGATCAACTGCGAAATCAGCTCCACATCTTTCAGCCGGAAAATTACCTGGCCGCGGCCGGGCGGCAGCACCATGGTGAGGGTCTGATCGCCATCGCTGGCGACGCGCGCCAGCTCGCTGAGCGCCCGGCTGGGGATGACTGCGGTGATCGAGCGCTGCAGCGGGGCTGAAAGCTCCGCCTTGCGCACGGACAGACGAAATCCATCAGCGGCAGCCAGCACAATTTTGTTGCCGTTTACGGTCACCAGCACGCCAGTCAAGATTGGGCGCGCTTCGTCGGTCGAGGCGGCAAAGACCACTTGCTGGATCATCTCTTTTAGATCAGCCACGTTCAGGGGGATGCCTTGAGCGATGTCGGCGACCGGCATGGGTGGGAATTCCTGGGCGTCAATGCACTTAAGATCCGTGTTGGATGCCCCGCTGTGCACGTTCAGGGTCTGCGTGCGCACGTTGAGCAGCATATCCACCTGTTTGTCCGAAAGGGTGCTGACTAAATCATTAAATGTGCGCGCCGGGACTGTCGTCGAACCCTCTTCCTCAATCTTAGCACCGATCCAGCAGGTGATACCCAATTCCAGGTTGGTGGCTGATAAGCGTAATCGACCTTCGTCGGTGGCGATCAGTACGTTTGCCAGGACGGGGAGCGTGCTGCGCGGGGACACCGCGCGCGAGACGATACTGAGTCCACGTGCCAGGTTTTCTTGCAGTACGGATACTTTCATGATTGCAGTCCTCTCGTTGGTTGGAGTTCAGTCTTGTGGATCGGCGCACTTTTCTTTTCCGTCGTTCATCGAACGACGGAAAAGAAAAGTTGGTTTAATTATAAGGTTTTAACGCCTCCCTTATTTTACAACAAATTTTTGGATTATATCCAGCCGCGCAGCTCCATCGCCTTAACGACCCGCCCGATGGCGACCATATAGGCAGCATCGCGCATGTAGACTCCTCTCGCCTGCCGCCATTTCCAGGACGCCGTTGAACGCCTGGGTCATCTTGGTATCCAGGCGCTGCAAAACCTCTTCCTGCGTCCAGTAGAAGTTCATATCGTTCTGAACGCTTTCGAAGTAAGACACAGTCACGCCGCCGGCATTACACAGGAAATCGGGGATGACGAAGATGTTGTTGCGTTCGAAGAATTCGTCCGCCTCGGGGGTGGTCGGGCCATTGGCGCCTTCTGCCACCAGCTTACCCGGCTGCTGACGCGTGTTGACCGTTTCGGCATTGATCTGGCCTTCCAGCGCAGCGGGAATGAGAACATCCACATCCTTGCAAATCCATTCGTCGCCATTTTCGATAATGTAGCCGGCTGCGCGCGCTTTATCCTTGTCGATCGAGCCGTATATATCGGTGATCGATCTGCAGGAAGCGCGGGTTAATCCCATCGGGATGGCTGACCGTATAAGCGTCGCGATCATCACGATCCCAGTAAGATACGCATGCCACTTTGCCGCCCAACAGCTCGGTAAATCCAATCGCGGCGTATTGAGAGACGTTGCCAAAGCCCTGAATGGCGGCGACCGATTTGGCGGGGTCCAGTTTCAAATGCTTCATCGCCTCGCGCACGGTATAGATGACGCCGTAACCGGTGGCTTCCGTGCGCCCCAGGGAACCGCCGCCGCCGACCGGCTTACCGGTAATTACGCCGGGGGTATACTCGCCAACCAGCTTGGAATACTCATCCATCATCCAGCCCATCATCTGCGGGGTCGTGCCGACATCCGGGGCCGGGACGTCCTGCCGGGGACCGATATTACGCCAGATCTGGTCGATCCAGCCGCGGCACAGCTTTTCCTTCTCATTTACGGACAGAGTGGCCGGATCAACCGCCACGCCGCCTTTACCACCGCCCAATGGAATATCGGCTACCGCCGTCTTCCAGGTCATCCACATCGACAGGGCACGCACGGTGTCCAGGGTCTCGGATGGGTGGAAGCGGATTCCGCCCTTAGATGGGCCACGCGCATCGCTGTGCTGCACACGGTAACCAAAGAAAACCCGGATGGAACCATCGTCCATGCGCACGGGGATCTGGAATTTGAATTCACGTGCTGGCCAGCGCAATATTTCGGCCACCTGCGGATCTAGATTCAATTCCCCGTGCAACATGATCGAATTGGGTCTGGGCCATCTGAAAAGCATTTATTTGTTCGGTCATTCGTATATTCTCCTAAAAGTACTTCGTAATAGACCAGTTAAAATATAAACGGGCACCCCGGTATGGTGCCCGCTTTTTACTGCCAGAGCAGTGGATATGTAACCAAAAAGGCTCACAATCGGTGACCTCATGGTAAAACCCGAGAAACTGGGTTGAGGTTATCAAATGTCAGACAAATCGTCAAGTGATGAGCAATATATTGGTAGGGTGACATCCTTCCCCAATTATCGCTTACACTTGATCCTTTATGGCGGATAGCTGGCGGTTAAGCTCCTGCTCGATCACCTGAGGATTTCCCTGCCCTTTCGCCAGTCGCATCACCTGGCCAAATAACCAGCGCACCACGGTCTCTTTGCCGTTCAAGTAAGCAGTCACCTGCTGCTTTTGTTGCAGAACTTGCTGGACCAATC